>NZ_DIUM01000027.1 GCF_002423035.1 Thiocapsa sp. UBA6158
GGTGTAACTGCTCTTTTTAGGATAACCGGCCGTCGGTTCGGGGTCGTGTTTGAGGGCCTCCCGAACGGTGTCGCACACCGTCTTGAGCACCTTGATCCGCGCATAGGGTTTGTCGTTGCCCTCCACCAGTGTCCAAGCTGCATGTTTGGTGCTGGTGCGCACCACCATCTCGTTGATCGCATCCTTGTATTGCGGCCATTTCTCGCGGTTGCGCCAGTCCTCGTCGGTGATCTTGTACTGCTTGTAGGGGACGCTTTCGCGATCCTTGAAGCGTCTGAGCTGCTCGTCCTGACTGATGTGGATCCAGAATTTGAGCAGGATCACGCCGCTGTCCACCAGTTGCTCCTCGAAGCGATTGATCTCCGAGTAGGCACGCCGCCATTCGGCATCGCCGGCAAAACCCTCGACTCGCTCGACCAGGACACGTCCGTACCAGGACCGATCGTAGAGTGTGATGTAGCCCGCACGCGGGATGTGACGCCAGAAACGCCAAAGATAGTGGTGTGACTTCTCCTCGTCGGTGGGCGCGGCGACCGGGATGGCGCGATACAGGCGCGCATCGATGGCGGTCGTGATCCGGCGGATCGCGCCGCCCTTGCCGCCGGCATCCACACCCTCGAACACCAGAACGGTCGATCGCTTCAGGTTGTAGGCGCTCCAAGCCAGCTCGTTGATCTCGGTCTGCAGGCGCTTCATCTCCGCCTTATAGGCGTCCCTGTCCAAGGCGAGCGAGAGATCCAGCTGATCGAGGAGCGTGATCCGGGCATTCGCACCGCTCGGCAGCTCCGGACTTCCGCTGCTGGTCTTGATCCCGTCCGACGGGGCCTCGCTCAGCCGCGAGCGGATGGCGTGAAGAAGGGTCTTGCCGACGGTCAGATCGCGGTAGCGCCTGTCCTCGGCCTCCACCAGATACCAGGGGCAGACACCCCGGTCGGTGTGGCGGATGATCCGCTCCGCAACCTGCTCGAACGCGGCGTACTGCTCGGAGAATTTGCTCTTCTCCGGGAGCATCTTCCAGCGACTCCTGTCGTCGCGCGAGAGCTCCTTCAGACGTGCCTTCTGCTCCTCTTCGGACATGTGGAACCAGAACTTCAGGATGAGTGCGCCGTCCTGGATGAGCATGTGCTCGAAGTCGACGATGCGGTTGAGCTCCCCGTCGAGCTCCGCGTCGCTGCAATGCCCCTGGAAGCGATGCTCGATCGGGGTCTGATACCAGCCGCCGAAGAGGATCGAGATCTCCCCGCGGGGGGGCATGGAGCGCCAGAAGCGCCAATAGCGCGGACGAGCGCGCTCCTCGTCGGTCTCGTCCCAGAAGGCGAAGGTTTGAACGCCGCGCGTATCCAACCATTCGTTGAGTCGGTTCACCACCTCGCCCTTGCCTGCGGCCTCGACGCCCGAGATGAGAACGACGACCGGGATATCGGAGTCCTTCAGGTCTCGTTGCGCCGAGAGCAGTTCGGTGCGCAGCTCCTCCTGCTGTTCTTTGAAGTCGTCCTTGCTGACCGAGCGGCCGATTTTTGTCGATTCGAACATGCGTCATATCCTCGTGATGCGGGAACCGCTTCCGCGAAACGGCCGACGTCGAGACTATGGTCTTCGCATGCAGCCGATCGAGCAAGCCTTCTGAAGCGCGTCCGGCCGTGTCATGAATCCATTCGCCTTGGCGCCGCCCCGTATAGTTCGACGCAGGTCGCGGGAGACGCGTTTTAGGCATAAGAAATACAACGGGTTATTTGCAGTCACGAGATCGTCAAATTTTCCGGTTAGATTCGGGGAGTGCTAGTGGCACCCCAACCCGATCGAACCCTGCCGGAGAACTGACCATGTCCGATTCCAACCTCTTGTTGGACAAGAAACGCGAGGCCTTGAAGGCCGGTATCCTGGCCCTCGGCGAGCAGGTCCGAGAGGCCCTGCAGCGCTCGCTCGAGGTCCTGCGTCGACATGATCTGGATCTGGCACGCACGATCGTTTCCGGGGACGCCGAGATCAATCACGAGCGCCGTGCACTCGAGCAGCAGGCGCTCGTCGTGTTGGCGGCCTACCGGCCGGCCGGATCTGATCTTCGTCTGATCGGCGCATCCTTGGAGATGATCTCGGAGATGGAGCGGATCGCCGATTATGCCGCCGACATCGCGCGCATTCTGATGCGCTGCGAGCCCCGATCCTTCCCCGCGGACCCGGTGGCGCGGTGCGTGGATCTCGGCGACGCGGCGACTGGGATGTTCGTCGGGGCGATGAGCGCCTATGCTCGGGATGCCGACGCGGCGATGGCGCGCGCCGCTGCCGGGCGCGACGCCGCGGTCGACAGCGCCGAGCGTGTGCTGATCGAAGAGATCATCGCTTGGATTCGGTCCAACCCCGAGGACGCGCGGGTCGGCGTTTCGCTCCTGTCGATCGCCCACAACTACGAGCGTGTCGCGGATCGGGCAACCAATCTCGCCGAACGTGTCGTCTACATCGCCACAGGGCACACACCGGATCTCGATTGATCCGTGATCGGGAGGCATCGACGTATGCCATGCGTTCGTTCCAATGGTAGAGTTCACGCGTGATACCGGATGGAGCGATCGGCGCGAGCCTCCCATGATCGACTGGACCTTTACACCTGCCTCGCTGTGGACCTTGATCGGTGTCGTGCTGATCCTGTCCGAACTCGCGCTGCCCGGCGTGATCGCCGTCTTTTTCGGCATTGCAGCGCTGCTGGTCGGATTGTTGCTGTTCCTCGAGGTTCCGATCGATCCGCCCGCGCAGATCCTGCTGTTCGGCGTGCTCGGTGCCGTGCTCCTCTTGCTGGCGCGTCATCGCCTCAAGCCCTGGTTTCGGGGGCAGGTGGAGACGGGCGGGAGCGGCAGCGAAGTGCTTCCCGATGGCACGCGAGCACGGGCTCAGACCGATTTCGTACGCGGGGCGGGTGTCGTGACCCTCAACGGCGTGCGCTGGAATGCCGAGTCATCGGATCCCATCCATGCGGGCGACCCGGTCTGGCTCATCGGCCGGCGGGGACTTGTTCTGCACGTCAGCGCAACGCCTCCGAGCACGCCTGAATCCTGAGTCCGGCCGCGCGGCGCGTCGTGCGGAAAGATCGGTTTTGCCTGTCTCGTCTAAACCGCGCCGGCTCCGAGAACCGTCGAGTCTGCCGGGGCCGATCCCGTCGGAAAACATCACATCCCGCGCCGGGCGCGGTTTAGAGGAGAAACGGCACGATGGACGACATGTATTTGAGCATCAGCACCCTGATTTCGCTGGTCGCGGTGGCGGTGATCGTGATCGCGTTGGCCAAGACGGCGCAGATCGTCCCGCAGCGCTCGGCCTTCATCATCGAGCGCTTGGGGCGCTATTCGCGCACCCTGGATGCCGGATTCCACATCCTGATCCCCTTCGTGGATCGGGTCGCCTACCGGCATACCTTGAAGGAGGAGGCACTCGATGTCCCCAAGCAGCAGTGCATCACCAAGGACAACATCGCCGTGAGCGTGGACGGGGTCCTCTACCTCCAGGTGATCGACCCCCAGTCGGCGAGCTACGGCATCACGGACTATCGCTTCGCGTCCATGAGCCTGGCGCAGACGACGCTGCGCTCGATCATCGGTCAGATCGAGCTGGACCGGACCTTCGAGGAACGCAGCAGGCTGAACGAGGAGGTCGTCAGCGCTCTGGACGACGCCGCGCAGCCCTGGGGCGTGAAGGTCATGCGCTACGAGATCGCGGACATCGTGATGCCGGGCACCATCACCGACGCACTCGAGCAGCAGATGCGCGCTGAGCGTGAGCGCCGCGCCGTGGTGGCGCGCTCGGAGGGCGAACGTCAAGAGAAGATCAATATCTCCGAGGGTCAGAAGATCCAGGTCATCAATCTATCCGAAGCCGAAAAGGAAAAGCAGATCAACGAGGCCGAGGGCAAGGCGCGCGAGATTCAGATGCTCGCCGAGGCGACCGCGATCGGGATCGAGCGGATCGCCGCAGCCATCCAGAAACCCGGCGGAAAGGATGCCGTGAGTCTGCGCATCGCCGAGCAGTACGTGCGTGAATTCGGACGCATCGCTCAGTCCGGAACGACCCTGATCTTGCCCGCGGAGCTCAGCAATATCGGTGCGGCAGTGGCGGGCTTGGCCAAGACGCTTCAGACGGTGGATGCGGCCGAGACGCGTCGGCCCTAAAGAGAGCGGGTGATGATGGGGATCGGCCGGGTCGAGCCGAGCCACCCCCGGTGTCGGTGCCGGAAAAGGCGCGCCTTAGGCTCCTGACCTGCATTTCCGGTCGATCCCGGGGTCAAGGTCAAAAGGCGTTATCGGTGTTGGAGACGGGGTCATGCATTGATCGGATCCAAACTCCGTCCATCACAGGTTTCAGCCGTGCGGACGCCTGTCAACTGCGCAGCGTTTCCAAGAGACGGTTCGCTTGCGCCTCGACAGCGGCGAAATCGTCCGACACGAGCACGGGATCGCCACGCCGTGCCGTGCGTTCCAATGCTTCGATCGCGTCATCCAGTGCCGGGACGCCGCAATATCGGGTTGCCCCGCGTACTTGATGCGCATGCTCGGCCAGCGCGCTCCAATCGGCCTCCGCGATGCAGGCGCGGAGCTCCTCGATCTCGGCCGGCAAACCCGCCAGCAGGACGTCCAGCAACTCGCGAGCGAGATCGGCGTCTCCGCCCGCGCTAGCGAGTGCAGCGGCGGCATCTCGCACGGGCAAGCCGTCGAGTTTGGAGCCTTGATCGATCATAGTTATCGCCGTCCAAAAAAGGTCGCCACCAAGCCGTTACTTTATCCGAAGCGCCGACAAAATTTCGTCTCTTCAAGGCGAGTATATAAGGCGCCCGCGCGAAGCGCGAAAGAACACGTCTGTTGCACGTTGGGTTTAGCGTACAATCCAGCCACGGTTGTTCAGCGCGCCTGCCGCTACCGCGTCTATCCGACACCCGAGCAGGAAGAGCAGCTCGCGCGTTCTTTCGGCTGCGTACGCTGGATCTACAACTGGGCCTGAAGCAGCGCACCGCTGCCTTCTTCGAGCGTGGCGAGCGGCTGTACTGCAAGGACCTCGCAGCGTGCCTCAAAGACCTCAAGAAGCCCCCTTAGACGGCCTGGCTCGGCAAGGCAAGCGCCTATCCCACCTACAAGCGTCGGCGCGACGATCAGTCGTGCTCCTACATGAGAAACGGCTTACTCCGGCGTGACGGCCGGGTTGACGCTCGCCAAGCAAGACGCGCCCTTGCAGGTGCGTTGGTCGTGTCCGCTGCCCAAGGACAGGATACCCTCCTCGGTGACGGTGACGCGCACCACGGCCGGGCGTTTCTTCATCGCGCTGCTGGTGGAAGAGACGGCCGAGTACTGTTGCAGCTTGGTCGATGCTCGATGCTGGTGCAGAATGAGGACAGTCAAACTCAGCCCCGGCGCGATGCCGATGTGAGCAGAAGATGCCCTATCCAACGATCGAAGCTTTCGTCGGCCATACGCCGCTCGTGAGACTCCAGCGCCTTCCGGGCGACACCGACAACCTGATTCTAGCCAAGCTCGAGGGCAACAATCCCGCTGGATCGGTCAAGGACCGACCGGCCGTGAACATGATCCGTCGTGCCGAGGAGCGCGGCACCATCAAACCCGGCGACACGCTCATCGAGGCGACCAGCGGCAATACGGGTATCGCACTCGCCATGGCGGCGGCGATCAAGGGATATCGGATGCTGTTGATCATGCCCGAACACATGAGTGCGGAGCGGCGCGGCGTCATGCGCAGCTTCGGCGCCGAGATTATCCTGACGCCCAAGGCCGGGAGCATGGAGGCGGCAATCGATCTGGCCAACGCAATGGAGGCGCGAGGTGAGGGGATCCGGCTCGATCAGTTCTCGAATCCGGACAATCCGGCCGCTCACTACGAGTCGACAGGTCCGGAGATCTGGCGCGATACCGATGGGAAGGTCACCCATTTCGTCAGCGCGATGGGTACGACCGGGACCATCATGGGGACGGGGCGTTATCTCAAGGAGCAGAATCCGGCGATCCGGATCGTCGGTGTCCAACCCGAGGAGGGGTCAAGCATTCCGGGGATTCGCAGGTGGCCCGAGGCCTATCTGCCGAAGATCTTCGATCCTGCCGGCGTGGATCGCATCATCGACGTGACTCAAGCTATTGCAGAGCAGACCGCCCGCGAGTTGGCCGCACGGGAAGGGATCTTCGCGGGGGTCTCCTCCGGCGGTTGTATCGCCGCGGCGTTGAGACTTTCCCGGGAGGTGCATGACGCGGTCATCGTGGCGATCGTCTGCGACCGTGGCGATCGCTATCTGTCGACCGGGGTCTTTCCTGCTTAAACCACGCCGGCTCCGAGCGTTGTCCGAGCCGGCGCGGCCAAGCCGATCCAATAAACGACGCATATCGCACCGGGCGCGGTTTAGAGCGGACCCCGGGTCTTTCGGTTTACAGCTTGAGTGTCGAGGACGGATGCCGTGTCGAGAAAACGCAAACCACTTCCGCAAGAGCCTGTCGAGGCCGAGATCGAGGGCCTCACGCACGAGGGTCGCGGATTGGCGCACTTCGACGGCAAGGCGGTCTTCATCGACGGCGCACTGGCGGGGGAGCGGGTGCGTTTCAGGTATACGCGCATCCAGCGGCGGTTCGACGAAGGTGTCGTCGTCGAGGTGTTGCGGGCGTCGCCGGAGCGCGTGGTGCCCAAGTGCAGCCATTTCGGTGTCTGCGGGGGTTGCAGCCTGCAGCACATGGAGTCAGGTGCCCAGATTCGCGCCAAGCAGGAGAGTCTTGCGGACGTGCTCTCGCGCATCGGGAAGGTGACGCCGCAGACCTGGCTCGCGCCCTTGACGGCGGGTGCTTGGGGGTACCGGCGCAAGGCGCGGCTCGGTGTGCGCTACGTGGCGAAGAAAGGCCGAACACTTGTGGGTTTTCGCGAGCGGGGCAATGCCTTCATCACCGACATCGGCCGCTGCGAGGTGCTCCATCCGAGTGTCGGGGCGCATCTGCAGGCGATCGGCGCCGCGGTAGATGCGCTGAGCATCCGCGAGCAGGTACCCCAGATCGAGGTGGCGATGGGTGACACACCGCCGGTCTTGGTATTCCGAGCGCTGAGCCCGCCGAGTGTGGCGGACTTGGGCGTGCTCGAGGCGCTCGGTGATAGCGAGGGTTTCCACATCTATCTTCAGGAGGCCGGACCGGAGAGCATCCGGCCGCTGCCCGGTCAGGGGATCACACTGCACTACGCGCTGCCGCGCTACGATCTTCGGATCGAGTTCGAGCCGACGGACTTTACCCAAGTCAACCTGGAGCTGAACCGATCGATGCTCGACCAGGCGCTCGCACTCCTGGATGTCCAGGCCGACGAGTGTGTGTTGGACCTCTTCTGCGGTGTGGGCAACTTCACCTTGCCGCTTGCCCGTCAGGCCGAGACGGTGGTCGGGGTTGAAGGCGACGCCGGATTGGTGGCGCGTGCGCAGTCGAACGCGGCCTTGAACAAGATCGGGAATGCTCGCTTTTATACCGCTGATCTATATGGTGCGCTCGATCAGGAGCCCTGGTCGCGCGAGGGTTTCAGCAAGGCCCTGCTGGATCCGCCTCGCAGCGGCGCGCTTGCGGTGCTCGACTGGCTGCCGCGTCTCGGGGTGGAGCGGGTGCTCTATGTGTCCTGCTATCCGACGACCCTCGCGCGCGATGCCGATCGTCTTGTCAATGCGCTCGGATATCGGCTTGTTTCGGCGGGGGTGATGGATATGTTCCCCCAGACGGCCCATGTCGAGTCGATGGCCCTGTTCGAGCGTGGCTGAATCGCGTATTTGGCGCGGCATGCGGGGTTGTCGGCTCGGTGCGAATGTGCGTCCGACCCGCATGGTCGGAGCTGACGCGATTCAGGAATTTTTAGTAAGGTGAATGGGCATCACCCGGCCGGCGAGCCATCGCATGGATTAGGATCGTCAAGGCTGCCTAACCCTTCGCATGAAGTACGCTTTGGGCGAAGCGATTGATGATTTCCAGTTCGATTTTTAAACCGCGCCGACTAAAAGGCTTTTGATCGCTCGGGGCATGCGAGCCCCGATCATTTTAATGTGTTCACTCCGGGCGCGGTTTATGGGCCTTGAAATCGAGCGTAAGTTTCTGGTGAAGAAAGCATCTTGGCGCGATAGCGTCGAGGAGCGCGAGCCGATTCTCCAAGGCTATCTGGCTGAGACGGGCCGTGCCACGGTCCGGGTGCGGGCGAAGGGGGATCGTGGCTTCCTGACGATTAAGGGCAGGACGACGGGCGTGACACGCTCCGAATTCGAATACGAGATCCCGATCGAGGACGCTCGGACCATGCTCGAGACCTTGGGCAGTCTGCCGGTCATCGACAAGGTGCGCCATCGGGTGCGGTGCGGCGGCCATCTCTGGGAGGTCGATGTCTTCGCCGGCGAGAATGCCGGTCTGGTGCTTGCGGAGATCGAGCTGGGGTCCGAGGAGGAGTCGTTCGAGCTGCCGGATTGGGCCGGGGCAGAGGTGTCGGACGATCCTCGCTACTACAACTCGAATCTGGCACGCCATCCCTTCAGTCGTTGGTGAAGAGGTGCTGCGCAACGACGACATCTGGTGGCGTTCTAGACATATCCTGATCGATATCGACCGCCAGACCCTCGGGCTCTACGAGGGTGCGCGGCGACTGGGCGAGTATCGTGTATCGACCGGGCTGAAGGGTGTGGGGGAGCAGCACGGGAGCGGCTGCACGCCCCGGGGCCTGCATCGGGTGCGGATCCGTATCGGCGCTGGATGCCCGAGCGGGACCGTGTTCCGGGGGCGTCGAGCGACCGGCGAGCTTTACGACAGCGCGTTCGCGGCGCAGCATCCGGGCCGCGATTGGATCCTGACCCGGATTCTCTGGTTGACCGGGTGCGAGTCGGGCCGCAACCGCGGCGGCTGTGTGGATACACTGCGGCGGTTCATCTACATCCACGGCTGCCCGCAGTCCGAGCCGATGGGTGTCGCGCGCTCTCACGGCTGCATCCGCATGCACGACCCCGAGTTGATCGAGCTCTTCGAACTTACCCCTGTCGGCACGCCTGTACTGCTGTTCGGTACGGGTGAGCCTTAACCCGCCGGCTCGGACACAGGCCCCATCCGACGTTTTTCATTTTTTGGTTTTATCGGGGGTGTCCGATCCTCGGCGTCTTCGGCGCGCCCGGTAGGCCGCGATCTGCTGCATGATCTGCGGAAAGGGCAGGTGCTCGAGTGTGCCGAAACGGGCGATGGCGGCGAGGATCAGCTCGCGCACGTCGGCGATTTCGGCGGGGGCAGGGGCCTCGGGATCGAGTGCGACGGCGATGCCGCGCAGCCCGCCGATCTGTAGGCGCATCGCCTTCGCATGGGGCAGCGCGCGCTGCGGGTCGTCGGTCTTGAGCGCGAACCTGGCCTGTCGGCGCAGGAGATCGAGCAGGGCGATGCAGGTCGCCTGCGCCTCGTCGGAGCCGCAATGCACGCCCTCGCGCTCGGCGATACAGAACTTCTCGGCCTCCGAGCAGCTGCACTGATTGGTCAGGATGCCTTTCTCGTAGGCGCAGTAGCGCTCGTTGATGGCGCGATAGGTTCGACGAAAGGCATCGCTGTCCAATTGGCTGTCAACTCCCGGAATCGTGAGGAATCTTGAAACGCTGAATCAGGCGGCGATCACGTTTGGTGGGCCGCCCGGACGTGTCGCCTGTACCGACGCCGGTGTCGCGGCGCTCGCGCACGATCTCCCGGCGTTTGAGTAGACTCGCCTCGTCCTCGCGGTAGAGCAAGGCCGCTTCAGTGGCCGAGCGGCGTTGCTTGCTCAAGCCGAGGACCTCGATATCCCAGACGAGACCGCCTTTGTGGATCTCGATACGGTTTCCGATCGCGATCGCCCGCGCCGGCTTGGCACGCAGCGCGTTGACCTTGATCTTGCCGCCGTTGATGGCCTCGACGGCGAGATGGCGGGTCTTGAAGAAGCGTGCCGCCCAGAGCCATTTGTCCAGGCGAACGCTCTCCGGCGAGCCGCTGCCTTCACTCATCGGCGCCTCGCGGATCGACCGGAACGAGCAAGGGATCGAGCTCGCCGCGTGCATCGAGCATCGCGAGATCGTCGTAACCGCCGATATGGCGGTCGTCGATGAAGATCTGAGGCACCGTGTGCCGGCGGCTGCGACGGCGCATGATCGCCATCTGCTCGCGGTCGCGGTCGACCGAGATCTCTTCGAAGTCGACACCCTTGCGCTGGAGCAAGTGGCGCGCCCGGGAGCAGTAGGGGCAAATCATCGTGGTGTAGATGGTGATATGTGGCATCGCGGTCTTCACCTTGCAGACGGTGGACGTTCAACGACGGTTTGGAGATGATGGCGAAGCTTCGCCGTCCGGGGTGCCGGCCGTCAACCCGACCTTCAACCTGGAGCAGGATCATCATGTACCGCGACACGCCGCATCCGATCCACCGCAGAGATTATCGCCCGCCCGAGTTCCTGATCGACCATGTCGATCTCAGATTCGAGCTGGATCCGGATCGCACCCGCGTGGAGGCCAGCTTGGAGGTGCGCCGGAATCCGGCGGCAACCCGCGGCGACGGCACGCTCAGGCTCGACGGCGAGCAACTGGATCTCGAGGAGGTGGCGATCGACGGGCACATCCTCCTGCCTGCCGAGTACCGGGTGGAGCCCGATTCGCTCACCCTGCAGAGGGTGCCCGACCGGTTCCGACTGGACACGCGTGTGCGCATCCATCCCAACCTCAACACCGCACTCGAGGGGCTTTACCAGTCCGGCGACATGCTCTGCACCCAGTGCGAGGCGGAGGGGTTTCGGCGCATCACCTATTTCCTGGACCGCCCCGATGTGATGGCGCGTTATCGAACCACACTCGTCGCCGATCGCGAGCGCTTCCCGGTGCTCCTGTCCAACGGCAACCGCATCGAGGAGCGCGCGCTGGAGGACGGCCGGCATCTGGTCTCCTGGGAGGACCCCTTTCCCAAGCCCAGCTACCTCTTTGCCTTGATCGCGGGTGACCTGAGTGCGATCGAGGATCGCTTCACGACGGCATCCGGCCGCGAGGTCGTGCTGCAGATCTTCGTGGAGCCGCACAATCTGGACCGATGCGACCACGCCATGCAGTCGCTGAAGAAGGCGATGCGCTGGGACGAGGAACGCTTCGGGCGGGAATACGATCTCGGCATCTACATGATCGTGGCGGTGAGTCATTTCAACATGGGGGCCATGGAGAACAAGGGCCTGAATGTCTTCAACGACAAGTTCGTGCTGGCACGCGCCGACACCGCCACGGACGAGGATTTTCAGGGCATCGAGGGCGTCATCGCGCACGAGTATTTCCACAACTGGAGCGGCAACCGCATCACCTGCCGCGACTGGTTTCAGCTCAGTCTCAAGGAAGGTTTCACCGTCTACCGCGACCAGGAGTTCTCCGCCGACGTCGGCTCGCGCGGCGTGAAGCGCGTCGCCGACGTGCGCCTGTTGCAGGCCCATCAGTTCCCCGAAGACAGCGGTCCGATGGCGCATCCGGTGCGGCCCGACTCCTATGTCGAGATCAATAACTTCTACACCGCGACCGTCTACAACAAGGGTGCGGAGCTGGTGCGGATGCAGGCGACCTTGCTCGGCCCCGAGCTGTTCCGCAAGGCCACCGATCTGTATTTCACGCGCTATGACGGCCACGCCGTGACGACGGATGATTTCGTCGCCTGCATGGAAGATGCGAGCGGGCGAGATCTCATGCAGTTTCGCCGCTGGTACTCCCAAGCCGGGACCCCTTGCCTGCAGATCGAGGCCACCTACGATGCGGAGCGCGCGACCTACAGCCTCCTGATTCGCCAAGAGATCGCGCCCACACCGGGTGAGCCCGAGAAGGATCCGCTGCATTTTCCGCTGGCGATTGCACTACTGGGTCCGGACGGACGTGAGCTGGCGCTTCGCCTCGAGGGTGAACCGAACGCAGGGGATCCGGGGACGCGCGTCCTGGAACTGCGCGATTGGGAGACGCGGCTGTGTTTCGTGGATATTTCCGTTCGGCCGGTGCCCTCTCTGCTGCGCGGATTCTCCGCCCCGGTGCAGTCGAGATTCGACTACGGCGACGAGGACCTGCTCCTTCTCCTGCGTCACGACAGCGATGGTTACTCGCGCTGGAATGCCGCGCGGATCCTGATGCAGCGTGTCCTCTCGACGATGACGGCGGATCCTGCGGCCGAGGTTCCGGGGCGTTTCGTCGACGCCTTTCGCGGCGCGCTGACCGATCCGCAGACCGATAAGGCCCTGCTGGCCGAGGTGCTGACGTTGCCTTCCGAGGCCTCTCTCGGAGATCAGATGGAGACGGTCGACGTCGAGGGGATTCACCGGGCACGCATGGCGCTTGCCCGCATGCTCGGCGAGCGGCTCGCCGAGGAGCTGTCGGGCGTCTATCGCGACAACGCCGACACCGCGCCCTATGCGCCGACGCCCGATGCGATCGGCCGGCGCGCGCTCAAGAACCTCGCCCTGAGCTACCTCATGGCTGCAGGCAACGCGCAGGGGCTTGAGCTGTGTCGGGCACAATTTGCCGATGCCGGAAACATGACGGACGCGATCGCGGCGTTGCGTCTGCTCGTGGACCATGGCGGCGAGGATGGCCCGCCCGCACTGGATGCCTTCTACCGGCGCTGGTCCCGGGAGCCGCTGGTGATCGATAAATGGTTCAGTGTCCAGGCGACCAGCAGCCGGGAAGGCACCTTGGACGCCGTCATGGGTCTCTTGCTGCACCCGGACTTTTCACTGCGCAATCCGAATCGGGTGCGCAGCCTCGTCGGTGCCTTCTGCACCGCCAATCCGGCATGCTTCCACGCCGCCGACGGCAGCGGATACCGATTTCTCGCCGATCGGGTGCTGGAGCTGGATCCGCTCAATCCGCAGATCGCGGCACGGCTTCTCAAGGCGCTCATCCGGTGGCGCCGCTACGACGCGGGCCGCCAGGCCCTGATGCGCGCCGAGCTCGAGCGCATCCTCGCGTCCGAGGAGCTCTCCGGCGATACCTTCGAGGTCGCATCCAAGGCGGTGGAGGATCCCGAGCATCCTGCCCGAGCGATGACCCCCTAACGCCCCCGGATGACGCGTTAAAAGACAATCTCATGCTCGGAATCGTCGATCGGTATTTGCTTTCGGAAGCAGCCAAGGTCTTCACCGCGATCGTGGCGATCCTGGTGCTGGTCGTTGCGAGTATGCTTTTTCTGCGCACCCTCGAGGAGGTGAACCTCGGGGCCTTGAGCGCGCATCTGGTGATCAAGTTCCTTGCCTTCCAGGTCGTGCGCGATATGCCGAACCTGCTGCCGCCGGCCTTTTTCCTGGCGCTGCTGGTGACCTTGAGCCGGTTCTCGCGCGACAGCGAGCTCGTTGCAATGAGTGCCTGCGGCATCGGCCCGCGAGGGGTGTTTCGGGCGCTGCTGCTCCTTGCCGTGCCGGTCGCCTTGGTCACCGCTTGGATCTCGCTGGTCCTGCAGCCTTGGGCGGCCGCCGGGATCCATCAGATCCGGATGCAGCAAAAGGAGCAGGCGGCTCAGATCGCTGGCCTTCAGCCGGGTCGCTTCTATCTCGAGCAAGGCGGGGAGCTGGTGCTCTATATCGGCGACATCGACCGCCAGCACTCGCTCGGCGATATCTTCATCCTCGACCGTCGCGAGGATGCCGCCCGCCTGGTCGTGAGTCGGGACGGGCAACATCGCATCGAGGAGGAGACGGGCGACCATATCGTCACCCTGTCGAGCGGGCATCGCTTCGACGGCGATCCGGGCTCGGCCGCCTTCATGATCGGTGAGTTCCAGGAGTATCGGATTCGCATCCGGGCGTCCGGCGCCGCGCAAGGCGTGATCTCCAAGCGTTCCACGACGCCCTCTCTCGACCTCTTCGCCTCGCCCGAGCTTGCCGACCGTGCCGAGCTCGAGCACCGGTTGGCCGCACCCCTGGCGATCCTCGTTCTCACCATCGTCGCGATTCCGCTGGTGGCGCTCTCTCCGCGACAGCGCAGCTCCGGTCGCCTATCACTCGCCTTTTTGGCCTATTTCAGCTTCTTCAATCTGCAGCGCCTGGCAGAGAATTGGCTTGCGACAGGCGTCACGCCGCTCTGGTTGACGAGCTTCTGGTATCAGCTCCTGATCCTCGGCATCGTCTATCTGGTCTTGCTCCCCGAGAGCCTTTGGCTCAAGCGCTTGATCGCACATGTTTCAGGCGGGCCGAACGGGAGATCTGTCACGGTCGCATCGCGTCCGCGTATGCCTGGCCAAGACGCCTGTCTTCGGCGATGAAATGGTCGAAGCACCAACGCTTGACCCACTGCAACGACTCTTGGCTGAAGGTGCCGCCGCGCTCGCGCGACACCTGTCGACGAAGCTCCGTGAGCTCTGCGATCTGCAGGCTGTGCTCGCATTTGTGACTCTGAAAGTCATCGTAATCGATCGACAGCATGAGCGCTTCCTCGCGCTCGAAATGATCCCGCAGATGATCCAAGAGTGCCTCGAAACGCGCGAAGGGCTCGCGCTCGGCAGTGTCCGGCTCACGATCATCGCCGGTTCCGCCGAGATACTGCTCGAAGCGGGGTCGACTGCTGAGCAGCGCATTCACCAACGTGACGAGCCGGCGGTGGTCGGAATCCAATGCGGGGATGCCCATGCACCAGTCGTCTCGCCACACCAGCGGGGTCTGCGCAGGACGCTCGAGCATGCTCGACGGCTGGTTCTCTTGCGGTGCGACCTGTGCCTCGAGCCGATCCGACCGGGCCGGGCCAACGGGCAGCGAGCCGCCGGCGTAACGCAGATGCCGATTCATCATGAGCTCCTCGACTGCGGCCGATGGATTGGAGGAGTCGCTGAAGGGCGTCGCGCAGGAGGCGCCCCTTCAGACGGATCCGGGTGGCCGTCGTGATCACATTCTCGACCGGGTGGCGCCACGCGCACACCCCGAAGGTCTCGTCAGTCGCACCCATCCAGCTCAGCTGAAGTCCCGACCCCTCGAGAGACACGCGAGTGCGAGCGATACCATAGTCCGGGCGCTGCGATGGATCCTTATCCTGAATCAAGTCGCCGACGGGTTTTGCAGGTACTTCTTCACGCACTGGAATTCGGGCAGAGCCCGCGAGGAAACCAACTCACCGCGCCTGGCGGCCTCGGCGCATCGCGATTCCCGCGATCACGACCGCGAGCGTGACGACCGCGACGATGATGGTCGCCAGTGCGTTGATCTGCGGGGAGACCCCCATGCGCACGCTCGAATAGATCACCATCGGCAGCGTCGTCGAGCCGGGTCCGGCGACGAAGCTGGCGATGACCAGGTCGTCGAGCGAGAGCGTGAAGGCGAGCAGCCAACCCGAGAGCAGGGCAGGCGCGATCAGCGGGAGCGTGATGGTCAGATAGACGCGTAGCGGCCGGGCGCCCAGATCCATCGCGGCTTCTTCGAGCGAGCGGTCCATCTGGGAGAGGCGTGCGCGCACCACGACGGCGACATAGGCCATGCTGAAGGTGACATGAGCGATCGTGATGGTCGTGAAGCCGCGACCGTCGGGCCAGCCGATCGTGTGCTGCATCGCCACGAAGAGCAGCAGCAGCGAAAGCCCGATGATGACATCCGGCATGACCAGCGGGGCGGTGAGCAGCAGCTCGAATCCGGTGCGTCCGCGAAAGTGGCGATGGCGCACCAGTGCGTTGGCGGCCAGTGTTCCGAGCACGACCGCCAGGGTCGCGTTCACGGCGGCGATGCGCACGCTCAGCCAGGCGGCATCCAGCAGCTGCTGGTTGCGAAAGAGCTCGACATACCACTTGGTCGAGAATCCGGTCCACACGGTCACCAAGCGCGACTCGTTGAACGAATAGATGATCAGCAGCAGGATCGGCACATACAAAAAGGCATAGCCGAAGGCGAGCAGCGTCAGCAGCGGCCAGCGTCGACGCCTCATGGACGGCCTCCCTCAATGCGCTGCTGCAGACGCTGCATCATCACGAAGGGCACGACCAGCAGTGCGAGCAGCAGGATCGCCAGCGCCGAGGCGAGCGGCCAATCCTTGTTGGAAAAGAACTCGGTCCAGAGCAGCTTGCCGACCATCAGGCTCTCGGGTCCGCCGAGCAGATCCGGGATCACGAACTCGCCCACGACCGGGATGAATACCAGCATGCTGCCCGCGAGGATCCCGGCCATCGAGAGCGGCAACGTGACCCGCAGGAAGGCCCGCATGGGTCGGCAGCCCAGATCGGCCGCGGCCTCGAGCAGGCTCATGTCGAGCCGCGAGAGGTTCGCGTAGAGCGGCAGGATCATGAAGGGCAGATAGGAGTAGACGACACCGATATAGATGGCCGTCTGGGTGTGCAGGATCGCCAAGGGCGTGTCGATCAGACCGAGCCAGATCAGAAGATCGTTGAGCAGACCCTTGGACTTGAGGATCCCGATCCAGGCATAGACGCGAATCAGGAAGGAGGTCCAGAAGGGCAGGACAATCAGCATCAACAGGATGATCCGCCAGCGCTCGGGTGCGGTCGCGATGGCATAGGCCATCGGATAACCCAGCAGCAGGCAGAGCAGGGTGCAGATGAAGGCGACCTGGAGCGAGTTGAGCAGGGCACTCAGATAGAGGTCGTCTTCGGCGACCATCATGAAGTTGCGCAGATTGATCTCGATGCGCAGCAGACCCTCGTCGACCCATTGCCAGAGCGCGGTGTAGGGCGGCTGTGCAAGCGCCGGCTCGGCCAGACTGATCTGCAGCACGATCGCGAAGGGCAGCAGGAAGAAGAGCCCCAGCCACAGATAGGGGATGCCGATGTTGACCAGTCGGCTCGTGCGATGCGTGTGTTTGGCGCGATTCGGGGGCGGTGCGGGCATGGTGCTCGGTGGGTCTGCGGGCTATTCGGTCAGGACCACGCCGCTGCTCGGTGACCACTCGATGGCGACATCCTGCTCCCAGGTCAGCGCCTGCTCGGTGCGCGGCTGGACGTTGGTCAGCGTCATCTCGACCAAGGCCCCGTCGCCGACGCGGATGCGGTAGATGGACACGTCTCCGAGATAGGCGATGTCCTCCACCCGCCCCTTGAGCTGATTGACCCCGTCGTCTCGGAAGTCGGCACAGAGCCGCATCTTCTCGGGTCGCACCGCGACCGTGACCGGGGTACCCAGCACCATCGGATGGAAGCTGTGCATGCGCATGGGTCGGCCGACGCGGGTCTCGACCAGGACCGCGTTGCCCTCGGTGGCGACCACCTTGCCTTCGAACAAGTTGATCGAGCCGATGAACTCGGCCACCAGGCGACAGGTCGGGAACTCGTAGATGGCCGTCGGGGTGTCGACCTGCATGATCTGGCCGGCGTCCATGACGGCGATGCGCGTGGACATGGTCATGGCCTCTTCCTGATCGTGCGTGACGGTCACGAAGGTGATGCCCAGACGCTCCTGCAGGTTGACCAGCTCGAACTGGGTATTCTCGCGCAGACGCTTGTCGAGCGCACCGAGCGGCTCGTCGAGCAGCAGGAGCTTCGGGTGTTTGGCCAGGCTGCGGGCGAGTGCGACGCGCTGGCGTTGTCCGCCCGAGAGCTGATCGGGCCGACGTTTGCGCAGCTCGGTGATCTTCAGCAGCTCCAGCATCTCGGCGACACGCTCGGTGCGCTCGCGTCTCGAGAGCCGATCCTGCTTGAGCCCGAACTCGACGTTCTGCTCCACGCTCATGTGCGGAAAGAGTGCGTAGGACTGGAACATCATGTTCACCGGCCGCGAGTAAGCCGGCACATCCGTGACATCCACGCCGTCGATGTAGATGCGTCCGCTGCTCGGATACTCGAGCCCGGCGAGCATGCGCAGCAGCGTGGACTTGCCGCAGCCCGAGCTGCCGAGCAGCGAGAAGAACTCGCCCTGGAAGATGTCGAGACTCACGTCGTCGACGGCGTAGATGTCGTCGAACTTCTTGGTGACCCGCTCGATGCGCAGATAGGGGACCGCTTTGGGGTCCTGCCAAGGCTCGAGCGAACGGCGCTCGGCGAGTGTCGTCATCGGCGAGGGCCCCGATTCCGGTCAGCGATTGGCCTTGAGGCGCGTCCAGAGACGATTCAGATCGCGGATCTCGCGGTCGCTGCGCTCCGAGGGCACGAAGAGACGCGCCTTGACCTCGGCAGGCGGATAGATGGCCGGGTCATCCCGCACTGCGTCCTCCAGGAGCGGTGTGGCCGCGAGGTTGGGATTGGCGTAATAGACCGCGTTGGAGACCGCGGCGATGGCGGCGGGCTGCAACATGTAGGCGATGAAGGCATGCGCCGCCGCCGGGTTGGGAGCGTCCTTCGGGATCGCCATCACATCGGTCCAGACCGGCGCGCCTTCGCGCGGGATGACATAGTCGACGACCACGCCCTTGTCGGCCTCTTCGGCGCGCGACTGTGCCTGAAAGACATCGCCCGAGTAGCCCATGGCGACACAGAGATCGCCGTTGGCCAGGTCGCTCATGTACTGCGAGGAGTGGAAATAACGCACCTGCGGATGGATCGCCTTGATCAGTGCCGAGGCGGCGTCGAGATCGGCCTTGTCGAGACTGTTCGGATCCTTGCCCAGGTAGGCGAGGGCGGCGGAGAAGACCTCGGTGGGATCGTCGAGCAGGCTGATCCCGCAAGCGCCGAGCTTGGCTGCGGTCTCCGGATCGAAGATCAGTGCCCAGGTGTCGAGGTCGGCGGACTCGCCCAAGGCGGCCTGGACCTTGTCGCGATTGATCCCCAAGCCGGAGGTCCCCCACATGTAGGGCACCAGGTGGGCGTTCTCGGGATCGATGCTCGCCAGTTGGCTCATGATCGCCGGGTCGAGCTGGTCCAGACCCGGGAGCTTGGACTTGTCCAGCGGCAGATAGAGGTCGGCCGCGATGTGACGTGCGGCAAAGGGTCGCGCGGTCGGAAAGACCAGGTCGTAGCCGCTGCTGCCGGCGAAGAGCTTCGCCTCGAGGACCTCGTTGGAGTCGTAGACATCCAAGCGCGGCCTGATCCCGGTTGCGGAGGCGAATCCGGAGAGCGTGTCCTCGGCGACGTAGTCGCTCCAGTTGTACAGATGCAGTGTCTCGTCGGCAAACGAGATGGCCGAGTAGGTCGGCAAGGCAGCGCTTAGAACGAGCGCGAGTGCGGTGGAGGTCCGTTGCATGCAGTCACCGAAGGTCATGGCGTAGAGAATGAGCCGAGAATCGGCGTCGACAAGTCTGCAATGCTACTTCAGATTCGAGCGACCGGCCTCGATTTTCAGCCCGGCGCGGCGGGCTGAAATCGGTCATGGACAAGACTTGGGCGACGGCGCGCACACGCCCACTATGTACACCGGGACGGAAAGACGTCGGCCGGTCCGGAAAGGCGCCCGAGCAGGCCTGTCGCGGAGCCGAGGCCTCAAGTGAACGGCTAATGACCAAATTTAAAGGTCAACAATCGAGGGCGCTCAAATCCATCTCAAGGCGAAAACCTAAGCAAAATATGAACAAGCTATCGACGCTCACCATGAGGAGACCGCATTGACCGACCAGGATGCCGCCTTACCGGGTCACACCTATCGCATCGGCGCCGTATCGCGGTTGACCGGGGTTCCTGCCGATACACTGCGCGTCTGGGAGCGCCGCTACACGGTCGTCGCGCCGCTTCGTTCGGAGTCCGGCACGCGTCTCTACGGGCCGGAAGACGTGAGTCGCTTAACCCTCATCAAGCGCTTGGTCGATCGGGGCGATGCGATCAGCCGTGTCGCCAACCTGAGCCTCGATCAACTGCGCGAGCGGATCCGCGGAACGGATCGACCCGAGGCTGCAGGTGCGCCTGAGCGCCCGTGCCGGGTGTTGGTCATCGGGTCGTCGCTCGCCGAGCGCTTCAGGCGCGAGCCCCCGATGCAGGGAAATATCGATCTTGTGGGGCTCTACGATTCGCGTCGGGCGTTTCTCGCTGCGGAGCCTGCGCCGATCACACCGGATATCGCCGTGCTCGAGTACCCGACGATCCAAGGTGACCAGGTGCGCGAGATCGGCGAGCTGGTCGCATCATGCGGCGCGGCCCGTGCGATCATCGTCTACAGCTTTGCAACTCGGTCCACGATCGAGCGACTCGATGCGCGCAGACTGACTCCGAAACGCGCACCGGTCGACCTGCAGGAGCTGCGCCAATGGTGCCTGGGCCAATTCGCGCGGGCACCCGCGGCGGCCGCCGAGGAGCCCGCACTTGATCTGTCCTTGCCGATCCCGCCGCGGCGCTTCGCCGATGCTGATCTGCTGCGCATCGCCGCCGCCTCGCCGAGCGTGCGCTGCGAGTGCCCGCATCACCTGGTCGATCTGGTGCTTGCGCTGAACGCCTTCGAGAACTACAGCGCCGAATGCGAGGATCGCAACGCCGAGGATGCTGCACTGCACGCCTATCTCCACACGGCGACGGCGCAGGCGCGCGCCATGATGGAGGTCGCGCTGGCGCGCGTGGTGGCGGCCGAGGCGATCTTGCTCGACACCTCGAACGGAGAAATCTGAATCCGACCGCCCGATAGCGCTAAGATAGCGGTTTCGTCCGCGGGTCCAGCGACCCGCGCACCCGGCATCAACACGAAAGCCACGGATTCCGACCCATGATTTCGCTGCTCGACTACGGCGCCGGCAATGTGCGTAGCCTCCGCAATGCCATCCATTCACTGGGATTCTCATTGACCGAGATCGAGCACCCGGCGGATATCCTCAAGGCGGAGCGGCTCATCTTTCCCGGCGTCGGCTCATTCGGGGCGGCGATGCAGCGCCTGCAGGCGCTCGGCTACTTGGAGCCACTGCGCGAGTATCTCGCCGCGGGTCGGCCGTATCTCGGGATCTGCATCGGCCTGCAGGCGCTCTTCGAAGGCAGCGACGAGTCACCCGACGTGCCCGGGCTCGGGATCATCCCGGGCCGGATACGCCGCTTCGACGCGGGCACGCTCGCCGTCCCGCACATGGGATGGAACGACGTGCGCGTGGAGCGCGACTCACCCTTGTTCGCCGACTACGCCGGGGAGAAGCTCTACTTCGTGCATTCCTACTATGCCGAACCCACCGCCGAGAACCTGGACTGGCAGCTCGCCGAGACGGATTATGGCCGGCCGTTTCTCAGCGCCGTCGAGCGAGGACGGGTCTCCGCCGTTCAGTTTCATCCCGAGAAGAGCGCAAACGCCGGATTGCGGCTGCTGCGACGCTTCCTCGCCGGCGAGGAGCAGTCGCTTGCGAGGATGACCCCGGCGACCGATCGCAGCCCGACGCATCTGGCCAAGCGCATCATTGCCTGTCTGGACGTGCGCACCAACGACGCCGGTGATCTGGTCGTCACCAAGGGCGATCAGTACGACGTGCGCGAGGCCGGGGAGGTCCGCAATCTCGGCAAGCCGGTCGAGCTGGCCCAGCGCTATTACGAGGAAGGCGCCGACGAGGTCACCTTCCTCAACATTACGGCCTTCCGCGATTTCCCTCTGGCGGACCAGCCGATGCTCGAGGTGCTCGAGCGGACCTCCGAGCGCGTCTTCGTGCCGCTCACCATCGGCGGAGGCATCCGTGCCTTTCGCGATGCCCGCGGGAACGACTATTCCGCATTGGACGTGGCCGACGCCTATTTCCGCTCCGGGGCCGACAAGATCTCGATTGGCTCGGATGCGGTCGAGGCCGTCGAAGGCTATCTCGAGCGCGGCACCAAAGACGGCAGCACGGCCATCGAGCAGATTGCACGCGTCTACGGCAACCAGGCCGTGGTCATTTCCATCGATCCGCGTCGTGTCTATGTCGGCTCCCCCGAGGAGACGCACCATCACACGGTCGAGACCGCCACGCCGGGACCTCGGGGCGAGCGATACTGTTGGTTTCAATGCACGGTGAAGGGCGGACGCGAGGGTCGCGACGTCGACGCCGTGGAGCTTGCGCGGGTCTGCGAGATCCTGGGGGCCGGCGAGATCCTGCTCAACTCGATCGACCGCGACGGCACGGGTGCCGGCTTCGATCTCGAGCTGGTTCAGGCCGTGAGGTCGGCGGTCGGTATCCCGGTCATCGCCTCGAGCGGTGCCGGCTGCGTCGAGCACTTCGCGGAGGTGTTCGCGGCGACGGATGTCGAGGCCGCGCTGGCTGCGGGGATCTTTCACCGGCGCGAGGTGCCGATTCAGGCCGTCAAATCCTATCTCCTCGCCCGGGGGATCGAGATCCGAGCCTGATGGGAAGGGGGCACGACAGCCCGATGGTCCGAACGCTCGCGCGCGTCCTCTTGGGTGTCTCGTTCGGCGTACTCGTCGGCTGCGCCGTTCCCGGCCAGATGACCGAGCCGGGGACCGGACCGGCCTCGGATCAAACCGACAGCCGGCGCCGCGAGACGATCCCGGGCTCGACCCGTCCCCCGCAGGGCATGAGCCGGGGCGATTGGTTGAGCAGGGTCGCCGCATGCCATCTGCTGCGCGTCGGACAGAATCTCGACGTCGCCGTGACCGATTCGGCGGTGATTGCCGCCGCCGACAAGTACGGATTGCGGGTCGATGCGATCATCGAGCGGTCCAATCAGCTGGTCGTCGAGTACAACGCGCGCGGATCGGCACTCCTCGAGTTTGCGACCGAGTCCTGTCGGCAGGTCTCCGACGCGACCGGAATGGCCTCGACCTTGGTTCGGTTCGAGCCGGACGGGACCCTGCGGATGCATTGGCTGCGCATCGACGGCGCCGAGATCACCGACGGCTTCGCCGAGCAGACCATCGGCGAGCTACGCCGCGGGCGTGCCGTCGGTTTGGTGATCAACAGCCCCGGAGGCTCGGTCTTCGAGGCGCGCAAGCTCGGACGCTACCTGCGTATCATGGGTCTGCGCACCGCGGTCGATCAGGCCTGCACCTCGGCCTGCATCGATGTCCTCGCGGGAGGTGCAGAACGCTACGTCACGCCCGATGCGAAGCTGGGGATCCATCAGAGCAAGGTCCCGAGGCGCTTCAGCAGCCACGAGGGCGGTCAGCTCTATGTCGCCGACGCCTTCCTCTATCTACGCGAGATGGGCATCGACCCGGATGTCGCCATCGCCGCCGCCTCCATACCCAACAACAAGATCCTTCTCATCTCGCTGTCCGACGCGCTGCAGACCGGTCTGGTCACGGACGTGATCGAGCGTGTGGAGTGAAGACCGGCTGACGCGAAAACGAGCATCTCGCTCCGGGTGCGCTTTAGGCGGGAGTCGCTCGCGAGACCGGTCTCTGTGGTGTCACGGGTGCCCCGTGACGCTCCGCGCCGAGTGCCACGAGGACGGGAGTGAGGCCTTGATCATCGATTGGTCCAC
>NZ_DIUM01000019.1 GCF_002423035.1 Thiocapsa sp. UBA6158
GGTTTTTTTATGGGCGCGGAAAAGACGGCTCGACAGAAACCCGGTATCCTGATGCGTCTTGAATCTGTGATCCGAACCAACGATCAAAGGCGAAACGAATGCAATTCATCGACTTGAAATCGCAGTATCGACTGATCGAAGACGACGTGAAGACCCGGATTCATGCGGTCCTCGAACACGGGCAATACATCATGGGACCCGAGGTCGAAGCGCTGGAGATGGCGCTCGCTGCCTTCGTCGGCACGCGGCACTGCATTGGTCTCTCGAGCGGAACAGACGCCTTGCTCGCGGCCATGATGGCGCTGGAGATCGGTCGAGGCGACGAGGTCATCACGACCCCGTTCACCTTCATCGCTACCGGCGAGATGATCGCGCTGCTCGGCGTGCGGCCGGTCTTCGTCGACATCGACCCTGTAACCTACAACATCGACCCAGCCCGCATCGAAGAGGCGATCACCGGGCGTACCCGAGCCATCATGCCGGTTTCCCTCTACGGCCAATGCGCGGATATGGACGCCATCAACGAGATCGCCACACGACATCGCCTTCCCGTGATCGAAGACGCCGCCCAGAGCTTCGGAGCCAGCTACAAGGGAACGCGGTCCTGCGCCCTGTCCTCGATCGGCTGTACGTCCTTCTTCCCTTCCAAGCCGCTGGGCGCGTACGGCGATGCCGGAGCCTGTTTCACGAACGACGATGATGTAGCGAAAAGGTTGAAGGAGATCCGGAACCACGGCCAAGATCGCCGATATCACCATCCGCGCCTCGGCCTAAATGGCCGTATCGACACGCTTCAGGCTGCGATTCTTCTTGCGAAGCTGCCGCTGTTCGCCAACGAGATCGACGCGCGAATTCGGATCGGGGCGCGCTATTCCGACTTGTTTCTGTCCAGAGGAGCAACCTCGAGCGAGGTTGCCGACGGCGCAGTGCTGACTCCCTTCATCGCACCCGGCAACGAGTCGGTCTTTGCCCAGTACACCATCCAGGTCGACCAGCGCGATCGAGTCGCCGAAACATTGGCGGCCGAAGGCATCCCGACGGCGGTGCACTACCCTGTGCCGCTCAACGAACAGCCCGTATTTCAACCGAGCCTGGAGCGATTCGGGACACCGATCAGCGCGCGTGTGGCACAGCGAGTCATCAGTCTCCCGATGCACCCCTATCTGTCGGATGATGAACAGGTCCGGATCGTGGACGCGGTCACGAAGGCCACCGGCCTCGGCACTGATTAAGGTCAGTCGACGAAAGGAGGATTGAAGGAAAGCAATCGCAAACCTAAACCGCATCCACTCCGACGCCCGTCGACGGGATGATGGATCGACTCTGCTCCGGCGCAACCCGGATCAC
This sequence comes from Thiocapsa sp. UBA6158, assembly GCF_002423035.1. Taxonomy (GTDB): domain Bacteria; phylum Pseudomonadota; class Gammaproteobacteria; order Chromatiales; family Chromatiaceae; genus Thiocapsa. The sequence goes on from NZ_DIUM01000019.1 coordinate 1,348, forward strand.
TCGGAGCGGTTTAGAGCAAAACCAGATTGTCGCGATGAATCAACTCCTCCTCGTCGAGATAGCCGAGGATAGCCTCGAATCCGCTCGACGGGTGACCTTTGATCCTCGCGACTTCCTGCACATCGTAGTTGACCAAGCCCCGCGCCACTTCACGGCCGGATTCGTCGACACAGGCAACGACCTCGCCACGATTGAAGGCGCCCTGCACCTCTTTGACGCCGACCGCGAGCAAACTCGTCCCCTTCTCGCGCAAGGCACGCACGGCCCCGGCATCGAGCGTAAGACGGCCCCGAACCTGCAGATGACCGGCCAACCACTGCTTGCGCGCCGCCTGAGGGCCCTGGAAGGGCACCAGCAAGGTCCCGACGCCCTCCCCTTCTCCGATCCGCCTCAGGACGTCTTCTCCGCGCCCGGGAGCAATCACCGTCGGCGTACCCGAGCGCGCTGCAAGGCGAGCTGCACGGACCTTGGTCACCATTCCACCCGTCCCCAGACCCGTGACGCTGCCGCCGGCAACGCGGTCCAGTTGAGGGTCGTCGACCCGGGTCTCGGGAATCAAGCAGGCATCGGCGTGAGCGCGCGGATCCCGATCGAACAGACCGTCTTGATCGGTCAGAAGAATCAGAAGGTCGGCCTGGATCAGGTTGGCGACCAGTGCAGCCAAGGTATCATTGTCGCCGAAGCGCAATTCGTCGGTTGCAACCGTATCGTTCTCGTTGATGACCGGGATCACGCCGAGCTTGAGCAGGGTGCGAAGGGTGCTGCGGGCGTTGAGATAGCGAGCGCGATCGGCAAGATCGTCACGGGTGAGGAGCACTTGCGCGGTGTGTAGTCCGCGCGCCTGGAAACAGTCTTCATACGCGCGCACGAGCCCCATCTGTCCGATCGCGGCGGCCGCCTGCAATCCATGGAGCGCTTTCGGACGCACCCGCCAGCCCATCCGCGCCATTCCCTCAGCGACCGCGCCAGAGGACACCAGAACCACCTCATTGCCCGCCATGCGACGCGCGGTGATCTGCTCCACCCACGGAACGAGCATACTGCGCTCAAGTCCTGCACCGTCGCGGGTCAACAATGCACTTCCGATCTTCACGACCCATCGACGCGTGAAGGGGATCATGGCGCGCGAAATCATAGAAGAGATCCAGTCAGGTCAGTCGAGTGGATGCCATTCGGTCTCGGGTCCTGCAGAATCGCCATCGGCGCCCGTATCCCGATCGGCTCCTGCCTGCTCGGCAGCGGCCCTGTCGGCAGCCAATGCTTCGAGTCGAGTCATCAAATCGCCCATCAGCGCCGTCGTGCCCTCCCCCGTCATCGCGGAGATCCCATAGACGGGTGACGTCCACTCAAGGCGGGCAATGATCTCGTCGCGCCGCAGCTCGTACTCATCGGGGAGCAGGCGATCGACCTTGTTGAGCACCAACCAACGCTCCTTGAGCGTGAGTCCTTCGCCGAACGCGGAGAGCTCCGCCTCGATCTTGCGAACCTGCTCGACGGGATCCACCGCCTCGTCCAGCGGGGCGACATCGACCAGATGCAACAGAAAACGTGTGCGGGAGAGATGTTTGAGAAAGTGGCTCCCGAGCCCCGCACCGTCCGCCGCACCCTCGATCACGCCGGGGATGTCGGCAATCACGAAGCTGCGGTCGCGACCGAGCCGCACCACGCCGAGGTTGGGATAAAGTGTCGTGAAGGGATAGTCGGCAACCTTCGGACGCGCACTGGAGACCTGGCGAATCAGAGAAGATTTGCCGGCATTGGGAAAGCCGAGCAAGCCGACGTCCGCGAGCAGGATCAGCTCGAGCTGGAGGTCTCGGCGCTCTCCCGGTGTCCCCGGGGTGAACTGCCTCGGGGTTCGGTTGGTGCTGGATTTGAAGCGCGCGTTCCCGATGCCGTGAAAGCCGCCTTGCGCAACCAACATCTGTTGGCCGGACTCCAGGAGCTCGCCGATCAACTCGCCGGTCTCGCGCTCGAAGACGCGCGTCCCGACCGGGACCCGAATCACGAGATCCGCGCCGGCACGACCGGTCATGTCCCGACTCCTGCCGTTCTGCCCCCGCTCCGCGCGATGCACGCGTTGGTAACGCAGATCCACCAAGGTATTCAGATTGACATCGGCGATCAGGTGGACGCTGCCGCCGTTGCCCCCGTCGCCGCCGTTGGGTCCGCCCTTCGGAATGTATTTCTCGCGACGAAAGCTGACGCAGCCGCTGCCGCCGTCTCCCGCCTCGACCCGAATGAAAGCCTCGTCGACGAATTTCATACCTCAAACAACCTCATCGCTGAAACGAAAAGAGCCCCGCCGAAACGGCGAGGCTCGCGTGCCCGTTGCGATGGGTAGCGCCCGAACCGTTCAGGCCGAGCCGACAGCTGCAGGCTTTTCGACCACGGTCACGAATTTACGATTCTTCGGCCCCTGCTCGACAAAGGTCACGATCCCGTCGCGCAGCGCAAAGAGCGTGTGGTCGCGTCCGCAACCGACGTTGACCCCGCGATGGAATCGAGTACCGCGTTGGCGCACGATGATGGCCCCGGCCTTGACGACCTGCCCACCGAAGACCTTGACGCCGAGCCGCTTGGATTCCGAATCACGCCCGTTGCGCGAGCTGCCGCCAGCTTTCTTATGTGCCATGGGAGTCTCCTCTTCAGCCGGCGCTGATCGCCGTAATCTTTAGGGCGGTGAACGATTGACGATGGCCCTGGCGTTTCAAGTGATGCTTGCGCCGCCGGAACTTCACGATCATGACCTTCTTCGCACGCCCGTGGCTTTCGACCGTTGCGCTGACCTTACCGCCTTCGACGTAAGGCTTGCCGACCTTGACATCGTCCCCGTCGGCCACCAGAAGAACCTGATTGAAGTCGACGACAGCGCCCTGCTCCGCCGCCATCTTTTCTACCTTGACGGTGTCGCCTTCGGAAACCCGGTATTGTTTGCCACCGGTTTGAATGACCGCGTACATGTCTGAAGATCCCCAAAACCATTCGGCGAGATCGGCGACGGGCGCCGAAACAAAAGAAGCGGAATACTACTCAACGGATGCCCCGCGGTCAAGAAGGTTGGCGCAGGCGGGTGCGACCGAAACTGATGCGC
>NZ_DIUM01000096.1:0-23204 GCF_002423035.1 Thiocapsa sp. UBA6158
TGGCTCTTGTTGCCGTGGATGGCGGCGGCCGTGATGCCCTCTCGGCCCAAGTGCTCGACCAGCCGATTGGCACCGGCCTTGGTTCGTGTAAACACCAGCACCTGATGCCATCCCTCGCTGCGAAAGAGGTGCGCAAGCAGATCGCGCTTGCGAGCCTTGTCGACCGGATGGGCCGCCTGCGTGACGGACTCCGCGGCCGTGTTGCGGCGTGCGACTTCAATCAGCTTCGGGCGCTTGAGCAGTCCGTCGGCCAGACGCCTGATGTCGTCGGAGTAGGTCGCTGAAAACAGCAGATTCTGACGCCGCTCGGGGAGCAGCTGAATGATGCGCCGGATATCGTGGATGAAGCCCATATCCAACATGCGATCGGCCTCGTCGAGGACGAGGATCTCCACGCGCGACAGATCGACGGTGCGTCGGCCGGCATGATCGAGCAGACGTCCCGGGGTTGCGATCAGAACATCCACGCCCCGCTGCAACTGATTGATCTGCGGCTGCATGCCGACGCCGCCGAAGACGATCGCCGAGCGCAAAGGCAAGTGCAGACCATAGGCATGCACACGCTCGCCGACCTGGGCCGCGAGCTCGCGCGTCGGCGTCAAGATCAGTGCGCGGGGATGACGTTGCGGATGGCCCTTCTCGGAGAGCCGCTGCAGAAGCGGCAGCACAAAGGCCGCCGTCTTGCCGGTTCCTGTTTGCGCCCCGGCAAGCAAGTCATGACCGGCCAAAATCTCCGGTATTGCCTGTAGCTGAATCGGGGTCGGACGGGCATAACGCTGCGTTGCCACGGCACGCAGCAAGTCGGCCTGAAGGCCGAGTGAATCGAATGACATGAAAGCTCCTGAAACCGGCCTAAAACCGCGCAAGCACGGGACCGGCCTAGGCAGAAAAGAGGCGTTCGGGGATGAAGCCTTGGATAAAGGTGGGGTCAGCCGCGAGACGACGCATCGACCGGATGATGCGAGAGCTGGAGTCTACGCGATGCGCTCAATGAAAGCCAGCGCCGTGCATGCGCTATTTACGTGTGCGTTTTTCGCGTCCGTTCGGCCGGAGGCCGGAAACCGCCCGCCCCACCATCTCGACATCCGAGCTTTAGAAGCGGTTCGTGCGACCGGAACGAGGCCGTCCGATGACGAAATGGATGCCGAGATGGAGCCTGAAAAACCGCCGGATCAATCGCGCCTAGGCGTCGAGCGCCTGGAGATAGTTGGATTTGAAGGCTTCGCGATCGGTCTTGGAAGACGGGTCGTAGCCCTGCTCCGCCATCTTCTGCTTCATCCAACCGGGAAGAACGCCACGCACATAGACGTTGTCTCCATTCTCCGGATCGACATATCGCGTATACTGCCGCCCCCCGGCGGAGGAACGCCGGACCGAGGCGACCGCACGCCGACGCTTGGATTCCACCAGAGGCAGAATCTCTTCCAATTCGTAGCCGTATTGAGCGATCAGACTCCTGATCTGTTGAGCGACTTCCGATTTCGCCTCCTGACGACGTATTTCCAACGCGCGCTTCAGCTCAGCCTTGCTGCTTTCGATCTCGGCGAGCTGCTGCTGAATCTCGTCGACGCTAAGGTTAGCGTACTCCACGTGATCTACCTCCAAAACGGGTAAAGGGTAATCCCTGAAAAGAGAAGCGAGCCATCATGCGACTCGGTCTCTATAATTTATGCGATCTGCATTGGATGTCAAGCCGATTGAGCAATTCGGCGCCAAATCCGATTCCACGGAGCCAAGGAATCACTCTTCCGACGAGTGGCTAAGCTCACTATTCTCATCATTGCGGCTCAAGAACATCGCATCGCCGTAGCTGAAAAACCGATACCGAGCATCCACGGCATGGCGGTAAGCGTCCATGACGCGGCGATAACCCGCGAAGGCCGAAACCAACATGAGGAGTGTCGATTCAGGCAGGTGGAAGTTGGTGATCATCGCGTCCACCACCCGAAACCGATAGCCGGGCCGAATAAAAAGGCGACTGTCGCCCCGAAAAGGTTTGAGCTCGCCGGCTGCCGCGGCGCTCTCGAGACTGCGCACACTCGTGGTGCCGACGGCGACAACACGTCCACCCCTTGTGCGCGTGGACTGCACCGCACGGCAGACACCATCATTCACATCGATCCATTCGGCGTGCATCTCGTGTCGCTCGATGTCGGCTACTCGGACCGGCTGAAAGGTTCCCGCACCGACGTGCAGCGTCACCTCCGCGAACCCGACGCCCATCTCCCGCAGACCGGCCAGCATGGCCTCGTCGAAGTGAAGGCCCGCCGTCGGGGCAGCGACGGCTCCGCTGTGGCGCGCGTAAACCGTTTGATACCGCGCCTCATCGGAGACATCGTCCGGACGCTGGATATAGGGCGGCAAGGGGATATGACCCTGCTCCGACATGAGATCGGCGAAGTTGCCCTCGACCAGACCGAGCCGATAGAGATCATTTTCGCGCTGACCCACGATGAGCCGCGCCCCACCGTCGAGATCGATCGCGCACCCGGGCTTGGGCGACTTGCTTGCGCGGACCTGGGCCAATGCCGCGCGCGCATCCAAGAGGCGCTCGATGAGGATCTCCACCCGACCGCCGGTGTCCTTGCGCCCGAACAGCCGGGCACGCATCACCCGCGTGTTGTTGAATACCAAGAGATCGCCCGGCCGGAGCAGTCGCGGCAGATCGGCAAAGAGAAGGTCACGACAGCCCTCACCCGCAGGGTCGAGCGCAAGCAAGCGCGACGCGCCGCGATCGGGCAGCGGGCGCTGGGCGACCAAGTCGGCAGGCAGGTCATAGTGAAAATCGCGAAGAAGCATGGAGCAGACAACAAGAAGCAGGATTCAAACAGCCTTCGACACAGGTCTCGGAGCAGGCGATCGGCGAGCGCGGCGCGCATCATAGCATCCGAAGCCCGATCGTCTTCGGTTATCCTTCACGGCTGGATATCTCAATGACGCCCGCCTGAACATCGTGAGACTCGGTATCGATCGGCTATTGGAAGACGAAAGGCTGCGCCGACCCCTTCAAGGTTGCCGTCTGGCACTGCTCGGCCACCCGGCGTCCTGTACGTCCGAAGGTCGGCATAGTCTGGATGCCCTGATGGACCTCGGCGAGCTGAATGTCACGGCTGCCTTCGGCCCTCAGCACGGGATGCGCGGGGACAAGCAGGACAACATGGTCGAGACCGAAGACGCCCTGGATCCGCGACACGGCATCCCCGTCTTCAGCCTCTACGGCAAGGTGCGCTATCCGACCGACGCGATGCTCGATCGCTTCGACGTGCTGCTGATCGACCTGCAGGACATCGGCACCCGCATCTATACCTATGTCACCACCCTGGCCTATCTGATCGATGCCTGCGCCGCGGCCGGCAAGGCCATTCGGGTTCTGGACCGACCCAACCCCGCCGGCCGCCCGATCGAGGGCAGCATCCTGGAGCCGGGCTGGGAGAGTTTCGTCGGTGCGGGTCCGCTCATCATGCGTCACGGATTGACTTTCGGGGAGCTGGCGCGCTGGTTCGTCGAGTATCACGGACACGACATCGACCTCGATGTGGTTGCAATGGACGGCTATCGCCCCGAGTCGGGCCCCGGCTTCGGTTGGCCGGTCATGGAGCTGCCCTGGATCAACCCGAGTCCCAACGCCGCGAGCCTCAATATGGCGCGCTGCTTCCCGGGCACCGTCTTATTGGAGGGAACGACGCTGTCCGAAGGGCGGGGCACCACCGTGTCGCTCGAGGTGATCGGCGCGCCGGATATCGACTTCGAGCCTGTGCTCGAACACATGCGCGCCGAATGTGCGGAATGGACCGAGGGCGCACTGATCCGCCCCTGCTGGTTCGAGCCGACCTTCCACAAGCATGCCGGCCGGCTCTGCTCGGGGCTTCAGATCCACACCGACCATCACGGCTACCGTCACGATCGCTTCAAGCCCTACCGTTTGATCGCGCTTCTGTTGAAGGCGGTGCGATCGAAATACCCGGACTATCCGATCTGGCGCGACTTCCCCTACGAATACGAGACCGAGCGTCTCGCCATCGATCTACTCTCCGGCGGCAGCTTTCTGCGCGAGTGGGTCGACGACCCGGAGGCTCGACCGGGCGACTTGGAGCAGCGTTTGTGTGCGGACGAGGCGCAGTGGGCCGAGTCGACGGCGGGGTTGCGACTCTACTAAACCGCGTCCAGAGCGAGACGCTCACTTTCGAGTGAGTTGGACGTTTGGTGTATCCACGACCCTTAGCCGGGACGCGGTTTAAAAATGATATACATTTTTAATATCTTAAACCGCGCGGGCTCCGGCGGTCGTCGAGTCTGCGGGGGCCGATACCATCAAAAAACATCGCATACCGCGCCGGGCGCGGTTTAAGCGGCCGGGGAGCGAGGATCGCGAAAGCGGATCGTCACGATGAGCCCTCCGGCATCGCCGCCGAGCGCGATGGACGCCTGGTGTAGATCGAGCACGGCCTTCACCAAGCTCAGGCCGAGTCCGCTGCCGGGCGTAGAGCGGCTGTCGTCGAGCCGAACAAAACGATCGAGAACCCTCTCGCGCGCATCCGGCGGAATGCCGGATCCGGAATCGCGAATCGTCACCGTCACACCATCCTCCGAAGAGGCTCCGGCAAGCGCGATGGTCCCGCCCGGCGGGGTGTATTTGATGGCATTGTCGACCACGTTGGCCAAGGCTTGGAACAGGAGGTCACGATCGCCCGTGACCCGGGCCGGGCCCCCGAGCCGCAGCGTCAAGTCCTGCCCCTTCTCGGCCGCGAGCGGCTCGTAGAGCTCGGCCAGATCCTCCAGCAAGGTCGCGAGATCCACGCGGGCGAAGGCAGCCCGTCGGGCGCCGGACTCGATGCGTGCGATCCGCAACAGCGCATTGAATGTGGACAGCATCTCCTCGGTATCGGCGATCGACTCGGCGGCGAGCGAGCGGGCGTTTTCGCAGCCGTCGAGCTCGGTGCGAAGCAGCTCCAGCTTGGTGCGCACCCGGGTCAGGGGCGTGCGCAAATCATGGGCGATGTTGTCCGAAACCTGACGCACGCCCGCCATCAGCTGCTCGATGCGCTCGAGCATCCGATTGAGATTCACGGCAAGCGCGTCGAAGTCGTCCCCGCTGCCGTTGAGCGGGATGCGTCGGGAGAGGTCCCCGGCCATGATCTCGCCGGCGGTCTGGTTGATCGTCTCCAGGCGCCGCATGACACCCGCGCTCATCAACCATCCGCCCAGCAGGGCCAGGGCCGCGGTGATGGCCAACCCCCAGCCGAGCGCGTCGAGGATCAGGGCACGCGTAGCCTCCAGATCACGCACGTCGCGGCCGACCAGGAGTCGCAGGCCGCCGCGCAGCATGAAGACCTGTCCGCGTGCCGCATGCTCTTCGGTGCGATCCGGTCCACGCTCGCGCAGGCGGAAGCCGAGCCAGCCCTCCGCGTCGGGAAATCCGCTCGGCCAGCGATCGAGGTTACCGGCAAGCGGCTCGAGGTTGTTGTCGACCAAAAGGTAAACGCTCGAGCCGACCGGATCGCGCGCGACACGCTCGCTGATCACCGAGGACAGACCGGCGAGGCCGCGCCGCCGGTACTGCTCGGCAAGCCCGCGAATCTCGGCCTCGATGGTGGCCGCAGTCTGGCGGTCCATATAGCCGGCAGTGGACCAATAGAGGAAGGCCATGAGGATGCCGACCGAGACGCCGAGCAGCAGTACATAGAGAACGGCCAGACGGAAAGTCGAGCTGCGCAGGATGTTGGCTGCCCGGGTACGCAGGGCCGACCGCGGGGCCTCCTCGACGCTCATGCGCCGCGGATCATGTAGCCGACACCGCGGACGGTCTGCAGAAGCGGCGGGGCGAAGTCCTTGTCGATCTTGCCGCGCAGGCGGCTGATGTGGACGTCGATGACGTTGGTTTGGGGGTCGAAGTGATAGTCCCAGACCTGCTCGAGCAGCATGGTACGGGTCACCACCTGGCCGGCGTGGCGCACCAGATATTCAAGCAGCCGAAACTCGCGCGGCTGCAGTTGGATCTCGCGCCCGGCGCGGATCACCTCGCGCTTGAGCAGATCCATCTCGAGATCCGCGACCCGCAGTCGCGTCTCCGGGGTCTCGGCCTTGCCGCGACGCAGCAGCACCTCGAGACGCGCGTGCAGCTCGGAGAAGGCAAAGGGCTTAACGAGATAGTCGTCCCCGCCCGCACGCAGACCCTCTACACGGTCGTCGACCTCGCCCAAGGCGCTGAGAAAGAGCACCGGCGTGCGGTTGCCCGCGGCGCGCAACGTTCGGACGATGCCGACCCCGTCGAGCCCGGGCAGCATGCGGTCGACGATCAAGGCGTCATAGTCGCCGCCGGCGGCCTGCAGGAGTCCGGCGCGGCCGTCGGCAACATGGTCGGTGACCGCGCCGGTTTCGGCGAGTGCCTTCAGCAGATAGTCGGCGGTTTGGCGATCGTCTTCGATCAGGAGCACTCGCATGGGTTGCTCGTCGGGGAGTGGGGTTGAGTGATCGGGGTTCGGCGATCAACGATCAGGTTTTTGGACCTCGGATGAAATAGGATAGCGCGGAATCCGCGCGGTCAAGACACGGGCCGCTCGGTCGCACGATCGCGGCCTTGCATTGGGCAAAGCCGCGATCGCGTATCGCGACGCGTTCGATGAGCTTAGGATGTGCCCGGGGTCAGGTCGCAAAGGGGACGGCGATGAAGAGGGGCCGCCCGTTCTTCTCGACGCGCAGGATCAGGCTCTCGCGCCGCTCCTCGGCGGCTACGCGCACGGCGCTCGCCACCTGATCCGGCGTGCTGACCGACTCCGTCCCGACCATCGAGATGAGGCTGCCCGCCTCCACCCCGGCGCGATCGGCCGGGCTGTCGGGCTCGACCTGCGAGACGAAGACGCCGGCGGCATCCGCGCCGAGCCCGCGCTCGGCACGCAGCTCGGGGGTCAGCGGCGCCAGATAGAGTCCCAGACGGGGACGCTCCGGCGCGTCGGCGTCTTCGGTCGGCGCCGCGGCGACCTGATCCTCGTCGGGCATCCGACCGATCGTCAAGGTCAGGTCACGCGTCGTGCCGTCGCGCACCAGGCGCAGCGTCATGGCGGTGCCGGCCTTGGTCGCGGCGACCAGCTTCGAGAGGTCCTTCGCGCTCGTGAGCTGCTGCCCGGACGCACTGAGGATGACGTCGCCGGTTCGCAGATCGGACGCGGCGGCCGGACTGCCGGGCACCAGATCCGCAACCAGCACACCGGTTGCCTCCTCGAGCCCGAGCCCGGCTGCCAACTCCTCGGTCACCGGCTGGATCTGCACGCCCAGCCAACCACGCTCAACGCGCCCGTTCTCGCGAAGATCGGCCACCACACGCGCGACCGTCTCCGCCGGGATGGCGAAGCCGATCCCGACATTCCCGCCGCTCGGCGAGAAGATGGCGGTGTTCACACCGATCACCCGACCCTCGATGTCGAACAGCGGGCCGCCCGAGTTGCCCCGGTTGATGGGCGCGTCGATCTGAAGATAGTCGTCGTAGGGGCCCGAGTTGATATCGCGTCCGCGTGCGGAGATGATCCCGGCATTCACCGAGCCGCCGAGACCGAAGGGGTTGCCGACCGCCAGAACCCAATCGCCAACGCGGGCCTTGCTCGAGTCACCCAGCTCGACGGCGACCAGCGGGCGATCGACGTCGATCTTGAGCAGGGCTAGATCCGTCTTGGTGTCGCGACCGACCACGCGCGCCACATGACTGGTACCGTCGTTCAGGACGACGGTCACCTCTCCCGCGCCTTCGATGACATGATGGTTGGTGACGATATGGCCGTCACTGTCCACGACGAAACCGGAGCCCTGCCCCGTCGCCTGGCGCGGCATCGACCGCCCCGGCTCTTCGAAGAAACGACGGAAGGCTTCGGGAACGGCGGCGTCCGGCGGAAGCGCCGGGTGGCCACGCATCGCCATGGGCTGCACGCGCTCGGCCTTGACCGACACGTTGACCACTGCGGGGGTAACCCGCTCGGCCACGTCCGCGAAGCCGGGAAACGCCGCCGACGCGACGCGCGCATCCACGGGCATGGGTTGATCCGCCGCTACGGCACCGCGGCCGCTCCAGTAAAGAGCGCCGGATGCGAGGGCAAGCGCCAAGGTCGCGCTGACGAGTGCCGGGTGACGCAAGGGCAGCGACGGGGCTACGGCGATCGATCGAGTCGGGGTCGTGATTCGGCGATTTGACACGGCATTCTCCTGACCAAGATCCGGGCGACATCGCCATCGAGACAGACGCGCACCAGGGGTTTGCTGAACAGGTCGAGAGTATCCGGGCGCCTCCATTGCCCGAGGATGTCCGACACCTTAATTCTTGTTCATCCAAGGCGCTGTCCACGGGGTCGCTTGCAGGAGCGGCGCCGACGGGGTACCGTTCGCGCGTCGGCAGCGGTGCGTCGGCGCTATTCGCACCGCGACGGGAATCGAAGAAACCTCACCATCGCGCGAGCACCATTCACAAGTACAAGCAGACGGAACATCGGCTCGGAAAGGGTGATCCGAGTCGATCCGAAGGCACAAGAGAACAGGGGAGCACACCATGAATGGAAAACCACGGGCCATGCGCTTGGCCTTCGCACTTGCAGGCGGGATTGCCGCCGTCTCCTCGACCACGATGGCGGACGTGACGGTCATCCCGGTGACGGGCGCCGAGGTGACCTCGGAGATCAGCGGGATCGTCGAGATCGTCAACGTCGAGCGACGCATGCTGACGATCAAGACACCGGATGGCCGGTTCCAGGTCATCAATGTCCCTGAACAGGTCGGGCGCCTCGACGGGATCAAGATCGGCAACAAGCTCACCATCACCGAGACCGAGGCCGTACTCATCGATCTCGTCAAGGGACCCGACAAGGCCGCCGTCGGGACGACTCAAGAAACGGTCGTCGACCGCGAGCGCGGGAGTAAGCCGGCAGGCACCATGACCGACACCATGACCCTCTACGGTCGGATCGCGGCGGTCGACAAGGCCAAGCGCAAGGTCAGCGTGCAGGGCGCGCAGGAGACGCTCGACTTCACCGTGAATGACCCGGTACTCCTCGACGAGCTGGCGGTGGGCGACGGCGTGGTCGCGACCTTCATCCGATCGGTCAAAGGCAAGGTCGAGATTCGCTGAAACGCTTGGAGTTCGATATGGCAACGCTCGAAGAAGTCGAGATGGAACGTTACGCCCGCGAGCTCGAAGACGATGTTCGTCACCTGCTGCTCAAGTACTGCCGCATCATGGCTTGGGATATCCCGGACCTCGACGAAAAAGCGGCGCGTCGGCTGATCCTTGCGGCACTGCGCGCATCCGTCACCCACGTCGAATCCGAGTAACGGGACATCGACATGTCCAACAGCGTCGGTGCCGCCGCGGCTCGCCGATGCGTGAAACGGCCGTCCGGCCGATCCGGGGCGCGCGACGTCACGCTCGGTGTTCTGATCTGCATGCTTGCGGTGAGCGGCTGTCAATCCACGGCGTCGGGCTCGCGCGGGGATGCCTGTACCTTCACCCCCGGGATGACGACGGATGACCTGGCTCGATGCGGCTGCATGGCCAGCAACTCGCGCGGCGACGGCTCCGTCATGCTGATGTCGGAGGAGGCGCTCAACAACACCCGCACGGTCGCCATCATCAATTACATGTGTCCGCTCGGCGCGGCCGGTGTTGCGAGGGTCACCGTCATGAACGGCGTCGCCACGGCCGTCTACGAATAGAGGAAACATCCAATTCGATCGGGTCGAATGCGATGAGAGCACTGGACAAGCTCGTACGGCGGCGGCGCCGAGATCCTGTCGATCCTGAAGGGACTCGGGGTCGACGGCGCCCAAGGGTCCCTTTTCGGCAAGCCGATCAAGCCGGAGCAACCGCGGACACCGATCCTATTCGACGGCGTCCTTTGATCGCCGAAGGGTTTACCCCTCGCCGACCGTCCCCCGGATCACCTCGAAGATGGCCGCTGAATCCTCTTCGCCCAATCCGCGCTCGACCAGCAGGTCCAGCCATTCCGCGACCATCGCCGCCGTCGTCAAGGAGATCCCCAACTCCTGCGCGGATTCCAGCACGACCCGCATATCCTTGCGATGCAGGCGTGACTTGAACCCCGGCCTGTAGTCACCCTCGATCATTCGCAGTCCGTGCACCTCCAGGATACGGCTGCCCGCAAAGCCGCCGAGCAGGGCCTCGCGCACCTTGCGCGGATCCACACCGCTCGCCTGCGCCAGCAAGACCGCCTCCGAGACGCCGGCGATGGTCGCGCCGACGACGATCTGGTTGCATGACTTGCACACCTGACCGGCACCGCTTGGGCCGACGTGCACGATATTTCCGCCCATCGCCTCGAACAGCGGCCGCACCCGCGCAAAGTCGGCCGGCTCGCCCCCGACCATGATGGACAGGGTACCGGCCTTCGCCCCGGCCTCCCCGCCCGAGACCGGGGCGTCGAGCATCGCGGCTCCGACGGCCCGGAGTCGCTCGGCCATCATCCGCGTGGAGGATGGCGAGATCGTGCTCATATCCACGACCACAGCATCGGGTCGGACACCTTGGATGACGCCCTCGGGGCCGAGGATCACCGCTTCGACATCCGGCGTATCCGAGACCATCGTGAAGACGATCGACGCGTCTCGGGCAACCTCCGCCGGACTCTCGGCCGTCCGGGCACCGGCCTCGGCCAGCGGCGCCAACGACTCGGGCCGACGGGCATGGACGACGAGCTCGTAGCCGGCCTTGATCAGGTTCAGGGCCATCGGCCGACCCATGATGCCGAGGCCAATGAAGCCGACAGATTCGGTCATGATGCCATCCTCATGTCTTGTTTCACCGGAGCCGCGTCCCGCCGAAGTCATGTCGAGCGACAAGGGCGAGTTGACCGCAAGACAAGGCCGAGCGCTCCGACCGCGGCTCAACCGTCGAGCAGCTCGAGCCAATGGACGACGGGGATCTTCGTGCCGCCGCCGATCTGAAGCTGACAGCCGATGTTGGCTGTCGCGATCAACTCCGGTCGACCCGACTCCAGTGCGTCGACCTTGTTCGCAAGCAGACGCGCCGAGAGCTCGGGCTGCGTGATCGAATAGGTCCCGGCAGAGCCGCAGCACAGATGACCGTCCGGCACCGGAGTCATCGTAAACCCGAGCCGCGTCAGGACCGGTTCCACGACCTGCTTGAGCTGCTGGCCGTGCTGCAGCGTGCAGGGCGCGTGGAAGGCGACCTTGCGACCTTCACCCGGCGAGCCGAGCGGCGCAAGATCCAGGCTCGCGATGATCTCGATCGGATCGCGCGCCAAGGCCGCCACGCGCGCGGCCCGCTCAGCATAGCGGGGATCCTCGGCCAGTGCATGGCCGTAGTCCTTCACCATGGCGCCGCACCCGCTCGCGGTGACCAGGATCGCCTCGCAGCCCGCCTCGATCTCGGGCCACCAGGCGTCGATATTGCGCCGCATGGCGTCGAGCCCGTCCGTCACGGCGCTCAGGTGATAGGCCGCGGCACCGCAACAGCCGGCGTCGGGCGACTCGATCAGATCGATCCCGAGCCGCGCCAACACACGCGCCGCCGCGGCATTCGTCTTGGGTGTGGCGACCGACTGGACGCACCCGCCGAGCACCAGCATCCGGCGTCGCCCGGCGGGCTTCGGCCAGGCACCGGCCGGGCGCGGTGTCGGCAGCTTCGCCTTGAGATTGGCCGACAGCAGCGGCTTCATCCGGCGCCCGATCCACATCAAGGGGCCGAAACGCGATGGATAGGGCACGGTTTTGACGAGCGCCCAGCGCAGCAGGCGCTCGGACAGCGGACGTTCCACGCGCTCCTCGACCAGGTGCCGCCCGATGTCGAGCAGGCGCGCATAACGCACACCCGACGGACAGGTCGTCTCGCAGGAGCGACAGGTCAAACAGCGGTCAAGATGCTGCTGGGTGATGCGGGTCGGCGCCTGACCTTCCATGACCAGCTTGATCTGATAGATCCGCCCCCGCGGTCCATCGAGCTCGTCGCCGAGCAGCTGATAGGTCGGGCAGGTCGCGGTGCAGAAGCCGCAGTGCACGCAGGTCCGCAGGATGGCGTCGGCCTCGCGACCGGCGGGCGTGCTCAGAAACTCGGGCAGGATCTCGGTCTGCATGCCTGGCTCCTAGAGGGTCGCGTAGAGACGACCGGGGTTCAGGATGCCGTTCGGATCGAAGGCCCGTTTCATCTCGCGATGCAGTGTCATGAGTCCGGCCGGGAGCGGGTGGAAGACCTCCGAGCGGCGATCCCCCCCTCGAAAGAGCGTGGCATGCCCGCCGACCGAGCCGACCGCGGAACGGATGACTTCGACCTCGGCATCGCTGCGCAGCCAGCGTTGCGCCCCGCCCCACTCGATCAGCTGCGCGCCCGGCAGGGACAGGGGCGCGACGGTCGGCGGCACCGACAAGCGCCACAAGGGTGCATCGCCGGCAAAGAAGGGATGACGCTGCTCGCGGATCTGCTCACGCCAGAAGGCACGCGCCTCGCCGTCATCGACCGCCTCTCCGCCGACGCGCTCGGCGGCGGCCGAGACACCGCCGTGGTTGCCGGACAGCCGAACCCAAAGTTGCTCGCCGTCGAAGCAGGTCGCGCTGATCGGCAGCGGCTGCGCAGCCCAGTGCGTCATGCGCGCGATCGCCTCGGCTTGCGAGCAGGTCTGCACCAGTGTCCGACCGGTCGTCGGGATGGGGAGCACCTTCACGCTGATATCGAGCAGGACGCCGAGTGTGCCGAAGGCTCCGGTCATGAGCCGCGAGATGTCGTAGCCGGCAACGTTCTTCATCACCTCGCCGCCGAAGCGCAGGACCTCGGCTCGCCCGGTCAGGACGCGTGTGCCGAGCACCAGATCGCGGGCCGAGCCCGCGTAGGGTCGCGCTGGACCGGAAAGCCCGCAGGCGATGGTTCCGCCCAAGGTCGCGCCCGACGTCGAGCGACCCTCGTCCGAGTCATCGGCGAAATGCGGCGGCTCGAACGGGAGCATCTGCCCCTGCTCGGCAAGCGCAAACTCGATCTCGCAAAGCGGGGTGCCGCATCGCGCTGTGACGACCAGCTCCTTGGGCTGGTAGTTGAGGATCCCGGTATGCCCGGACAGGGACAGGACCTCGCCATCGACCATGCGCCCGAGATGCGACTTGGTGGCGTTGCACTCCAAGCGCAGCGGCAATGAGGCATCGGCCGCGTGGCGGACCCGATCTTGAAGCTCGGCGGTCAGGTCATTGCTCACGGAGTCCACCTCGACAAATTAAAAAAACACGCCTCGGACATGTCCGAACCGCGCCGGCTCAGACACTCTTATCCGGCGCACATGCTTATCCGGCGCAAGGCCGAATGCGGCCGGAAGGATCGCCGATCGCGCGGGACGCGGTTCAGCGCGCGCTGGCAGCCCGCAAGGCACTGCGGATGATCTCCTCCGCTCCGCCGCTTCCGTCGTCTGCTGCGCGGGCCATCCGCGTCGCATCGACGGGGCGATAACCTAGGGCCACCAGCGCGCTGACGGCATCGGCGAGCGCCTGCTCGCGCGGATCTGCTCCGCCGGCTCGCGTCTCGGGGAGATGGGGGGCGCTGCCCGGAATCACATCCAGGCTGTCGCGCAACTCCATCACCAAGCGCTGCGCCGTTTTCCGCCCGATGCCCGGGACCCGGATCAGCGCGTCCAGGTCTTCATGCTCGATGGATTGCACAAAGCGCGCGGCGTCCATCGAGGAGAGGATCGCCAAGGCCATCTTGGCGCCGACGCCGGTGACCTTGAGCAAACGCCGAAAGAGCGCGCGCTCCTGCTCGCGGCCGAATCCGTAGAGCGACCAGGCGTCCTCGCGCACCACCAAGTGGGTCACCAGGGCGACGGTCTCACCGACGGCCGGCAGGTCATAGAAGGTCGACATGGGGGCCTCGACCTCGTAGCCGACACCGCCCACGTCCAGCAACAGCTGAGGCGGATGCTTGGAGAGGATCCGGCCGTGCAGACGGCCGATCACGGGCGCCAATCCCGCCAAGAGGCGGAAGCCCGCCCGCGCGCCGGGATCCCCATCGAGTGTGCATGACAGAGCGCAATCGCCAAGGCGTCGGCCTCGTCCTCGCAGGGTGTTTCGGGCAGCGCAAGCAGAACCCGGATCATATGTTGGACCTGGGCCTTGTCGGCCCCGCCCGTGCCGACGACCGCCAGCTTGACCGTCTTGGGACTGTATTCGTGCACCGTTACACCGGATTTGAGCCCGGCGCAGAGTGCCGCGCCACGCGCCTGGCCGATCTTGAGCGCAGCGGTCGGATCGCGGGCAAAGATGAGCTGCTCGACCGCCATCTCGTGCGGCGCGTGCTCGGCCACGATGGCGGCGACACCGTCGAAGATGCGGCCGAGACGATTCGGCCAGGGATATTCGCCGACCCGCAAGGTCCCGCTGGCGATCCAACGGCTGCGTTGACCGTCGGTGTCGATGACCCCGTAGCCGGTCGTGCGCGAGCCCGGATCGATGCCCAGGATGCGATGGCGGAGCTTCGCCGGGGATCCGATCGGCGTGCGGCCGACGAATACGCCGACCGGTCGCTGAAGATCATCAGGCATCGAGCTCGGCCAGGATCTCGTCGGCGATATCGGCGTTGTGATAGACGTCTTGGACATCGTCCAGGTCGTCGAGGACATCGACCAGACGAAGCAGCTTCTCGGCCGTATCGCGATCGAGCTCGGCGAGGGTCGCGGCGTTGTAGGAGACCTCTGCCACCTCGGTATCGAACCCGGCTTGGGTGAGCGCGTCCTTCACCGAGGCGAACGCCTCGGGCGTGGTGACCACGTCGAGCGAGCCGTCGTCGTTGGCGACGACATCCTCGGCACCGGCCTCGAGCGCCGCTTCCATCACCGCATCCTCGTCGGTACCGGGCTGGAAGCTGATGATGCCTTGCTTGGTGAAGAGATAGCCGACCGAACCGTCGGTGCCCAGGTTGCCGCCGTGCTTGCTGAAGGCGTGACGAACCTCGGCCGCGGTACGGTTGCGATTGTCGGTCATGCAATCGACCATGATGGCGACCCCGCCGGGCCCGTAGCCCTCGTAGCGGATCTCCTCGTAGTCGTCGCCCTCCATCCCGCCGGCGCCGCGCTTGATGGCGCGCTCGACCGTGTCGCGCGGCATGTTGGCGCCGAACGCCTTGTCCATCGCCAGACGCAACCGCGGATTCGCACCCGGATCACCCCCGCCTTCACGGCTCGCGACCGTCACCTCGCGGATCAGCTTCGTCCAGACCTTGCCGCGCTGTTTATCCTGCGCCGCCTTGCGATGCTTGATGTTGGCCCATTTGCTGTGACCCGCCATCGATGACCTCTCTTCACTGGAAATCGACCAAGCGCGTCCCGGATCCGGAACTGCGACCAGGAGCCGGACCGGTTGACACCGCGGGAGTCGCGCTGCATGTTGTCTAGCCCGACATTCTAGCATCGGCCGGGAAACACCGGGTAAACCCGGCGCGCGGGTGCAGGCGCGGTCCCCCGGCGGCCCCGTTCCCGAACGTCGATCCTTCCCCGGCGACACCCCAGCGACATCAGGACCAAGACATGTACGCGACCCCCGAAACCGGCGACGGTTGGATCACGGCCCTCGTCGGCACGGACGAGGAAGGCATTCGGGTCGAGGCGCGGTTCGCGATCTCGCCGCGGTTTCGCGCACTCGTGAAGGGTCGGGAGTCCGATCTGGTCTTTGCCGCCCGCAGTCGGCTCGCACGGATCGGGATCAACATCTGCCCGCTCGACGAGCCGCTCTTCAACGGCGACCATTGCACACTCAAGCTCCAGGTGGTCTCGGCGATCCACTCCTTCGGTATCGCCGAGCACCTGCAGCACATCGTGGTGCCGGGCCTGCGGGTCGGACGCCTGGTGTTCTGCCCGCAGGACAATCGACTCGACTCCGCCGCCATCCACGCACTCATCCAGGGCAACGAGATCCAGGTCCCGGCCGGCTTCTCGGTCGACAGCAACGGCTATCTCATCCTGCGGCCGCAGCGACAGCTCTTTCGATTTCTTCATCCCTTGACACTCGAGCAGATCACCGCGATCGCCACCCATGCCGACGGCAAGGATCTGCTGAACCGTCTGCAGATCCGCGAGGCGGTCGACCACATCGCACTGCCCCCGAAGGATGGACTGGTGACGGCCTGCTCCATGTTTCTGCATCGTCATTACGTGGTGCTGCGCAACCTGGACGACGCGCTCGGCTTTCATCTACAGGCGACGGTCCTCGACCCTGTTTCCACGCGCGGCACGAACGTCTATCTGGAGTTCATCAACCGCTCCGAGCAGTTGATCATCAATCCGAGCGTCGCCGCATCGGTACACGACGCCATCCCGGTTACGCCGAGTCGGCGCTACTGGCATGGCCGTGCGAGCAGCGCCTCCGCCGACGCGGAGAGCGGCAACGACTATGGGCAGCTCGCCGAGGTCTTCGATCGGCTCGAAGCCGGTCCGCTCGAGGATCGCTACTCGCACCGCATGATGGCGGTGATGCAGCATCCCGAGACCCTGCTGGACGGAGGTCGACCGGATCGGATCTGGACCCGGCCCGAGGAGCCGCGCGACCCACGCGGCGGGACCGATCTGGCGGCCGGCCTGGTTGCCGAGGGCCTCAAACTCGACACCCGCACCGAATACGGCACCGCCATCCTGGAGGATCTGGCCGACGGCGCACGCGCGACGTTGCTGCTCGGCTATTTCCCGAATCTCATCGAGCACACCGAGATCTGTGCCGCGGCCTTGCGCCAGCGTATCGGTCGCATCGTCTTTCGCCGCGCCTCCTTCGAGCATGGCCACTTCCTTTCCGCCCGCGATCACGGCCGACTGGCCGACTACGAGGGGCTCGGCATCGAGGTCTTCTGGTGCAACGATGCGCGCGCCCAAGTCGTGCGGCACGTCTTCCGCGGGCTGCGCGGTTATTTCACGACACCCGAGCAGGTCGACCGCTTCCGCTCCAGCCTGGTCTTCGCCATCTACGGATCCATCAAGCCGCTGGACAAGGGATCCGCTCGCCAGATCGAGCGTCTGCTGGCCAACCTCAAGGGCCTGTTCGGCAGCGACATCAGCATCCTCACCGGCGGCGGTCCGGGCGCCATGCTGCAGGTGACCGAGGCCGCGCACCGACTCGGGCTGCTGGTCGGCTCCAGCTACATCGAGACGCTGGACCAGAAGCCCAATCAAAGCGCCGACTACTACCAGACCTTCCAGGCGCGCAGCCGCCAGTCGCGCCAGCGCTGGTTCGAGATCGCCAGCTTCCACATCTTCCTCACGGGCGGCGTCGGAACACTCGAAGAGATCGGCCTGACCCTGACCGACATGAAGCTCGGCGTCATCGAGGCCGGACCCATCGTCTTTTTCGACGGCTCGGGCGAGGGCTTCTACTGGGAGGGACTCAAGACCCAGCTCGAACGCATGGCCGCCCAAGGTCGACTGCCGAGCTGGGTGCTCGACAACATCCTCATGACCGCCGACCCGGACGCCATCCCGCGCTTCTACAAGCAGACCCTGCGGCTGGGGTGACATCCTCCGGGGCTAGCCGCGACACGCACAGGACCCGCAGGCAGCCTGCCACGCCGGCTGTTCGCGAGAACCCGTGACAACCCCTCGCGAAATCGGGAGAATTCCATCCATGGTATCGCGCATCGGATCGATGGATGCACGACGTTCGAACGACTGCCGCGCCGACCGAGCCGAGATGACCGGATCCGGATCGCGCCGAGCCCCGAGGCGCCTTTGTGTCGACACTGATGACCTTCGAGCATCCGCTGAACGAGCGCGTCCGCACCTTCCTGCGGATCGAGCATCTGTTCGAGCGGCTCAACCATTTCGCGCCTCAGTACGACGCCTGGGCGACCCGGGTCGCCGTCGAGACCCTGCTCGACATTGTCGCGGTCACCGCGCGTGCGGACGTCAAGACCGAGCTGCTCAAGGAGCTCGATCGCAACATCGCGACGCTCAAGCGTTTCGGGGATCAGCCCGGGGTCGATCCGCGGGCATTGGACCGGGTGCTCGGCGACCTTGCGGATGCCGTCGGTGGCGTCCATCGCCTGTCCGGGCCCATCGGGCAGATCGCCCGCGAGGACGATCTTCTCAAGAGCGTCGCACAGCGCAGCAGCATTCCGGGCGGGGCCTGCAGCTTCGACCTGCCGCAGTACCATCACTGGCTGATTCAGGCACCGGAGATGAGGCAGGCGCGACTCGACCGATGGCTACAGGATCTCCGGCCGGCCGAGCGGGCGATCCGCCTCGTGCTCTCGCTCGCCCGCACCAGCGCATCGCCGCGTCAGGTGCTCGCGGAGGGCGGTTTCTTCCAGGAAGCGCTCGACGTACAGGCGCCCGCTCAGATGGTACGGGTCGGCATCAACGGCACCGGCGCACTCTATCCGGAGATCAGCGGACACAAGAGCCGCTTCAGTATCCGATTCATGAAGACCGGACCTCAGGGGCGGCCGGCGCAGATCCCGGAGAACATTCCCTTCAAGCTCACCTGCTGCGTCTTTTGAACCGCGTCCTGCACGGATCCTTGGGCGTGCACCTGACGGCCAGCGACAGCGAAACATCGATCTTCACTCGGGACGCGGTTTAGCCATGGCCACGATCGTCTCCTGTCCGCGTTGCGGCAAGTCTGTCGTCTGGGGTCCGCAATCACCCTGGCGCCCCTTCTGCAGCGAGCGCTGCCGTTTGGTCGATCTGGGCAAGTGGCTCGACGAGAATCACCGGATCCCCGGAACGGAAGACGAACCCGACGAGGATTCGCCCATGAGCGAGCATTAAACCGCGCCCGGCGCGGTTTAAGAGATTAAAAAAGAGATGATTTTAAACCGCGTCCCCGCTAAGGGCCGTGGATGCATCAAACGCCGAGCTCACTCGAAAGTCAGCATCTCGCGCTGGACGCGGTTTAACCGATCAATCGGTCGTCCAAAAGCCTCGAATCGCCGCCACACCCTGTGCGCCATGCTCACGGGCGACATCAAGATCCAAGCCGGTTAGACCACCCAACGCATAGACAGGGAGTGTCGCCGCATCGGCAAGCTCGGCGAAGCGCAGCCAGCCGAGGGGACGGGCCTCCGGGTGCGAGGCGGTCGGATTGACCGGCGAGAGCAGCGCATAGTCAAGCCCGAGGCACGCCGCACGCACGAGATCATCGGCGGTGTGACAGGAGGCCCCGACCAGATCGTCCGGGCGACCCGGTCGCTCGCTCAGTCGGGCGAGCACCTGCCCGCCGAGGTGTAGGCCGTCACGCGGAACATCCAGCGTCTCCTGCGGATCGCGATTCAGGAGAAGACGTGCACCGCCTTGCTCGCAGAGCAGGAAGGCGCGCCGCGCCAAGTCGCGGTACGCGGCATGAGTCAGCTCATGCGCACGCAGTTGAACGAGCTTGATCCCACCCGCGACGGCGCCCGCGAGCCGCGCCAGAAAGACCTCGGGGTCGAGCGGATCAAGGCCCGTGATCAACATGCGCCCGGGCAGGCGCAACGCGGTGATGATGGGACGATCGGCCGCTGGAAAGCAGGCCGGATCCATGGTCTCGGGGTGTTGCCAGGCGAGGGGCTGACCCTCCAGACCGGCCGGGATGCCCGCGTAGGAGCGCACGCACCGGACATCCAGCAGGACGTGCCGATCGCCGTAATGGTGTCGGATGCGGATCAGCGGACGGC
The DNA here is from genome assembly GCF_002423035.1 of Thiocapsa sp. UBA6158. Lineage (GTDB taxonomy): Bacteria > Pseudomonadota > Gammaproteobacteria > Chromatiales > Chromatiaceae > Thiocapsa. Next base: position 19,619 of record NZ_DIUM01000096.1, read on the forward strand.
TGTCGTGGATCTCGACACCCAGCTCCTCGGCCAGCTCGCGTGCCAGGCCGCACTCAGGCGACTCGCCGGGTTCGAGCTTGCCGCCCGGAAACTCCCACAGCCCGCCCTGATGGACGTGATCGGGACGCTTGGTCACCAGGACGCGTCCCGTCGGGTCGGAAATCGCGCCGACCATCACATGAATCACCTCGATGCTCAACTGCGGTATTCGGCGTTGATCCGGACGTAGTCGTAGGAGAGATCGCAGGTCAGGATCTGCGCCTCGGCCGCGCCACGTCCTAGCGAGACGCGGATCAGGATCTCGGGCTCGGCCATGACGGCGGCTCCCGCCTCCTCGGTATAGTCGGGTGCGCGCCCGCCGGCTTCCACGATCAGGACCTCGCCGAGGTGGATTCGGATCCGTTCGATATCGAGATCCCGAAGACCCGCACGCCCGACGGCGGCCAGGATGCGGCCCCAGTTGGGATCGGACGCGAAGAGCGCGGTCTTCACTAAGGGCGAATGGGCGATGGTATAGGCCACGGCGCGGGCTTCCTCGACGTTCGCCGCGCCTTCGACCTGCACGCTCACCAGCTTGGTCGCACCCTCGGCATCGCGCACGATGGCGGTCGCCAGCTCGACACAGACCGAATCGACAGCGCTCTGGAGTGCAGCGTATTGCGGCGAGGCGCCGTCGCGGATCTCGGAATTCCCGCAGGCCCCGGTCGCGACCAGCACGCAGGCATCGTTGGTCGAGGTATCGCCGTCGACCGTGATGGCATTGAACGACCGGGCGACCGCCGCGCCCAAGCAGGCTTGGAGCAGATCGGGCGCCACAGCGGCATCGGTCGCGATGAAGGCGAGCATGGTCGCCATGTTCGGACAGATCATCCCGGCACCTTTGGCGATCCCGGTGATCGATGCGGTGTGACCGTCGATCTCGAAGTGTCGCGAGAGCAGCTTGGGCACCCGATCTGTCGTCATGATGGCCCGCGCGGCGGCGGGCCATGCGGATGCATCCAATCGGCCGAGCAGGTCCGGCAGAGCCGCGGCGATGCGATCGACCGGCAGGTGCTCGCCGATCACGCCGGTCGAGAAGGGCAAGACCTCCTCGGCGGCACAGTCGCCGACGGCGGCGAGTGCCGCACAGCTCGACTCGGCATCCGCCATCCCGCGTCGACCTGTCCCCGCGTTCGCATTCCCCGCGTTGATCAGCAGGTAGCGCGGCATCCTTTGACCCAAATGGGTCCGGGCGACCCGCACGGGCGCGGCGCAGAAGGCATTGCGTGTAAAGACGGCCGCACATCGACTCGCCGGGGCGAGCTCCAGGACCACCAGATCGTCACGCTCCCGATAGCGAATGCCGGCCGCGCCGGCGGCCAGACGCACGCCCCCGACGGGAAGCCAGGTTTTGTCGGACTGGGCCGGATCATGCCGGGGTTGCTCGGACGGCGTCATGGTATCGCTCAGCTCGCCTTGCCGTGGCATTGCTTGTACTTCNNCGCAGGGACAAGGCTCGTTGCGCCCGACTTTGCGGTCGCCGCGGACATAGGGTTGAGCCTGCGGATCCTCGGCGCCGCGGGCACTCGCCCGGTCTCGACCGTCGGGCCGCGCATCATCGGCGGATCCGGGACCTTGCCCGAAACCATCGAAGCGCTCGTGTTTGAACTCGAACTCGCGCTCCCGCACCGGCGCTGCGCCGAGCGCGGCGACCGGTTCGGCCTCTGCACCTGGCTGAGTCTGCACCTGGAGCTTGGCGAGGGTGGCCACGACATCGTGCTTGATACTGTCGAGCATCGCCGAGAACATCTCGAAGGCCTCGCGCTTGTACTCCNNACTCCTGCTTGGGATTCTTCTGCGCGTAGCCGCGTAGATGGATCCCTTGGCGCAGATAGTCCATCGCGGCAAGATGGTCCTTCCAGTGGGTGTCCAGGGTCTGGAGCATGACCGCCGTCTCGATCTGGCGCATGGTCGGCGAACCGACGAGCGTCTCGCGCTCGGCGTAGGCCGAGGTCAGGGTATCGTGGATGCGTGCGCGCAGTGTCTCTTCGTGGAGCGAGTCGTCCTCGTCGAGCCACCTGCGGATCGGCCAGTCGCCGCCGAAATGCTCGTTCAGCGCGACACCCAGTCCTTCCACATCCCACTGCTCTTCGAGGCTCTCGGGCGGGACATAGATATTGATCAGACGCGTCAGGGCATCGTCGCGCATCGCGGTGACGGTATCGGAGACATCCACGCTGTCCATCAGCTCGCGCCGTTGGCGATAGATGACCTTGCGCTGATCGTTGGCGACGTCGTCGTACTCGAGCAGCTGCTTGCGGATGTCGAAGTTGCGACCCTCGACCTTGCGCTGGGCGTTTTCGATCGCCTTCGTCACCCAGGGGTGCTCGATCGCCTCGCCCTTCTGCATGCCGAGTTTCTGCATCATCTTGCCGACGCGGTCGGAGGCGAAGATGCGCATCAGGTTGTCTTCGAGCGACAGATAAAAGCGCGAGGAGCCCGGGTCGCCCTGACGGCCGGAGCGACCGCGCAACTGGTTGTCGATACGACGGGATTCGTGCCGCTCGGTACCCACCACATGCAGACCGCCGGCAGCCACCACTTGGGCGTGGCGCTCCTTCCAGGCGGCGCGGATGGCGTGGCGATCCGCATCCGGGCCGGCGTCCTCGAGCTCGGCCTCCAGATTGCCGCCGAGCACGATGTCGGTCCCGCGACCGGCCATGTTGGTGGCGATCGTCACGGCACCGGGACGGCCGGCTTGGGCGATGATCCCGGCCTCGCGCTCGTGCTGCTTGGCATTCAGGACCTCGTGCGGGATCTTCTGCTCGACGAGCAGTCGGTCGATCAGCTCCGAGGTCTCGATCGAGGCGGTGCCCACCAAGGCCGGCTGACCACGGGCGATGCAGTCGCGGATATCCTCCACGATGGCCTGATATTTCTCCTCCTGGGTCAGATAGACGAGGTCGCCTCGATCCTCGCGGATCATGGGCTGATTGGTCGGGATGACGACGACCTCCAGACCGTAGATCTGCTGGAACTCGTAGGCCTCGGTATCCGCCGTGCCGGTCATACCCGAGAGTTTGGGATAGAGCCGGAAGAGGTTTTGGAAGGTGATCGAGGCCATTGTCTGGTTCTCGGCCTGGATCGCAACCCCTTCCTTGGCCTCGACCGCTTGATGCAGGCCCTCCGACCAGCGCCGGCCCGGCATGGTGCGGCCGGTGAACTCGTCGACGATGATGATCTGGCCGTCGCGCACGATGTACTCGACGTTCTTTTGAAACAGCGCATGTGCACGCAGCGCCGCGTAGACATGGTGCATCAGGGCGATGTTGGCCGGGTCGTAGAGACCGCCTTCCTCGGCAAGGAGACCGATCTCCACGAGCATCTGCTCGACATGCTCGTGACCTTCCTCGCTCAGATAGACCTGGCGCGCCTTTTCATCGACCGAATAATCACCGGGACCGAAGTCCGGCTGCCCCTCCTCGTTGGTGACGGGGGCCTGACGGGTCAGACGCGGGATGATCTTGTCGATCTGCTTGTAGAGATCCGTACTCCCTTCGGACGGACCCGAGATGATGAGCGGGGTGCGCGCCTCGTCGATGAGGAT
>NZ_DIUM01000096.1:23237-23463 GCF_002423035.1 Thiocapsa sp. UBA6158
CCGTAGGTGATGTCCGCCGCATAGGTCTCCTTGCGGGAGACCGGGCGCAGATGGCGGTAACCTTGACCAACCGGCGGCTCGTAGCTCAGGTCGAAGAGGTAGGACGCGGAGTCCGGACCGGTGCCGCCCGATGAATTGATGACGCCGGTGGACAGACCAAGGAAGTGGTAGATCTGTCCCATCCAGGCGGCGTCGCGCCGAGCCAGATAGTCGTTGACGGTGACGA
>NZ_DIUM01000096.1:23496-37709 GCF_002423035.1 Thiocapsa sp. UBA6158
CCGCCGACCATCTGCACGTCGAAGTGGCGCAGGCCGAGCGTTCGCTTGGATGCCTCGCGCACAACCGCGAATGCCTCGGGGATCAAGCTGTCGAGATCGGCACCCGCAGCAAGTCGCTCGCGAAACTCAGTCGTCTTCGCGGCCAGGGCCTGATCCGAGAGTGGCTCGAGTTCGGGCTCGAGGGCGTTGATCCGTGCGACGGACTTGAGCAGTGTCTTGACGAGCCGGTCATTCCGGCTGCCGAAGACCTTCTTGAACAGATGCTTGACCATCGGATACGTTTGAGACCTGTCGGGAAAATCCCGGCATGATACCGGAATTCAACGACAACCGCAGGTGCCGTCGGAGGTGCGCCCGGGGCCGGGGTCTGCGGCGCCTGCCTGGACAAACCCCCGGCAACCCCACGCCCCCGATTGCTACAGAGGCACCCGCGTCCTAACCGGGTTGATCCTCGGACGCGCTGGCCAGCACGGGCCTGGGTTGACGGTCGATATAGCGGAAGGGATCGACCGCCTTGCCGTCCTTGATCACCTCGAAATGGACATGTGGACCGGTCGCGGTCCCGGAGGATCCGACCGTCGCGATCTTCTGTCCCTGCCGAACCATCTGGCCCTCTTTGACCAGGTTGTCCTGGTTGTGGGCATAGCGCGTGACCAGCCCGTTGACATGCCGGATGTCGACCGTGCGCCCGTACCCGCCCTTGCGACCACTGAAGGTCACGACACCGTCGGCGACCGCGACGATCGGAGTACCGCGTGGACTTGCGAAGTCGACACCCTCGTGGAAGAGGCGCTTCTTCTTGATGGGATGCACCCGAAAACCGAATCTCGAGGTGATGTAGCCGGAGCGGACCGGCCAACCGGAGGGCATCACCTGCGCGGCGAGACCCTTATCCACGATGACGTCTTCGAGGACCTCGAGCTTGCGCTTGCGATCCTGAACCAGGCTGACCATGCTGCCGAGCTCGCTGGCGATCTCGCGGATCGTAAAGTCACGCGCCGGACCTTCCTCGGCACCGCCACGCGGCGGCGGATCCGTGAAATCGAACTCTTCGGGATTCAGTCCGGACATCTGAACCAGTCGTTCGCCGAGCGCATTCAACCTGAGCAGCTCGGCTTGCATCTCGCCGACGCGCGAGGCGATCACATCCAGATCTTCGGTAGCAGCGGGGGCGGACGAGAGGATGGAATTTGCGGGCGAGGAACGGGGAACGAGGGACGGCTGAGTGCGAGTGTCGACAATTGGCGTCATATTTTGGTAGTGCCCGATCCAGAATCCTAATCCTCCACCGGCCAAGGTAAACAAGATAACGGCCAAGAGTGCTATAACGGCCTGTCCGCGAGCGGTTTTTCGTCGATCGAGGTGGTGCATCGTTTTTACTCTGCTTTGGTCTTTACTGTTGAGCGCTGGGCATATCTTTTAATTGTCGCCACAATCGCGCCTCAGGTCGATTCGTTTTTCGCCGCAAGCAAACATCGAGACGCGGTTTGCTCAGGCCTTGCGCATGTCGAGGTAGACCACCGATGCTTCGTCCGGGATTGGCCCACGTCCGTGAGCTCCTTCAGTCCAACCGATTGATCCGTCGGCATCTCGAGCACCGCGACCGGGAGCTGGCGCTGCTCGGCATGGTCTTGAGCCGGTTGCCCGATCCGCTGCGTGCACATTGTCGAGACGCCGTGCTTGCCGATGGCGTCCTGACGCTTTTTCTCGATTCGCCGGCTTGGGTCACACGCGCACGCTTTCAGATCGATGATCTGACTCGAGCCCTCGAGCGCGAGGGCGTCGCGAAGGTGATCACTCAGGTCCGCGTCCGCGCACAGGGCGACGGGGTGGATGCCCTCGGGGCGAAACTGCCGGGGGCGGTCGAGGGGCAACCGAGCGGCGGCCGACTGACCGATCGGACGCTTACGCATCTGCTCGGCGCGGCGGACGGGATGTCGGATCCGGTGCTGGCCGAGATCTTTCGGCGTTTCGCAAAAAACCATACCCCGACCACCATGAGGACGGTCGGGGATGGGGAGGATGAATCGCCGGGATCGCGCGTCGCCGGAAAGACGCCCGCTCCGAAGTCGGCCCAAACCACGTCCGGAGCGAGATGCTCAGTTTCGAGCGAGCTCGACATGTGCCGCATCCACGACCCTTAACGGGGACGCAGTCTAAAATGATATCTCTTTTAATATCTTAAACCGCGCCAACTCCAACGGTCGCCAAGTCCCCCGGGGCCGATCCCATCCAGAAATATCGCATACCGCGCCGGGCGCGGTTTAGGCCAATGCTACCGGGTGTGCATAGCAGATCGGGGATTCGGCGGAGTCTTCGAACACCACCTCTTCCCAGGCGCTGACGTCCGCCACCAATGCGCGCAATAGGTTGTTGTTGAGCGCGTGCCCGGACTTGTGGGCCTGGAAAGATCCGATCAGGGTGTGCCCCAAGAGATAGAGATCACCGATCGCATCCAGGATCTTGTGCTTCACGAACTCGTCTTCGTAACGCAAACCTTCGTCGTTGAGAACACGGTATTCATCGACAACCACGGCGTTGTCGAGACTGCCCCCGAGCGCCAGATTCTGTGCACGCAAGGCCTCGATTTCGCGCAGAAAACCGAAGGTACGTGCACGGCTGACCTCTTTGACGAACGAGGAGGTCGAGAAATCGATGATCGCCCGGTTGGAGCGCGCATGGAATGCCGGATGGTCGAAGTCGATCGAAAACTCCACCTTGAATCCGTTGTAAGGCGTGAAGCGCGCGTATTTGTCGCCGTCGCGCACCTCGACCGGCCGTTTGATCCGGATGAAGCGCTTGGCACGGTTCTGCTCTTCCACACCTGCCGACTGCACCAGGAACACGAAAGGTCCGGCACTGCCGTCCATGATCGGCACCTCGGCGGCGCCGACATCCACATAGGCGTTGTCGATCCCGAGTCCGGCAAAGGCGGACAGGATGTGCTCGACCGTCGAGACGCGGACATCGCCCTTGACCAAGGTCGTGGACAGCCGGGTATCGCCGACATTGAACGGGGTCGCCTTGATCTCGACGGGCACGTCCAAATCGACCCGACGGAAGATGATCCCCGTATCGGGAGCCGCCGGCCGCAAGGTCAACGGAATCTTCTCGCCGGTGTGCAGGCCGACACCGGTCGCCCGGATCACATTCTTCAAGGTACGCTGCTTGAGCATCGGTCGAGGTCTCCCATCGCAAGCCATGGCGGCTATCGGCATCCGTTGCCGGCTGATCGACGACCGAGCGTGACCCGGCGAATCCATGCCGGTGCCACGGTCGTTTTCCATTCGTCATGTTGTTTTGCGGCTCGCATGCGAGCCACCTGCCGATAAGCTTAGGGTTTTCCCCGACGTTTATCAAGATCAACAACGAACCATTTTAAAGACGACTGTTTTAGAAGAACTATTCGATACAGGGAAACCCCTGATCAATCGGCCTGGCGGCGCAGGAACGCCGGGATATCGAGATAGTCGAGATCGCTCTCGACCACCGCTTCCGCCGCCGCTGCGGCACCGCCGCGGCGATAGATGGCGGGACGCCCGAGGTCGTTGTAGTTGGGCGCGCTCTCGTTGCTGCCCGCACTGCTGACCAGATGCATCGCCGCCGCCTCATGGGCGCCCTGGCGCTTGAGCATGACGCGACGCTCGCCCAGCCCGGTCGCCACGACGGTGACGCGCAGCTCGTCATCCAGAGTCGGATCGATGACGGTACCCACCACGACCGTCGCATCGTCGTCGGCGAAATCACGCACCGTATTGCCGACCTCGTCGAATTCGCCGATGGTCAGGCTCAAGCCGGCGGTGATATTGACCAGAATGCCCTTCGCACCGGCCAGGTCGATGTCCTCCAGCAGCGGGCTGCGGATGGCGGCCTCGGCCGCCTCGCGGGCACGATGCTCGCCGCGCGCGGCACCCGTACCCATCATGGCCACGCCCATCTCGGACATGACGGTCTTCACATCGGCGAAGTCGACGTTGATCAAGCCCGGACGCGTGATCAGCTCGGCGATACCTTGGGTGGCATGCAACAGCACGTCGTTGGCGGCGCTGAAGGCGCCGAGCAGGCTCATATCCTTACCCAGAACCGCCAGGAGCTTTTCGTTGGGGATGGTGATCAGGGAGTCGACGTGCTTGGCCAACTCGGCAATCCCTTCCTCGGCGATGCGGCGACGCTTGGTCCCCTCGAACGGGAAAGGCTTGGTCACCACCGCAACCGTGAGGATCCCGAGCTCCTTCGCGACCTGCGCCACGACCGGCGCGGCGCCGGTACCCGTNNCCGCCGCCCATGCCGGCGGTGATGAACACCATGTCTGCACCTTCCAGTGCCTCTTGGATGCGATCGCGGTCCTCCATCGCGGAGTTGCGGCCGACCTCGGGGTCCGCCCCCGCGCCCAATCCCTTGGTGATGCCGGCGCCGAGCTGAAGGATGGTCTTCACCTGCGAACTCTTCAACGCTTGAGCGTCGGTGTTGGCGCAGATGAAGTCGACCCCTTCGATGGTCGCGGCGACCATATGGTTGACGGCGTTCCCGCCGCCGCCCCCGACCCCGACGACCTTGATGACGGCACTCTGACTGTGGGTATCCATGAGCTCAAACATGCTGTTGTCTCCTCTCGAATGCGTATGTTGCACGACCTATGAAACCTCGTACGTGCGCGCCACGGCGCGAACGCCCCCCGACACCGCCGCGACGCAAGACGCGCCGTAGCTCGAGGCCGCAGGCCGCGGCCCCCCGACCGACGGGGCTTGACCAAACACCCCGTCCCATACTCGCCTTCAACGGGGTGAAAGCCTCCGCCGAAAGCATCCGACCGACTCAAACCGCCTCGGCGAGCACCCGCACGTCGTTCGGCAACGCCCGAACAATCAGCGACCGCAACGGGTCAACCGATACGACTTGATCAAAAGTTGCCCTGGAACCAACTGCGCATCCGCGCCCAAGCACCCCGCAGCCCGGCGGAATCCCCGATCTCCGGACGCCGCGAGAAGCGGTGCTGACGCGCGTACATCAGCAAGCCCACCCCGGTGGAATAGATCGGATTGTTCACCACCTCGTCCATCCCGATGACGTACTGCGGGACGCCCAGACGCACCGGCATGTGAAAGACCTCCTCGGCCAGCTCGATGAGGCCCTCCATCTTCGAGCTGCCGCCGGTCAACACCACGCCGCCCGCGACCAGATCCTCGAAACCGCTGCGGCGCAGCTCGTTATGGAGCAGGGTCAGAAGCTCCTCGTAACGCGGCTCGACCACCTCGGCCAAGGTCTGGCGCGAAAGCCTGCGTGGCGGGCGATCGCCGATGCTCGGCACCTCGATGGACTCGCTGTTGGCCGCCAGTTGCGCCAGCGCGCAGGCATGCTTGACCTTGATCAGCTCGGCATGCTGCGTCGGCGTGCGCAGCGCGACCGCGATGTCGTTGGTGACCTGATCGCCGGCGATCGGGATCACCGCGGTGTGACGAATCGCCCCGTCGGTGAAGACGGCGAGATCCGTCGTCCCGCCGCCGATGTCGACGACACAGACGCCGAGCTCCTTCTCGTCGTCGCCGAGCACCGAATAGCTCGAGCTGAGCTGCGCGAGCACCAGGTCGTCGACCTCGAGCCCGCAGCGCCGGATGCATTTGATGATGTTCTGGGCTGCACTCACCGCACCCGTGACCATGTGCACGCGGGCCTCGAGGCGCACGCCGCACATCCCGATCGGCTCGCGAATTCCCTCTTGGTCGTCGATGATGAACTCCTGCGGCAGGATGTGCAGGATCTTCTGATCGGCCGGGATCGCCACGGCGCGCGCCGCATCGATGACCCGATCGACATCGGCTTGGGTGACCTCGACCTCCTTGATCGCGGTAATGCCGTGCGAGTTGAGGCTGCGCACATGGCTGCCGGCGATCCCGGCATGCACCGAATGAATCTCGCAGCCGGCCATCAGCTCGGCCTCCTCGACCGCGCGCTGAATCGACTGGACGGTCGACTCGATGTCGACGACCACGCCCTTCTTCAGACCCCGCGAGGGGTGTGTGCCGATACCGATGATCTCGATCTGGTTGTCGTCCTTGAGCTCGCCGACCAAGGCGGCGACCTTCGAGGTCCCGATATCCAGGCCCACCAATAGATTCTTGTCGTTACGTCTCGACATCCGGTCTTATCCTCGTTTGCCGGATCGCGTAGGGCGATCCGTTGTCGCGCGAGCCTGCGGCTCGGCGTTCGCTGCCCATTTCACGGCGAAACCGTTGCTGTAGCGCAGGTCCACCACCAGCGGCTGACCGGCCGCCTCCAATTGCGTCGCGCTGGCGATATAGCGCGCAAGCCGCTGATCGACGCCTTCCGTGCCGAGATACAACTCGACCCCCATGACCAGCTCGACACGCCAAGCCCCGCGCGGATCGACCGAAAGGGTCTGGATCAGATGGCCGATCAACATCAGATCGTCGCGCCACTGCACGTAGCGCTTCACAACCTCGGGCGCACGTCGATCCTCGCCTTCGAGCAGCGGCAGACCCGCCGGGACCGTACCCGTACCGGGCCGAAAAACGATGCCCTCGGCGGTCACCAGACCGTCGCGATTCCAGCGCGCGATCGGGCGGTGCTCCTCGACCGCGACCTGCAGCCGATCCGGCCACACGCGCCGGACGCTAGCGCGCCCGACCCAGGCCAGATCCTCCGCGGCCTGCTTCAAATCCTTCAGATCCGCCGTCAGGATGCCGCCGCGCAACCGCTCGCTGATGGTCTCCTGCAACAAACGTGACGAATGGTGATGCAGCTCACCCTCGACCTCGATGATGCGCACCGGCAACAGCTGCGGTTCCCAATGACCGAGCAGCCAAATCCCGCTCGCCATCACCGAGATCAAAAGGAACCCGACCAGAGCAAGCCAAGGCCCGGAGCGGTGCTCACGCACCTCCACGACCGGGGGGGTGATGCGTGCCGGGTCAGCCACGGTCGAGACTCGTCTCCAGGATCCGCCAAACCAGGGTGTCGAAGTCCAGCCCCGCCACCCGCGCGGCCATCGGCACCAGGCTGTGATCGGTCATCCCGGGCACCGTGTTGATCTCCAGCAGGAACGGCTCGCCGCTCCCGTCGACCATCAGGTCGACACGACCCCAACCACTCGCACCGGTCGCCTCGAAGGCGTCGAGCGCGAGTCGCTGCAAGCGCGACTCATCCGCTTCGGGCAGACCGCAGGGACAGTGATAGCGCGTGCTGTCGGCCCGGTACTTTGCTTCGAAGTCGTAAAAGGCGTGTGGCGTTTCGAGCCGGATCATGGGGAGCGCTTCCTGTCCGAGCACGGCACAGGTGTATTCGGCCCCCTGAATCCAACGCTCGGCGAGGACCAGTGCGTCGTAACCGCGTGCCGCGCGCCAGGCATCGGCGAGTGCGGCCCGGTCCTCGACGCGCGCCATCCCGATGCTCGAACCCTCGTGAACCGGCTTGATCATGAGCGGAAAGCCCAACGCCTCGGCACCGGCCAGATCGGCCTGCGTGCGCAGCAGCACCGAGGCGGCCGTCGGCAGGCCGCAGCCCGTCCAAGCCAGCTTGCAGCGATACTTGTCCATGCCCAGCGCCGAGCCCAGCACACCGGAGCCCGTGTAGGGCATCCCGATGGTCTCCAGCGCGCCCTGGATCTGACCGTCTTCGCCGCCGCGCCCGTGCAAAATGATGAAGGCGCGATCGAAGCCCCCGGTGCGCAGATGCTCCAGAACGCGCTCGTCCGGATCCAGCGCATGGGCGTCGATGCCCTGACGCAGCAAGGCGGCCAGCACGGCACTGCCGCTCTTGAGCGAGATCTCGCGCTCCGCCGCGCGCCCGCCGAGGAGCACGGCGACCTTGCCGAAGCGAGCGCGCGCCTGAATTTTCTCCGGTGTCATGGATGCTCTCCGGCGATTTGTTTGACCTCGGGCACCAGTCTGACGCCCGTGGCGTCCTCGACCCGACGCTGCACCAGGTCGATCAGCTCGCGGATGTCCGCGGCACTGGCCGCGCCCGTGTTGATGATGAAGTTCGCGTGCTTTTCGGACACCTGAGCACCGCCGATCCGATACCCCTTGAGCCCCTGCGCCTCGATCAAGCGGGCGGCATGATCGCCGGGCGGATTGCGGAACACGGATCCGCAGCTCGGCAGCCCCACGGGCTGTGTTTGCGCACGCCGGTGGAGCAGTTCGCGAATCCGGGCCATCCCCGCCTTGCCGTCGCCGGGAGCAAGCTCCAGCGCGACGTCCAGGAACCACTCGCCGGGTGGTCCGACGACCTCGCGGTAGCCGATCGAGAAATCGGTCGGCACCCGTTCGCGAATCCGACCGAACCGATCGATGGTCCGCACCGAGACCACATGCGCCCAGGTCTCGCCGCCCCAGGCGCCCGCATTCATCGCGAGCGCGCCACCCATGGTGCCGGGGATGCCGGCAAGGAACTCGCACCCGACCAGATCGTGCCGCGCCGCGAAACGCGCCACCTTGGCACAGGAGACACCGGACTCGGCATGAATCCCGGTCGCACCCCGTCGTTCCAACCGGGTCAGACAGGCCTGGGTTTGGATCACCGTGCCGGGAAAACCCGCGTCGTCCACCAGCAGGTTACTCCCGAGCCCGAGCCACAAGAGCGGCTCCTGCGGGTCGAGCCGCTCCAGGAAGGTGCCCAGATCCGCCGCATCCGTCGGCCGAAAAAAACGGCGCGCAGGCCCGCCGACCCGCCAACTGGTGTGGCGGGAGAGCGGCTCGCGCTCGCGCAGCTCGCCCATCATGCCTCCGACCGGGCCATCAAGCTCGGCAGACGCGCCGCCAAGCCGCCGATGTCGCCGGCACCCATCACCAGCACCATATCCCCGTCGAGCACCAGATTGTCCAAAAGTCCCGGAACCTCGTCGATCGCCTGTGCGAAGACCGGATCCAGCTCGCCGCGCGTGCGGATCGCACGGCTCAATGCACGCCCGTCGGCACCCGCGATCGGCGCCTCGCCGGCTGGGTAGACCTCGCACAAGACCAGCGCGTCCGTGCTGGACAAGACCGCCACGAAGTCCTCGAACTGCTCCTGCGTCCGCGTATACCGATGGGGTTGGAAGACTAGGACCAGCCGGCGTCCGGGCCAACCGGCACGCGCGGCCGCCAAGGTGGCCGCGATTTCGCGCGGATGGTGACCGTAGTCGTCGACCAAGAGGAGTCGGCGACCGCGCATGTCCGTCAGCTCGCTCATCATGAAGCGGCGCCCGACCCCTTCGAACCGGGACAGGGCACGCGCGATCGCCTCCTCTTCGACACCCAGCTCGAGCGCGACGCTGATGGCGGCCAGGGCGTTCAACACGTTGTGCCGACCGGGCAGATTCAGATCGATCTCCAGCGGCGACTCGAGATCCCGCGCCTCGACGCGGAAACGGGTGCGCATGCCGTCCTGACGAATTTCGACCGCGCGCACGTCGGCCTCCGCGCGCGTGCCGTAGGTCCGCACCGGGCGCGGTACCGTCTCGATCAAGGCACGGATCTCGTCGTCGTCGATACAGAGCACCGCTAGCCCGTAGAAGGGCAAATGATGCAGGAACTCCGTGAAGGTGCTACGCAACCGATTGAAGTCGTTGCCGTAGGTGCGCATGTGATCGGCATCGATATTGGTGACGATCGAGATCATGGGCTGCAGATAGAGGAAGGAAGCATCGCTCTCGTCGGCCTCGGCGACCAGATATTTGGTCGTCCCCAGCTTGGCATTGGCTCCCGCACTGTTGAGCCGACCGCCGATCACGAAGGTCGGGTCGAGCCCGCCCTCGGCGAGGATGCTGGCCACCAGGCTCGTGGTCGTCGTCTTGCCGTGCGTCCCGGCCACCGCCACACCGTAGTAGAAACGCATCAGCTCGGCGAGCATCTCGGCGCGCCGCACGATCGGGATGCGCCCAGCTCTGGCCCCTTGGATCTCGGGATTGGTTTCGTCGATCGCGCTCGACACCACGACGGCGTCCGCATCCGCGACCTGCTCGGCCCGGTGACCGATGAAGATCTCGACACCCAACCCTTTGAGACGACGCGTCGCATCGCTCTCGCGCAGATCCGACCCCGCGACCTCGTAGCCCAGATTAGCCACCAGCTCGGCGATGCCGCTCATCCCGGAGCCACCGATCCCCACAAAGTGGAGTCGGCGAACCCGACCCATCCGGGCGGCGGTATGTTGAAGGTGTGCGTTCATCGACCGGCGACCTCTAAGCAAGCAGCCGCAATCCGTCCCGCGGCATCCGGCTGCGCGCGCCCGCGGGCCGCATCGGCCATCGCCGACAGGATCTCGCGATCGCCCAGCAATTCATGGAGCAGCGCGGTCAAATCGGCAACGGTCAGATCGCGCTGAATCACAAGTCGCGCCGCGCCGACATCGGCGAGATAGCGGGCATTGCCGACCTGATGGTCGTCGACCGCAAACGGATAAGGCACCAAGACCGAGGCGACGCCGGCGGCGGCCAGCTCCGAGACGGTGAGCGCGCCGGCACGGCAGACGACCAGGTCGGCCCAACCGTAGGCCTCGGCCATGTCGTTGATAAAGGGAACGACCTCGGCCGCGACACCGACCGCCCGATAGCCCGCCCGCGCGGTCTCGAGCGTGCGCTCGCCGGCCTGATGGCGCACGCTCGGACGCCGCTCCGCCGGCAGCCCCGCCAGCGCGGCGGGGACCATCTCGTTGAGGACCTGAGCCCCGAGCGATCCGCCCAGAATCAGCAGTCGAGCCGGCTCGGCAGCCCCTTCCGTGCGGCGCCGGGCCAGGCGCTCGCGCGGCGGCGGCAGATCGACGATCGCGCGGCGCACCGGATTTCCGCAAGCCTGCGCACCACGGACACCCGGGAAGCTCCCGGGAAATGCCTCGAACACCCGTGTCGCGATCCGCGCCAACCACTGATTGGTCATCCCGGGCACGAAGTTCTGCTCATGGATCACCAGCGGCAGACCCAACACCCGAGCGGCCAAGCCACCGGGTCCGGAGACGAATCCACCCATCCCCAAGACCACCGAGGGACGACGTCGACGCAGGATCCGTGCAGCCTGCCAGAGTGCAACCGCAATCTTGAAGGGGGCGCCGAGGATCTGAGCGACCCCCTTGCCGCGCAGTCCTTCAATGCGGATCCACTCCATCTCCAAGTCGTGCTCGGGCACCAGACGCGACTCCATCCCGTGACGCGTGCCGATCCAGAAGACACCCACACCCTGCTCGCGCAAACGCTCGGCGACCGCAAGCGCGGGAAAGACATGGCCGCCGGTTCCCCCGGCCATGATGGCTACGCTCGCACCCATGGCAGCCTCCGCCCCGGCCCCTTCTCGGCCTCGATCCGACGGACCGTCGCATCGATCCGCAGAAGGATCGCGATCGACATACAGGCCGCAATCAGGCTGTTGCTCCCGTAGCTCATGAAGGGCAGCGTCAAACCCTTGGTCGGCAACATCCCGACATTCACGCCGATGTTCACGAAGGCCTGCAGACCGAGACCGAGGCCGATCCCCTGGGCGACATAGGCGGAGAAACGTTCGGCGACGGCCTCCGCACGCGCCCCGATGGAGAAGGCACGCCACGTCAGGAACACGAATGCCGTGATCAGCATCAGCATCCCGACAAGACCGAGCTCCTCGCCGACGACCGACGCAATAAAGTCCGTATGGGCCTCCGGAAGAAAGAACTGCTTCTGGATCCCGTTGCCCAGCCCCACACCGAGCCACTCACCGCGACCGAAGGCGATCAAGGCCTGGCTCAACTGATAGCCCGTGTTGAAGGGATCCTCAAAGGGATCCAAAAAGGAGGTCACGCGCTGCAGTCGATAGGGCGAGATGATGACCAGCACCAAGAGCCCGGCGGCGACGACCAGGAACAAGACGACAAAGGGCATGAGGCTGACACCGCCCAAGAACAGCATACCCATGACGGTCGCGAGCATGACCGCCGTGGTCCCGAAGTCTGGCTGCTGGAGGATCAGCGTACCGGCGATTCCGATCAAAATCATGGGCCGGATAAATCCCGAGATCCGGTTGACCACGTCGTCGGCGTGGCGCACCAGGTATCCGGAGACGTAGATGGTCGCGAACAGCTTCATCAGCTCGGAGGGCTGAAGATTCAGCGGACCGAGCGGGATCCAGCGCGTCGCGCCGTTGACCTCGCGGCCCACACCCGGCACCAACACCAAGACGAGCGATAGGAGACCGAACAGAAAAAGCCAGACCCCGCCGCGCTCCCACCACTCGACGGGCACGCTGTAGGCCAGGACAGCCGCGGTCAAGGCGAGCCCCAGCGCAAAGCCGTGGCGCGTGACATAATAGAAGGGATCGTTGCAGCAGTTGGACGCGATCGACATCGATGCCGAGGCGACCATCACAACGCCGAACGCCACTAATCCCAAGGCGCAAAAGAGCAAGGCGTAGTCGACTCCGGCGACCGAACGCTCGCGCCGGCGCTGTGCACTGCGCGCTGGATTTCCACGTACCTGGCGGGCAGCAACCGTCATGCTCCGAGCCCCCGTACCGCTTCGGCGAAGACTCGCCCGCGATGCTCGTAGCTTTCGAACATATCGAAACTGGCGCAGGCCGGCGAGAGGAGGACCGTATCGCCGGGCCGGGCGATCGCCGCCGCCCGGGCGACCGCGTCCTGCATGCTCGCGGCTTCCAACAGCGGAACCTCGCCGTCCAACGCCTGCGCGATCAGCCCGGCGTCGCGTCCGATCAGAACCACCGCGCGTGCCGTACGCTTGACCGCCGAGCGCAGAGGCGCGAAGTCGGCATCCTTGCCCTCGCCGCCGGCGATCAGGACTGCACGGCCGGTGCTCCCGGGAGGAATCAAGCCTTCGAGTGCCGCCACCGTCGCCCCCGGATTGGTCCCTTTGGAATCGTCGTACCAGCGCACGCCGTCGCGCTCGGCGACCAGCTCGCTGCGGTGCGGCAGACCCGAGAAACGACGCAGAACCGCGCAGCACTGCTCCATCGGCAGGCCGCATCCGGATGCCAGCGCCAAGGCCGCAAGGGCGTTCGCCAGGTTGTGCAGACCCGCGATGCGGACCTCGGAGACCGACATCAGGGGCTGCGTCCCTCGGCAGATCCAACGTGCCCCGTCGTGGACGCGCAGCCCGAAATCACCGCCCGTCGGCTCGCCGAGGGTGAATCCGATCTCAAGCTCGGCTTCGCGCAACATGGCCGCGACGATCGGATCGTCGCGGTTCACGACGGCGACACGTGCTCCGCGGTAGATGCGCGCCTTGGTCTGCGCATAGGCGTCCAGATCCGGGTAGCGGTCCATGTGGTCGGCCGAGATATTGAGCACGACCGACACATCGGCGCCGAGACCGAAGGTGGTCTCCAATTGGAAGCTCGACAGCTCCAGGACATAGCGCTCGACCGAGGAGTCCAGCAAACCCAACGCCGGCTCGCCCAGATTTCCGCCGACGGACACACGCTCTCCGGCGGCCGCAGCCATCTGCCCGACCAGGGTCGTCACCGTGCTCTTGCCGTTCGATCCGGTGATGGCGCAGATCGGCGCCCGAGCGGCACGTGCGAAGAGCTCGATGTCGCCGATGACCTCGACACCGCGTGCCATCGCATCCCGAATCAAGGGGTCGGAGACCGGAACACCCGGACTGACGATCAAACGCGCGGCGGCTGCGAAGGCTTCGGACTCGAATCCGCCGACGAAGACCGCGACCTCGGGCATCTCATCACGCAATTGCTGCAAGCCGGGCGGATTCTCGCGCGAGTCGGTCACGGCCGTCGCGATGCCTTGCGAGCGCAAATAACGGGCACAGGAAAGCCCTGTCTTACCGAGCCCGACCACCAGGGTCTTCGCGGTATCGGACAGCAGACTCATCGTAGCTGCTCGCAAGACATGCGCGGACCTGTGCCGCGATTGTCCGTTTCGATCGCTTTCATTCCCCCCCCCCGTCGAATCAAAGCCTACACGCGCCCAAGGCTGGCGCTGCGCTTAGCGGATCTTCAAGCTCGCCAATCCGACCAGCACCAAAACGAACGTCACGATCCAGAAGCGGACGATGACACGCGGCTCGGGCCAGCCTTTGAGCTCGAAATGATGGTGGATCGGCGCCATTCGGAAGATGCGCTTGCCGGTGAGCTTGAAGGACATCACCTGCATCATGACCGAGATGGTCTCCACCACGAAGACGCCGCCCATCACGAAGAGCACCAGCTCCTGACGCGCCGCTACCGCGACCACCCCGAGCGCGGCCCCCAACGCCAGTGCACCGACGTCGCCCATGAAGA
>NZ_DIUM01000033.1 GCF_002423035.1 Thiocapsa sp. UBA6158
CCTTGGCCAGGCCGGCACCGATGGATGCGGCGACGTCCCGAACGGATACGGGGGCATTGAACTGACGCTTGGAACCATCCGGCAGGGTTACGACGGGCATAACGAAACCTTCAAAGTGTTCAGTGGTGATCGATACGAGGGATCACATGAAAAAACCGCCAGCCCCAGCGCGGTGCCGCTCGACGGATGTCGAGCAACCAACGGCCGGAGCTGGCGGCTGATGTTTGGTAGGCGCGATTGGACTNNCAACGACCCCCACCATGTCAAGGTGGTGCTCTAACCAACTGAGCTACGCGCCTGTCGTTGCGAGCCCGGAATAATACAGGCCCCTACGATCTTTGCAAAGTCTTTTTTGTGCGTCGTTGGACTGTCAGTATGGAAAATCGGTCGATGCTTCACTCGACCAAACCACAAGGCGATGCCCGAGAGCACACCGACATTCCCCGCCGCCTGCCCCTGGAGGCCCGACGAGATCCTCTCGGAAACCTTCCTGCCGGATCACGGCTGAGGCATCGACCGAGCTCCTTCTCGCACCCAACGGGCTTTGCAGTCTCGTTCGGCAACGCCACGAACCCACCGCGAGTGGCTTGTTATACTGCGCGGATGTCCGGAACGAGGCACCGCAGACCCATGACCATCATCCGCGAGACCGACTTTGTCCAAAGCATCGCAGACGCGCTGCAATTTATCTCCTACTATCACCCGCGCGACTATGTCCAAGCCCTGACAGCGGCTTACGAGATCGAGGAATCGCCTGCCGCGAAGGATGCAATGGCTCAGATCCTGGTCAACTCCCGGATGTGTGCGGAGGGGCACCGGCCGATCTGTCAGGACACCGGCATGGTCGTGGTCTTTCTGAAGATCGGCATGGCGGTGCGCTGGGACGCGACCACGGGGATTCAGGAGATGGTCGACGCGGGCGTGCGCAGGGCTTACGGCCATCCCGACAATGTGCTGCGCGCATCCATGGTCTCGCCCCCTATCGGTGAGCGCAAGAATACCGGGGACAACACGCCGGCCGTCGTGCATGTCGAGCTGGTGCCCGGCGATCACGTCGAGGTGCGTCTGGCGGCGAAGGGCGGCGGCTCCGAGAACAAGGCGAAATTCGCGGTCTTGAACCCGAGCGAAAGCCTGGTCGACTGGGTGCTCAAGACGGTTCCGACCATGGGTGCGGGTTGGTGCCCGCCCGGGATGCTCGGGATCGGGATCGGCGGGTCCGCCGAGAAGGCGATGCTGCTCGCGAAGGAGTCGCTGATGGAGCACATCGACATCCACGAGATCAAGGCGCGCGGTCCGGCGAATCCCGTCGAAGCGCTGCGCCTGGAGCTGCACGAGAAGGTCAACGGGCTCGGCATCGGCGCGCAGGGTCTCGGCGGGCTCACCACGGTGCTGGATGTGAAGATCCTGACCTATCCGACCCATGCCGCCTCGCTCCCGGTCGCCATGATTCCGAACTGCGCGGCGACGCGGCATCTGGAATTCACGCTCGACGGCTCCGGGCCGGTTGCGCTCACCCCGCCGAGCCTGGACGATTGGCCTCCGATCACCTGGGACGCGGCTGCCGGGGCGCGTCGCGTCCATCTCGACGGACTGACCCGCGAGGAGATCGCAACCTGGCAGCCGGGCGAGCGACTCCTGCTCTCGGGCAAGCTGCTGACCGGCCGGGACGCAGCCCACAAGCGCATCGCCGATCTCCTGGATCGGGGCGAGCGCCTGCCGGAAGGTGTGGATCTCACCAATCGGTTCATCTACTACGTCGGCCCCGTCGACCCGGTGCGCGACGAGGTCGTGGGTCCGGCCGGACCGACCACGGCCACACGGATGGACAAATTCACCGACCGGCTGCTCGAGCGTACCGGCCTGATCGGGATGATCGGCAAGGCCGAGCGCGGTCCCGCGGCGATCGATGCCATCAAAAAACATGGAGCGGTCTACTTGATGGCCGTCGGCGGCGCGGCCTTCTTGGTCGCCAAGGCGGTCAAATCGTCGCGACTCATCGCCTTCGAGGATCTCGGGATGGAGGCGATTCGCGAATTCGAGGTCGAAGACATGCCGGTGACCGTCGCCGTCGACAGCCGCGGCGAATCCGTGCATCGAACGGGGCCTGCCAAATGGCGCAACAAGATCGGGCTGATCCCGGTGGAAGTCATCTAATGGAAACCTATCGTGCATTTCGGATCCATCAAGACGCCCGGGGTCACCGCGCCGGTCTCGAGGCGCTTCCGAAGCAGGCTCCCGAGACGGGCGAGGTCCTGGTGCGGGTCACCTATTCGAGCGTCAATTACAAGGATGCACTGGCCGGCACGGGACGCGGCAAGATCCTGCGGACCTTCCCGCTGGTCGGCGGTGTCGATGCAGCCGGTATCGTGGAGCAGTCCAACGATCCCGCCTACCGAACCGGCGATGCGGTCGTTGCGACGGGCTGGGGCCTGAGCTTCGACCACGACGGCGGCTATGCCGAGTATCTGCGCGTGCCTGCGACCTGGTTGGCGCCGATTCCGGTCGGGTTGGATCCACGCTCGTCCATGATCCTCGGCACCGCCGGATTCACCGCGGCACTGGCGGTGCACCGGATGCAGGTCAACGGCCAGCGACCCGAGATGGGTCCGATCCTGGTGACGGGCGCAAGCGGCGGGGTCGGCTCCATGGCCATCGCAATCCTCGCCCGGCTCGGCTACGAGGCGGTCGCGCTTTCGGGCAAACCGGAGCTCGCGGACTGGCTGAAGGCGATCGGTGCGGCTCGCATCATCGGGCGCGATGCACTGGCCGAGGCAAAACGGCCATTGGAGAAGGCCCTCTGGGGCGGTGCCATCGACAATGTCGGCGGCGAGATCCTCGCGCAGATCACGCGCACCACGTTCCCGAACGGGAACATCGCGAGCATCGGGCTCGCCGGCGGCCACCCGCTCGAGACCACCGTCATGCCCTTTATCCTGCGCGGGGTGAGTCTGCTCGGCTGCAACTCGGTGGATGTCCAGCAGACGCTGCGCACCGAGCTGTGGGGGCATCTGGCGAGCGACTGGCACCCGGCCGACTTGGACCTGCTTCTCGGAGAGACCGTCGATCTGGATGGCCTGCCCCGGGTCTTCGAGGAGATGCTGGCGGGGAAGACGCACGGGCGGATATTGGTGGAGATCGCGCCTGCATCCGACAAGAACGGCGGCTAAGGGCCGGATGGGTAGAGCGCAGCGAGGCCCATCCTCCCCGCGCCAACGCCCGTGCGAGCCACAACCAACCGACGGCGCAAGTAACCGACGGCGCAAGTCGTGCGTCCTATCCTCAGCACAACCTACGGGCCGAATTCGGGAACCGGCGGCGCGAAGGGCGCAAAGAAAACGGCCCGAGCATGCAACTCGGGCCGGCCTACGCCCGTTCAGGACGCCTGCTTGTAGTAGTGGTGAATCTCGTCGTCGCGATAATGGCTGTCGGTCCAGCAGCGCGGCAGAATCTCGTCCGAGATGAACATCAGCTCGGACTTGTCGAACGTCTCCGGCTCCTGGGCCTCTTCGCCATAGTGATAGCGCCCGACGATCTTCGGGTGCATCGGGTTGAACAGATCCCGCTGACTCAGGACCTCGATCAACTTGCCGGTAGTGCGATGTTTGAGAAACATGGCTTGACCTCCTGCGCAAGGGATTGATCCGTCGTCTTCAAGTATGGCACCGGGTCAGCCCTTGGCAAGGTCCGACCCTGCCGAACCGGCTTGCCTCAGCCGCTTTGCTCGGCCGATTGCGCCGGCGTCAAGGTCTTGATCGACAGGGCGTGCAGCTCTCCGCTTGCGATCTGGGATTTGACGGTATCCATCACCAGACGCTGTTTCTTGATCGGCGTGAGGCCTTCGAATGCCTCGCTGACGACAACGGCGTCGAAATGACTGCCGTCTCCTGAGACCTGGACCTCGGCGCCGGGGATGCCCTGACGGATGAGATGTGCGACTGCTTCGATTTCCAACGGATGCTCCTGAACCGCGCCCGGCGCGGTATGCGATGGTTTTGGATGGGATCGGCCCCGGCAGACTTGACGTTCGCTGGAGGCGGCGCGGTTTAAGGTATTCAAAAAGATCATTGCAAACCGCGTCCCCGCGAAGGTCCGTGGATACACCAAAGGTCGGAGTCACTCGAAAGTGAGCATCTCGCTTTGGACGCGGTTTAATTGCCTCGATTCCGCCCCCTCGGCGAGCGGGAACTGCGGCGCCCGCTCGCCGCCGACTTCAGTAAGATAAGGCTTTGTACTCGCGGAGCAAGCACGGGGAGCCGGCGGCACCGCACGGGCGACGCCCTGTTCGGCCCGCCGTCGGGCGCGCACTCACGACCCCAAACGGTGGACCCAAACCCGTTCTTGGCTCGGATCGAGCTGCCGCGCCTGCTCGATGTCGCGGCCGTGGTGCGTGAAGAGGATCACCTGGGTCTTAGCCGAGAAGTCGGCCAGGGTCGCGAGTGTGGCGAGCGCGCGCTCGTCGTCGAACTGGACGAGGATGTCGTCGACAACGAACGGCATCGGCTCGGCGGCTTGGAGAGACTGTTCCAGGTTGGCGAGACGCAGCGCCAGATAGAGCTGATCGCGGGTACCCGTGCTCATCGCCTCCACGCGCAGTCGCTCGCCGCTGTTGCGCAGACCGACCAAGACGGGCTGGTCGGCCTCGTCGAAATCGGTCTCGACCGCACTGAAGGCGCCGCACGTCAGGCGCGCGAAATAGCTGCTGGTTCGCCCGAGGATCGGGTCGCTGTTTTGGCGGCGGAAGCGCTCGATCTCGTCGCGCAGGATGCGTGCCGCGAGCTTGAGGCGAACATACTGCTCGGCCTGGGTGCGGATGCCGGCGAGGATCTGTTGGGACTCTTCGGCGAGTGCGGCGGCGGAGCCCTCCCCGCCCATCGCCTTGAGGGCGCGATCCGCGTCGGCCTTCTCCTCGATCAGCGCGCGGTGCGCAGGACGCAGTTCCTGCTCGAGGCGCGCCTCGATCTCTGCCAGCCGCACGACCAACCGATCCTGGTCGACGGCGGCCGCCTCTTGTGCGAGCGCCGCGATCCCCAGGCCGTCACCGGCACGCATGAGTGCGCGCTCGACATCCTCCAACTCTGCGGCGAGTCGCCGCCGGTCGCGGACGCGCTCCTCGATCAACGGCAATTCTTCCGGCGCTTGACACGCGGCCTGACGACAGAGTTCGATGAAGACGCGATCGGCCGCCGCGACCGCCGTCTCCGACTCGCGAATCTCCTCCTCGGTGCGAATCGCCTGGGCGCTCAGCCCCTCGAGTCGCGTCCTGATGGCGCGTTGCTCGTCGAGCCGCGCATGCAGCGTCAAGATCGCCTCCTCTACCGGACGCTCCAGCAGATCGACGGCGAGTCGACCGAGACAGTCGCGGGTCTGCGCGACGAAGGCGGCAGCATCCCGATCGATGCCTGCAATGCGCGTCCTCAAGAGTGCCGCGGCCTCGATCTTCGCCACCGCATCCGCGATCATCTGAAGATCGTCCGAGACCTCGCCCGGGCCGGCATCCGGCGCGAGTCCGAGCTCGGCCATGAGGGCGGTCCAGTCCGTCCGCCATGCGGCGTGCGCGGCCTGTGCGTCGGTCAGCTCGCGGCTCAGGTGTGAAGCCCGCTCCCGGAGTTCCGCGATCTCGCGCTCCAGCGCAAGACGCGTGCGCACGCCCTCCTCGGCGGCACGCTGCCGCGCCTCCGCCGACCCGATGAGACCGCCGAGCTCGGGTGTGGCGAGTGCAGTGGATCCAGGGTCAAGGGTTGCGCCCGGGGTGCCGAGTGCACTCAAGAGCGCAGCGCGGTGCGATGCCCGCACCGCCTCGCGGGTCTCGATGCGTTCGCGCAGCTCCTCGGCTTGGCGGATCCGCTCCCGAAGCCGCGCGGCGCGCGCGCGCCAGGGCAGCATCTCGGACGGCTGCAGCGGAGCCATGGCGCAAGGCGACCAGAGCCTATGCCATGCCCCCTCGGAACGGGTGATGCAAGACGCCAGCTCGGCCAATGCGCGCTCGACCTCGTCCAGCTCATGCTGCGCGACCTCCAGCCGCGCCCGGGTCGTCGCCCGGTCATGGACACGCCCTGCCTCGCGGCGCAGCCGATCGGCAACCTCGTCGGCCCCGGTCAGCGCGCCCTCGAAGGCATCCGCAAGGGGAGTCTCGGTGTCGTACAGCCGCGCCTCGGCGCCGACATCCTCGCCCGCGATCCATGCCCGCTTCACGAGCAGCCAGCCTCGATCGCGATGCGCGCGGGACTGCGTCAGATCATCCTCGGAGGGCACGGAGCCGCTCAGCTCCAACACCCGCAGGGCCTCTTCGCACCGCAGACGCTCGGCGCTCAGCTCCGAGCGCTTCGACTCCAATGCCTGCCGCTGCTCGTTCAGCGCGCGGGTGTCGTCCGCGAAGCGTCGCACACTCTCCTCGTCCGGCAAGGGTGCGGCGATTAGATCGACCAGCCCGCCCGACCAAAGACCGAGTGCGGATAGCCCCTGCTCGCACGCCCTGCGTTGCGCCGTCAGCGCCATCCGTTCCTCGAGAATCGCTTGATCCAGGTCTCCGGCACGGCGCGCGGCATCGAGCGCGTTTCGCAGATCGGTCGAAACGACCGCTGCGGGCAGCTCGGCAAGCGCCGCCGTGCGCCGTTCGAGGCGCTCTTGGGTCTCGGCGAGATCGGCGCGGGCCTTCGCGACCGCGTCGATCACGGCGGCCTTGCGGGCGCCGAGCTCGGTCGCGCGTCGTCTGCGCGAGAGCAGCGGCGTCAGTCGGGCGACATCGACAGGCGCTGAATCGCCCGCGAGATCCGGCCGCACCTGCTGCAACAGCGCGCCGGCCTCGGATTCTCGGCGCGCCAGCTCGGCGACCAGCTCGGTGCGATCCTGCGCGGCCTTGCGATGGCTGCCGAGCCGCTCGCGCAGGTCATCGATCGACTCCGACCCCCGGAGCAGGTCCTCCGATACGGCATCGCCCTGCTCGCAAACGAGCGCGCGCAACCCATCAAGCCGGTGCTGCGCATTGGCGCGGGCCTCGGATGCTCGGGCCAGTTTGGCGAGCGCCTCCTCGCGACGCGTCGCAAAATCATCCGCGAGTACGGGCACGGCACCGATCCCGTCCAACTGCTCCCGCAGCCGGGTCATGCGCACTAGATCAGGAAGGGTGCGCCGAATGCGTTCGAGCCGGCTGCGCTCGAGCGTCATCTGCGCGATCTCCGCGTCCATCGCCGCCAGCTCGCGAATCGTCCGATCGAGCGACGCCTTGGCCTGCTCCCATTCACGGACCGACAGGCTCGCATCGCGGACGCGACGCTCGGTCTCGCCGAGCTCGCCGATCAGCGCGTTGATCCGCGGCTTGGAGGCGCGCGGCAGAAAGAGCCCGTTGGCCTCTTGGTCGAGTCGATCCAGAACCCGGTGGATTGCGGTGGCGCCGAGCGCGGTGCCGAACAGCGCCTCGGCCTCCCTGCCCCGCTCTTCGAGCAGGGTTTGACCGCCGCCGACCAGGCTCTCGTAATCGATCCCGAAGAGGCGCTCGAACAGGCCGTCGTCCACCTCGCCCAGGAAGGGCAACAGCGCATCCTCGCCGATCGCCTTTCCGTGCGGATCGAGCAGGGTGCTCTTGCGGCCCTTGCGTCGGACGAATTCAAGCTCATCGCCATTGCGGTTGCGCAGTCGCCCGCCGAGACGCAGCTCCTGCTTGCCGTGTCGGAAAGCATCGCGGGTGCGCTCGTGGATCCCGAAGAGCAAGCCGCGCAGTGCACGCAGTGCCGAGCTTTTCCCGGCCTCGTTGGGGCCGAAGACCAGGTGCAGTCCCTCGCAGCCGCCGCTCAGATCGAGGCGGCGGTCGGTGAAAGGACCGAATGCGCGCAGATCCAGCTGCAGGATCTTCATCCTGTCACCTCCTGCGGATCACCCTGCCCGCGCAGCCGCTCCACCAAGAGTGCCTTCACGTCCTCCAGGCAGCCGGACAGATACTCGGGGTCGGATGGATCGAACGGATCATCGCCGCCGCGCAAGGCAGGCGGCAGCTTGAGGGCCAGCGCCTGGACCTCCTCGCACAGGGCTGAGAGACGCTCGCCGTCGAGCTCCAAGGCGTGAATAGTGCGCAACAGACCGCCGAAGGCATCTTCGCGCGACAGCTCCGAGACCGGCGCGGACGGATGCGTCTCAACGACCAGCTTCTCGATCCAGACATCGGCCAGGCCGGTGGATGAGACCAGGGCGCGACACTCGTTGAGCAAGCGATCGTGCTCGGCGTGCAGGCGCGAATGGATCGGACTGCGTCCGGTTAAACGCAGGCGCGTGGCGAGGAGACGGCCCTCGGCCGCGTCCGACGCCCCGGCGAGCGACTGCTCGACCAGCGGAAGGATCGGGTCCAGGCTGCGCACGTCGGTCACGTCCACCGGACAGATGGCCCAACGCACGACATCGAGCGCCCGCGCCTCGATCTCAACGACCTCGCCCTCTTCGACCCGCACCAGGGTGCAACCTTTCGGGCCGGTCTCGCGGATATGGCGACCCTGGATGTTGCCCGGGTAAAGGATATAGGGATCCTCCGCGATCAACTCGCGCTGGTGGACATGCCCGAGGGCCCAATACTGGTACCCTTTTGCTTTCAGACCGTCCAAGGTGCAGGGCGCGTAGGGCTCATGGCCGGGCCGCCCGTCGAGCGAGGTGTGGAGCAACCCGATGTTGAAGAGTGCGGGATCGCCTTGCGGATAGGCCCGGCTCAGGTCGTCCGTCACCGCGCGGCTCGGAAACCCTTGACCGTGAATGGCCACGCCGAGGTGCTCGAGGACCCAGGTCTCGGGCGCGCGCGTGGCGAAGACCGAGAGATTCGGCGGCGGGCGAAGCGCCTTGGTGATCTGGCTCGCGGCATCGTGGTTGCCGGCGATCAGGAAAACCGGGATCCCGTGATCGTTGAGACGACCCATCTGGCCGGTCAAGAAGAGTCCGGTGTTGTAGTCGCGCCAGTCCCCGTCGTAGATGTCGCCGGCCAGCAGGACGAAGTCGACCGACTCCTCGATCGCGAGTGCGACCAGATTCTCGAAGGCCCGACGGGTTGCCCCGCGGATCTCCTCGACCGGTGCGCCCTCGTAGCGTTCCAGTCCGCGCAGCGGACTGTCGAGATGCACATCGGCGGCATGCAGGAATCTCAAGGCGATCTCCTCGTTCCGTGGTTTTTGGCCGCTTCACCCTCAAAAGAGCAATTGAACGGTGGCGAAGACCGATTCGATCGGCTCGATTTCCCGGCGCGCAGCGCCATATCGGCATTGTGCGGAGATCAAGTCAACCAGGAGAAGCCGCCGATGATCCGATCCAAGATCACACAGCGCGAGCGATCCGACCCGCCGCCGCGTCGGCATGACACCGACGCCTCTTGCGCCTGGTCGCTGATTCTGAGTGCCGCGCGACTCGCGCGCAACGCGGCCTGGTTGCTCGACCATCCGCTGGCCCTGCGTGCCGACCCCGACGGACGGGTTTCGCCGGTTGATCCGGCGCATCGCTCGCAGGCGGATCTGATCTGGCTCCCTCGGGTGGGCTGGCGCGCGGGAGACCGGGCTGCGGATCGCGCCGAGGATTGCCGTGACGAGGATCAGGCGCGCGCACTCTTTGATCTTTACCTGCCCTTGTGCCGCCCGCATCCGGGTCCGGTGGAGGTCATCGCCCATCTCGGTCAGAGCATCGACGGCTACATCGCCACCGCCGACGGGGATGCCCGCTTCGTGACCGGCGAGGCCAACATCCGCCACCTGCACCGCATGCGTGCGCTCAGCGATGCCGTGCTGGTCGGGGCCGAGACCGTCGCCGCGGATGATCCACGCCTGACCACGCGGCTGGTCCCCGGGCCGAATGCAGTGAGGGTGGTCTTAGACCCGCGTCGACGTCTCTCCACCGAGCGTCACCTGTTCAACGACGGCGAGTCCGCGACACTGCTCTGTTGCGATCGCGCCCGTATCCGGCCCGGCGAGCAGCATCACGGTCAGGCCGAGCTGATCGGGGTACCGGTCGTGTCCGAACGGCTCGATCTGGCTGCGCTCTTGAGCGCCCTCGCCGAGCGGGGTTTGCGCAGGATCTTCATCGAAGGCGGCGGGACCACGGTCTCGCGGTTCCTTCAGGCCGGACGACTGTCGAGCCTGCAGATCGCGGTCGCCCCGCTCGTGATCGGCAGCGGTCGTCTGGGTGTGCGACTGCCGCCGACCGCTCGTTTGGCGGATGCCTTGCGCCCGACGACGCGCATCTTCCGTATGGGCGAGGATGTGCTTTATGACTTCGAGCTGAACGCGGGAGCGCCCGAGCCTTCCGCCGATGCGATCCCCCAAAATACGATCAACGAAGACACCATCGCCCAAGATGTGCTCAGCCGAGCGGAACTCTCCCGCATCCGCTAAACCGCGTTCGGAGCGACATGCTCATTTTCAAGTGAACTCGACGTTTGGCACGGCTGGGCGCGGTCTAAGCCCGCCGCGGGATGGCGAGAAGATCGCGATGACCGACGATGATTCGGGAGCAACCCCGCTCCACGGCAGCAAGCCGAACCGCCTCCCAATGCGCGATCCCCGCCTGATCCGATGCGGATGCCTCTTCGCAGGCTGCCCGGGACCAGCCGCGGATCAGGGCCGCCTGCAGCTCCCGTTCCGAGCGTCGAATTCGCCAGTCGCTCATGCGCACCTCGACCCAGTAACCCTGTGCGGCCGCCAGGATCGCCAAGCGGCCGTTCGCGCCGGGGCCAAGCGCAGGGCCGAATCCCTTGTCGCGCCCTTGGTGGCGATTCACCGCGTCGATCACCTCGCGATCGAGGCTCGAGGCGGGCTCGAAGGCGACACGCCCGTCGTAGGTCAAGGCGATCAGGATCGGCACGCGGACCTTCGCGCACTGCGAGACCAACCCGGCGAGCCAGGTCTCCGACACCAGGTCGAGCAGCGCCGAGGCCGTCACCAACCCGATGCCTTCGATCGGAAGCTCGGCCAGGTCGCACGCGAGGTCGAAACGACGGGGCGCCAGCGTGCAGGTCAGATGAGGCCTACAAGTCGGATGAGGCTGGGCTCCCGTGACCCGTTGATCCGACGCGTCCCAATCAAAACCCGATTCCTGCGCCCAGGCTTGGGTCTCGTCCGCCAAGCGATCCAAGAGCTCGACGTCGGCATCCAGACAGAGCCATGCCTGCTCGCCGCCCAGGACCGGGGCCAGCGCACGCAGGTTGGAGCCGGTCCCGCACCCCAGGTCCAGGACACGAAGCATCTGCCCTTTCGGAAGGTATGGACACAACAAGAGCGGCAGATCGGCGGCTCGTGCACGGATGTCCGCCGGCGCGCGAAGTCGCAACCAGTCGGCGTGGAAATCACCCATCGTGCACCCCTTCCAAGACGCGGCCGAACTCGGCGCTTGCAGCATCCCAACCGCGCAGGCGAGTGCGCGCAGACCGTGCGCCCGCAGCCAGATCGCGGCGCAGCCCCGGGTCGTCAAGCACCCGAGCCAAGGCGGTCTCAAGCGCTGCCGGGTCGCCGGGCTCCACCAGGAGCCCCGCATCCGCAGACACCAGGTTCGGGATTGGCCCGGTTCGGGTGCTGACGATCGGAAGACCGCGGGCCAATGCCTCCGCCAGGACCATGCCGTAGCCCTCGAAGCGGGTCGACAGGACAAACAGGTCCGCCCGATGGTAAAACGCCTCGAGCGCGCGCTCGTCGACCGTACCCGTAAAATTCACGCGCTCGGACAGTTCCAGGCGTTCCGAGAGACGCCGCAAGGCGATGCTCGTGCGCGTGCAACGCGTCAGGCTGCCGACACAGTCCAGCCGCCAGGGCCGGCCAACCAGCGGTGCCAGTGCCCGCAAGAGGATGTCGTGACCCTTGCGCGGTGTCGGGGCGGCCACACAGAGGAGGTTCAGGACGGATTCCTTCGAACCTGCCGCAATCGGTGCCGAATCGGTGCCGGGCTCGACGACGCGAATCCGCTCATTCGGCACCCCGTAGTCACGGCTCAGGACATCCCCGGTGGCGGCGCTGGTCACCACCACGCGACGGGCGGCCACCAGGGCCCGTGATTCGCTCATGCGCAGTGCTTCGGCCCGCGCGGCAGACAGACCCGTCTCCAAGGCGAGGGGGTGATGGACGAGCGCAATCAAGCACAAGCGGTGCTGGTGGAGTGCGGCAACATCCCCGAGCAGCCCGAAGGCCAGTCCGTCGATGACCACCGTGTCGCCGTCCGGAATCGTTGCGAGACGGCGGTCGGCATCCGCCAGGGCATCCGCTGTCGGCTCGGGAAAGCTGTCGCCCAGACGCTCGGTCTGTACTCGCCAACCCGAGCGGAACAAGCCGTCGATGATCCGCCGATCGTAGCGATAACCACCGGTCGGCGTGCTCGGATCACCCGGGATCAGAAACCAAATCGGGCCTCCTTGTTTCATGCGTGCTAGCGCTGCGGCAGATCCGCCGCGTAGGCCGCCCAGGCGACGTGTGACTCGCTCAACTGCACGCGCAGGGCCGTGATTGCACGCGCACCCTCGCCGAGCGCGCCTGCGCTCAACTGCGCGGCCACGCGATCGAAGACGACACGCGCGAGAAATTCGGTCGAGGTGTTGCAGCCCTGAAAGGCGGGCTCCTCGTCCAGATTCCGATAATCCAGATCGGCCAAAAGCGCGCGCAGTGTCTGGCTGGCAAGTCCGATGTCCACCACCAGCCCGTCCGCGTCAAGTTCCGGACGGCGGAACTCCACATCCACCACATAGGTGGCCCCGTGCAACCGCTGTGCCGGTCCGAAGACCTCCCCTCGAAAGCTATGCGCGATCATGATGTGGTCGCGAACACAGACGCTATACATGGTGTCTCCTATCCCGGTTTTTGTACACGCCGCAAGAATAAGCGAAACGCCGGCCCTCGGCGCAGTGAACCGCAGGCGGGACAGCCGCGAGAGCCGCACCCTGCTCGGATTCGAGGTCGAAACCCCGAGCGCTTGATCATGGATAGCGGATGCGATGCATCAGGGCATCGCCCGGGTTCTCGGCCAGATGCGCCTGTGCGGCGTGCAGATCATCGAAGTCGTCCTCGCCGCTGATCAAGACATCCAGCGTCGGATCGGCGAGCAGTGCCAACGCAAGACCGAGGCGCCGACGATAGTCCCACCGTGCGCGCTGTGGCGTGGCGACCTGGCCGACTTGGGAGGAGCGCAGGGTCAGGCGACGCCGGTGGAAGGCCGCGCCGAGCGGCAAGGTGACGGGCTTGGTGCCGTACCAGCTCAGCTCCAGGACGATCGCCTCGAAGCCGGCGAGCGCAAGCGCCAGCTCCAAGCCCGCCGAGGAACCGCTGGCATGGATGACGAGGTCGGCATCGCCGCGCGCATTCGCGGGCAAGGCAAAGCCCACCCCGAGCCGCTCGGCAATCTCGGCGCGGCGCGGATTGATGTCGATCAGCTCGACCCGGCAGCCCGGGATACGCGCGGCCAACCATGCGCAGAGCACGCCGACCGAGCCGGCACCGATGACGGCGATGCGATCGCCGATCCGGGGTGTGGCATCCCAGAGACCGTTGACGGCGGTCTCGAGATTCGCCGCCAAGACCGCACGTCCCGGCGGGACAGCGTCGGGAATCCGATGCAATGCCTCGATCGGGACACAATAGGCGCTCTGGTGAGGATAGAGACAAAAGACCGTCCGACCGATCCAATCCGGCGGACCGGCCTCGACGCGGCCGACGTTGCAATAGCCGTATTTGACCGGCCAGGGAAAGTCGCCGACCTGAAAGGGTGCGCGCATCCCGGCGAATTCGCTCGGCGGGACCTCGCCGCGCAACACCAGCGCCTCGGTCCCGCGGCTGATGCCCGTGTAGAGGGTCCGCACCAGTGCTTCACCCGGGCCGGGCGGTGCAAGCGGCTCGTCGCGCAGCTCTCCCTGCAGAGGGCCGGTGACCCAGTAGGCACGGGCGGAGGTCAAATCCTCTCGCTGCGACAGCATCGGGGGCGATCGGCTCGCGGTCCTAATCGACTCGGCGGGCATAGATGTCTCCCGAGTTTGCAGCGTGCTGCAACGCATCGAGCCAGCGGCCGATCGCGGCGGCGTCGACCCAGAGGTCATGGACAAAGACAGAGGACTCGCCCAGAACGGCGTTGAATCGCACATAGCCCAGTCTCGAACACTCGGCCAAGGCGCTGCGTGCGACATCCTTCTGGATCGTCGTGAATTCGAACGACAAGGCATCGACCGGCCGAGTCAAACCGCCGAGGACCTCGGCCTCGTAACCCTCGACATCGATTTTGACGAAGCGCGGCATGCCGTGGCGCTCGATCAGATCGTCCAACCGGGTGCAGGCGACCTCGACCGCGCCGTCCCAATGCTGCCCTTCCCAGCCCGGAGCTGCCCGGGCCGCCGAGATGAACCCGGTCGAGAGCGTGCTCACCGTCGGGTTGGAGCGGTTGAGGCGCAGATCCGCCCGACCCGACGCGCGCCCCACCGCCGTCGCCTCGATCCGCACCGACGGATCTCGCCCGTAGAGCCAGCGCAGTGTGCGCACCAACGCCGGCTGCGGCTCGACCGCCAACACGCGGGCTCCGATCCGCCGAAAGCAGCCGATGCGATCGCCGACATGGCTGCCGATATCGAAGGCCAGATCGCCCGGGGCGAGAAAGGCGCGATAGAGGGCGTCCATACGCCGCCGACGCCGATGCAGATAGTAGATCCTCAAGGATCGCGCCACACCGAGGGCGGCCCGCAGGCCATCTCTGCGAGCGTTGGCGCGATCAGTCGACACCGATCGAATCCGCCGCCACCTGGTCCGAGGCCGAAACAGACGCACGTCTTCGGCCGACCACGGGCAGCCCGAGGAATTGAATCAAGGCCGGCGGATCGACCTCCTCCGGGATCCGCCAGAGACCGATCC
This sequence comes from Thiocapsa sp. UBA6158, assembly GCF_002423035.1. Lineage (GTDB taxonomy): Bacteria > Pseudomonadota > Gammaproteobacteria > Chromatiales > Chromatiaceae > Thiocapsa. The sequence continues at coordinate 14,832 of NZ_DIUM01000033.1, forward strand.
GGGCCAGCCAGGCGCCAAGAGCAGGCCAAGCGGTCAACACGGCGATCGGCACGGCAAGCAGGGCGCCGAAGATGAAGGGCGACAGAAAGACCGCTCCGGGGGCGTCGGTCGAGATCAGCCAGAGCAACGCCGCGAGCCCGAAGAGCGTCTGCGGCCAGAGTCGTCGCAGGGCCTGCGTGACTTTCAATCGATGGGTATCGCGACGCTGCGGTGACCAGACGATCGCCTTGCCGAACAGCAGACCACCCATGAAGAGCGAGTGCGCCAGGGCCATAACAGGCGCGAGCAGGGTCGAGAAGAGAATCTCGCCGAAGGCGCCGGCCAGCAGACGCGGTCCACCGCCGAAGGCGGCGCGCCCCTGTCGGGACAGGAGCAGGCTGCCCAGGGTCGCAAGCTTGGGCGCGAAGACCATCGTCATGATCAGCGCGAAGAGTAACCAGCCGAGAACCGGATCGAACATGGGTCCGGACTCGGGCACGCGGCCGATCTGCAAGGCGGCGAGCGTCATGAAGAGGACCCAAGCCGGCGAGCCGATGAACATGAGGATCGCCAAGAATAGTTGAACCCGCCCGATCGGGTGTAGACCCGGCGTTCCGAGAAGGCGCAGATATTGGAGGTTGCCCTGGCACCAGCGTAGGTCGCGTCGGACGAACTCGACCAGTGTCGGCGGGTTCTCCTCCCAGCTTCCATGCTCGAGGGGCAGCACCCGCACCGCATAGCCTGCGCGACGCATCAGCACGGCCTCGACCTGATCGTGGCTTAAGATCCAGCCGCCGAGCGGCGGACGACCCGGCAGAGGGTCGAGTCGACAGTACGCGCGAAAGGGCTCGACACGCAGGAGCGCATTGTGTCCCCAGTAGGGTCCGCTGTCGCCCTGCCACCAAGCACTGCCGAGCGAATACGAACGCATTCCCAGGCGCATTCCGAACTGAAAGATCCGTGCAAATGCGCTCCTCGACGGCAACCCGACAACCAGACTCTGAAGAATACCCAGACGTGGGTTGTGCTGCATGACGCCGACCATGCGCAGAATCGTCTCCGGAGCCATCAGGCTATCGGCATCCAAGACCAGAGCGAAATCGAAGTCGTCACCCCAGCGCGTCATGAAATCCTGGATGTTTCCCGCTTTGAATCCGGGGTTGTCCGGGCGGCGTCGATAGCGGATGTTCATGTGTGGCGACCAGCGCTCGCGCAAGCGCCGAATGCCGGCTTCTTCGGCCTCGATACATTCCGACCAGGTCGAGTCGCTGAGAACGAAGATCTCGAATGCCTGTCCATATCCCGACTGCTGAAGACCCTGGATCATCCGATCGAGATGACGCACGACCCGATCCGCATCCTCGTTGCGGATACAGCTGAGAATGGCGGTCTTGGCGTTGACGGCGTTCGGTGGATCACCTTCGAGCGGACAGACAGCGGCGGCCGGGTCGCGATGGCGACGCATCAGAGCAAAGCCGATGACGGCGTTCCAAAAGCCGATCACGGTCCAGGGCAAGGTCAACGCGAAGCACAGGGTCAGCACCGCGTCGAGAAGGTCGAAGCCACCGCTCGACAGGGTGGCGACCATGAGCGCGATTGCGCATGCAGCCGTGGCGACGACCAAAAGGAAGAACAGGGCGCGGCGACGCGACATCACCGACGCATCGGGTTCAGTGTCGTACGTGGGGTTCGAGGAGCGACCCGTCAGCATCCGATACTCCATAACAAGTGACCGTCGCATCGGCGGGCCAGGGCTTAGAGAAGGCCGGTCTTACGGAATTCGGCCCGCGACCGCATGTCGGCTCGGGGAGGAAACCACCTCGCCTGCGGGCTAAGTCGGTACGAAGACGAGGAAGTCAAGAAACGACCGATCGGCGTGCCCTTCGTGCTTCATCGCGCTATCCTTGATCTGAATTGACCAATCGCAACGTCCCGGGCTTGGCCGGGACCCCGGCAAAGAACACGACAGCTATGAGCCAAATGCAACGACGGGGCTTGCCCCACGCCTTCTCCCCTTCCATCAAGGCCCTGGGTGCCTGCGCGATGCTTTTGGCCCTCACGGGGTGCACCGAGCTGGCGCGCTTCATCGGCAAGGCCGATCCGAAGCCCGAAGAGCCGGTCGTCGCCGAGCAGCCGACACCTACGCAAACGCAGGAGCGCGTCGAAGGTCCCGTCGAGAAGCCGAAACCCTCCAAGCTCTACGAGTGGAACGGCGACGGGCGCAAGGTCTCGCACATCGTTATCGATACCGATAGACAGCGGGCAAGCTTCTTCGTCGGCGAAGACGAGATCGGCTGGAGCACCGTCGCCAGCGGTCTGCCCAAGCACCCGACGCCGACCGGCAAATTCGCCGTCATGGAGAAGGTCGAGAACAAGCGCTCGAACCTCTACGGAAAGGTCGTCAAAAACGGCAAGGTCGTCCGCGCGAACGCCAAATCGGGCCGCGACCCGATCCCGGCCGGCGCGCGCTTCGAAGGCGCACACATGCCTTATTTCATGCGACTGACCTACGACGGAATCGGCCTGCATGCCGGACCCATACCGCGTCCCGGTCAACCGGCCTCGCACGGCTGCATCCGCCTGCCGAGCACGCTCGCCCCGGTTCTGTTCAAGCACGTCTCGCATGGTACGGAGGTCACCATCGTCGGATCCGGACCAAGCTACGGGAACTACGTCGAGAAGCAGCGCGTTGCAGCAGCCCGCGCCAAACGCGAGGCCGAGCAGCGGCGTATCGCACAGGCCAATGCGGCACAGGCGGCAGCGACCAGCGCCGAGGCGACGCCTGTCGCTGCGAGCACCGCCCCCACGCCGGCGACTGCGCGCCCGCGCGCCGACTCGCCCTCGGCCCAACAGACGGCGGCGACCCCGGCCGCCGCTCGGTCGCCGGCCTCCGATGCGGGTGGACCGACTGCCGGTTCAATCGGGGCGGCACCCACATCCGCGCCGGAAACGTCGACCGCGACCGCCGAAGTGCGGGACCCGAGTCCGACAACCGGGCCCACAGCGACCGAGACCCAAGCGGCGACATCGGTCACGACGGCGCCGGCCGCCACTGCGCCGGCCGCAGCAACGGAGTCGCCCGAGCGTGCACCGCAAAGCGTCGCAGAGCCGGTTGCCGCGCCTGCTCAAACAGGGGCCGAAACCGGCCCGGCTGCGCCGCCCGAAACGAAGCCAACACCCGCAGCGGAGACGGCACCGGCGACCACTGTCGCAAGCCCGTCGGCGACGCCGGCAGTCACACCGACACCGACACAGCAGGCACAAACACCGGCGACGCCGGCTCCTGCGGCCGCGGCAGCTCAGACGCCGCCTCCTACGGCAGCACCGCCGCCTGCTCCTGCACCGGCGGCCGAGGCACCGCAGAGTCCGCCCTCCAGCGGCAGCGCAGCGTCGCCGGCTCCCACGCCTGCAGCGCCCCCTGCCGCACCCGCTGCGCCGCCGGCCCAAGCGCAGCAAGCACCCGATGCCGCGGCACCCGGGAGCGACAGTTGAGTCTCGCCGCGGACGAGTTCGACCTCGATCCGACCCTGTGCCACCTGAATCACGCCGCCGTCGGACCTTGGCCGAGGCGCGCGACCGAGGCCGTCGCGCGATTCGCAGAGGAAAACAGGCGGCTTGGGTCCCTGCATTATCCGCAGTGGCTGGCGACGGAGCACCGGCTGCGCGAACGTCTGGCGCATCTCGTCGGGGCCGAGTCGGCGGCGGATATCGCACTGGCGAAGAACACCTCCGAGGCACTCTCGATCATCGCCTACGGTCTGACCTGGCAGCCCGGCGACGAGATCGTCGGGGTGGCGCAGGAGTTTCCGTCCAACCGGGTCGTGTGGGAGTCGCTGGCGCCTGGAGGGGTGATCTGGAAGGCGCTCGATCTGGACGGGTCGACCGATCCCGAGGCCGACCTCTTCGCGCTCTGCACCCCGCGCACCCGCATGATCGCGGTCAGCTGGGTGCAATATGCGCGCGGCCTGCGGCTGGACCTGGAGCGTATCGGTGCCTTTTGCCGCTCCAAGGGCATCCTCTTCTGTATCGACGCCATCCAGGGCCTCGGCGCCCTACCCTTCGACCTCTCGCGTACCGAGGCAGACTTCGTCGTGGCCGACGGACACAAATGGATGCTCGGTCCGGAGGGCGTCGCCCTGCTCTATGTGCGCCCCTTGCTGCGGCACACACTGACCCTGCACCAGTTCGGATGGCACATGCTCGAGCACTCTGGAGACTTCGACCGCCAGGATTGGCAGCCAGCCGAGGATGCGAGGCGTTTCGAATGCGGCAGCCCGAACCTGCTCGGCATCCATGCGCTCGAGGCCAGTCTATCGCTTATCGAAGAGGTCGGCATCGAGCAGGTCCGGAGCCAGCTCCAAGAGCGGACGGCGCATCTGATCGAGGCGATCGATCGGCATGGCTTGGAGCTCTTGTCGCCGCGCGCAACCGAGCGACGCGCGGGTATCGTCACCTTTCGGGTCCCCGGCACACCGTCGGCCGAGCTCTACGCCGGTCTGATGCAGCGCCGCGTTCTCTGTGCCCAACGCGGCGGTGGAATTCGTTTCTCACCACACTTCTACACACCTTTCGAGGTCATCGACCGCGGCCTCGGCGAGGTGCTCGCGATCGCGGCGGGTTAGGCCGCGGCAGCCTTTGGTTTGGTTTCCGCAGGCGGCAGAAACACCGTCCCCTTGCCGAAGCGGTTCACCGCCGTATCGCGGACCCACTCCGGGGCGTCGGCGTAGAATCTGATGTAGGTGAAACCGCAATCCCCGCGGGACACGGAGGCGACCCAGCCCTCGAATTCGTCTTCTCTGCTCATCTCCTGCCCTCCAAATCCAATCATCCCCGCAAGGGACTTGCCTCGACAACCTCACATTGGACAAGATCGCTGCTCCTTGCGTTTCACGCGTCGCCGTCAGCGACGTTTCATGAACAACATATAATTCACGCCCGTCCAGCGCGTATAGCTGAAGACGCGATTGAATGGATTGACCCGGACTCCCGTCCGGTCCTCGACATCGAAGTCCTTGCCCAGCAGTGCCTCCACCTCCCGAGGCGGGACCAGCTTGCGGTAGTGATGCGTGCCTTTGGGGAGCCAGCGCAGCACATACTCGGCACCGAGAATGGCCACGATGAAGGCTGCGATCGTTCGATTGATCGAGGCAATGAACATCACCCCGCCCGGTCGCACCAAAAGGCCGCAGTCTGCGAGAAACTCGGGCAGATGCTCGACATGCTCGATCACCTCCATGTTCAATACGGCGTCGAACTGCTCGCCGCCGCGCACCAGATCCTCGGCCGTGCCCAGGCGATAATCGATCTTCAGGCCGCTCCACTCGGCGTGCAGCTGCGCCACCCGCACGTTCTTCTCGGTGATCTCCATACCTGTCACCGAGGCACCGAGCCTCGCCATGGACTCGCTGAGGATCCCGCCGCCGCACCCGATGTCGAGCACCTTCAACCCTTCGAACGGGCGCTCGGCATCCGGATCCCGTCCGAACGACGCGGCGAGATGTCGACGGATGTAGTCGACGCGAAAGGCGTTGAGACGGTGCAAGGGCCAGAACGGGCCATCCGCATCCCACCAACGGTGTGCGAGTCGTTCGAAATAGGCGACCTCGTCCGGATCGATCGTGGGTGCGCTCAACTGCACGACGCTCATGTTCCCGCTCCTTGTGATCATTGGTATAGGGGCGAGATCGTGGTGACCGTGCGGGATTCCAACGGCAAGGATCAGCTGCCGGCGCGGACGACCCGTTGTCGTTGCGAGAGAATCAGGCGGAGGGCGCGGCGAGATAGGTCTCGGACTGCATCTCGGCGAGCCGGCTGAGCAGCCGTTCGTGGGCGAAATCGATCAGTCCGCCTGCGTAGAGACGATCGATGGGGGCGGCCGTGGAGAGTATAAGCTTGACGCGTTGGTCGTAAAACTCGTCGACCAGATGCAGGAACCGCCGCGCCGCAGCCTCGTGCTTTGGCCCCAGGACGGGCACACCGGACAGCAGCACGGTGTGAAACTCGCGGGCGATCTCGATGTAATCCGCTGCGGATCGGGCACCGCCGCAGAGTGCGTCGAAATCGAACCAGATCACGTCCGCACCCTGGCGACGTACCGGAATGGTCCGACCGTTGACCAAGAAGGCATCGGATCCGCCCTGATGTCCGCCGGTGAGACGGTCGAAATAGTCCGTCAGACCGCGCTCGGTCTCTTCCCAAGCATTCTCTTCGACGACGAAGAAGACGCCGCTCCGGGTCAGTGCGCGCAATCGATAGTCGTTGCCCCCGTCGAGCTCGAACACGCGCGTGTGACGCTTGAGCAGCTCGATGGCGGGAAGAAAGTTCCCGCGCTGCAGGCCATTGCGATAGAGATCGTCGGGGCGGGTGTTGGCAGTGGTAACCAGCGTGAGACCGCGTGCGAAGAGCGCATTCAGGAGACCGTGGAGCAGCATGGCGTCGGTGATGTCGGTCACCAGGAACTCGTCGAGACAGAGGACGCGGACCTCCTCGCTCAGTCCCTGGGCAATGACCTCCAACGGATCGGGCTGCTTGGGCAGGCGCGACATCCGGTCATGCACATCGCGCATGAAGTGATGAAAATGGATGCGGCGCTTGCCCGGCAGGGCGAGATCCTGAACGAACCAATCCATCAGGTAGGTCTTGCCGCGACCGACCCCGCCCCAGAGGTAGAGGCCGGGGACGGGGGTCACCGGGCCGCCGCGTCGGCCCGCCAGACGACCGATCAGGCCGCGTCCGAGAAAGCCTTGATCGGCTTGACGGGGCGGTGTGTGCAGAAGGGTTTCATGCAGCGCGAGGAGCAGCTCGCTTGCCTCGCGCTGGGCGCCATCGAGCGGTTTGAAATCGGCCATGGGTCAGACCCTCGCCAGCCAGTCGCCGATACGCCGGACCCCTTCATCGAGATCCTCGATCTCGCGGGTGTAGGCGAGACGGACATGACGTCCCGCGGCGTGTCGGCCGAAGTCGTGACCGGGCGTCAGGGCAACACCGGCCTCTTCCAGCATCCGACCGGTGAAGGTCATGGAGTCGACCGCCAGACACTCGGGCAAGCGGGCGTAGAGGTAGAAGGCACCGCTCGGTTGCGCCGGGATCCCGAACCCGAGACCGTGCAGCGCGGGCAGCAGACGGTCGCGTCGCCCCTGAAAGGCCAGACGGCGCATCTCCAGGATCTCGATCGTCGCCGGCTCGAAGGCCGCCAGAGCGGCATACTGAGCCGGCGTGTTCGCAGCGATGAAGAGGTTCTGCGCCATCCGCTCCATGACCTCGACCGCATCCTGCGGACCGGCGAGCCAACCGAGCCGCCAGCCCGTCATTCCAAAGTATTTCGAGAAGCTGTTGATCACGTACAGATCACCCGAGCCGAGCGAAAGCGCGGTACGATCCGGGACATCGTAGGTCAATCCTTGGTAGATCTCGTCGACGACGAGTGCCGCGCCGCGGTCTCGGCAGAGCGCATGAAGATCAGTCAGCACCTCGGGCGCGATCGATGAGCCGGTCGGATTGGACGGCGAGGCGACCACGATCGCACGCACTCCCGGCACCCAAGCAGCCTCGGCCAGCGCGGCCGTCAACTGATAATCAGTGTCCGGGCCTACCGGGACGGCGATCGGCTCGACCCCCAGGAGCTGCAAGACCTGTCGGTAGCAGGGGTAGGACGGATCGCAGATGAGTACGCGGTCGCCTGGGTCCAACAGGGACAGAAAGACGAGCTGAAGGGCAGCCGAGGCACCCGGCGTGACCAGAATCCGCTCGGGTGCGACCGGGGTGTCGTACCGATCGGCATAATAGTCGGCGATCGCCCGGCGCAGCACGGGAAGCCCGCCGGCCGAGGTGTAGCGGGTATGGCCGTCGGCCAAGGCGTGTCGGCCGGCCTCCAGAATCGGACCGGGTGTCGGGAAGTCCGGCTCGCCGACCTCCATGTGCACGATGGAGCGTCCGAGCGACTCCAGCTCGCCGGCGCGCGCGAGCAGGCGCATGACGTGAAAGGGCTCGACCCGACGGGCCTTGCCGGACAAGCGGCTGACGGCGGTGGTCGGTGTCACGCGCCTGGACTCAGACCCTACCGAAGGCGGCGCGATGCAGCCGATCGAGCGTCTCGAGGTCCACCATCCGGCTGCCGCCCAAGTCACCGATCAGGGCGCGTGCGGGACGGTCCGGCTCCCCGAGGTGATCCACCACCAGCGGGGCGTCGCTCAGATCCTGTGCAGCCGTGTAGTCGTTCACCGTCACCAACAGGGCACGTAAACCGGCACCCAGCGCGGAGCGAACCCCGTTGTCCGAGTCCTCCACCGCGACGCAATCGGCCGCGTCGAGCCCGAGCTCCGAGAGCGCCAGCAGAAAGATATCGGGCGCAGGCTTCTTCGCAGGTACGACATCGCCGGCAGCGATCACCTCGAACCAATTGCGCAGGCCCGGCTCCCCGGCGTTGTCGAGCAGCACGCTCACGTTCTCGGGTGTGGTCGTGGTCGCGATCGCCAGCCGCACGCCGGCCTCGCGCGCCTCGCGCAGCAGGCGCAGCACACCAGGCCGCAGCGGGATGGCGCCGCCTTCGAGCAGGGAAACATAGTGGCGGGTTTTGGCGCGATGCAGACCGGCAATCACCTCCGCCGCGTCGAGCGACGGATCCAGACTGATCCCCTCCTGCGCGATGTAGGTCGCAATCCGCTCCTTGCCGCCCGTCACCCGCAGCAGCTCGCTGTAGCGCTCTACGCCCCAGACCCAATCCAGACCGGCCTCGTCGAAGGCCGCATTGAAGGCCGGGCGATGTCCGTCTCGCTCGGTGTCGGCGAGCGTCCCGTCGACATCAAAGATGAGTGCCTTGAAGCCAAGCATCGTCAGCCCTCCGCGGGCATCATGAAAAAGGCCGCCAACGCGGCGGCCTAGTCGCAAATCCACGAGGGTCGCGGATCAATCCTTCATACGGTACTCGTCGTGGCACGCCTTGCAGGTTTCTCCGAGCTTACCGAAGGCGTTGGAGACCTCGACCTGGTCGCCGGTGGCCGCGACCTTGGAAAGATTGTCGGCGGCCGCGATGAAGTTCTTGGCGATGGTACCGACGTTTTCCATATTTTCGAAGAACTCCGGCTTGACCCGCGTCTTGACGTTGCCGACGTCCTTCTCGGTTCCCGGACCATAGAGGGCGCCCATCCCGGAATTAGCGATGCCCGCGATCGCGTTCGCAGCCGCAGCGACCTGCGCCGAGTCGTAGTCGCCTTCCAGATTCGACTTGATCTTGCCCATGTTCCAGCTCATGAAGCTGTAACCGGCTTGACGATACTGGATCTGCTCCTCGGGCTTGAGGTCTGCGAGTGCCGTGCTGGCGATGCCCAGGGCGGCGACCCCGAGGACGGTGCTGGCTAGGATTCGGTTCATTCGACAGTCTCCATGTTGGTTTGATTTCCCCGCTCGGAGCAATGTTGGGGGAGCTCGGGGGCAAATTCCAGTGCCCGCCTCCCGACCGACGCTGCTCTGCGAGCATGAACGGCGGCTGGATGATAACCCATGCTCGCCGACTTGCCACCCCGGGCTCAGGGACGGGACGGATCCGCACGACGGGTGCAATCGCGTTGGATCGACAGCATGCTTCCGATCGGCCGCACCGCATCCGTGGCTTCCAGATCGATCAAGGCGTCATACCGCTCCGCCATCCGGGTCGGCACAGCGTTGCGCGTCCGTTCGTGCTCGGGTCGGAACACCACGCCGATGGAACGGTGCGGGATCGGCGCCGCGAGCAGCTCCGAGTCCGCAAGCGCGTCGAAGAACACGCGCGTGGAGGTCCGAGCAGTCGCCTGCATCAGGGCCTCGCAGGTCCCCGCGGCCGACGCGCCTTCGAGCATTTCTTGAAACATCCCGACCGCTACGACATCGACCGGATTTGCGACCTGGATCTGGTCACCGAGCGACGCGGCAATCCGCACACCCTGCACTGCACGAAGAACCAAGCCAGCGCGCAACCGGGAATGCATCGGGCGTCGGGTCTTGGGCAGGCGACGGCAACGGCAGGGCAAGGAGCAGTACGCTGGCCGCAGCCGCAAGGCTTCGAAGTGTCGTTCTGTCTCGATGCATGATACCTCGCTGGTTGAGCCTAGGTGGCAATGCGCGGCGCCGCTTGGTCATCGGCGAGCACGCCGTCGAGCCAGTCGAACATGCGTTGATGGAAGAGCGATCGTCCCAGCATCGCGCAATGATCGCCGGCACCTTCGGCCGCGAGAAAACGCGCGAGCGTCTTCGGGCCTTCAAGGGCGGCATAGACCTCCTCTGCCGACGCCGCCAAGGCGTCGTTCTCCTCCCAAGCAACGAACACCGGGCAACGGATCGAGCGAACCGCCTGCCGATTGCTGTAGAGGCGCGCGATCTCCAGATACTCGGCAAGCGAGTCGATGCCGTGAACCCAGAAGGCACGCTGGAGAATCTTCCACCGCAGGGCGGGCGTCGCCTCGATCCGCGCCATAGAGGGTGCGAAGAGCGCCGGATTCGCGTGGCGTGGGTCCTCCAGCGCCTCGGCGGGCAGATCGGCGAGCATCTGCTTCATCGTCCCCAGCAGCTCCATGAAGCCCGGATCCGCGATACAGGCCGCCAGCCGCGGCTCGCCCCCTGCAGCACGCAGGGCGAGATAACCCCCGAAGCTCCCGCCGGCCAGGGCCAGGCGATCAGGATCGATCTCCGAGCGCGTCGTCGCATAGTCGACCACCGCACGCACGACCCGCTCCCAGTCAGGCCGCATCGGCAACCCCTGCTTGATGAGGGTACGCCCCTGTCCGGGCCCGTCGAACAGCAGGCAGTGGTAACCCCGCCGGTTCGCGGCCACGGCAAACGCGAAGTAGAGCTCATGGACCGTCGAATCGTATCCGGCGGTCACGATCAGCGTACGCCCGCGCCCCCGGACATGTGCCGCCCGGCAGAAATAGCCCGGCAGCGTCGTTCCCTCGTAGGGGATCTCCACCGCCTCGAGCGGCGGAGTCGCGCGCTCGGCGAACGCCGCAAAGGTCGCCGACTCGCGCTCGAATGCGTGCACAAGCGCGGGCGCCGTCGGCGCACCGAAGAGCGGGACATACGAGGTCCGGTAATAATTCGAAGCCCGCAGATAGGCCTCGCGCGCGCTCACCGCGTGACCGGCCGCTGCGCAGGCGTCGCCGATCGCAGCAACACGATCCGCCGTCGCCAACCATTCACGATGCCACGCGAGCGTATCGCCCGGCGGCACACGCTCCATGGTCGCCATGCACTCGCCGAAGTCAGCCCCGCCGAATTGCGTGTGCATGAGGGTGCGCATCGCCTGCTCGTCGAAAAAGGGGTCTGTCGAAAACATTTGATCTCCCGTCGATGCGCTTTAGGTGCGCTGGAACATCCCATGAGCTTTCCTGCGAGGGCCTCGTTCAGCCTCAGGGCAGGAAGAGCTGTTCCGTCACGGCGCCATCCCGAGCGCCTCCCGCAAGCTCGCCGCATCGCCGATGAATTGCACGCCCGTGATGCTGCCCCCTTCGGACGCGATCAGGGTCGCCTTTCCGGGCTCGCGCGGCAGCATGGCGGTCTCCTCTGCTTCGCGCCCCAGCAACATGGGATAGGGCCGTTTGCGCATCTTGGGCAGTGCGATCATCGAGGTGATCATGCCGGGCATGGCGCTGATGTCGGAGACGTATTGGATACCGGCCGCGGAGAGCGAATCGGCGGTTTGGTCGGCCAGCGCGGTCTCCACGAGGGCCGAGACCTCACGCTCTGCGCTGAAGATCAGCACAGAGGTGTTCGCGTCGACGGTTCGAGTGATGTCGTGTTGGTCCTGCAACGTCAGGACGGGCATGGGTGCACCGGTCTCGAACGAGGCAGCGGACACGAAGGCGGGAAACAGGATCGGGATCAGGAGCAAGCGTATCGGCATCTAGCAAGACCTCGGTAAGTCAAGGATAGGAGTGCGGGTGTTGATCGGGGCGACGCGTATCCGCGACGCCGGCAGCTCTCGGGTGCGACCGAAGGGCCGGGATCGGCGGCTTGCAGTCTGCATCCTACGCAGTCATCAACTTCGGGTGAAGAGGCTGATGAGCATGGCGAGCCACTTCGCAAACAAGATCGAGCGCGATACCCAACTCATCCAACAGCTCGCATGATGGCGCACGCGCAGGTCAGATCCGAGTACCCCAGGCGGCGTAGACCGGGTCGGAGTCGGCGAGCCGTCCGGCATAGGTATCGTCCGCCGGCCGCGGAAGGCCCCGCAGACTGAAGGTCTCGAGCTGTCCGAATCGGCCGGAGTCCCGCAGATACTCGAGCACCAGCCCGAGCCGCTCGAACGCATGCAGATCCTGCCAGATCCGGATCACCTTGGGTGGGAACCAGCGGTTGGGAAAGGTCAGGATGACGCGCCCGCCCGGTTGCAGCACCCGCGCGATCTCGCGAAACACCTCGAAGGGCCGGGTCAGGTACTCGACCGAGACCGTGCAGATCACGGCCGCGAAGTCGGCGTCGGCGAACGCCAGGGTCGGATCGCGATTCAGGTCATGGACCACACGCTCCGTCAGGACCGGATTGGCCTCCAGCTCAGCCATGTTCATGCCGAGCCCGGCCACCGCCGCGGGCTCCAAGTCGCGGGGCAGATGCGAGTGCCAACTCGTCATCAGGTCCAGGATGCGCGCTCCGGCGGGAATCAAGCGGCCGTAGAGGGCGCTGATCTCGGCAATCGCCGTGTGATCGAGATGATCGACGAGTCGGGGGACCGCATAGAAATCCGCGTCCGGACGCGGATCGGGACGCGCGAAGGGATCGTCGGACCAGAAATCGGTCGTCCGGCCTTGCCAACGCGCCTGCATGCCGGGGCCATTCTCGGTGATCAAGGCAGCCATCTCGGGGCGTTGCCCGGCGCGCTGCTCGCCACGGGCGCAAACGGCCTCGATACTTACGGCCAGGTCGAGCGTCCGCTCGGCAAGCGGGTGATTGAGATCCGCGGTGAGCCGATCCGCCTGCACATCGACCAGGCGCAGCGGCCGTCGGTCGCTGCCCGAGATGCCTTCGACGCCCTCGAGGATGCCGCGCGGGTAGAAGCGCCCGGCACGCGGTTCGATCGAGACCCCGGCGGCGAGGCGCCGGTTGAACTGCTCGGGACGCAGACTGCGCAGCAGCTCGTCGCGTCTCGGCTGCAGCAGTGCGCCCGGCTCGAAACGGCAGGTCCTGCGTTGGCCGACCGGCAGATCCATGATCTCCGCCTCCAGCTCGGGCGGGAGGAGATCGCGCCGCTGGTGGAGGCGGACTGCAACGCGGCTGTCCGTGTGTGTCGCGTCCTCGCTTTGCCAGTGCAGGTCGAGGCGAAGACGAGCCGGCATCGGCGTGCGCGTGCGCGTGCGTTCAAGCGTGTCGTGCGTCGGTGTCTCGGGCATCGCAGCGGGCTTCTTGCGGACTCGGTCGCGTCTGACGTGGTACCGGGCCGTTCGAGGCACAAGGTACCCTCGGCGGAGGGTGTGCGTCCGATGGTCGGCGCAAGGGCGGTGTTTCGTATGCCGAGCGGGCGGCATTCACGGCGTTCGCGCCACGGCCCACACCTGAATCCGCCTAACCCCGGCCTTGCGCAACACCCGGCTGAACTCGGCGACGGTACTGCCGGTGGTCACGACATCATCCAGAATGGCCACGTGGCTCCAAGGCAGCACGCCCGGAACCAGGAACGCGCCTCGAATGTTGCGATGGCGTGCGCGCTCGTCGAGGCCGGCCTGCGGCGGGGTCGGTGCGATGCGAATGCAGGAGACGTGATCGATCGGCAAGGCCAGATCCCGGCCGACGACGCGGGCGATCTCGAGCGCCTGGTTGTAGCCGCGGGTGCGCAGCCGAGACGCATGCAGCGGGACAGGCAACAGCACCTGCGGTCGGGGCGGATCGACCTCTCGGACCCGATCGGCGAGACATTGCCCGAGCACGCGCACCAGATTGAGCCGTCCGCGAAATTTCGCGCCTACGACCAGCGCCGGGATCGCCGCCTCGTAGCGAAAGGCCGCAAGACTGGTCTCGAACGGCGGCGGGTGCCGCTGACAGGCGGCACACCGCGTCCCCGCGGGCATCGAGCTGACGAAGGGCACGGCGCATTGGGGACAGCAATCGCGGTTGTGCGGCAGCTCGGCCGCGCAGCTTGGACAGAGGTCGCGCCCTCCTCCGCTCGCGATGCCTGGCGCACCGCAGAGGACGCAGGTCGGCGGAAACAACACCGACATCAGCCGGGACATCACATCGCTCTTCTCGACCGGATTACCGAACATTGGTTGACAACCGACCGAAGCCCACTAGCATAAGTGGTTTTTCCGCACCCGGAAATCGGCCCATCACGCCCATGTCACCCAAGCCTTCCCCGCTGCATGGCTCCATCCTCCGCCACGATTGGTCGGTCGAGGAGATCCAAGACATCCTCGACCTCCCCTTCACCGATTTGATGTTTCGCGCCCAGACGGCGCATCGACTCTACTTCGATCCGAACCGCGTCCAGGTGAGCACACTCCTGAGCATCAAGACCGGCGCCTGCCCGGAGGACTGCNNGCCAGCCGCTTCTGCATGGGCGCGGCCTGGCGCAATCCGACGGACAAGAACCTCGAGCAGGTCATCGCCATGGTCGAGGGCGTTCACGCGCTCGGCTTGGAGACCTGCGTGACCCTGGGGATGCTCACAGGGGCACAAGCGCGCCGTCTCAAGGATGCCGGGCTCGACTATTACAACCACAACCTCGACACCTCGCCCGAATTCTACGGTCAGGTCATCACGACACGCACCTTCCAGGACCGACTCGACACACTCGAGCATATCCGCGACGTGGGCCTGAAGACCTGCAGCGGCGGGATCCTCGGCATGGGCGAGTCGCGGCGCGACCGTGCCTCCATGTTGCGTCAGCTCGCCAACCTGGCGGCCCATCCGGAATCCGTCCCGATCAACCTGCTGGTTCGGGTCGAGGGTACACCGCTGCAGGCAAGCGAGACACTGGATCCGTTCGAGTTCGTCCGCGTGGTTGCGGTCGCGCGCATCCTGATGCCGGCCTCCTATGTGCGCCTGTCCGCCGGACGCAGCGAGATGAGCGACGAGCTGCAGGCGCTCTGCTATCTCGCCGGGGCCAACTCCATCTTCTACGGCGAGCGCTTGCTCACCACGCCGAATGCCGAGTCCGACCGGGATCGCGCCTTGTTTGCGCGCTTGGGTCTGGCCTTCGAAGAGATGGAACCCGAGCGCACCGAACCCGGCGCCTGTCACAAGGCCAAACAGGCATTGGATGCGGTTGTCGAGCACTGACCGACGTGCACGCCGGTCCTATCGTCTCGGTCACGCGCACACGGAGAAACAGATGCACGCAATGATCACGGGTACCCTGGCCCTGGCGGCCGGCCTTGCCCTGACGCTCAACAGTGCCTCCGCCGACGAGGTCACGGATCAACTCGACGCGGCCAAGCAGGCGTATGAGGCCGGCGAACTCAGAACAGCCGCGGAGACCCTGAACGGTGCCGTCGAGGCGCTTCGCGCACAGATCACGGCCGGGCTTCTAACGCTGTTTCCGCCACCTCTGGACGGATGGGTCGCGGACGAGGCGCAGTCCCAATCGGGCGGCCTCGCGTCCATGTTGACCGGGACTCACCTGAGTCGGCGCTACGTCCGGGAAGACAACGCCGAGGTGACCCTCACACTGATGGCCGACTCCCCGATGATGCCGATGCTGACCATGGCCATTTCCATGCCATTCATAATGCAGGCCAACGAGGATCTGAAGAGCTTCTCGCTCAAGGGAGAACGCGGCATGATGGAGCACACCCCCGGCAGCCAGACCTACAAGGTCACCCTCATGGTCGGGAACCGTCTGCTGGTACAGGGCGAAGGCTCCGGTCTGACGGATGCGGCTCCGTTGGAGCTGTATCTGAATGCGCTGGACTTGGAGGCCATCCAAAACGCCTTGACCGACTGAACCGCTTCCGGAGCGACATGCAGCCTTGCCTTGTGACGATGATCTCGCCGCGACACGTGATCTCGGCGCGACGCGGTTCGGGAGGCATGTCTCCGATGCTCACCGGGCGACTAAAGTCGCCCCTAGGTGTTGGGCGATGCTTTCCCGAAAATCACCTCATTTCTTCGAAATGTCTTAGGCATTCAATCTCTGAAACCGCGTCCGCGCCAAAGCCCGCAGACACCATCCAAGTTCGACCGCGAAAGATGATCGCGCAAAAAGCAGAGTGACGCGGTTTCATTTCAGGCCCGCTCGATCGGGAAGGCCAAGACCTGATCGATGTGCGTAGCGCCGACGGCGATCATCAACAAACGATCGAGCCCGAGCGCGACCCCGCTCGACGCCGGCATCCCGGCTTCAAGCGCCGCAAGCAGACGGGTGTCCGGCGGGATTTCGGTCAAGCCCAGACGGCGACGCTCGGCACAATCACGGGCAAAACGCGCACCCTGCTCCGCGGCATCTGTCAGCTCGTGAAAGCCGTTCGCCAGCTCGACGCCGTCAATGTACAGCTCGAAACGCTCGGCCACCGCCTGATCATCGGGCGGCTCGCCGCCGGGCCGAATCCGCGCCAAGGCGGCCTGGCTCGGCGAGTAGTCGCAGAGAAAACCCATGCCGGAACGCCCGAGACGCGGCTCGAGACACTGGGTCAGCAGGAGATCGAGCCAGGCATCCCGCTCGAGATCCAGCCGATCGGCATCGGGGATCTCGGCCGTGACCGCGGCCGCGCGCAAGGTCTGCAGTGGCGCGGTGAAGGGATCCAGGTCCAAGACTTCGCGAAACAGGTCGCGGTAGCGGATGCGCTCCATCGGCAGCGTCGGGCGTTGCAGTGCGGCGCGGACCAGATCGGCGACCTCGTCGATCAGCTGTCCATAGTCCATTCCCGGTCGGTACCACTCCAGCAGGCTGAACTCGGGGTGGTGCCGTCGCCCGCGCTCCTCGCCGCGAAAGACCTTGCAGATCTGATAGATGGGTCCGCTCCCGGAGGCGAGCAGACGCTTCATCGGAAACTCGGGCGAGGTCTGCAGGAAGAGCCTCCGATCGGCGTCGGACCCACCACCCGATCGGTCATCCGAGAGCGCGAGACTCGCGAGCGCCGGATCCGTCGCACCGGCGTGCGAGAGGATCGGGGTCTCGACCTCCATCACGCCGGCGGCGGCAAAAAAGGCGCGAATCCGGGCCAGCATCTCGGCGCGGGCGCGTAGGACGGGGGTCGCGGCGCAGGCCGACCAGTCATCGCAAGCGGGCATCGGAATGAACACCTCGACGTCAGGGGCGAGCGGACGGCGCCGGTCGGGCCGGCCTCGCTCGACCGCAGGTCGTCGTCAGGCCTCTTTGGCGCGCGAGACATACTCGCCGGTGCGGGTGTCGACCTTCACGAACTCGCCGGACTGAACGAACAAGGGCACACGAACCACCGCACCCGTCTCCAGGGTCGCCGGCTTGCCGCCGCCGCCCGAGGTGTCGCCCTTCAGCCCGGGGTCGGTCTCGGTGATCGCCAACACCACGAAGTTGGGCGCCTCCACGCTCAGCGGCACCCCGTTCCAGAGCGTCACCCTGCAGATGTCTTCCTCCTTGATCCACTTGGCGGCGTCGCCTACGGCGGTTGCGTCGGCAGTCATCTGCTCGAAGCTGGCCGGATCCATGAAATGCCACTCTTCGCCGTCGTTGTAGAGATACTGCATGTCGGTATCATGCACGTCGGCCGCCTCTACCGTGTCGCCCGACTTGAATGTCTTCTCGACGGTTCTTCCGGTCTTGAGATTGCGCACCCGCACCCGGTTGAAGGCCTGGCCCTTGCCCGGCTTGACGAATTCGTTCTCGACGATGTTGTAAGGATCGCCGTCCAACATGATCTTGAGTCCACCCTTGAACTCGCTGGTACTGTAAAAGGCCATATCGTCCTCGTTGACTGTGGAGCTAAACCGCACAATGGTACCGCGAAGCATCGCCGCTTGTCAGAACTCGACCCCGGAGCCGTACCGGACGCCCGAGCGTGAGACGGCCTGGAAACACGACCTCGCCGAGGCCTACCGACAGGCCGACGACCTCCTCGCCGCACTCGGCCTGAGTCCGGAGGCGATCCCGGATCTCGACGTCGCGGCACCGGGATTCCGGATGCTGGTCCCGCGCGCCTTTGCCGCCTTGATGACGCCGGGCGACCCGCGCGACCCCTTGCTCAGACAGGTCCTGCCGCTCGGGGTGGAGCGCTTGTCCGTCGCCGGATTCAGCCGCGATCCGGTCGGAGACATGTCAGCGGACAGCGGTTCGGGGCTGCTTCGAAAGTATGCAGGCCGTGCCCTCCTGATCGTCACGGGTGGGTGTGCGGTGCACTGTCGCTATTGTTTTCGAAGACATTTTCCATACGCGGCGCTCGGTGAGACCTCGGATCGCACGGGCGTTGCGATGGCCTCCATCACCGCGGACCCGGAGATCTCCGAGGTCATCCTCAGCGGCGGGGATCCCTTGATGCTGGACGACGATCGCCTCGGCGCACTGCTCGAGCGCCTGTACGAGATCCCGCACCTGAGACGCCTGCGGATCCATACACGCCTCCCCGTGGTCCTGCCGTCCCGGGTCACCGACGCACTCTGTCGACTCTTGGCCGGCTCGCGTCTCGCCACCATCCTGGTCGTGCATGCGAACCATCCGAGCGAGCTGGGTGCGCAGGCCGAGGATGCACTGCAGCGATTGGGGCGTGCGCATCTGACCCTGCTCAACCAAAGCGTCTTGCTGCGCGGGGTCAACGACGCGGTCCCGACACTCGCTGCTCTGAGCGAGCGCCTCTTCAAGTGCGGGGTTCTCCCCTACTACCTCCACCAGCTCGACCCGGTGGAGGGTGCGGCACACTTCGCGATCTCAGACACGCAGGCACTGCGGCTCGGCGAGGCATTGCGGGAACGCCTTCCCGGTTATCTGGTCCCGCGACTGGTCCGCGAGGTTCCGGGGGTCGGATCCAAGATCCCCTTGATCGATTCGGCCCGCATCGGATCGCCGCTCTTGTGAGCGCGTTGGTTTCCCTCACGGGCTGCGAAGTCCGATAATCATTCGGATGACACTGTTCCGAAACCGCGTGGATCCCGAACCAACCCGTATCATGTCCGCGCAACCCCAACTGCTGGCCTTGCTTCTGCTCACCACCGACACCCTTGTGGCGGAGCGGCTGGTGGAGCGCCTGCGAGCAGACGGCCTCGCCGCCCGTGCGCTCGTTACCGCGCGATCGGATCGTTTGAACGATCTGCTCGCTCGGCGCGCCTTCGACATGATCCTCTGGTGGCGCCACGACGATGACCGGGACTTGGCCGAGGCGATTCGACGTCGCGGCGAGCGCGCTGCCGAGATCCCGCTCATCATGATTGCCGCCGAGGCGCCCGTTCCCGAGGCCGTGCGCGAGGCACGGCAGCTCGGGGCACGCGCCCTGCTCGCCCGCACCGACGACGAGCAGCTTGTCTGGACCATCCAGCGCGAGGTGACCGATCTGCGTCAACGTCGCCGCGCCCGTGAGCTGGCAGCTCGGCTCAAGCAGTGCGAACGGCGCTCCCGCGAGCTGCTCGAGCAGGCCGGTACGGCGATCGCCTTCGTACGGCAGGGTCTGCACCTCGACGCCAACAGCGCCTACCTCGCGCTGCTCGGCTACCCGAACCTGGACGAGCTCCAAGCGATTCCATTCCTTGATGCGATCGATCCGGACCAAAGAGACGAAGTCCGCGATCTACTGCAGAGTGCCGAGCGGACGGCGCAAACCGAGCCGGTCGCGATCACGACACACCTGCGCTCGAGCCGAGGCAAACGGTTCGAGGTCCGCTTATCGGCTGCGCCGACCGTTCTCGACGACGAGCCCTGCCTGCGTTTGATCCTTGATCCATCGCGGGCGCCGGGGGCAGCGAGCGACGGCATGCCGTCCGATATCGCCGCCGCCCGCACGATCTTTTTCGAGGAGATCGAAACGCGGCTCGGTCCCGATCGATCGGTTCCGCTGCCCTTTGTGGTCTTTTTCGTTCGCTTGAGACGACACTCGGAGCTTCTGCGCGATTTGGGTCTGACCCATGGGCTGGACATCGTCGACGGCTTCGGTCCGGTCTTGGCCTCGTTCGCCAACCGGGCACATGCGCTCACGCGAATCAGCGACGATGGTTTCGCCATGATTGTCGACGACTTGGATGAAAAGGAGGCCGAGGCACTCACCGAGCACATCCGCGAGCACGCCCGCCTGCCGCAGCGCCTTGCAACCACGGGACGCATCGCACCGGACTGCGATATCGGCCACTACCTCGTGAAGGGACATGCAGCGGCCGCGCAAGACATCCTCAACGCAGCCTACAGGCTGTGCGTCTACAGCGCGGCATCGCCCAAGGACTGCGCGGCCGGGATGCAGACCCCCACATCGCTGGAGACCCGCACCAAACAAGCCGCCGTGGGCGGGGACTCGGAGGTCGCCGAGAAGATCGCCACGGCGCTCGGCAACGAGCAATTCAAGCTCGTCTACCAACCCATCATCAGCCTGATGGGCGACAACCAGGAGAACTACAGCGTCCTGGTACGCCTGCTCGACGAGGCGGGCGAGTTGTTGGAGGCCAAGGATTTCATCGGGGCCGCGATCCGACGCGGGTTGATCGAGGAGATCGACAAATGGGCGATCCGCGACGCCGTGCGCGTGCTCGCCGAGCAACGCCGTGCCGGTCACAAGCTGCGATTCTTCATCAATCTTGCCGAAGACACCTTCCGCGACCCAGGCATCATACTGCACATCTGCGACTGTCTGCGCGAGTTCGACATGCGCGGCAACGGGCTCGCCTTCCAATTTCAGGAAGAGCTGGTTGCCGAGAATCTGGCAAGTCTCGGCAAGCTGATCGATTCGCTGAGGCAGATCAAGTGCCGAGTCGCGATCAACCGTTTCGGCGCCACCAATCGGTCCGAGATGATCCTGCAGGCGCTCCCGGTCGATTTCGTCGTTCTGATGCCGGACTTCGCGCGCGCACTGGCCGAGGACCCGGTCAAACAACAGCGGCTGATGAACATCGCAAACCTTGCGCGCGAGTTCAACGTGAAAAGCGTGGTGACGGCGGTGGAGGACGCGCAAGCCCTGACCATTCTCTGGACGGCGGGGGTCGATTATGTCCAGGGCAACTTCCTGCAGCGTCCGTCGCCGACGCTCGATATTCAGCCCTAAACAGCGCTCGATACGACATGCGATGCTCGCAGGATGAGGTCGGCCTCGGCGCGATCGACAACTGCTGGAGTCTGCGCAGTTTAAAAAATTGAAAAATAAGAAGTTCTAAACCGGGTCACCGCCGAGATAGCGGGGGTACGCGAACCGTTGGACTCACTCGAAACGGAACATGGCGCTCCAGACGCGGTTTAGCCGGGGTTATCTGCGGGTTCTGCCATTCGGTTCGGCGGGTCGGTCTCTCTATTGGCGACACCGTGCGGAACATGGCCGGTTGCCACATGACGGCTCGCCGCGTCGCAATGGACGCGCTGGTCGTCGAAAAAGATGTCCGCATCGAAGGCTGCGAGAAAACGCCCCTTGTCGAGCCCGCCGAGAAAGAGTGCCTCGTCGATGCGGATATCCCAAGCACGCAAGGTACGGATCACCCGCTCGTGCGAGGGCGCACCGCGCGAGGTCACGAGCGCGGTGCGCAGCGGCGATGCCTCGGGCGGAAAGAGTGCCTGAAGTTGATGGATCGCCACCAGCAAACCCTTAAAGGGTCCACCGGGTAACGGCTCGTGCGCGGAGGCCAGCTCGGTGGCGTTGAAGACCTCGAGCCCTTCGCGACGGAAAAGCCTTTCTGCGTCGTCGGAGAAGAGTACCGCATCGCCGTCGAACGCGATTCGAACCTGCTCATCCTCCTCCGGGTCCGCCGGAAAGCCCGCCGGCAGGACCGTTGCCGCGGCACACCCTGCATCCAAGGCCGAGCGCACGTCCCTCGGATCCGCGGACAAGAACAGATGCGCACCGAAGGCTGACACGTAACGGTACGGACTTGCCCCGCCCGTGAAGGCGGCGCGAGCGATATCCAGGCCGTGATGATGTGCGGAGGTCAGGACGCGCAGCCCGGTGTCCGAGCTGTTGCGCGAAATCAGGATGACCTCGACACGACCCCGATCACCCAGGGCTGCATTGAGGCTCATGAGCTTTTTGGCGAGCGCGAAGGCCACACCGGGCTCGAGGATGTCGTTCTCGTGCGCGACCTGATAGTCGCGATAGGCATCGACACCCTGCGTCTCGAACACCTGGTGAGACTCGCTGAGGTCGAAGAGCGCGCGCGAGGAGATGGCGACGATCAGTCGCACGGATTCGGGGAGACCCGGGTGCACGGTCAACTCCGACTCGTATGGTTCTAATCACCCTTGCAGGGATCGCGCTCCATCACCACGGCATGAACCAATTCATGAACTGCAACGGACGGCCGATGCTTTGATTCAGACCCGTCATGTCGTTGCGCATGGACGAGGTCGACATGGTCATCGCCTGCATCGAACGATCCATGGTCTGAATGCTTGTCAGCATGGGCTCGAGGGTGTTTACATCCCGAGCCATCGAATCCACGCTGACGGCCATGGTGCGGACATTCGCACTCATCTGCCCCATGTTGTCCGAGATCGACTGCATGTTGCTGGCCAGCACCGTCATGTTGGTGTCGACACTGATAGCCAAATAGTGGACGTCCTTGGCGAGACTGAAAACCAGGTAGAACCCGTAGGCCGCAAGGATGATGAAGGCGAACAGAGTGGGATAGACGATCAGCTCCCAGCGCTTTGCGCTGTTTTCGAAGGCCTGGGACAGGCGATCGATCGCAAATGCATGAAGCTGAGTCTCGGTGACGCCCGCGGCGCGCGCATCGGCCTCCGCTTGCTCGTTCGATACCTCGCCGTCCGGGGAGGCGTCGGTCCTCGGGATTTCGTTCTGAGCCATGATTCGGGCCGGTTCTTGTTCAGTTGATGAGAAAAGTCAGCGTGCTCGGCGAGTCACGGCCCGGCATCACGTGCACTCTTTTCGCGAAAATGGCCGTCCGTAAAGCGAAACGCACTCCAACAAGCGGAGTTCTGCCGGAAGCCGATTTTGGAACCTAAACGAAGCGATTTAAACCCCGTTTATCGTAAGGCGATTAACTCGCGCATGACTGCGGGAGGGTCATTTAAGATTCGTCGCCGCTGCCGTTGTCTCAAGAGCTTAACAGAATTACGGCATGCGACAAGGCGACCTTGTCGTCGGCGGCTCAACTGACGAGATGCGGATAGAGCGTTGCGGCTAGACCGAGAAACTCCCGTGCCGCCTTGCCGCGGGACTCCAGCTCGAACACCGCCAGGCCCTCGCTGAACGAGCGCCGAAAGACGGTGCGTTGCGACAGCCTCGGCTTGATGAAGCGAATACCCGGGAGCGAGACCAACGCGGCTGCGGCCTCGTTGGTCTCGCGAACCGCGTGGTGGGTGTCGCCGCGATTGATGAACCCGATGATGTCGGGAGGCGTCTCCCGCTCGACCGAGGCAATCAACTGGATGAAACGCTGGGTCGACCAGATGTCGGCCTGCGACGGCGGGACCGGCACGACGACGCGGTCGCACCGCGCAAGCGCCGTTCGCAGGCTCTCCATGTCCGAGGTTCCGACGTCGATGAGGGTCTCGTCGGCGGCCTTCAATTGCTCGGGCGTCAGGGCGCGCTTGTCGGACGCCTTCAGGACAGGATCGAATCCCTCCTCCTTGCGCACATCGATGACGTCGGTCAGGGTCGCTTGAGGATCCGCATCGATCAGCTGGACCTTCGCGCCCGCCATCGAGAGCCAGACCCCCAGATTGAAGGTCAAGGTGCTCTTGCCCGAACCGCCCTTAAGACTTCCGACGATCGTGATCATGCCGTGCTTCCGCGTCCGCGTTCATCCCCGATGCCGCCCGAGCGACTATTGGCCGGGCTGGGGCATCTCCATGCGCGTGTACCCGGCGGGCACCGCAAACAGATGATCCGGCTGATCGCCGATCCGGATCGACTTGAGCTCGCGCACACCGCCGCCCGGAAACTCCTCGCGGACCGACAACTTCAGCTCCGGGTCGTACCACTGAATCACCCGGGTCGGCGGCTGATCGGGCGCGGTCGTGGTCATCTCCCATTTCTCGACCTGGCGGCCTTCCATGGTTTCGGTGCCGACCATCATGAGCTCCATCTTCTCGCCGTTGGACATCTCGTGTTTCAACGGAATCGCGCGCTCGGCGTCGATCCAGAGGGTCCCGTTCATGGACTGACCTTCGTGGGTCATGACCATTTCCCATTTCACCGCAGACCGCCCTCCGACCGCCTCCTCGCCGGCACGTCGACAGGTCAGGCCCGGCATTCCGGCGCAGGGATCGGTCTCCGCGCTCGGAGTCGGTGCCGGCGCGGGTACGCCTTCGCCCGGAGGCCCGCCCTGCTCCATGTAGGTCTGCCGCTCGGGGAAGAGGACCCACATCATGCCTCGATTCTGATCGATGATCTGAACCACCTCTTGACCCTGCTGCGTCATCTCCTTGCGCAACCGGCCGTCGCCGACGAACATCTTGACGGTCTCGGTCTGCCCGTCCGGGCCTTGATTGATCATGTCCGCGGAAAACTGAACACCCGAGATCTCCGCGTGCGCCGTCGCCGCCAAGGCGGATGCGAGCGCGATACCCAACACAGCCTGCGTTTGCGTTCTCATCTTGTCTTATCCTCCCATCGATCGATGATCAGTCATGACGACACCCCCCTACATCGAGGTCACTTGCGGCTCCTCGTTGCATCAGGCCCAAGGCGCTGCCGATCGGGAGGGCCGCAATCGGGTCGCGAGCAACGGGCTCGGCAGCAGGATCCGGGCGAGCCGACGCCGGATCAAGGCCAAGGCGCCGGCTCGAAACCGAACGTCCGAGGCGGCGTCAGCGCATCCATCAGTCCCGCGGGGGACCGAGCTCGCCCGCCGCGGTCGTTATGGTTCTGCTCCAGCGGACGCCAGCCCGGTGTTTGCGCGCGCTGCTCCGCCTCCTGATCCGTCAGCGGTCGGAACCTGTATCCGGCCGTCTCATCATAGCCGCTGCCGCGGCCCGACCACGGCTGCGGGTCACCGCGAAACCGATATTCAGGCTGCGGGGAGGACGTCCCGGTCGGGATCGCCGGCGAGGTCACGTCGGAATATCGGCCTCTCGCAGGGGGGACATAGCGGTCGTCGGGATAGCCTTGTGCGGACTCTCGGCTGCGCTCCACCCAACGCCCGTCGCGGTCGATGAATCCGTCGAGATTCCGGCCCGCCTGCGGCGCGGCGTCGTAGCCACCGTAACCCGTTCCGACCCGGGGCCGATCATCGTCGCGGCGCGCGTCGTCGTTTCGGTACTCGTAACGATCGTGCAAGCCGAGATCAAACGGCGACCGCGGCGTCTCGTATCCGTGGAAATCGACCGGTTGGTCGCCCCACCCCGGTTGCCGAGCCTGCCCCCAAGACTGCGCACCGAATGCCGACTGATTCGCCGTTGCGGTGGCTACGCCGAGCAGCAGCCCGGCGACGAGCAAGAAAGGCATCATTGCGCGACCTTTAATCCGTTCTCAGGTGATGTCCTCTGTACCGCGCCGGGCCTTGCGCTCGACCCGCAGCATCGACCCTGCCGCACGCATCGCGCGCCGTCTGGATCCGAACCCGTCCTGCGTCCATCCGGACGCAGGACACGCCTCGCCGTCGATACACTAACGATCGCCCGTATCGTTCTCGTCGTCGATCTTCAAACGAATGCCGCGTCGAGGCGCCTTCTTCTGAACCGGCTGACTCGAGGTATCAGCTGCCGCGGTCTTCTTGGCGGCCGTCTTGCGCGTTGTTGGTTTAGCATCCGACCCCGTCGTCGCGGGTTTTTTGGTGACGGTCCGAGCAGGCTCCGACGCCGCACTCTCGCCTTTGGCGGAGGATACTTCCTTCTCCACGGGCGCATCGGCGGGGGCTGTCGTCGCCGTCGCGGAGCGCGCGACCGGCCGGCGAGCGGGCTTGGTCTTGAGCGCGCCCTTCGCCGCGTCGAAGAGGAGCAGGAAGATCCCGCGTACCGCATAGAGCGCAAGAATGAAGAACTCCACGACCTTCCCGAAGAACCGGCTGACACCGCCGCCCGAGCCCTTGAGCGGTGCCTTGCTCGGCACCGCATCCGTCACGCACGGAAGGCTGGTGCCGGGCGGGGCCGTGGCGAGAGCCACCCGACACATATCGTCGCCGGCGGCGACGCAGCCGAGCGGGATGACGATCAGGGTCAGGACGGTCGAGACCAGCACCCCGGACAGCAACGAGATCGCCATGCCCTGGAAGATGGGGTCGGTGATGATGACGCTCGAGCCCGCGACCAGGGCCAAGGCCGTGATCACGATCGGGCGCGTGCGGATCTTGCAGGAGCGGATCATCGCCTCGGCAACCGGCACGCCCTTCTGGATCTCGTGAATCGCGAAATCCACGAGGAGGATGGAGTTTCGCACGATGATGCCCGCCAACGCGATCCAGCCGATCATCGAGGTCGCCGTGAACTCCCCGCCGAGACCGAGGCTGAACATGATCGCGTGCGCCGGGATAATACCGAGCAAGGTCAAGGGAATCGGCGCCATGATCACGAGCGGAATGCGGAAGTTTCCGAACTCCCACACCACCAGGATATAGATCAGGATCAGCGCAACGCCGAAGGCGGCACCCATGTCGCGGAAGGTCTCGTAGGTGACGGTCCACTCGCCCGCCCAGGTCCAGGCCAAGCGACTGCTGTCGGGCGGCGCACCCAGCCAGAAGATGGCGCCGTCCATCTCCTCGCTGCCTTGCGGCTTGGTTCCGTCGGGTGCCGTGTAGTCCTGCTGATTGACGATGCGCTCGACTTGGGACATCGCGTACACGGGTGCTGCGAGCCGCCCGCCGACATCCGCCACCACATACTCCACAGGACGCAGATCCTTGTGGTAGATGATGTCCTCTTCAGGCGTCAGCAGGAACTCGCCGAGCTCGCGCAGCGGGACCGTGTATCCTTGATTGGACTGGATCGGAAGATCACCGAGGCGATCCACCTGCGAGCGCTCGGACAAGGGCACCTGAAGCACGATCTGGACCGGCTCGTGGCCCATCTGGCGACCTGCCTGGGGCTTGATGTCGCCGATCGGCGAGCCGCCGAGGGCCATCGCGAGATTGCGGTTGATGGTATCCACCGAGATGCCGCGACGCACCGCCTTCTCGGTATCCACGTTGAAGCGCCAGTAGTCGAAGGCACCCCTGAGATAGTTGTCGACATCGCGGGTACTCTCGGCCTTGCCGAAGATCTCGGTAAGGTCGCGGGCGAACTGGCGCCGCAGCTCGGGCGTGGGTCCGTAGACCTCCGCGACGACCGATTGAAGCACCGGCGGACCCGGCGGCATCTCCACCACCGCAAGCGAGGCGCCCGTGCCCTCGACCAGCTTGCTGAGCAGTTCGCGCGCCTCGACCGCGATCTCGTGACTGGTGCGGTCCCGGTCGTGCTTGTCCGTCAACTGCACCTGAAGCTCGCTGTTCCAGGGGTCGGAGCGCAGATAGTAATGACGTACCATGCCGTTGAAGTCGAAGGGTCGCGCAGTCCCGGCATAGAGCTGGATGGCGGTCACCTCGGGCATGCCGCGCACCTTATCGGCCATGCGATGCGCGAGGTTCGCCGTCACCGGCAGAGCCGTTCCCTCGGGCATGTCGAGCACGACCGAGAATTCGGGCTTGTTGTCCAGCGGCAGCATCTTGACCGCCACCAGGTTGAAATAGAAGAACGACAGCGTAACGAGGAAGGTACCCCAAAGGGCCAGCTTGAAGACCAAGCGCTTGCCGCGGTGCTCGATCAGCGGCGTCAGGATGCGTCGATAGAGCTTCTCGAGACCCTCGGCCTCCTTGTGCTCGCGCTTCTCCGCGGCCTCGAGATATTTCATCGAGGGACGCAGCCATTTGGAGATCGCCAGATAGGGCGTGAAGACGAAGGCCGCGAACAGCGAGATGAACATCGCCACCGAGCCCAACACCGGGATCGGCGCCATGTAGGGCCCCATCATGCCGCTGACGAACCCCATCGGCAGCAAGGCCGCGATGACGGTGAAGGTGGCGAGGATGGTCGGGTTGCCGACCTCGCGCACGGCGTCGATGGCCGTGTCCTCGTCGGTGCGTCCCTCCTCGAGCCAGCGCCGATAGATGTTCTCGACCACCACGATGGCGTCGTCGACCAGGATGCCGATCGAGAAGATCAACGCAAACAGACTCACCCGGTCGATCGTGTAGTTGGTCACCCAGGCCACGAAGACCGTCATGAAGAGCACGACCGGGATGACCAGCATGACGACGATGGCCGGACGCACAGCACGGAAGGCCAGCAGCACCAGGATAACCACGAACAGGGTCGCCTTGATCAGCTTGCCGATCAGCTCCGAGACCTTTTGGTCGGCGGACTGGCCGTAGTTGCGCGTGATGCTGACCTCGACGTTCGCCGGGATGCGCGAGCCCTTGAGCTCTTCGACGCGCTCGATGATGGCGTTCGCCACCGTCACGCCGTTGGTCAACTCCTTTTTGGCGATCGCAATGGTCACGGCCGGGCGGCCATCCGCGGCGTCCTCGATCTCGGACGCCGGCCCGGTGTAGAAGGCGACCAGCTCGGAGGCGTCCTCGGGACCCTGGGTCACGCGCGCCACGTCGTGGATATAGATCGGCAGGTTGTTGAAGGTCCCGACCACCAGACGATTGATGTCCTCCACACCCGTCAAGAAGGCGCCGGTGGTGACCGAGAAGCGTGCCCCGCTCGCCTCGAGTCCGCCTGCGACCTGCTCTGCGTTGGCACTGACGAGGGTTTGGGCGACCTGATCCAGACTGATCTGATACCCGGAAAGGCGCTCGGGGAGGACATCGACGGTCACCACCTCGCGGCGTCCGCCGACGATGAAGGCGTTGCCCGTATCCTTGACCTGCTTCACCGCCTGCAGCACGTCCTGCGCAAGCAGGCGCAACTGACCGTCGTCCACATCGGGAATCCCGTCGCTGTCGAGATCCCTGGACCAGAGTGTCAGCGTGACGATCGGAACGTCGTCGATCCCCTTGGTCTTGATCAGCGGCGGCATGACCCCGGGCGGGATCTTGTCCATATTCGAGGCGACCTTGTCGTTCACCTTGAGTAAGGAGGGACCCATCTTCTCCCCGACCACGAATTCGACCGTCACCAAGCCCTGGCCGCGTTGAGACGCGGAGTAGACGTGTTTGACGCCGGGGATCTCGCTCATCATCCGCTCGAGCGGCTGCATCGCCATATTGGCGACCTGCTGGGCCGAGGCACCCGGATACTGCACCATGATGTCGATCATGGGCACCGAGATCTGCGGATCCTCCTGGCGCGGCGTCATGATGAGACCGAGCAGGCCCATCATCAGCATGGCGACGTAGAAGAGGGGCGAGAGCGGCGAGCGGATGAAGAATCGGGCTGCGCGCCCGGCGATTCCGAGGCTGTCCTCGTCGTACGCGGGATCCTTGCGATCCTGCGAAGGAGATGTGACGTCTTGGCTCATGTCGAATCCAGATTAACCGGGCCTGCGCCGCATCGCTGCGACATGGATTGCGCAGGCGATCGCGGTACGCGATCGCCGGGGCTTAAGAAAGCGGTCGTCAGCGATCCGCGGGTGATGATCCGCTCGCCCAACCGGCCGTGACACGCGGACCGGGATTCGTGAGGACCCTCTCGCCGGCGCGAAGCCCGCTCAGAACGGTCACCATCGCGCCGGGGAGCTCCTCGCCGACGCGGATCAAGCGCAACTGCGGCTCGCCCCGTTCGCTCAGGATGTAGACCCCGGGCAAGCTGCCGTTGTAACGCACCGCGCTGCTCGGGATGACCGGATTGGCACGCGCCGGCGCATTCAGATCCGGCACCAGCACTTTGGCGTACATCCCGGGCTCGGACACGCCCTGCGGAAGATCGAACTTGATCTTGACGGTGTGACGTTGCGGATCCGCCATCGGGAAGATCTGCGCCACCCGAACAGGCACGCGCCGGTTGTCCGGATCAAGCTCGGCTTGGACCATCATCCCGTCGCGCAGGCCCGGACGCAGCCGCGCCGGGACATCGACTTCGACCTGCAGGTATTCCACGTCGGCGTAGTTGAGCATGGGTTGTCCGGGCTGGATGGTGTCGCCGACCTCGACGAGCTTGCGCACGATCACCCCGTCAAAGGGCGCGATGCTGCGGGCATCGCGAATCTTCGAGTCGAGTGCCTGAAGCTCCGCCTGGAGGCGCAGCATGGCGTTCTGCGCCTCTTGGATCTGAATCCCTGAGGCGAAGAGATCGGCCGAACGCTCGGCGGTGCGGTCGCGCTCGCCGATGAAGCTCTCGGCCGGGCGCGCAAACATCTGATCGAACAGATTCGGCAGACCCATCCCGCCCATCGCGGAGGTCGACTGCGGCGAGTAGATCTCTCTGGAGTATTGAACGCCCGCATTACGCAGTTGGGCATCGGCACTCGCCATTTGCGCGAGCAGTGCGCGTCGATTCGCGAGCAGCTCCTCGTCGCCGATCGCCACGAGAAGATCCTTTTCCTTAAAGGTGTCGCCCTCGCGGCCGGCGATGAAGGTGATGCGCCCCGGCAGCTGCGCGGCAAGCGTCACTTCCTTGTAGGGCACCACGCTGCCGCCCAGGGAGACGGTGGGTGCACCCTGCGCCTGCTGAACGACGAAAGTCTCGCCGATATCGGCCTGCATCTGGGCCTGGACAAGGCCCGAGGAGACAGCCGCGGCAAGGGCGAGCGTGCACGCAAAACGGGCGGTTCGAAACTGTATTGACATCGGATCGCACACCAAACGCTAGGTTTTTTGTCGCACGTCCGATTGGCGCTATGGCTTTCGGACCTGCCGTGGACATCGGACAGCCTCGTGGGCCCGGCGCTCATCCGTCGCGGATCTGCAGCATCCGAGCTCGGGCGCCTTTGGCCTGCTCAGTGCCGCGTTGTCTTTTCATTCTCCGGACGGCGCGGTAACGCAGTATGCCTTCGACGCCGCTCGACATTCAAGCCGACGAATACCGGCTCGGCGCGACACTTGCCGCAGCGAGGGGTTCGACACCCTCGATCACTGCCGACGGCGCCGTGCATGCCAGGCGCGTCCGAACCGATTAACCTTAGCCGGCGACCGGCTATCCATCTCGGCGAACTTCAGTGTAACATCATGCGCCATTGCGGTCGGGGCCGGATCGGCTCAGCCGCCGCGACGACTTTAGCCTGCCGGCAATCACGCCGAGCACCTCGGACGCCGCCGATCCCGATACCTTGTCGCCATGCCTTGCCCGCTAAGCGAAGCGTTTTGATCCAGATCGAGGAGCTGATCCCATGCCGTCTACCGCCGAGGCCGTTCAACAGCGCATGCAGGAGCTGGAGTCTCATCTGGAGCAAGAGAACCCGGTCCTGCTCAGTGCCGTGCAGAGCTTCCGGGCGATCGACCGCGTAGCCTACGGGACGGGCCTGCTCGACACCAATCAGTCGTTCGCGACCCAGATCCCCTGGTGGCCGCTGATCTCGATCCTGGGCACCTTCTCCGCGGGCAAATCGACCTTCATCAACTACTTTCTCGGCCAGAAGCTGCAACGCACCGGCAATCAGGCCGTGGACGATCGCTTCACCGTCATCGTCTACAGTCCCGAGACGGTCAGTCATTCGCTTCCGGGTGTCTCGCTCGACTCGGACCCGCGTTTCCCCTTCTATCAGATGTCGCACGACATCGAGCAGGTCGCCGGCGGGGAAGGCAAACGCATCGATGCCTATCTGCAGCTCAAGACCTGCTGCAGCGAACGTCTGCGCGGCAAGATCCTGATCGACTCGCCCGGCTTCGACGCCGACGCACAGCGCACGGCGATCCTGCGCATCAGCGATCACATGATCGGTCTGTCCGACCTCGTCCTGGTGTTTTTCGACGCGCGTCATCCCGAGCCGGGTGCCATGCGCGACACACTCAAGCACCTGGTGAAGGACACCATCCACCGCGCCGATTCGGGCAAGTTCCTCTACATCCTCAATCAGCTCGACACCGCAGCCAACGAGGACAACCCGGAGGACGTGGTCGCGGCCTGGCTGCGCGCCATCGGCGAGGCGGGCCTGACCGCGGGCCGCTTCTACACCATCTACAATCCGGACGCCGCGAACACCATCCCGGACGAGCACAAGCGCCGGCGCTTCGAGAAAAAGCGCGACGAAGACCTCGGCGAGATCTTCCTGCGCATGGAGCGCGTGGAGATCGAGCGTGCCTATCGCATCATCGCGGCCTTGCGCGAGACCGCAAACGCCTTCGGACACGAGGCGGTGCCCCTGTTGCAAAGCGCCGTGCGGCGCTGGCGCGCCCGCACCCTGACCGTCAACGCGGCACTCATCGCGCTTGTGGGTGCATTGTTTTTGTATTGGAGTATCGGCGCAGGTCATTGGGTCAGGCTTTCCTACGAACCCGCCTGGCTGGAGGTACTGACGAGCCAGGTCCCGTGGGGCCGCGATGCCTTGATCGGGATGTTGATTGCGCTTGCCGTCGGCACCCATTTCGGCGTCCGCAAACTGGCTGCCATGAGTGTCGAGCCCTGGCTGAGAAAGCAGGTTGCACGCAAGAACCCGCCGGGAAATCTGATGTCTGCCTTCAGGAAGAACACCCGTTTCTATCGCCCGGTCATCATCGGCCGGCCGATCGGCTGGAGCGGCAAGGCCCGCGCGCAGATCAACGAGGTTCTTCAGAACTGCGAGAACTTCGTGCAGACGCTCAACGAGCGTTACACCAACCCCAAGGGCCTGAAGGAGTCGCCGCATAAGGCGCACGCCGTCCGCCTCCCGGACGATCCGGCAGCCGTCCTCGGCAAGAAGGAGCGCTCTGCGGCTTGATCGAACCGCACACATTGGTGACACGATGAGCATCCGAACATCCGACCCAGCGTCCCGACCCGCCATCGAGGTCCCGCCGCATCCCCAATGGCCGGCTCTGAGCACGCTCGAGAAGAACGCGCTCACGGACCGCATCAAGACCCTGCTCAAGGAGCAGGATGCCGTCCTGGTCGCCCATTACTACACGGATGCCGATCTTCAGGCGCTCGCCGAGGAGACCGGCGGCTGCGTCTCGGACTCGTTGGAAATGGCCCGCTTCGGCGCCGCCAGCAGTGCACGGACGCTGGTGGTCTGCGGCGTTCGCTTTATGGGCGAGACGGCGAAGATCCTCAACCCCGAGAAGCGGATCCTGATGCCGGATCTCCGCGCCACCTGCTCGCTCGACGAAGGATGTCCGGCCGACGCCTTCGGCGCCTTCTGCGATGCCCACCCGGACCACACCGTCGTGGTCTATGCCAATACGAGCGCGCAGGTGAAGGCCCGGTCCGACTGGGTCGTCACATCCAGCATCGCACTGCCCGTCGTCGCCTATCTCGCCGAGCAGGGGCGCAAGATCCTCTGGGCGCCCGATAAGCATCTCGGCCACTATGTCCAGCGCATGACCGGGGCAGACATGCTGCTCTGGGACGGCGCCTGCGTGGTTCACGAAGAGTTCAAGTCGTTCGCGCTGGAGCGCTTGCGCAAGCTCCATCCCGAGGCAGCCGTGCTGGTGCACCCCGAATCCCCGGACGAAGTGGTCGATCAGGCCGACGTGGTCGGCTCGACCACCCAACTGATTAAGGCCGTGGTCGAGATGCCGAACCGGGAGTTCATCGTCGCGACGGACGCCGGGATCTTCTGGAAGATGCACCAGCTCGCACCGGGTAAGACCCTGATCCCGGCCCCGACAGCCGGCGAAGGCGCAACCTGCGAAAGCTGCGCACATTGCCCATGGATGGCCATGAATGCATTGCAGAATCTGGAGCAGGTCCTGCTCAAGGGTGATCAGGAGATCCTGATCGATCCGGCACTCGGCAGACGAGCGCTGGTGCCGATTCGCCGTATGCTCGATTTCGCGCGCGAGCGCGGGATCGGGGCACGACGCGACGCGGACTAAACCGCGTCCGGAGCGAGAGGCTCGTTTTCGAATAAGCTCGACGTTTGGCGCATCCACGACCCTACGCAGGACGCGGCTTAAAATGATCCGAGCGATCCGCTCGTCCCGGCCCCCGCACCGGCCGGTCTCCTCCAACCCATGACCGATAACCTTACGCTTGCCCACCTTGGCAAGCACGGTGCGGATGCCGTACCATCGATTGCGAATCATCAAATAATAAACGCCCGTCCGGCATTCACAAGAATAAGAGCCGTGACGGCCAACGACGTCCCCCAGTCGTCGCCGTGAAGAGGATGTCTATGTCTGAAGCCCGCAAATCCACGCGCAGGACGTCGTTTGTCGTCTTGGCACTGGTGTTTCTGGCGGGGATCGGATTTGCCGGTGCAATGTCCGGCGGTCTGGCCTATTCGAATCGCATGGAGCTCTGCGTCTCCTGCCACAGCCTGCAGGTCCCCTACGCCGAGTATCAGGAGACGGTTCATTTCAAAAACGCCTCCGGTGTCCAGGCAACCTGCTCGGACTGTCATGTGCCGCGGGAATTTTTCCCGAAGCTCCACGCCAAGCTCATGGCCGCCAAGGACGTTTACCACGAATTGATCGGCACGATCGATACACCGGAGAAGTTCGAGGCACAACGCTGGGCGATGGCGAATCGCGTCTGGGACAGGATGAAGGCCGACGACTCGCGCACCTGCAGGAGCTGTCACGAGTTCTCCGACATGGACCTGTCTGCCCAGAGCCGCTCAGCCCGCAGCCGACACGGCGCGGCCGAGGATCGCGGCCAGACCTGCATCGATTGTCACAAAGGGATCGCCCATCATCTCCCCGACGAGCCGGAAGAGCCGACGCCCGCCGAGCCCGCGAAAGCGCATGTCGAAGACACCCAAGCGGCATCCGAAGCAGCTCGCCGTGCAGGCGGCACGACCAAGCCTGCGAATCCGGACGCCGCCTGAGCGAGCCATGCAGCGAACATTCCGAGGTCGGTCATGAGTGTCATCCAGCTTCCGAAGCAACATCCGCGGGCGATCGCCTTACTCCTGGCGCTCCTCGGCGCGTTGCTGCTTGCCGACGTGCAGGCGGCCGATCCCGCGAGCCCCGATCCAGGCAAGGAGCTGCGCCTCGCCGCCATGATCGGCGACACCGAGACCCTCGCCGCCTTGCTCGATCAAGGGGTCCCGGTCGACTCGGCCAACGAGTTCGGCAAAACGGCCCTGATGATCGCCGTGGAATCCGACGACCTCGAGACGGTTGCCCTGCTCCTGACGCGAGGAGCCAACGTGAATGCCCGCACCGTTGCGAGCTGCACGCCGCTCACCTTTGCCGCGGAACACGGCAACATCGCCATCACCGCCGTCTTGATCGAGCGCGGCGCCAACGTACACGACCGAACCCGCAGCGGCTGGGATCCCTTGATGATCGCCTCGCGCTACGGGATCTCGGACATGGCCGAGCAGCTGCTCTTTCGCGGCGCCGACCCCAAGGCATCCGACGTGGACGGGCGAACGGCCCTCATGTTGGCCGCTGCGCATGGGCAGGTCGAGGTCATCGACCTCTTGATCGAAGCCGGTGCGGAGCTCGAATCCAGAGACAGGGAGGGCGAAACAGCGCTTCTGATCGCTGCGGACGCGGGACACTGGCACGTGGTGAAGGCCCTGCTCGACGCGGGTGCCGATGTCAATGCCCGCGACGGACTCGGAGCAACGCCGCTGATCCTCGCCATCAGCCAAGGCCATCCGGATGCCGCCCGGCTCTTGCTCGAACGCGGTGCCAATCCGAACCTTCAGGACGAGGACGGCACCTCTGCATTGATGGAAGCGGTCGTCACGGACCACGCAGAGCTGATTCGACTTCTGTTGACCTATCGCGCCGACCCCGCTCTGACCAACCGCGACGGGCTCGCCGCCGTGGACCTGGCGGAACAACGAGGCAATCAAGAAGCCGCCGCGCTCTTGGCGCAGCGGCCGAGCAGCCCCTGAGGCCGTCACTCGACCGACGCGGCCCGGGGCGACACCGAATGCACTAAGGGACGCAACAAGGACGCCCCTTCTGCATCGCGGCATCGAGTGCCGCGCGTTACCGACACCACCCAACGACCATTTTGGAGGAAGCATGGCCACGATATCACCAAGATTGGCCCTACTTGCCGGCGCACTCGCGTTCGGCATGTCCTCGGGAGCCAATGCCGACGCCACCGCATCGATGCTCGCCAACACCTGCGCCGGTTGTCACGGCACCCTCGGCCAAAGTGCCGGGCCGGCATCGCCCATCATCGCCGGCATCAACCGGGTTGTTTTTGTCGACATGATGCAGGGCTACAAGAGCGGCGACATCTATTCGACGATCATGGGCCGGATCGCCAAGGGGTATACGGACGAGGAATTCGAGAAGATGGCCGAATTCTTCAACACCCAGGAGTTCAAGCCCGCCCAGCAGGACTACGACAAAGCGCTCGTGGATCAGGGCACGAAGTTGCACGACAAATACTGCGAGAACTGCCACGCCGAGGGCGGCATCCCGTTGCGCGATCCGGATACCGGTGAAGATGCCGAGGACTTCTACCTCCTCGCAGGCCAATGGACACCCTATCTCGCCTATGCAATGGAGGACTTCCGGGAGGATCGCCGCGAGATCCCCAAGAAGATGAAAAGCAAGCTGGATGAGCTTCTCGAGAAGGACGGAGACACAGGTCTCGCCGCCGTGTTTGCTTTCTACGCGAGCCAGCAGTAACGCCACCGGAGGAGAAAACGGAATGAAGATCAACAGACGTGATTTCGTAAAGGTAGCCGGTGCCGCAACGGCGGTCGGCCTGGTCGGTGCTCCCCACCTCGCGCTCGGCGCGACTCAGAAGGTCGTGATCGTCGGCGGAGGCACCGGCGGTGCAACGGCTGCCAAGTACATCAAGATGGCCGATTCGAGCATCGACGTGACGGTCATCGAGCCCAACAAGGAATACATCACCTGCTATCTGAGCAACGAGGTGCTCGGCGGCGACCGCGCCTTCGATACGCTCAAGGTCGGCTACGACGGTCTCAAGGCGCTCGGGATCAATGTCGTGCATGACACGGCGGCGGACATCGATGCCGAGAAGAAGGTCGTCAAGACCGCCGGCGGGACCGAATTCGGTTTCGACCGCTGTATCGTCGCGCCGGGGATCCAACTCCTGTACGACAAGGTCGAAGGCTACAGCGAAGAAGCCGCGCAGAAGCTGCCGCACGCCTGGAAGGCCGGCGAGCAGACCATGATCCTGCGCAAGCAGCTCGAGGACATGGCCGACGGCGGCGTGGTCCTCATCTCAGCGCCGGCCAACCCCTTCCGCTGTCCGCCCGGGCCTTACGAGCGCGCCAGCCAGATCGCTCATTACTTCAAGGCCAACAAGCCCAAGTCGAAGGTCATCATCCTCGACTCCAAGCAGGCGTTTTCAAAACAGGGACTCTTCACCCAAGCGTGGGAGCGACTCTATGGCTACGGGACCGACGATGCACTGATCGAGTGGCGCCCCGGTCCCGATGCAGCCGTCAGCCTGGTGAAGGCCGACGAAATGACGGTCGAGACCGGCTTCGGAGACGAGATCAAGGCCGACATCATCAACATCATCCCGCCGCAGCGAGCCGGCGAGATCGCCCAGACCGCAGGCCTCGCGGACGACGGCGGTTGGTGTCCGGTTGACTTCCGGTCCTTCGAGTCCAAGCTCCGACCCGGCATCCATGTCATCGGCGACGCCTGTATCGCCGGCGCCATGCCCAAGTCCGCCTATGCGGCCAACAGCCAGGCCAAGGTCGCCGCAGCCGCGGTCGTCGCCATGCTCAAGGGCGAGGAGCCGGGGACACCGTCGTATGTCAACACCTGCTACTCGATCGTCGGCACGGACTACGGCATCTCGGTCGCCGGCGTCTATCGGATGGCCGAGGACGGCAGCGCAATCGCCGACGTCGAGGGCGCGGGTGGTGTCACGCCGATGGATGCACCCGAGTGGGCATTGGCTCGCGAGGTGCAGTACGCCTATAGCTGGTACAGGAACATCGTGAAGGACTCCTTTGGCTGAGGATGCACGCGAGGAGCGACGGATCGACTCTTGGATTGAGTCGATCACGCCGTGATGATGTTGAAAGGGGCCGAAACGCCCCTTTTTTTCGCTTGTCCTTTTCTGAACCGCGTCCACGCCAACGCCGCTTGCTTCACGCGACGCCGAGCCGATGCGACAACAGCGTCTGTTTGTACGGGACGCGGTTCAGCCCTGCTGCATCAAGATCCGCAGATCCAGCACCGCCGCATTGGCACGCGAGATATAAGACGCCATCACCAGCGAGTGATTGGCCAAGAAGCCGTAGCCATGCCCGTTGAGCACGATCGGGCTGACCATCGGTTTGCTCGCACCCTCCAGGTCGCGAATGATCTGCTGAATCGAAACGTCCGCGTTCTTGGACGCCAGAATCTCCGCGAAATCGATTGAGATGGCCCGCATCATATGCAATAGGGCCCAGGTATAGCCGCGCGCCTCGTAATAGGTATCGTCGACCAGATACCAGGGCGTCGCCGATCCGCCGGATTTGATCTGCACCTCGTCCAACTCCACATCGTTTTCACCGACGTTCTGCACCAAGGCAGCGGTCAACTCGTGATCGCCCACGCTTGCACTCAAGCGCACGGCAAGGCTGCCGAGTCGTTTCTCGACGATCGAAAGATAGGCCGCGAGATTGTCCGCGCGAGTGTGGAAGCTCGCACTCCGGTCCTCACCGGTGGCCAGATCACGCATGAACAGACGTAGCGCATCGGTGGCTTGGCGATACTCGTCTTCGGCCGACGGGAGGAGCCAGGACGAGGCATCGATCGCGAGCTTCACGTCGGCCCGCTTGGCATGGTCGTTTTCGATCGACTGAGTCTGGGAGCGGCTGAAATCGTTGCGAAGCGCACGCACCGAATCGCGAAGCTCCTTGAGCGCGCCATACTCCCAATTCGGCATATTGTCCAGGTACAGTCCCGGCGGGGTCAGATCGTTGTAGAGGAAGCCGCCGTTCTTCTCCAAAAGGGTCTCCGCGACGCCGATCGCCGCGGCCACGACCGCCGTCCCCGGCACAGGCTTCCCGCCGGAGCCCGCCAGCACTTCCGCCTGGAGGGCTGCAACGTCGAAGACAGGTGGCTGGCGCGACCAGACGATGCCGAGTGCAAGCACCACGACGGCGTAGAGTGCAAGCCCGATCCCCACGATGCGCAGCGCGGAGGGGCGCGAACCCGTCCGCACGCTCGAACCCATATCCGACGGGTTCGGCCGATCGGGCCTTTTCGAGCTTTGCCCGTGATCACTTCGCGTGTCCGGACCCAGCGGCACCGTTGCCGGTTTTTCGTTCATGAAAGACTCCTTGAGGTTGTGGTGAATTCAGTAGACCGGCGGAGACAAGAGGCCCTCGGCCGCAAAGGAAACCGATGTCGTCGCCCCCGAAGCAACGCCCCGGCTCGCGCCCGGGCGCGTGAAGCGGATGGTATCGGGTCCTGTCGTGCCGCCCGAAACGACAAAGGTCATGGCCTCGTCGACCGACCAGTCCTGAGGGATGATTCGATCCAAAGGCACGATCTCGAGATAGCCGCTGGTCGGGTTCGGTGCGGTCGGGACATAGACCGCCGCCAGCTCGATGCCGCTCTCCCGGTCGATCATGGTGTGCGTGTGAAAACCGACCGCCTTCATCTCGGTGTGGGGAAACTCGACCAACACGACCTTGCGGGATTTCTCCACCCCGTCGCTCCGAAATGCCTCGACGAGCCTCTTCGTCGCTCCGTAGACGGTGGTCACGAACGGGATACGCTTGAGCCAGTCCTCGACACTCGACAGGATCCTGCGCCCGACGAGATGCGTCACCGCCCATCCCAGCAGATACAACATCAGCAGGGTCAGTGTGATTGCGAGCGCCGAGGACAACCAGGGCACTTCCACGATCCAGCGCGCCATGTCCGGCGACAGTGGTCGCACGGCATTGGCAAGGATGATCACCTTCGGTCGCCCGATCCCCGAGAGCAGGTCCAGAAAAAACAAGAAGACAAAGGAGGTCACCATGAGGGGGATCACGGTCACCACCCCGGTGAGTAGGTTTCTCCGAAGATGGGTCATCTGTTTCCTGAGGCTTCGCTGCCGTGCGGTTGTGGCGTGTTTGACTTGCGGACCCCTTTGAAGATCCGATTGCAGCGGAAATCATGGGGGCTTTTCTGTTTAAACCATCTTGAGGTCACTGATGTCCCGTAGAGCGAGCCATCCTCCGCGCGCATCGCAGCCGCGGAATCCGAGAGCGATCAAGCGTTCGTACCGCACCGGAGCACCGCGCGGCGACACAGAGCCGATTACGGCTGCCGATCCCCTCATCTTTAAGGCGTTTCCCTCGACCTTCGACGGATTCTTCGTAAGTCCTAGCGGTTTTGTCATTAACAATTCGTCTTTTGAATCGCTTCCCTTCGTTTTTTTCATCTCTGCGCGGAATTTGATTCGATCCCCGTTGGAGTGATGCCGACGACGCCCCAACCTCCCTCTTCGCCGACGCGAAAGCGCCTTTCAACCGTCACTCCGGACGCGGTTTAGATCAATGTATCGTCATCCCGCCTTTGCACACCCTCGAGCCGCTACGGGACGGGCGATCGGCTTCGCGCTCGTATGGTTGATCCTGGTCGGGCCGGATGCAGCGTCGTGGATCGTCGGCGGACCTTTCGTCGTCGCGGCGACGCTGGCAAGCCTGAAACTGTCCAAGCCGCGAGACCGGAACCTTTCGGTGTCGAGCTTGGCCGTTTTCGTACCTTATTTCCTCATCGAGTCGCTGCGAGGCGGGATCGATGTCGCTGCGCGTGTGCTGTTTCCGAGGCTGCGAGTTCAACCGGGAAACCAAGAATACCGGGTCAGCCTGAGGAGTCCCGAGGCACGGTTGGTCTTCATCGACAGCATCAGCCTCTTGCCCGGAACGCTGAGCGCCGATCTGCGCGGGGATCTAGTGACGGTGCACGCACTCGACGTCCGCACGGACGTCGTGGAAGGCCTGGCGACGCTCGAGCGGCGCGTCGCCGCCCTGTTCGGCGAATCGCTTGAATCGGTTTCGGACCGGACAACTGCGGAGCATTCCCCGTCGGACGGGACCTCGGTGCACGAGACACCGGCCCGTCCGGAGGGTCGCCCATGAGCACGTCTCTCTTGAGCGTCGCACTGGTGCTGATGGCCGGAATCGCCGCCGGACTGATCCGCGTCGCCATCGGCCCGACCCCGTCGGACCGCATGATGGCCGCGCAGTTGATGGGGACCTCGGGGATCGGCGTCATCCTGCTCCTCGCCCCGGTGCTCGCCGTCCCGGCGCTGATCGATGTGGCGCTGATCTTCTCGCTGCTCGCCGCTGTCGCTGTCACGGCCTTCACCCGACGGCGCCTCACGAACCACGGAGACTGATTCGATGGATCCGCTACAGCTCCTCTCCGGTGCATTACTGCTGGTCGGCGCATTCTTTTTCATTGCAGGGACGGTCGGTCTGATTCGTCTACACGACCGCTTCAGTCGGCTCCACGCCTTGACCAAGGCAGACAATGTCGGTCTGGGATTCATCGTGCTCGGGCTGATGCCGCTGGCGCCCGACCTCTTCTACGGCCTGAAGCTCGTCTTGGTTTGGCTGCTCGTGGTGATCGCAGGCGCGACGGGCGCACACCTCATCGCCAAGCGCGCGCTGCGCGGCGACGGCGAGGACGTCCTATGAATGCCCTTCTCACCCTCTTCGATCTGCTGTTGACCTTGACCCTGCTCGGCCTTGCCGTCGTCACCGTCACGAGCCGCGAGCTGCGACGGGCGGTGATCCTCTTCATCGCGTTCGGACTGCTGCTCGCACTGGTCTGGGCGCGACTTCGGGCGCCCGATCTGGCCCTTGCCGAGGCGGCGATCGGGGCCGGCCTCAGCGGCGCCTTGATGCTCGCCGCGGCCCGACGGGCCTCGGGTCGCAAGACCTCCACGGGCGAGGACAGCGACGCGAAGGACGCGCCGTGATTCGGCCTCTGGAGCACATCATCATCCCGCTCGGGCTGATCGCCGTCGGCGGCCTGCTCGGCTGGTCCTTCTTTCTGGCGGTCACGGGCGAGGCGGGAGAACGGCTCGCAGCCGTGGCGCTGGCGCGCGTGCCCGACAGCGGCGTGTCCAACCCGGTGACCTCGGTCCTGCTGAACTTCCGCGCCTACGACACCCTACTCGAGCTGGCCGTGCTTTTGGCCGCACTGCTCGGGATCTGGTCCCTGGGAGCGGCCGCCCCCGGCTTTCAGCCGGCAGCAAGCGTGCTCGACGGCATGGTCAACGGGTTTGTCCCTCTGCTGATCCTCTCGGCCGGGTACATGCTGTGGGTCGGCGCCTATGCACCGGGCGGCGCCTTTCAGGCCGGAGCCCTACTGGGCTCGGCCGGCGTCATGCTTGCGCTCGCCGGACATCGCAACGCCGGGCTTCCGTCCGAAGGCCGACTGCGCCTCCTCGTTGCGCTCGGCGTCTTCGTCTTCGCCATGACGGGTCTGCTGCTCATGGTCGTGGGCGACGGCTTTCTGACCTACCCCCCGAGCCTCGCGAAATGGCTCATCCTACTCATCGAGACGGCTGCGACCCTGTCCATCGGCGCGACCCTGGCAGCGGCTTACTTGGGCGGCCGACCCGCCGCACGCCCGACGACCGGAGAGACGGCGTGACCGGCCAGGTCCTCTACTCCCAGCTCTTCTACGGCGGATCCGGAATCATCCTGGTGCTGCTCGGTCTCTGGTCGTTTCTCGTGCATGCGCCGCTGCTGCGCAAGCTGATCGCCATCAACCTGATGGGCGCCGGCGTCTTCCACATGCTGGTCGCGATCGCCTACCGCGGGATCGACACCTCGCCGGATCCGGTCCCGCACGCCCTGGTCCTGACCGGGATCGTGGTTGCCGTGAGCGCCACGGCACTTGCCTTGGCGTTCGGCAAGCGATTGGATCAGGATGATGATTGACGCCCTGCCCCTGTCGGTCACCCTGCCGTTGATCGGCGCATTCGCTGTCACCGTCTCGCCCGGGCATGCCCGCGGCCCGGGCCTCTTGGCCGCCCTGCTCACGGCCGCGAGCGCCCTGTCGGTGACGGCGGCGGTCTGGAGCGACGGCGTCCTGAGGGCCGATCTCGGCGGCTGGGGCGTCCCGCTCGGCATTGCCTTGGAGGCCGACGGGCTCTCGGCGGCCTTCCTGGCGATGGCCAATGTGGTCGCACTTGCCATCAGCGTCTATGCCGGAGGCTACTTCAAACAGGAGAGCGCGCGGCACTTCTGGCCCCTCTGGTTGTTGCTGTGGAGCGCATTGAACGGACTCTTCCTCGCGACCGACCTGTTCAACCTCTATGTGACGCTGGAGCTTCTCGGCCTCTCCGCCGCGGCACTGGGCGCACTCACCGGGACGCGCGAAGCGGTCGCCGCGAATCTGCGTTACCTGTTGGTGGGCCTGCTCGGTTCCATGAGCTATCTGCTCGGCGTCGCACTCGTCTACGCCGCCTACGGTGTGCTGGATATCGGCCTGGTCGCCGAGGCGATCGAGCCCGGCCCGATCGCCTGGACTGCCATGGCCCTGATGATCGGCGGCCTGATCCTGAAGGCCGCACTCTTCCCGATGCACTTCTGGCTCCCGCCCGCTCATGCCAACGCCCCGGCACCGGTCAGTGCCGCCTTGTCCGCCCTGGTGGTGAAGGCCGCCTTCTATCTGGCCTTGCGCCTCTGGCTCGACGTCTTCGCGCCGGTGCTGAACGAAGCCGCTGCAAACCTGCTCGGCACTCTCGGCGCCGCAGCGGTCGTCTGGGGATCTTGGCGGGCACTGCGCGCCGAGCGGCTCAAGCTCCTCGCGGCCTATTCGACCGTCGCCCAGATGGGCTATCTCTTCATCGCCTTCCCCTTGCTGGTCGCGACCCCGCCCGGCCTCGCCCGGGACAACCTCCTGGCCGCCGTCGTCTTGCTTGCCCTGACCCACGGCCTTGCCAAGGCCGGTCTCTTCCTCGCCGCCGGGATGGTGCAGAAGACCGCGGGGCACGACCGGATCGACGACC
This sequence comes from Thiocapsa sp. UBA6158, assembly GCF_002423035.1. Classification (GTDB taxonomy): domain Bacteria; phylum Pseudomonadota; class Gammaproteobacteria; order Chromatiales; family Chromatiaceae; genus Thiocapsa. Next base: position 58,732 of record NZ_DIUM01000033.1, read on the forward strand.
TCGGCGGTGCGGCGCAGGCGCTGCCCGCAGCCACCTTCGCGATCGGTCTGGCGGGTGTCGCCCTCATCGGTCTACCGCCGAGCGGAACCTTTCTGGCCAAGTGGATGATGCTCGAGCAGGCGATGATCCTGGGGCTCTGGTGGTGGCTGGTCGTGATGATGATCGGCACGCTGCTCGCGGCCGCCTACATCTTTCGCGTCCTCAGCCGGGCCTTCAATCGCGAGCCCACGCCCTATCGTTTCGTCAACGACGCGCGCACCGAGCTCCCGGCGCTCCTGCTCGGGCTGATCGCGACCTTCGGGCTCGGGATCGCCGCGCAGCCGCTGTGGGTCTTGCTCGAGCAGGGGGCCTTCGGATGAACTTCGACGCCTGGCTGCCGGCCGCGATCCTGCTGAGCTCGATGATCCCGGGCATGCTGATCTTCCTCCTGCGGGAAGAAAGTCATCGCCTGCGCACCGTCCTGAACATGACCGGCGCGCTGCTCAAACTGGGGCTGGTGATCTGGATGATCGGCGGCGTCTACGACGGACACCGTTACGAGACTCGCTGGACGCTCGCACCCGGCCTGGACCTGGTGCTCAGGGCCGACGCCTTGGCGGTGCTCTTCGTCGCCTTGTCCACGCTCTTGTGGTTGGTGACGACCATCTATGCGATCGGCTATCTCGAGCATTCGCCGAACCGCAGCCGATTCTTCGGCTTCTTCAGCATCTGTGTTTCGGCGACGGTCGGCATCGCCCTGTCCGGAAACCTGCTGACCTTCGTGATCTTCTACGAGATCCTGACCTTGGCGACCTATCCCTTGGTCGCACATCGCGGCACGCCCGATGCCGCGCACGGGGCCAAGGTCTATCTCGCCTACACGATGGGCGGCGGGGCCTTGCTCCTGGTCGGAGCGATCTGGCTGCAGGCGCTCGTCGGCCCGGTGGAGTTCACGCAGGGCGGGATCCTGGGCGTGTCGCCCGAGGAAATCCGCATTGAGCTGATCCTGATCTTTTTCGTGCTGTTGGCCGGGCTGGGGGTCAAAGCGGCCTTGGTTCCGCTGCACGGTTGGTTACCGCAGGCGATGGTCGCCCCCGCACCGGTCAGTGCGCTGCTGCACGCGGTTGCGGTGGTGAAGGCCGGGGCCTTCGGGATCGTGCGCGTGGTCTACGATGTCTACGGCGTGGAGTTCGCCTATGCCAACGGTCTGCTCGTGGCGCTCGGCATCCTGGCCTCCGTCACCATCATTTACGGGTCGCTGATGGCCCTGACCCAGGACAGTCTGAAAAAGCGGCTGGCCTATTCGACCGTCAGTCAGGTGTCCTATATCGCGCTCGGCGCCTCGATCTTCGGGCCCATCGCGACCATCGGCGGCATGGTCCACCTGGTTCACCAAGGTCTCATGAAGATCACGCTCTTCTTCTGTGCCGGGAACTATGCAGAGACGTTGGGTGTTCACAAGGTCAGCGAGATGGACGGCGTCGGGCGTCGCATGCCCTGGACCAGTCTCGCCTTCACGGTCGGCGCGCTCGGCATGATCGGGGTCCCGCCGGTCGCGGGCTTCGTGAGCAAGTGGTATCTCGGGCTCGGCGCCGCGGATGCCGGCTCGAATTGGGTCATCGCGGTCCTGATCGCGAGCAGCCTGCTGAATGCCGCCTATTTCCTGCCCATCCTGCACCGCGCCTGGTTCAGACCCGCCCCGAAACAGTGGCCGCAGGAGCACCGCCATGCCGGGCGATTGGAGATCGCGGGTGCCTTGCTCTGGCCGCCGGTGATCACGGCAGTGCTTGCGCTGAGCGCCGGACTCTTCGCTGCCGCGCCCTTCACACCGCTCGAGTGGGCGAGCCTGATCGCGGAGCGGGAGTACGGCCGATGACCTGGCTCCTACCGCTCGTCGCCGCGATTCCGCTTCTGGCGGCGGCCTTTGCCATGCATCGGCTGTCCTGGTGGACCCCTGCCGTCGCCGCCGTGCCCGCGCTCGTCGCGGCATTGTCGGTTCCGACCGGGGAGTCGCTCGACCTACCCTGGCTGCTGCTCGGCGCGCGGTTCGGTCTCGACGAGATCGGACGGATCTTTCTGATCTTCACCTCGATCCTCTGGATCGCCGCCGGTATCCATGCCGTCGCGAGCATGCGCGGCACGCCGCACGTCGGGCGCTTCAACACCTTCTTCCTGCTGGCGATGGCCGGGAACCTCTGGCTGATCGTCGGGCAGGACCTGGTCAGCTTCTATGTCGGTTTCGCGCTCATGGGGCTCTCCTCCTACGGCCTGGTGATCCACGAGGGCGACCGGAGCGCCTTGCGAGCGGGCAAGGTCTATCTCGTCTTGACCCTGGGCGCGGAGCTTGCTCTGTTCGCGGCATTGGTCATGATCGCCTCGACGACCGGCTCGATCACGCCGACCCCGGAGGATCTCGTCGAGCTCGACGATCTCGCGATCGCACTCCTGGTGCTCGGTCTCGCGGTGAAGGCCGGCCTAGTCCCGCTGCATGTCTGGCTTCCGTTGGCCCATCCAGCCGCACCCATTCCGGCCAGTGCGGTGCTCAGCGGCGCCATGATCAAGGTCGCCCTGCTCGGTTGGCTGAGGTTCCTGCCCGTCGGCGAGGTCGCATTGCCGGGCTGGGGGCTGCTGTTTGTCTTTGCCGGCCTGGCGACGGCCCTGTATGCAGCCCCCATCGGTATCCTGCAGTCCAACCCGAAGGTTCTGCTGGCCTATTCGAGTGTCGGCAAGATGGGGCTCATGGCGGTGACCTTGGGACTTATGCTCATCGAGCCCGAAATCGCTCCGGTCGCCGCCATCGGCTTGGCCCTCTACGCCGGACATCACGCGCTGACCAAAGGCGGCCTCTTTCTAGGCGTGGGTCTGCGCAAATCCGCAGGCTTACAGGGGGTGGTCTTTGGCGGGCTCGTGCTGCTCGCCTTGTCGATGGCCGCCGTGCCGCTCAGCAGCGGCGCCGTGGCCAAATACGGGATCAAGCCGGTCCTAGTCGATTCCGATTGGGCGTGGCTGCAGGTCGCTGTCGCCATGACCACCGTCGCGACCGCCTGGATGATGGTGCGGTTCATCTGGAGTTTGAAGCGCGTTCATCGAGCAGGTCACGACGTCGTCACCGAGCACGATCCAGGCGGGAACAACGAGCCTCGAGCGGAAGGCGCTTCAAAGCGTTTTTTTGATCGAAACCGAGTGGGGCGATGGTTTGGGTTCGGGGCGCAACTCGCTAAACCCGGCGAGGGTGGGGATCGCTCCGGAGGCGGCTCGGCCGCGACCCCGATTCCTCGGGCCACTTGGGCGCTCGTGGGTTGGGTTCCGCTGATCGGCTTGGTGATTCTTTATCCCTTGGTGCTCGGATCTCCGACAGCCTGGCTGACCGATGTCAGGCTGATCGCCCTGGCGGGCCTGCTCGCCATCCCCGTCGCCGTGCTCGCCTTACGGCGGCCCGCGGCGCTGGCGACCCTGGTCGACAGCATCAAACCCGGCGATCTGCTCGAGCTGGTCCGCCCGCTCCTGATGAGTGCGCGGTGGACACTGCGCTGGTCGATCCGCGGCTATCGGAGTGCCTCTGCTCGCCTGGCCGCTCCGCTTCGGGAACGCCTGACCGAGCTCGCTCGGCGTCCGCCCTCAGATCTGGATCTCCGGCTCACCGCCTGGCCACTCGCGGGCGGACTCTGGCTCGGCATCATGACGCTTTTGATCGTCATGGCGTTGGTCGTGCCGATACAGAGACCGGTGCCTCAGCGAGTTGATCGCGACGACGCGACGCCGGTCATGGCATCGCCGACGACTGCCCCGGCTGCCGCGGCTGCCCCGGCTGCGCCCGATGCCGTCGCGATTGCGCCTGATCCACTGCCCGACGCCACGGATCCCGACCCGAGCGCACAGCCGACGGCCGGGCCGACCGAACAACCAGACGCGCTCGACCCGAGCACCGAGGCCGACGCTCCCGTGCTCGATGCGCCGAGTCGACCACTTGAACCGGAGGAATCGGAGCTCGCGCCGTCGGAGTCGCTCGCGGTCGTGCCCCACGCCGCCGAGCCGGTTTGCGATCCCGACGAGCCCTATGTCTTCCGACACGCCGCAAGCAGTCGCGAGGTCGTCTTGGCCCGATGCGTCTCCGTGGACGGCACGCCGCAACGTCTCGATGCGCCGCCTTTGTCGAACGCACTGGTCCTCCTGATCCAGGCAAATCTCGACGCACTCGGCTTCGATCCCGGCCCGGCCGACGGTTTGATCGGACCCCGCACCCGCGACGCGATCCGAGGCTTCCAGACCGATCGCGGTATTACACCCACTGGCGCCATCACCTTCGATCTGCTTGATCGGCTGCGGGAGCCCGATTAGGCCGAAGAGTCCTGTCTGCTATGCGCGCCCGACGTTCGAGATCCAGCGAGAGGTTGAGCTTTACCGCACGCCGCCATTGTTGAATCAGACCCGACCATTATTGACCGGGCATGCGCTCGAGCAACCGTCGTGCAGCGGCCTCCACCCCGGGAACAGGCGGAAAATCGAGAAGTGCCCGCCACAGCTCCGTACGGGCGGCAAAACCAGGCTCCCCGCGCCTCGGCTCCATGGGGGTGACGGTCATCCAGGTGATGAAACGCTCGGCGGCGAGGCGCGACGCGGGTGATCGCTCGGGATCCAGCGCGGTGGTGCGCGCGCTGCTCAGGAAGAGCAGCGCGACTTCACCGCGATCGTTCAGCTCGGCCTGGCTCAGCGCGTCGAAGAGCGTCGCGCGCTCGGCATCGGAAAGCACGGCGACGGCGGCGTCGACCTGACGAACCGCCTCCATCAGCGCAGCGTCGCCATCCTCCGGTTGCACCGGGGGGCGCCGAAGACCCATCGGCTCGAGAAGAGCTGCGTAATAGGAGGGCGGGCCGATCGCGGGCCACCGGATGTTCTCGAAATCGCCAAACGCCTCGGGGTCATGCATGCTGATCGGCAGTCGTCTGCCCAGCGTGAGCTCGGGGAGGAAATCGGCCGCCAAATGATAGCTCTGGCGATCGATCCAGCGTGCCGCACCGAGCAACGCATCCGACCACCAGGGCACCAACACCAAGGGCAAGACCCCGACAATCGCGCGCGTTCGCGGTGACTGATCGAAGAGGGTGATGACGACCCCGGTCCCCCAGACCGCAAGCCCGATCATCAGCAGGATGATCGAGGTTCCAAGCCGGTCCGAAGACATTTCGAGACCGCCGACCAATGTTTCGGGATAGGCATTCTCGGGATGCTCGGCGTCATAGCGCAAGTCGACCGACCGCTCGCCCTCCCGCGGCCACAGCCGAACCAGCCACTCAAGCGGTCGATCGAGCTCAAGCAGCAGGGCATCCAGCTCGGTTCCGGGCGGCGGCATCGCCGCGCGAACCTCCTCGGTCTGCCCGACCGGCGTCCAATAGGCAGCCTCGCGGCTCGACAGGAGCGCCCGGACGTCCGCAGCCATCCTCAGCGAGATAACCGGATTGCCGGCCGAGTCACGGGGCCAGGCCGCTTCGACGCCGGGCAAGATCCCGCCGACGTCCAGCACGCCGAGGTCACCGGGCAGACGCGGCTTGCGCCCGTCGCTGCAGAACACACGCCGATAATCCTGCCCCGCGACCGAATAGTCCGCGGTGATACAGAGCTTCATGAACGCATGGTGCGACCAGTGATCGCCGTCCCGTGCACGGTCGGCATCCAGATCGAGCCACCAGAAGGGTTCGACGGATCGAGCCTCCGCCCGCCCGGACAGCGATGCGACCTCCCGTTGGAACATTCCGTAATCCGGACCGATCTGCCAGCCCGCCGCGAGAAAGGCGCCGCCGAACGCCAACATCGGCACGCCGACAAGGTACATCCAGCGACCCAGCAGCAGATCGAATAGCCATGCAAGCACCCGCGCGGCAACCGTGCCCCCCGGGTCCGGATCACGACCCGTCTGCGGCTCGCGCATCATCTACCTCTTAACGTCGGCGCCGAGCCGACTGAGTGATTAAACCTTTTGGTCTCATAAGGTCGAGAACGACTCCGAAACGGTCGCGGTCAATCCAAGCATGCTGACCTTGCCGATCCGATTCATGTTGGTGATTAGCGTCGTTCCTCAGC
>NZ_DIUM01000123.1 GCF_002423035.1 Thiocapsa sp. UBA6158
GGTGATCCTGAAAAGCACTATAATCTCGCTTCGATCTCGTCGACAAACATCATGGAGCTGCCGGTCGTTTTGCCTTCGCCACAGGAACGCGAGGGCATCGCCGCTTTCTTGGATAGCGAGACTATCCGGCTCAATGCCCTCATCGCCGACGCCCAAGAAGCCATCGCTCTCCTCCAAGAACGCCGCACCGCCCTGATCTCCGCCGCCGTCACCGGCAAGATCGACGTGCGCGGCCTGGTGGCCATACCCGAGATCGACCTTGTCCGATCGTGCGGTTGACGGCATGATCCAGGGCACGATTCCTCTTCCGACCAAGACATCCATGGGCACCATTAGCGCCAACGACCTCAAGACCAAGGGCATCGCCGCCATCGAAGCGGCCTTGGCGGGCCAACCCGAGGCGGTCGTCTCGGTGCGAGGCAAGGAACGGTTCGTAGTGATGGACCTCGACCACTACCGCTACCTCCGGGAATGCGAGCTGGAAGCCGCGCTGGCCCAGACCCGGGCGGACCTGACCAGCGGGCGCTTCGTCGAAGAGTCGGCGGATGCGCACCTGCGGCGCATCGCGGCCCCGGCGGAGGGCGATGGGTGAGCTACCGCCTGGTCTTCACGGCGCGCTACGAGAAGATCGAGGCCAAGTTCCTGCGCCGTCACCCGGAGCTGCGGCCCCTCTACGGCAAGGCATTGCGACTGCTGGAGGCCAACCCGCATCACCCGTCGCTGCGCCTGCATCGCCTTGAGGGGCGTCTCCGCGATCTGCACTCGGCCTCCATCAACCTGTCCTATCGCATCACCCTGGAGCTGCTGGTCGAAGACCAACGGATCATTCTGGTCAACGTGGGCGACCACGAGACGGTCTACTGAGCCATGGCCACTCACCACGAAATCGCCTTCGAGGATGACATCTGTGACCACCTGCACGCTCACGGCTGGCTCGACGACGGCCCCCAGGATCACCAGCACTACGATCGCACACGCGCGCTTTATCCCGCCGACCTGATCGCCTGGGTGAAGACGAGCCAGCCCGAGGCATGGGCATCCCTGGAGACGCGCCACGGCGCCGTCGCAGCAGAGACACTGCTCACGCGCGTGCGCGCCGAGATCGACGCCCGCGGCACCCTGGATGTCTTGCGCAACGGTGTCTCGATCCTGGGGGCGAAGAAGCCGATCGTGCTTGCGCAGTTCAAGCCGGCCTTCGGGGTGAATCCAGAGCTTCAGGCCCGCTACGCCGCCAACCGTCTGAGGGTGGTGCGACAACTGCGCTACTCCGTCCACCACGAGAACAGCCTGGACCTGGGGCTGTTCCTGAACGGCATCCCGGTGGCCACCGCGGAACTCAAGACAGACTTCACCCAGTCGGTCGAGGACGCGGTGGACCAGTACCGCTTCGACCGGAACCCCAAGACGAAAGGCCCCGATGGCAGCGGGTCCAAGAGTGAGCCCCTGCTGTCCTTCCCCAACGGCGCCCTGATCCACTTCGCGGTCAGCAACTCCCGCGTGCGCATGACCACCCACCTGGCCGGTCCCGAGAGCCGCTTCCTGCCGTTCGACAGTGGCGACCAGGGTGCTGCGGGCAACCCGGTGAACCCGACCGGCCACCGCACCGCCTATCTCTGGGAGCAGGTCTGGCAGAGGGACTCCTGGCTGGAGATTCTCGGGCGCTATGTCATCGCTCGGCGGAACGCCAAAAAGCAGATCGAGCGGGTCATCTTCCCGCGCTATCACCAGCTCGATGCGACCCGCCAACTGGTCGCCGCCGTCTTGGTCGAGGGCGTGGGCGGGCGCTACCTGATCCAGCACTCGGCCGGCTCGGGCAAGACCAACACCATCGCCTGGACAGCCCATTTCTTCGCGGACCTCCACGATGCGAACGACCACAAGATCTTCGATTCGGTGATCGTGGTCTCCGACCGCACGGTGCTCGATGCACAGCTCCAAGAGGCGATTTTCGACTTCCAGCGCACCACCGGTGTGGTGGCGGTCATCACCAACAACGAGGGCAGTAAGAGCGGCGCCCTGGCGGAGGCACTGGCGGCGGGCAAGAAGATCATCGTCTGCACCATCCAGACCTTCCCCCACGCGCTCGCCGCCGTGCGGGAGCTCGCGGCGACCCAGGGCAAGCGTTTCGCGGTGATCGCCGACGAGGCCCACAGCTCGCAGAGCGGCGAGGCGGCGGCCAAGCTCAAAGAGGTGCTCTCGCCCGAGGAGTTGACCGCGCTGGCCGACGGCGGCGAGGTGAGCAGCGAGGACATCCTGGCCGCACAGATGGCAGCCCGCGCCTGCGACACCGGCATCACCTTCGTGGCCTTGACCGCCACGCCCAAGGCAAAAACGCTCGAGCTCTTCGGCCGTCGGCCGGACCCGAGCACGCCCGCAGGGCAGGACAATCTGCCGGAAGCCTTCCATGTCTACTCCATGCGCCAGGCGATCGAGGAAGGCTTCATCCTCGACGTGCTGCGCAATTACACCCCCTACAGCATGGCGTTCAAGCTCGCCACCGGGGGGAAGGAACTGGACGCGCGTGCGGTCGAGCGCGCTGCGGCCATGCAGGGTCTGATGCGCTGGGTGCGCCTGCACCCCTACAACATTGCCCAAAAGGTCCAGGTGGTGGTGGAGCACTTCCGGTCCGTCGTGGCCCCGCTGCTGGACGGGCAGGCCAAGGCCATGGTGGTACTCGGCAGCCGCGTGGAGGCGGTGCGCTGGCAGATCGCGATGTCCAAGTACATCGCTGAGAAGAGCTATCCCCTGGGGGTGCTGGTGGCCTTCTCCGGGGAGGTGAACGACCCGGAGTCAGGCCCGGATCCCTTCACCGAGCGCGGCAGGGCGCTCAACCCCGGCCTCAACGGCCGCGACATCCGCGACGCCTTCGCCGGCGGCGAGTATCAGTTGCTCCTGGTGGCCAACAAGTTCCAGACGGGGTTCGACCAGCCGCTCCTCTGCGGGATGTACGTGGACAAACGCCTGGCCGGGGTGCAGGCGGTACAGACCCTCTCGCGGCTGAACCGAGCCCATCCGGGCAAGGACACCACCTACGTCCTGGACTTCGTCAACGACCCGGCCGAGGTCTTGGCGGCCTTCAAGCCCTACTACGAAACCGCGGCGCTCTCGGACGTCACGAATCCCGACCTGGTGTTCGATCTGCGCGCCAAGCTCGACGCCGCCGGGCACTACGACGACTACGAGGTTGCGCGCGTGGTCGCGGTCGAGCTCGATCCCAAGGCGACACAGAAGCAACTCAGTGCCGCCGTGGAGCCGGTGGCCGACCGGCTCCTCAAACAGTTCGGCGCGGCCAAGAAGGCGCGGGCAACGGCCAAAGCAAAGCAGGATTCCAAGGCCGAGCAGGCGGCCCGCGAGACCATGGACGCCCTGGTGCTCTTCAAGCGCGACATGGGCACCTACCTGCGGGTCTACACCTTCCTGTCGCAGATCTTCGACTACGGCATCACCGACATCGAGAAGCGGGCAATCTTCTTTCGCCGGCTGCTGCCGCTCTTGGACTTCGGGCGCGAGCGCGAGACGGTCGATCTGTCGAAGGTCCGGCTCACGCACCATGCGCTGCGCGGCAAGTCGCAGCGCAATCTCACCTTGGGTATCGGAGACGGGGACGACCCGGCGGACTATCGGCTCAAGCCGATGAGCGCGACCGGGTCGGGCGAGGTGCAGGACCCCGAGAAGGTCCGGCTGGCGGAGATCATCAAGGCCCTCAACGACCTCTTCGAGGGCGTGCTCACCGACGACGACAAGCTGGTGTACGTCAACGAGGTCCTGAAGACCAAGCTGCTCGAGTCGGGGATCCTGGTGCAGCAGGCGCTGAACAACAGCAAGGAGCAGTTCGCCGCCTCGCCGAATCTGGACGAGGAACTGACCAACGCCATCATCGACGCCCTCGACGCGCATACCGCAATGGGCCAGCAGGCGCTCAATTCCGAGCAGGTGCGCGAGGGGATCAAGCGGGTACTGCTCGGACCCGGACAACTCTGGGAGGCGCTGCGAGTGGTTTGAGGATCAGTCCGGGACGGCGATCCCGAACGCATCCGGGCCGTCGGGTTTGGCTACGCTCGCGCAATCGCCGTCTTCGGCGGGTACAACCGGTTAGCGGGCCTCTCGCACCAGCAGGCGGGCGGCGGCGTAGGGTGGTTTGGTGCCGACGCGCACGGGATGATTGCGCGCATCGATGGCCGCGACGGGGGGAGTAGAGCAAAGTCATCCATCGATGACTTTCCATGACCGCAGCCGACGGTCCTTGCGCGGCTCTTGGCGATGAACTTGGAGCGTAGCGGTAGGAGCCAACGCACATGACCGTCGATGATCTGCGCGTACGGTACCCGAGGTGGTTCGAGGATAGTTCGGAGTGCGAGATCGTGGTTGAGATGTCGCGGATGATAGGCGTGGACCAGCAACGGGTCGCACGTAGCCTCGGGCTCGACGCGCGGGAGTACCGAGCACCCGTCGACTGCCGTCCGGCCCCGGTGCAGATGGCCACGGACCCGGTCGTGTGGGCCTTCGCCGCCGCATTGGTCGCCGTCGTGGTCTTCTACCGCAAGCACAAGAGGTCGATCGTGAGCGCGAACAGAACGATAACCGAAGAGGTTAAGAGCCGACCGTTGTACAAGAAGATCGTCGGGGTCGGCGGGGCGGTCTTTCTCGCCGCGTGCCTGTTTCCGCCGATCGAGCAAGTCTGGCGGTCGGGTAGCGTCAAGCACAGTGGCTTCGAGTTTCTTTTCTCGCTCGGCGACTTACGGTTCAGCACGTCGGCGAGTTATCGGATCGCGTGGTCTGTTCTCGCTGTCGCGTTGGTCGCCATCGTTGTGGTCACGGCTGTTCTTGCCTATGTCTTGAAGAAAGACTGAGGATGCAATCGTTCTCGGCATTGTTGGCGTTGGTGGTGTTGTTGTCGGTTCCGACGGGTGGCTCGATCGCTTCGAGCCCATCCCGGGGTCTTTCGCCTCGGCCCGGGCGATCAATTCGGTGGGTCCGGACACATCGTCTTCTTGCTGAAATGGGTGCGCTCCGGCGCCCGTGCATGCGACTCGGTCAATGCTTGGTGTCTCGGAGCACGGCGCCGAGATCCTGCTCATTGAACCGCCTCAAGTCTTTCGCCAGTGCCGGGGCGCAACGGCGCGCAACCAGCCATCGCAGGGCTACGGCGCTGTCACCGCGACATTGGTCGCCCCCACCGTCGTCCCGTTCGCGTCGAAGCGCAGGAAGAGCCGGTTGTTGGCCGGATCGAAGGGGATGGGCTGACCGTTACCGAACGCCAGAACAGTGTAATAGAGCGTCTGGCCGGCACCGACAGAGCGGTCTAGGTGATTTCCACATACCAACCAGTCGCCTCGGGCGTTCGTCTCGCAGACCTGTAGGTTCAGCGGTAGTCCTCGCCCGTCGTCGTCGGCGCTGACGGTCACCTCGCCGGCACTGCCGATGTTCACCGCAGCCGTGGTGAAGAAGCCGATGCCGGTGTTGCTCGCCAGTTGCACCACTCCGTCGCCGCTCGGGGTCGCGCCGATGGCGAGTAGATCCGGGGGCGCGGTCGCCGCGGCCGAGAGGATGAAGGTATTGAGGCCGGCGTGGCTGGGTGCCGGGGAGGTGTTGGCGCAGTCGAACACCAGCGGGATCTCGGTTGCGGCCATCGCTTGACTCGGTGTGATGCCGAAGACGAAGGCTTGGGTGGTGCCTGGCGGGATATCGACCGGTGTGTCGGCAGTCCCGATCAGGGCGTTCGCGGTATTGGTCGTCTGGTAACTGAAGGTCGCCGGTAGGCCGTGCGGTAGGGCAAGCGAGCAACCGATAGCCGTGAGATTTCCGCTGTTGATGACGCTTGCGAACGCGGTTGCCATGTCGCCGACCGGGATCGCTCGGGCATATGGCAAGATGGCAGCGTTAATCTGCGTGTCTTCGGTAATCCTGGCGAAAGTCGCAGTGCACTGCCGGTCAGCGTCGAGAGTGATCTGCCCGTCCTGGCAGTCGGCATGTCCGCTCCAGCCGTCGAAGCGCGCGCCCGCGCTCGGTGTCGCGGTGAGACTGACCGAGGTGCCGAGCAGATAGTTCGCCGCACAGGCGCCGCCGCAGTATATACCGGCCGGGGTCGAGGTGACGGTCCCGTCGCCCTCACCGGCCTTGGCAACCGTGAGTTGTCTCACGGCGTTAAAGGTGGCGGTACAGGCGCGGTCGCCGTCCATGGTGAGCTGGGCGTCCGAGCAGTCGGCGTCGCCGCCGCAGCCGTCGAAGACGGAATTGCCGTCAGGCGTGCCCGTGAGGGTGGCGGGTGTCTCCAACGGGAAGGCATGGGCGCAGTCAGCGCCGTAGTCGACGCCCTCGGGGTCGCTGCCGTCGTTGAATTCGTAGGCGCCGATGTCGACTAAACCGTTGACGACCCGTGGGTTGTCGTCGAGATCGGTCTCGGGTAGATCAGGCGTGTCGGGGTCTCCGGCGTCGATCATCGGCGAACCGGCACTCAGGTGTAGGTCACCGTTGTCGGCATCGACGAAGAGCGGGTCGACCTGATCGAGGTTGCTGAGATTGATGGTGATCGGGAGCTGGCTGAAAAAACCTCTCGGCTCGTTTTGGTCGAAGCTATTGTGAGAGAACAAAACGGGCACCGCGAGGTAATTTCCATTCGGGTCGTTTGCGACCCAGAGATCGGCGCCCTCATTGCCATTGGCGACGTTGTTCCAAAAGAGGTTATTGTAGAATGCTGTGCTATAAAGAGATTCGTTGCCGCTTAATGAGAGATGAGCGCTGCCGCCATATGCTGCTTCGTTGCCGTGGAAATTGTTATTCGTGAGCGAAAGAAGCGCGTAAGTTGGCTGAGCGTATGAGTTTCTTATATAAATTCCACCGCCATGGCTATTACCTAAACCAGAAGAGCTGGCGGAATTCTGGTGAAAGATATTGTTAATAAGTCTAAAAGTACCGTCGGACACTAGAGAATCTATGTAAGCTCCGCCGCCGTAGGAAGATGAGTAGGCAGAGGATGTATTGTTCTGAATCTGGTTGTTCGTGAGTATCGCGGTGCCGTACAGGCATATCCCTCCGCCTGATGCGGAAGCGGAAGAGGAGGTGACTGTGTTGGCAACGATAAGGCTATCGGTGACGGTTACACGTCCAGTCCGAAGGAGCGTCGCATGGATTCCACCACCGCATCCTGAAGTCCGCAGTCCGTTCCGTAATGTTAAACCCTCGACCGCCAAGTGTGGGGCTACATTCGGCGCCGAGAGCACGAGCACGGTCCCTGCCTGACCACCATCCAACACCGTGTTCGTCGCATCGATCTCGCGACCCGCGCAGCCTGCTGTCCATCCACCCTGCATCGCGAGGGCGTTGGCCTGGGTGGTGGCATAGACGAAGTTGCCCACGTAGGTGCCCTGGACGATCTGGATCTGATCGTCCTCGCCGTTGGAGGATGCAGCGGTGAGGGCCGCCTGTAGGCCTGTCGCGTCAGCGACGCAGAAGACCGCCGCGTTGACCGGGGCACTCAAGGTACAGAGAACGAAGATAGAGACGAGAAGGCTGGGTAAGGTGAAGGGCGATCGGGTCATGCGCGAACTCCTTTAGACTGAGGCAGATCCTCTGTCGAGTAACAGTTGCGGCACGTGCGCGTACTCAGTGTTCGTTGTATCCAATGTGGGCCGATACCGTACACTCTGGGAGGTCGGAAATCCATGCGTTCGTTCTGCTGCGAGGCGTCGTGCAGCGACGTCTGGATCAGACCATGAGGGCATCCTCGATACGCTTGGCGTACTTATCGGTCAGTTTGATGTGGTAACGATCGAGCAGGTAGAAGGTTCCTGATGGAAGCGGGTAGCTGCCGGGCTTGGGCAAGGGGGTGCGCCAGACCTCGAACGTGATCTTGCCCTGGGCTCTCGGGTCGGCGTAGACGGTGCGGGTGTCCCGGTCGTCGATCCAGGCGATCACGTTGCCCTCGGCGATACGCCGGAAACCCAGCGAGGCGAGACGTTCTTCGGCCCAGGCGAGTTGTTCCCGATCGCGCGGCGCGGCACCGCCCTCCTCGATGAGCCGGGGCTCCCCGAAGGCCGAGACGCGGTAGGCGGTCTCGGTGCGGCGACGTTCGGCCAGTGCCTGGCGTTCGCGTTCCCGCAGAGCCGGGATGTAGGCCCAGTGTTCTCGGGCGAGGTTGATTGCGGCCTCCATCACCGAGCGCGGTTGCGCGTTGACCCGGCCCAAGAGATGCCGTTCCAATCCAAGCGGTAGGGTGAAGCCGTCGTGATGGGTGTGCAGGCCGCGTCCTCCGCACAACGGACAGGGTACTGCGGGGCGCGGCCAGGTGTGGGTCTCGGGTTCAGTCGCGTCGAGCGTCCGCTGAATCAGCCACTCGACGGTCTCGGTGACCCAGAGGTCCGCTTCGCGCGGGGTGTTGCAGTCGTCATAGCTCCCGAGGCGCCGAGCGATGTCGTCGGGCATGAGGGAGATCATCGTCAACCGGAAACGACCCGACGATGCGGCGAAGCATGCCGATGTTTCTGCTCGAAAAGCGATGCTCGGCTGAAGGTTGGAGTGGCGTGCAGTCTGACTCATGGCTTCTTTGAGTCCACGCGCCTTGATCTAGATCAAGGATACGCCGCTGGGCTGTCGCCAGACTATCGGGCCCTTGATTGGCCCCAACGATCGATACCGGTCTGTAGGCGCGACAAGGACACCTTAGATCCCGATTCGATTCAGAGGCACCCATGCACTGCAACCAATGCGAACAGACCTTCCATAAGACCGGCTGCGTCACCTCCCCCGGGATGTGCGGCAAGAGCGCCGACGTCCAGTCCCTGCAGGAGATGCTGCTTTACGGTCTCAAGGGGATGGCTGCTTACGCCCACCACGCGCGGCGCTTGGGTAAGTCCGACGAGACGGTGTCCGCCTTCATCGAGGAGGCGCTCTTTGCGACCATGACCAACGTCAACTTCGACGTGAAGAGCTTGCTGGAATACTGTCTTGAATGCGGGCGGATGAATCTGCGGGTGATGCAGATGCTCGACGAAGGTCATGTGGAGGCCTTCGGCAAGCCGGCGCCGACCAAGGTGAAGGAAGGCACGCAGGTGGGGCGCGGGATCCTCGTCACGGGCCATGATCTGGCGGACCTGCGGGATCTGCTCGGACAGGTCGAAGGGTCCGATATCAAGGTCTATACGCATGGCGAGATGCTCCCGGCGCATATGTATCCCTTCTTTCAAAACCATTCGAACCTGGTCGGGCATTACGGCGGTGCCTGGCAGAATCAGAAGCGAGAGTTTGCGGCCTTCCCCGGCCCGGTGGTGGCGACCACCAACTGCGTCCTGATCCCGCGCGAGAGCTACAAGGGGCGGCTCTTCACGACCCGCGGCACGGCTGTGCCCGACGGCCAGTGCATCTCCGACGGCGATTACAGCGCGGTGATCGCCGAGGCATTGCGTTGCGAGCCCTGCGAGGAGCAGATCACGGGCGAGTCGACCGTCGGTTTCCACCGCACGGTACTGCTGGATCACGCGCAGACGATCGTCGACGCGGTCAAGGCCGGGCAGATCAGCCGCTTCTTCGTCATCGGCGGCTGCGACGGAGCGGATCCGGGTCGCAACTATTTCAGCGACTATGCGCAGGGTACGCCGGATGATTCATTCATCCTGACCTTGGGCTGCGGCAAGTATCGGATCCGCGACCATGAGTACGGAGAGCATCTGGGCTTCCCGCGCCTGATGGACATGGGGCAATGCAATGATGCCTACGGCGCCATCGCGGTGGCATCCGCCTTGGCCGAGGCCTTCGACTGCAGCGTCAACGAGTTGCCGCTGACCCTGGTCATCAGTTGGTTCGAGCAGAAGGCCGTCGCCGTTCTGCTGACCTTGCTGAGCCTCGGGGTGAAGGGGATCACGCTGGGCCCGAACGCGCCGGCCTTCGTCTCGCCGAACGTCTTCGCGATCCTGCAGGAGCGGTTCGATCTGCGTTTGAGCGGGAATGATGCCGAAGGGGACCTGCGGCTTGCCATGACCGCCTGAAACGCGACACGTCGGCGTAGGGGATCGCTGCGCTCGATCCGGAGGGGCGGCGATTTCCGGGGTTCGACCTCCCGCGGGCTGATTCCTGAAAGGTCCGGGCGATAAGGTCAGGGCGACTGAAGTCGCCCCGACCTGGTTGTTGCTTTTCCGGAAACGGCTTAGACGCAGCCGGTCGGTTTGGGCAGTCCACCCCACTTGCAGATCAACTTCATGGGTCCTTTTCTGAAGATGTCGTAGAGGTCTTTGGTCGAGACCTTCTGCTTCTTGGCGAAGATGCGGATGGGCGGCACGACGCCGTCGGCTTCGTACATGGCTCGCGCTTCGCGGATGAAGCCCATGACCTGATCGGTCATCTCGAAGTCGTCAGCCTTGGCAAGCTCGACGGCGACCTCCTCGCTCCAGTCGTCGCGGTTGAGGAGAAAACCTTCGTTGTCCAGGGGAACGCTCAGTGCTTCGGTCATGGGTACGGCTCCGGGATTGTGACTTGCCAGGATCGGGAAATTGTGGCGACGCGTGCCGATTCAAGTCGTTATGTGACTTGCCGCGTCCCCTCGTCAGCTCGCCCGGCCCGCTTGGATCGCATCCAGCACGCCGTCCCAGAACCGAATGCGGGCGCAGATTGCCTCTTCGGCGGCGGTTTCGGCCTCGTCGATCCGTTTCGGGTCATCGCCGCAGAGCTGCTCGAGGAGTTTCATCGACAGGGGGCCGTGGAAGTCTTCGTCGAGATGGACATGGCGGTTGAGGTAGTAGTGGAAGACGGGCGCCTGTGCCTCGGTGATCCGCATGTGTTCCAGAAACTGCCTGAACATGCCCGGGATCAGTTTTTCGCGCCCGAGTGCCAGTGCGGCTGCGACCAGATGCGGCTTGTCCTCGCGGATGAAGCAGAAGGTGGTCTCGGAAAAATAGCGCGACGGAAGCGGAACCATCGACGCGTAAAGGGCCTTGTCGACACCCTGCTCGGTGACCAGATCGAGGAAGCGCCTCGGCATCTCGCCGTCGGCGCCGATCTCGTTCATGGCGCGACAGTACAGCTCGAAATGGCTGGCGTGCTCGACCCCGCCGTCGGGGAGCGGCAGGCTGTCGGATTCCTCTTCGAGGACCAGTTGGTTGATGAAATAGCGCACACCCGCGTCACCGTGCGGCATCCAGGGCACCGTGACCGGTGCGACCCGTGCTTGGAGGTACTTGATCAAGGACATGAAGTCCCAGACCGAGAAGACGTGGTGGCTCATGAAGACCTGAAGGTCCTCGATACGCTCGATGGCGCCGTAGATCGGATGAGCGTTGAGCTGTTCCTGCAGGGGTCGGATGTGGTCCAGGTTCAGTGATGCCATGAGTCCCGTCCTCGTTATTTCAGTATTTCAGTTGACACTGAATCGACAATATAAGGCGTTCGTGAGAAAAATCTCCAGTATGAGGCGTGTGGTGCCTGATCGATGTCATCGCGTGCGCTGAATCTTCCGATTAGCCTGGCCTCTTGCAGGGATGCGATCCGGGCAAGGGGTGTTGCGATGGAGGCGGGCAGGATGAGGGCTGATCGGGTCGGACGGTTTTCTCGACGATGACGGGATCCGCTTACGCGCTCGCATTCGCCGTCGGGCTGCTCAGTGCCATGCACTGTATCGGCATGTGTGGCGGGATTACCGGTGCCTTGAGCTACTCGCTGCCGCCCGAGACGCGCAACGATCGCAAACGGCTCGGTCTGTTCGTGCTGGCCTTCAACCTGGGGCGGATCGCCAGCTATGCCGCGGCCGGGGCGGTTTGGGGCGGGTTCGGTGCGGCGCTGCTCGGCTTGGGCGCATCTCCTTGGCTCTTCGAGGGCGTGCGCTGGCTGGCCGCCGGCATCATGATCGGCATCGGGCTTTATATCGGGGGTTGGTTTCCGCGATTCACGACAATCGAGCGCGTCGGTGTCCCCCTTTGGCGGCGACTGGAGCCGCTCGGCCGACGCCTCTTGCCTGTGACGACATTGCCGCGCTCCGTCCTGTTCGGCATGGTTTGGGGGTGGTTGCCTTGCGGCCTGGTCTACAGCATGCTTCTGAGCACGCCTGCACAAGGCGGCGTTCTGGCCGGGGCGCTCTACATGACCCTGTTCGGCGCGGGCACGCTGCCGATCTTGGCGCTGGGCGGTGTCTTTGCCGGGCAGCTCTTTCGGCTCGGGCAGGACCGACGCTTTCAGGCTATCGCAGGCCTCGGCGTGATCCTGCTCGGACTCTTGACCCTGACCGCGACCCTGGATGTGACCTAAACCGCGCCCATCGCGGTACACGATGTTTTTTGGTGATCGACCCCGGCAGACTTGACGACCGTTGGAGTGGGCGCGATTTAAAAGATTAAATGATATGAAATTTTAAACCGCGTCTAGGCTAAGGGTCGTGGATGTACCCGGGGTCGAACTCACTCGACAATGAGCATCTCGCTCTGGACGCGGTTTAGAATCGGAACGGAAAAACCGGATGTGCCCGAGACCGATGAGAGCGCCCCGAGCGCGTTCGGGCCCACACGAGAACAACTCAAGCGATTTCGGACGTGGTTTCATGACGACACTGATTGGCCGCTCCCCCGCCTTTACCCGACTCCGCAATGCCCTGTCGATGGTTGCCGCGACTGACGTGGGTGTCTTGTTGCTGGGTGAGCCCGGCACCGGAAAAGAGACGCTTGCGCGCGAGATCCATGCGAGCAGCACCCGTCGAGATGGCCGATTCGGCGTGCTTGCCTGCACGGGAGCGCCGCCCGACGCGCTCGATCGGTGCGTGTCGACGTTTTCGCAGAACGCTCCGGGAACACTCTTTCTGGACGAGGTCGGTGAGCTGAATGCGGCGGATCAGGCGCGACTGCTGCACCTCATCGTCGAGCAGGACGCCGCCCGCGACAGGTCTCCTTCCGGATCCGGGTTGCGGATCATCGCGGCCTCGGCCTTGGATCTGGATCGTCTGGTCCAGCACGGCGCGTTTCGGCGCGATCTGTATCTGCGCCTCTGCGTCGTTCCCCTGGAGGTGCCGCCGTTGCGGGAGCGGGTGCTCGATATCCCGGCGCTGACGCAGCACTTCATCGCGACGGCTGCGGCCCGACATCGTCTCGACCCGCCGCGGCTGAAGTCAGGTGCGGAGCGCCTGCTGCGCCGCTACACCTGGCCGGGCAATCTGCGCGAGCTTGCCAACCTATGCGAGCGTTTGGTGATCCTCCTGCCGGGCACCGAGGTGGGTCCCGAGAACCTGCCCGGCGAGGTGGTGCGGGGGACACCGCAGTCGGAGACGGACATCGGCTTCTCGCTCCCGCCGCACGGGATCGATCTCAACGACCTCGAGGCGGAGCTGATCCGCCAAGCCCTTTCGCTGGCCGGCGGGAACAAGAGCCGGGCCGCACGCCTGCTCGGGCTGACTCGGGATACGCTGTTGTATCGGCTCCAAAAACACTTGATCGCCGGCTAAACCGCGTCGCGGACTTGTCCGGCGATGTTGCGATTTGGCGAGACGGTTTGAGCGGTCCCCGGCAGTCGGCGCCGGACGCGGTTTAGGAGATAGAACAATAGAAAAATTCGATTCCTGAGCCGCGTCTCCTCCGGCGATGCTGGAGCGTGCCTCGGCGAGAGACGGCTCGAAAGGATGCATGTACCGCCGACGCGGCTCAGCGCGGTTCAGCAGGGTTTAATGGAGTCTCTGGCCGCTGCACCATTTGTCGAAATAACGCTGCATCACCTCGCGGACGTGCGGCGGATAATCCAGAGCGTCCTGTTGCCCCATGCACTCGCGGAAGAAAGTGGGGGCGTGATCGGGCAATTGCTCCCCGATGGCGTTGAATGCCTCTTCCATCAGGAGGGGCTCATGACTGCGCGTGGCGACGATCCCGCGGTTGATCAGGAGGACGAGCCAGGGGTCGGTCGGGTCGGTCGGGTCCATCCCTTGGATGCGATCCGCGCCGATGCCCTCTGCAATCTCCCCCATCAGGCCATAGAGCTCGGCCAGCTCATCGGGCTCTTTTAATTGGTTTGCGAGGCTGGCCAAGGCATTGACCACCTCCTCCGGGTGTTGCAGCTCGCAGCCCCGGCGCAGCATCCAGCACGCGAAAGGCACGGCGAGGACCTCGATGGCTTGCGCCTGCAACTCGAGATTCAGGCGACGCGCGACCTCGGCGATCTGACGCAGCAGGCCGAGTCCATGGTCGATCAGTGCGTCGGGCTCAGCGCCGGTTGCCGTGCGCAACGCCTGCGTGGATTCGCCGCGCGATTCGGCCTCGCTCGCACGGACGGTGTCGAGCAACTGTGCAAGTCCGCTCAGCGGCACCTGTGGTGCGGGCTCGACCGTCTGCTCCGAGTCGTCGTAGGCGCGCTGGATCTCGTCGCCGAGTCGCGAGAGCTCTTCCGCGATATCGCTGAGGTCGACCTTCGGGAGCATGGGCTGATCATCCTGGGAACATGAAATCACCGAGGCCGGATCAACCGATCCGACCTGCGTTCTGAAGCGGCGCGGCGTCGCGTCGTTGCAAGCGGACTCCGACCCCCATACCTGGAAATATAGCAAGCACGACCATCCCCGTCTCGCGCGCGGTCTCTCGTCGGCCCGAGGCATGCCTTCGAGTGATCAGTTAGACTAGAGCCATGATAAAGAGCCCCGATCTTCACAGTCACTCGACGGCCTCCGACGGCACGCTGGCCCCCGCCGCGCTGATGCAGCGCGCCTGTGCGTCCGGTGTGCGGGTCATCGCCCTTACCGATCACGATACCACCGAGGGCTTGGCCGAGGCGCGAGTCGCGGCCGACGCACTCGACCTTCGGCTCATCCCCGGGGTGGAGATCTCGGTGACCTGGGGCGGCCGCACCGTCCACATGGTCGGGCTCAACATCGACCCCGAGAATGTCGCGCTTCAGACCGGTCTGAGCCGTCTGCTCGCCTATCGCGGTTGGCGTGCCGAGGAGATCGGGCGCCGTCTGGCCAAGCAGGGTATCGAGGGCGCTTATGACGGCGCGAAGGCATTCTCGAACGGGCGTCTGATCGGACGCACCCATTTCGCCCGCTTCCTGGTCGCGCAGGGCCATGCGCTCGACCTTCGGGATGTCTTCAACCGCTTTCTGGTCAACGGCAAGCCGGGTCATGTCAGCGGCGAATGGGCGACGCTCGAGGAGGCGACCCGTTGGGTCACGGGTGCCGGCGGTCAGGCCGTCATTGCGCATCCGGCGCGCTACAAGCTCACCCGCACCCGTCTGCTGAAGCTGCTCGGTGAGTTTCGCGAGAGCGGCGGTGTGGGTCTGGAAGTGGTCTCCGGAAGCCACAGCCGCGACGAGGTCTTCAATTTCGCTTGCCTTGCACGCGACCAGCGCATGCTGGCCTCGGCCGGTTCCGACTATCACGGCCCCGAAAACCCTTGGATCGATCTCGGGCGTCTGCCCGCGCTGCCGCCCGCCTGTACGGCGATCTGGCACGACTGGACCGAGCTCGACGAAGAGCCGAGTCTCCGTCGAGTCGCTGTCGGTTGATCTCGGGCCATGGCGCAGTTTTTTCAGATCCATCCCGCGAACCCGCAGACGCGCCTGATCCGTCGCTCGGTGGAGATCCTGTTGGAGGGTGGCGTCATCCTCTACCCGACAGACTCCTCCTATGCGCTCGGCTGTCAGATCGGCGAGAAGTCCGCCATGGAGCGGATTCGCCGCATCCGCAAACTGGATGATAAACACAACTTCACCCTGGTCTGCCGCGACCTCTCCGAGATCACGACCTACGCCAAGATCGACAACCAGGCCTTTCGGTTGCTCAAGAGTCTGACCCCGGGACCCTACACCTTCATCCACGAGGCGACCAAGCAGGTCCCGCGGCGGTTGCTTCACCCCAAGCGCAAGACGATCGGCATCCGGGTGCCCGACAACGAGATCTGTCGCGCACTGCTCGGCGAGCTCGACCAGCCGATCCTGAGCAGCACGCTGCTCATGCCGGGCGCCGATCGACCCCTGACCGATCCCGAGGAGATGCGCGAGCTGCTCGACAAGCAGGTCGATCTCATCATCGACGGGGGGTTCTGCGGGCTCGAGCCCACGACCGTGGTCGATATGACCGCGGAACCGCCGAGCCTCATGCGTCTCGGCAAGGGCGATGCGACCCTCTTCGAGGAATGACCCGCGGCAGCGGCGCGCGGTGGGTATAATGCCGCGATGGAAGCCCTGAACCCCTACCAATTACTGGCCGTCCTCGCCATCCCGGTGCTGTTCGCGATCACGGTGCACGAGGCCGCGCACGGCTGGGTCGCGAGCAAGCTCGGCGATCGGACCGCCTTGATGCTCGGGCGCGTGACCTTCAATCCGATCAAGCATATCGATCCGATCGGGACCATCGTCGTCCCGCTTGCCACCTTCTTTCTGGTGGGATTTCTGTTCGGCTGGGCAAAACCCGTACCGGTGAACTGGCGCAACCTGCATCATCCCCGCCGCGACATGGCCTTGGTGGCGGTTGCGGGTCCGGGTGCAAACCTGCTGATGGCGCTCTTCTGGAGCGGGATGATTAAGCTGGGTGTGCTGTTGCTGTCGGTCAGCGAATGGATTGCCTTGCCGCTCGTCTACATGGGCGCCGCCGGAATCCTGATCAACGTGTTTCTGATGGTTCTGAATCTGATCCCGCTCCTGCCGCTCGATGGCGGGCGGGTGCTCAACGCCGTGCTTCCGCCGAAGGTGGCCGTACACTTCTCGCGACTGGAACCCTTCGGTCTCATCATCCTGCTGGCGCTGCTGATTACCGGGCTCTTGGGTGCGGTCCTGCTTCCGATCGTGATCGGCACCGTGGGCCTGCTCCCCGGCTCGGCGATCGTGAGAGAGCTCTTCTTCGTCTGATTACGAGGCTGCCATACCTTGACTTCCGTTTCCGCACACCACTCGCGCGTCCTCTCCGGGATGCGTCCTACGGGCCGTCTCCATCTGGGGCACTATCACGGTGTCCTGAAGAACTGGTTGGAGCTGCAGCACGAGTATGAGTGTTTCTTCTTCGTCGCCGACTGGCATGCCTTGACGACGCACTACGAGGATCCCTCGATCATCCCGACGAGCACCCGCGAGATGGTGATCGACTGGTTGGCGGCCGGGATCAATCCGGGCTCGGCAACACTCTTCATCCAGTCGCGCGTGCCCGAGCACGCCGAGCTGCATCTGCTGCTCTCCATGATCACGCCCTTGGGTTGGCTCGAGCGAGTGCCGAGCTACAAGGACCAGCAGGAGAAGCTCAAGGAGCGCGATCTTGCGACCTACGGTTTTCTCGGTTATCCGCTGCTCCAGAGCGCGGACATCCTCATGTACAAGGCCGGCCAGGTCCCGGTCGGCGAGGACCAGGTCGCCCATGTCGAGCTGACGCGCGAGGTCGCGCGGCGTTTCAATCACATCTACGGTCGCGAGTCCGGCTTCGAGGAGAAGGCGGAAGAGGCCAAGCGCAAGATGGGCAAGAAGAACGCCAAGCTCTTCGATCGGCTGCGGCGCAGCTATCAGGAGCAGGGCGATCAGGAGGCGTTGAGTGTCGCTCATGCGCTGCTGGAAGGACAGCCCAACATCACACTGGCCGATCGCGAACGGCTGCTCGGCTATCTGGAAGGCGGCGGGCGCGTCATCCTGCCCGAGCCGATGCCGCTGCTGACCAAGGCGTCCAAGATGCCGGGTCTGGACGGGCAGAAAATGTCCAAGTCCTACGGCAACACCATCGCCCTGCGCGAGGAGCCTGCCGATGTCGAGAAGGCGATGCGGACCATGCCGACCGACCCGGCGCGGGTGCGCCGGACCGATCCGGGTGATCCGGAGAAGTGTCCGGTCTGGCAGTTCCATCTGGTCTATTCGAACGATCAGGTGCGCGATTGGGTGCAGCAGGGATGTCGCTCCGCCGGCATCGGCTGTCTGGAATGCAAGCAGCCGGTGATCGACGGGGTGCTCGCCGAGCTGATGCCGATGCAGCAACGCGCCCGGGAGTATGCCGCTCAGCCGGAGCTGCTGCGCAACGTCATCAACGAGGGCTGCGAGCGAGCACGCGATGTCGCGCACGAGACGCTCGAAGAGGTTCGACACGCGATGTCGTTGGTCATGAGCTAAACCGCGCTTGGCGTTCAGGCGTTGGCTCAGGATGCGTGCGGTGTCGCAGCCCTAGATTGGCGACGGTAGGGCGCGGTTTAGGGGATTTCAGGGAAAGGCGCCATCGGCGTGTCGGTGCGAATGTATTCGCATACAACGCCATTCAGGTCTTTCGGCATGCGCAGTCGGAATGTGCATTACCGCAAGTCGCCGTAAAAAATTAAATTTCTTCAGGGTTTTGAGTATGGCGGACGAGGATGCGGACCGGCCGCCGCCGCCGGGGCAGCAGCAGGAGATGCCGCTCGAGGCGGCGCCCTTCGCCATGGTGCGCGGCCTGCCGTTTCTGACCTTGCCTGTGGATCTCTACATCCCGCCGGATGCGCTCGAGATCTTTCTGGATGCCTTCGAGGGGCCGCTGGATCTGCTGCTCTATCTGATCAAACGACAGAATCTCGACATCCTGGATATCCCGATTGCGGCCATCACCGCCCAGTACATCGAATATGTCGAGCTCATGACCGAGCTGCGCCTGGAGCTGGCGGCGGAGTATCTGGTCATGGCCGCGATGCTGGCCGAGATCAAATCGCGGATGCTCCTGCCGCGGGTGCAGGCCGCCGAGGAGGAGGGCGAAGACCCGCGCGCCGAGCTGGTGCGTCGACTCCAGGAGTACGAGCGGTTCAAGCAGGCGGCGCAGGACCTGGATGGACTTCCCAGGCTCGAGCGCGATGTCTTTTCCGTCCGCGTCGAGGTGCCGCCCGGTCATGTTCAGCGCGTCCCGCCGGATGTCGATTTTCGCGAGCTGCTCCTGGCGATGCGCGAGGTCATGGCACGCGCGGATCTCTTCACGCGCCACCGCGTCGAGCGCGAATCCTTGTCGCTGCGCGAGCGCATGTCGTGGGTGCTCGAGCGTCTGAGCGACGGCGGATTCCTCGCCTTCACGGATCTCTTCGACGTCACCGAGGGGCGCCCCGGCGTCGTGGTGAGCTTTCTCGCCCTCCTGGAGCTGATCAAGGCGGCGACCTTGGAGCTGGTCCAGGCCGAGCCGTTCGCGCCGATTCATGTGCGCCTGCGCGAGACTGCGGCGGGCGAGGTCCTGGACGAGGCGGAACTTGCTTAAACAGATTGTCGAGGCTGCGCTGGTCGCCGCGGGTGGGCCACTGACGCTGGATCAGCTCCTGGCGCTCTTTCTGGACGACGAGCGTCCGTCGCGTGCGGAGTTGCTCGCGGTGATCGCCGCGCTCCAGGAGGATTATGCCGATCGCGGGCTTGAGATCGTCGAGGTCGCCGGCGGTTGGCGTACCCAGGTGCGCGCGAGCATCGCCCCCTGGGTCGCACGCCTCTGGGACGAGCGTCCGCCGCGCTACTCGCGCGCACTGCTTGAAACGCTCTCGTTGATTGCCTATCGCCAGCCGATCACCCGCGGCGAGATCGAAGAGATCCGCGGGGTCGCCGTCAGCACCCAGATCGTCAAGACCCTGACTGAGCGCGAGTGGATCCGCGTGGTCGGCCATCGCGATGTCCCCGGCCGGCCGGCGCTCTTCGCAACGACACGCAAGTTTCTGGATTATTTCGGACTGCGCTCGCTCAATGAGCTGCCGACACTCGCCGAGATCCGCTCCCCGGATTTCCTGATCGACGAGGAGTTGAGGCTCGAGGAGCCCAGCGAAGAGTCTCACGGAAATCCCGGCGACGATGCGTCGGAAGAAAAAGGGCAGGAAGACACTGGTGTATGATCGTGAGATAGCCACCAGCCACCAGCCACCAGCCACCAGCTTCAACCTGCCTTCCGGAAACCGATTCCAAGCTGCGAGCGAACGAATCGCCGATAGCCGATAGCCGATAGCGGGAGGCAGACCGCAGACCGCCCGAACCGATAAACCCGAGACCCCGATATGAAAATCGACCGACGCTTGCCCCAGCCTCCGCCGCCTCCCGCCGAGGAGCCCGTGCGCCTGCAAAAGGCCCTTGCGGACGCGGGCCTGGGCTCGCGTCGCACCATCGAGGGCTGGATCAGCGAGGGTCGGATCCGGGTCAACGGTGATCTCGCCAAGCTCGGCGATCGGGTCACCAGCCGGGATCGGATCCGCATCGACGGGCAAGACGTCAAGCTCAAAGGGCGGCGAGACAAGCTTCCGCAGGTCATCGCCTACCACAAGCCCGAAGGCGAGCTGGTCACGCGCCGCGATCCCGAGGAACGCCCGACGGTGTTTCGTCGTCTGCCCAAGCCCAAAGAGGGCCGCTGGATCGCGGTCGGTCGGCTCGACATCAATACATCCGGGCTCATCCTCTTCACCACCGACGGCGAGCTGGCTAACCGGCTGATGCATCCCTCGCGCGAGGTCGAGCGCGAGTACGCCGTGCGTATCCTCGGCGAGGTGCCCGAAGGAACGCTCGAGCGCCTCGCCGCCGGCATCGAGCTGGAAGACGGGCTCGCCAAGTTCGACGCGGTGACCGAGCGCGGCGGCACGGGTGCGAATCGCTGGTTTCATGTCGTGCTGCGCGAGGGCCGCAACCGCGAGGTGCGCCGACTCTGGGAGGCCGCCGGCTGCCAGGTGAGTCGCCTGATCCGCATCCGCTACGGCAATATCGAGCTCGGACGACGCCTCTATACCGGGAACTGGCGACCCCTGTCCGAGGACGAGCAAAAGACCTTGATGGCGCAGGCCGGTCTGACACCGCCGGTCCCCAAGCGTCGGCAGGTCCGCCCCGGGGCAAAACCTTGGCAGTCCAAACAACCGAGCGGCGACTCACCATTCTCGCGCGGTCCCAACTGGGGTCGACCCCGCGGCGATCGCCGAGGTGATTGAAGGGAAGGAATCTGCCGATCTGTAGGGGCGACTTCAGTCGCCCCTTGTTCCTACGAGCCCCTAAAGGACATTCAGGCTCGATCGGGTTCAGACATCTTTAACGAGGAGCGAGTCATGGTCACGGCAATCATTCTCATCAATGTCGCGCGCGACAAGATCAACGACATCGCCGACGAGCTGGCCGGGATGAGCACGATCTCCGAGGTCTTCTCGGTCAGCGGCAACTACGATCTGATCGCCATCGTGCGTGTCGTCCACAACGACGATCTTGCCGAGCTGGTCACCAACCACCTGCTCAAGATCGAGGGAATCGAGAAGACGAATACGTTGCTGGCCTTCAAGGCGTATTCGCGGCATGACCTCGAGGCGATGTTCTCCGTATAAAACGCGCTCGAGGGGGTGCGGTGTCTTGGTGGGTGGTGTTGGCGTTGTGGATCTCTGCGAGGTTGGAGCGGCGCGTTTTAGGTGATTTTTTGGAGGTTGCGGGGAGGCGGCGGACGTCGCCGTTAACGACCCACGCTGCAGAAATTGCGCTTCCTATCGTCAGCGCAACCTACGGGTATGGCATTCTCCCGAAGTTGCCTTAATGGTTGTGCGATTTCCATTTGGGTGTATTCTAAATGCCATATCGCATTTGGAGGGTTGCCTGATGACATCGCACGCGAGTCTCTTCCGGATTCCGGTGTTGTCCGGCGTCGCCGACGCTGCTGTTGCTCCGGGAGCGGGAGCGATGGTTTTCCTGCAGCTTGGGCTCCCGACCGATCGGGCGGGGCTGGTCGCGGAGAGCCGCCGCGGCTTTCCGGTGGCGGTCATCGAGCGTCTGGCCGAGGTCCTCGGCCGGCCGCAGCAGACCCTGCTGCGGATCGCCAAGATCGCGCCATCGACGCTGACCCGGCGTCGGCGCAGCCCCGACGGACGTCTGTCTCCGGAGGAGAGCGATCGTGTTTACCGGATCGCGGCCGCGTTCAGCGATGCGGTGGATCTCTTCGAGGGCGACGCCTCCGCCGCGTCCGGGTGGCTCGGTGAGCCGGCGAAGGCGCTGGGCGGGACGGCGCCGATCGAGCATCTGGATACCGAGGCCGGTGCCACGCAGGTGCATGACCTCATCGGACGTCTGGAGCACGGCGTCTACAGCTGATGCGGGTCTATCGGCTCGTCAAGGAACGATTCGCCGATACGGCGTTGGACGGCTCGGGCGCGAAAGTCTACGGCGGACGCTGGAACCGCAAGGGTCATGCAATGCTGTACACCTCGGACAGCATCGCGCTGGCGGCTCTGGAGCTGCTGGTGCATCTGCATCGAAGCGAGGTGCTCAATCGGTATCGTCTGGTCGCCCTCGATCTTCCCGATGACGAGGTGCTGCTCCTGGATGACACCGGGCTGCCTGCGCACTGGCGGGAGGATCCCGCGCCTGTGTCGACCGCCACGATCGGTACCGCCTGGTTGACCGGCGGCCAATCGCTCGCACTCTCGGTCCCGAGTGTCCTGATCCCGCAGCAACGCAACCTGCTGTTGAATCCCGCTCATGGGGCGGCCGGCACGGTGTTCTCGACGGCGACCCTGCAACCCTTCGATTTCGATCCGCGTCTTGTGCGTTGATCCAGTTTCGATCGGCGCAAAATCGATCGGAACACGACCTCGGATGCCGGCACTATGAGCAGACCGCGCTTCATCGACCAACGCACCGCGATCCTCATCGTGGTCGCCAACATGATCGGCACGGGCGTCTTCACGACGCTCGGCCTCCAAGCAGCCGGAATCCCGGACGGCGCGGCCTTGCTGATGCTCTGGTTGATCGGCGGTCTCATCGCGCTCTGCGGCGCACTCTCCTACGCGGAGCTGGCCGCCGCCTTGCCGCGCTCGGGCGGGGAATACCACTTCCTGTCGCGGATCTTCCATCCACTGTTGGGTCAATTGGCCGGCTGGGTCTCGGTGACCGTCGGCTTCGCGGCCCCGGTGGCCTTGGCGGCGATGGCGATGGGGCACTATGCCGCAACCGTCCTCCCGGCGCCGCCCACCGCGATTGCGGTGACGGCCTTGGTTATGGTCACCGCCGTGCATGCCTTCGACCTGGATCTGGGGCGGCGCGTGCAGGTGGTCGCGACCTGGTTGAAGATCGCCGTGATCCTGCTGTTCTGCGCCGTGGGGCTGGCTCTGCCGGCGACCTCGGACAGCCTCTCGGTCGTGCCCCGTGCATCGACGCTCGGCGCGGTCTGGAGCGCGCCCTTTGCCGTGTCTTTGATCTATGTCGCCTATGCCTACTCGGGGTGGAACGCCGCCGCCTATGTGGTGGACGAGGTCCAGGACCCGCATCGTGCGGTCCCGCGCGCGCTGCTGCTCGGTACGCTGATCGTCACGCTGCTGTATCTGCTGCTCAATCTGACCTTTCTGCGCACCGTCGAATACGCTGCCTTGGTCGGTCGCGTCGAGGTCGGTGCGCTCTCCGCCGAGACCATTTTCGGCGCCGTCGGCGGGCATCTCATGAGCCTGGTGCTGACCCTCTTGTTGGTCTCGACCGTCAGCGCCATGGTGCTCGCCGGACCACGTGTCCTGGAGCGTATCGGCGAGGACATCCCGTTCTTCCGACCGCTCAGTGTCCGCAATCGGCGCGGTGCACCGACACGTGCCGTGCTGCTGCAACAGGGTCTGGCGCTCGCGATGATCCTGACCGGCTCGTTCGAGGGCGTCTTGAGCTTTGCGGGCTTCACGCTCACACTCTTCGCGGTCGTCACCGTCGCCGGTGTCATCCGTCTGCGCCGGCGCGAGCCGGATCTGCCGCGACCCTTTCGGGTGCCCTGGTATCCGCTGCCGCCGCTGGTGTTTATGCTGGTCAGTCTGGCGAGTCTGTTGTTCCTCGCGCTGGAACGACCGCTTCCGGTGTTTCTGGCCATCATTCTGCTCGGTCTGGGCTGGGTGTCCGTGAGGCTCTCGGGTCGTCGCTGAGGGACACGCCGTCTTTGCCGTTCCGGAATCAACATGCTGAACCTCATCTGCCCCGGCCTCCTTGGCCCCATCCCGGCCGCACCGGAGACACTCCCGAAGGTCCCGGCCATCGATGGGCTGCTCGCGCGCGCGGATCGCATCCCGACCGGCGGGCACGACGCTGCGACGGCCCTTCTGAGGTGTTTCGGCGTCTCGACCGACCCCGAACGCGATGCCCCGACGGCCGCGATGAGTCTCTTGGGCGAGGCATCCGATGAATGGCCGGTCGGCTTCTGGATGCATGCCGATCCGGTACATCTGCGCCCGGATCGCGACCGTCTGCTGCTCTTCTCCGGCACCGGTGTCGCGCCCGACCGGGCGGAGGCGGATGCACTCGTCGCACTTTTCAACAGCCATTTCGCCGCCGATGGGCTGCGGTTGACCGCGCCGCATCCGAATCGCTGGTATCTGGGATCGGATCGAGAACTGGACCTGCGCACGGAGCCGTTGGAGCGCGTTCTGGGCGGGCCTGTCCCGCTCGATCTCCCGAGCGGTGCGGATGCCCGGCGCTGGCGCGGCCTGATGAACGAGGTGCAGATGCTCTTTTACGGCAGCGAGGTCAATCGTCTGCGCGAGCAGGCCCGGCGTCCGGCAATCAGCGGCATCTGGACCTGGGGCGGCGGTATGCTGCCGGAGCGCTCGGGCGAACCGCCGGACGCGGTGGTCGGGGATGATCCGCTGTCCGCGGGTTTGGCGCGATGGTGCGGGGGTGCGCATCGCTCGCTGGAGGGGTGGTCGCCGCAGGAGCCGCTTCCCGGATGCCGCCATCTCGTGCTCTGGGACCGGCTCGGTGCGGCGCTGCTGGAGCGGGATCTCGATGGCTGGTCGACGGCGTTGCTCGCGTTGGATGCGACGCTCGCCGTGCTCGAAGCACGGATCAAGGGCGGGACGCTCGACGAGATTCTGATCGACCCTTGCGAGGGCATGGTCTATCGGGTCACCCGATCGGCATTGCGCCGCTTCTGGCGTCGCGATGGGTTGGCGCAATGCTTGGTTCGGGGCTCTTGAGCTTGGAGCGGGTTGTTGAACCAAGCCGGTAGGGTGGACTGCGCTTTGCTTGTCCAATCTGCGGCGCTTGTCCAACCGATAACGTTTCCGCCACGCTCGGCGACGTGACCGGTCAGGTCGCCATCTCGAGCAGTGTGGGTTTGAGCAGGGCGAGTGCGTCGACGGTCGCGAGCGAGATGATGTAGCCGCGCTTGCCCCCGTTGATGTAGATGCGCGGCAGCGCGGCGATCCCGCTTTCGCAGTAGACCGGCATGGCGCGACGTGTGCCGAAGGGTGACGTGCCGCCGACCTGATAGCCCGAATGCTTGTCGGCGATCGCCGGCGCGCAGGGCTGGATGCGCTTCACGCCGATCGTTCGTGCCAGCGCTTGGGTGGAGACCTGCCGGTCGCCGTGCATCAGGACGATCATGGGGTTGCCCTGCTCGTCCTCCATGATCAGTGTTTTGACGACCAGGTGCTCGTCGACACCATGCTCGCGCGCGAACTGCGCCGTTCCGCCCCCGTCGACATAGGTGTAGGGGTGGCCTTCGAAGGGGATCTTGGCGGCGCGCAGTGCGCGGATGGCTTGCGTGACGGGTGCTTTCGAGGCTTTCATGCTGAACCGCGTTCAGAGTGACGATCGGACTCTTACCAGTGGGATGTCCCTGGCTCGCCTTTGAATGGACCGACGACATCGGCGGTGATCCAGCCGCCATAATAGCCGCCGGGTTGTGCAAGCACGCGCTCCCCGTCGAGAAAACAGGCGACGCGTCCGGGATAGAAGCAGATCCAGCCGGCATGGGGCTCGAAGCCCGCGAGCGGCTCCGGATAGCACCAGGCGACGTCCGTCGCGGCGCTGGCGGCATCCTTGAGCCGGAAATAGCGTGCCTGACCTTTCCATTCGCAGAAGCTGCGCGTCGGCGAGACCGCCAGGAGGTGCATCGCGACGTCCTGCGGCGGGAGGTAGAGTGTCGGCGGGCTTCCGGTCTCGCAGACGCGAACCGCACGATGCGAGTCGGCCAGGGTCACAGTCCCGGTGAGGACCCTGACGGGGCGCGGTTCCGCGCGGATCGCGGGCGGGCGAGGGTAGTCCCAGACGGACTCCTGACCGGGACCGGGCTCGACGGCGAAGTCGGGCCGTGTCTGTCCGCGAAAGCGCCAGGCGGCGCGTGCGCGTGCGATCCGGGGGTCATCTTTCGGCATCTCGGGCATGGGCTGTCCTCAGGGGATACGCTGCCACACCAGGGTGCGGTTGTTCGCCGGCATCGGGTGATCCGCGGTCAGCTCCATGCCGTTGTCGCGGGCCATCCGGATCAGGAGGTCGAGATCCCGGATGCCCATCGCGGGGTCGCGCGAGCGCAGCATGGCGTCGAAGCGTGCATTGCTCTCGCTGGTGTAGCGACCGCCGATGTTGAAGGGTCCGTAGAGAACGAAACAACCGCCGTCGACCAGGACGCCGCCGACCCCTTCGAACATGGCCTCGACCTGCGCTTCGGACATGATGTGGGCGGTGTTGGCGCTGAAGACGGCGTCGAACCGTTCGTCGGGCCAGATGCCGGTGACGTCGAGCACGCGCACGGGCGGTAGATTGGGCAGGGCGGCATCCTCCAGCCAGGCCCGGATTCCGGGGAGAGAGTGCGCGCAATCGCTGGTTTGCCACACCAGGTGGGGCATGGCGGCGGCGAAGAAGACCGCGTGCTGGCCGGTGCCGCTTCCGATCTCGAGCAGATGTCGGGCCTCTTGAAAGAGCGGGCCGATCACGTCGAGAATCGGTCGCTTGTTTTCTTCGCAGGCTTCCGAGTAGGGTTTATCGGTCGGATACATGGTCTTCGCCGTTCGGGATGAGTCGGGTCGGGGATGGATCGGGGTCCCGATGCTCGCATGTTCGGGCCAAGATCGAGATGGTGTCGCCCCTTGCGTCATTCGGAACGTCGGGGCACGTGGGTCGATCGACAACCGGCTTCGCGACGCCGCGAGACGAAATGGCATCGGCTCGGTCTGCGCGATCCGTTATGCTGCGCAACGCAGACATCCGACAGGGCGCCGCCGTTGCGCAGGTCGGCGCCGAATCGACGACTACTGACGCGATACAGGGAGACGGTTACATCGTGGAGACACCTTTGCACCACATCCTTGCCGGACCCGAGCGGCAACCGTGCCGTTTTCGTGCGGGCGGGCGAGTACGCGTCGTCGCTGCTGCTTGGTTACTCGGGCTCGCCGTCTCGGTCGCCGGTTGTGTCGGTGTTCGTCCGGATCTCCCGATCGGCGCCGCTTCCGGACCGGTTCCAAGTGTCGCGGAGGCAACGGAGCCTCCGCAATGGCAGGGCGTGGACGAGACCCTTTTGCGTGAAGCACGGCCATCCGACTCACTTCGGGCCGGCCCGCTTCCGGACGCGGCGCGTCCGACCGAGGGCGTCCTGTTCAACGATCCCGGCGCGCCCACGGTGCTTTTCAGCCAGGATCCCGAGATTCTGCGGGCCGAGGTGGCGGCCGAGTGTCTGTCTGCACGATCCATGTCGATCTCGACCCGGGACGGGCTCGATGCCTTGGTGGCGAGTCTCTATTCGTCCGTGATCGATCCGGCCGAAGGCACCGAGGCGCTGATCCTCGGCAACTGTGCGCCGCCGACGGACATCGTGCGCGAGATGGTCGCAAAGGGAGGCGAGCAGGTCCTAGCCCCTGTCGCGGAGCGGGCGCGCGCACTGAGCGCACCTCGGGCGCGACGCGCGATCGAGACGGCGGCGGCCGACGGGCTCACGCGGCATCTCGAGTTGAACGGCTCGGGCAGCGGTCCGACGCGTCTCGCACGCGACCACGCGATGGCCTATTTTCCGTCGGAGGGGTCGGCGGTGCGCATCGAGACCTCGAACGGCATCGATCGTCTGTATCGGCGTGCGGTGCCTGGTTTCGGCCTCTATACCTTCGTGATGGTCGGTCCGAATGTGGAGCGTCTCGAGCAGACGGATCAGGCGCGTCATCGCGAGTTGTTTCGACTCGTCGAGACCTACTCGGCGGTCGGCGGCGATGCCGAGGCCGCGCCGCGCTCCGATGTCCATGTCTTTCTGATCCCGGTCGATGCGGAGCTCGGCGGGATGCCCTTGTTCAACCAGGTTGCCGCGGATCTCTCGGATCGCATGCGCAAGCAGTTGATCGAGGATCTGCGCGGGCAGGGCGAGGCGGGTCTCGCGACGCGTCTGCAAAAGGGCTCCGGTCCCTTCCTCGTTGCCGCCCTCGAGCCGGATCTCCTGCCCGGCGGAGCCGGCGCTTACAGGCTGGTTGCGGATCTCTCCGGCCTCGAGATCGAGCACTTGTATGGTGTGGTCGATGCCTTCGATCGCGGTATCGGCCCCGAGCTCGCCGGCCGCCCGGAGAGTCTGGGGGCGATCCGCGATCGACTCCGAGGCGTGCGCGCGCCACAATCCGGCAATGCGGGGACGGTGACGACCGCAGAGTCGGTATGGTTTTTTATGCTGGGGGGGCCGGGCGAATCCGGAGCAGGAGCAGGAGCGGCGATCGGTCGTTTGATGCTCGGCGTTGCAGCCCTCTTGAAGAACGAGCCGCCGCGTGCTTGATCCGCTCCACGCCGGGGAGTGACGACTTGAACCGCGCCCAGCGCGGTATGCGATGTTTCTGGATGTGATCGGCCCCGGCAGACGTGACGACCGCCGGAGCCGACGCGGTTTAAGAGATTAGACAAACCGATCATTTTAAACCGCGTCTCCGCTGAAGGCCGTGGCTGCACCGAACGTCGAACTCACTCGAAAATGAGCACCTCGCTCTGGACGCGGTTTAGACTATGAATATCATTCCAACCGGCGTGGGCAGCTTGGTCCGCTTCCTGATCGGGATCTTTCTGCTCCAGGGTGTCACGGGGCTCTTGGTCTACACCGCCTTGAGTACCGACTGGCAAACGACCTGGCCGCTCTTCCTGCTGTTGGGCGGCTCGATCGGCACGCTGGTCGCCTTTTGGTTCAATACCATCGTTGCAGCTGATCGGCATCGCACCGTCTCGCGGGTCAGCGAGCGTTTCTCCAAGGAACGCGAGAAGATTCGGGTCAAGGCGGAGCAGATCCGTGCGAAGGTCGGTCGCGACAACGCGGTCCTCCAGGCCAAGGTCCGGCATCGCGGCTCGATCGGTGCCAACCTCAAGACCGGCGTCGTCGTCGGTGGTGCCGTCGGTCTGGGCGTGGCCATGATGCTGGCCCAGTTCGTCACGCTCGGGTTGCTGACCCTGACGACGGCCGGAGGTGCGGCGCTCGGCTACACCGCCCGGGTGCGGCAGGAGAAGCATCTCGCCGCCAAGCGTCTCGCCGAGGAGGAGCGCATGCTCATGATGATGGACGGCGACCCGTCGCCGCGCCGTTTGACGGGTCGCAAAGGCCGGCGCGCCGATGCCGAGCTCGACTGATCCCGCAGCATTCAACCTGAAGGATCCGAATCAAGGATCCGCACCGAGGAAGTCTCCATGGCCGAGATGACAAGCTACCCACCCGGCACCTTCTGCTGGGTCGATCTGGCGACCAATGCCCCCGAGGCCGCGAAGACCTTTTACGGCGAGATCTTCGACTGGACCTCCGACGACCTGGCGACCGACTACGAGGTGCCTTACAGCATCCTGAAACGCGACGGCAAGCGAGCCGCCGCACTCTACGAGATGGCGCCCGAGCAAGGCGCCTTTCCCTACTGGGCGAGCTATGTCCGAGTGATGGACGTTCAGGCGAGCGCCGAGCAGGCCGTCGAGCTGGGCGGACGCCTGGTGATGCCCGCCGTCGATGTGATGCAGCTCGGACGCATGGCCTTCATTCAGGATCCCACCGGCGCCGTGCTCGGCCTCTGGGAGCCGAACTCGCTGTTCGGCGCCGAGCTCGACAATACCTACGGCGCACGCAGCTGGAGCGAGCTGCAGACCCGCAACACCAAGGCCGCTTCGCGTTTCTACCAAGACCTCTTCGGTTGGACCGCACGCACCAGCAAGAGTCTGATGGACGGGCGTTACACGCTGTTCGAGCTCGACGGCAAAGAGGTCGGCGGCATGATCGAGCTCGACGCCGAATGGGGCTCGATGCCGCCGAACTGGTCGATCTATTTCGGAGTCGAGGATTGCGATCGTGCCTTGGCGACGGCCAAGCGCCTGGGCGGCAGCATCGTCATGGATCCCAAGGAGGTCGAGAATGTCGGCCGATTCGCCTTCCTCGGTGACCCGCAGGGTGCCATCTTCGCCGTCATCCAGTTCGGTCACCCTTGACGCGCGTCGGTTTTCTTTGAATGTTGTAGATCCCGGTTGACCCCATGTCGATGACGCAAACACCCAAGATCGGATTCATCAGCCTCGGCTGTCCCAAGGCGACGGTGGATTCCGAGCGGATCCTTACGCAGCTGCGTGCGGAGGGCTACGGCATCCCGCCAAGCTACGAGGATGCCGATCTCGTCATCGTCAACACCTGCGGCTTTATCGACGACGCGGTCGAGGAGTCGCTCGATGCGATCGGCGAGGCGCTGCAGGCCAACGGTCGTGTCATCGTAACCGGTTGCCTGGGCGCGCGTGCCGAGATCGTTCGCAAGGCCCATCCCGAGGTCCTTGCGGTGACGGGTCCGCATGCACTCGACGAGGTGATGGCGGCCGTGCATGCGCAGCTGCCGGCGCCGCATGATCCCTTCGTCAGCCTGGTGCCGCCGCAGGGCGTCAAGCTCACGCCGCGGCACTTTGCTTATCTCAAGATCTCGGAGGGCTGCAACCATCGCTGCAGCTTCTGCATCATCCCGAGCCTACGCGGCGATCTGGCGAGTCGCCCGATCGGGGAGGTGCTCGCAGAAGCCGAGCGGTTGGTGGAGTCGGGGGTGCGCGAGCTCTTGATCATCTCGCAGGACACCAGCGCTTACGGGCTGGATCTGCGCTACCGGCCCGATTTCCGGAAGGGCCGGCCGCTGAAGACCGACACGCTCAACCTGGCGCGCGCACTCGGCGAGCTGCCGGCCTGGGTCCGGCTGCACTATGTCTATCCCTATCCGCATGTCGACGAGCTGATCCCGCTGATGGCGGAAGGACTGATCCTGCCGTATCTGGATATGCCGCTGCAGCACGGGAGCGAGACGATCCTGCGGGCGATGCGCCGTCCGGCGGCGACCGAGAAGGTGCTCGACCGGCTCTCGCGCTGGCGCGAGCAGTGCCCTGAGCTGGTCATGCGCAGCACCTTCATTGTCGGTTTTCCGGGCGAGACCGAGGCGGAGTTCGAGGAGCTGCTCGACTTCCTGCGTGCCGCTCGGCTTGATCGCGTCGGCTGTTTTCCCTATTCGCCGGTCGAGGGCGCGAGTGCGAACGCGCTGCCCGATCCTGTCCCGGAGCCGGTCAAGCATGAGCGGGTCGAGCGCTTCATGGCCGTGCAGGCCGAGATCAGCCGGGCGAAGCTCGCCGAGCGCATCGGTCAGCGAATGACGGTGCTGGTCGATGAGGTCGCAGAGGACGAGGTGATCGCGCGCAGCTACGCCGACGCACCCGAGATCGACGGCGAGGTCATCATCGCGGGCGCCTGGGAGCTGGATCCGGGGGATTTCATCGAGGTCGAGGTCACGGATGCGGGCGACCATGATCTGTGGGCGCAGCCGCTGACCGATTAAATCGCGTCCGTTTCGATCTGCGGCCTCTGCGTTTGGGCCAGCCCTCCCGCGTGCATGCGCGCCCTGCGCCGACGCGATTGAAGTCATTAAAATCCTTTGGTTTTTTGAACCGCGTCTCGCCGAGGTTGTCGTATGGCACGAGGTCAAGGCAAAGGACGAAGCGATTTTGATCGCTCCGGACGCGGTTCAGCGGGCCTCAGAACGCGGGGCCGGCCTTCTTGCCCATCTTCTTCAGGATCACGGCCAGCGGGCAGAATCCGGTGAAGGCGGACTGCAGGAGGTTCAGGCCGACGAAGGCCGTGAACCACATCCAGTAGGGGCTGACATAGTGCGCCAGCAGGAGCGAGATCAGGATGAAGGCGCCGGCGACGGCAAACACGATGCGCTCGATCGACATGGATATCTCCAAAGGTTCGGATTGCGGGTTGGGAAGGGTATCTGCCCTACGGGATATTAAAGAACGCTTATACTAGGTTCAAGGTCGATTGACGTAAGGTTTTTGCCGAGCGGATGAGGGTAGCTGTACCGTGGACGTGGACGCCTTTCCGCGCTTGCTCGAAGCCCTGATGCGGCCGGCTGTCTATCCGCATCCAGTCGATGCGGTCGAGCACATCGAAACACACATCTCGCACGTGTTTCTCGCGGGGGCATTTGCCTACAAGCTCAAGAAGCCGATCGACCTGGGTTTTCTCGATTTCTCCACCTTAGAGCGCCGCCGCCGCTGTTGCGAGGAGGAGCTGCGGTTGAATCGGCGCCTGGCGCCGGATCTCTATCTGGGCGTGGTGGCCGTCACCGGCACCGCAAGCGCGCCGCGCATCGGCGGACCCGGTCCGGTGCAGGAGTATGCCGTGCAGATGCAT
This sequence comes from Thiocapsa sp. UBA6158, assembly GCF_002423035.1. GTDB lineage: Bacteria > Pseudomonadota > Gammaproteobacteria > Chromatiales > Chromatiaceae > Thiocapsa. The sequence continues at coordinate 32,261 of NZ_DIUM01000123.1, forward strand.
CGTTTCCCGCAAGAAGCGCTGCTCGACCGTCAGGAGCTGTCCGGCGAGCTGATCGATCGCTTGGCCATGGAGATCGCGGAGTTTCATGCCCGGATCCCCGTCGCCGATACCGAAAGCCCGTACGGGACTCCGGAGGCGGTGCTTGCTCCCATGGTCGAGAATCTTGCGCAGATTCGCTCCCGCGCCCTGCTGGCGGATCCGCGCGATCGACTGGATCGTCTCGAAACCTGGACGCGCGTGCGCTGGCAGGCCCTGAGCCCCATGATCGAGCGGCGGCGCCGCAACGGCTATGTCCGCGAGTGTCACGGCGACATGCATCGCGGCAACATCGCCTTGGTCGATGGGGAGATCCGCATCTTCGACGCGATCGAGTTCAATCCCTTCCTGCGCTGGATCGACACGGCGAGCGAGATCGCCTTCCTGATCATGGACCTGGATGAATCCGGTGCGACGAGGTTGGCGCGGCGTTTCCTGAATCGCTATCTCGAGCGCAGCGGCGATTACGAATTGCTGGCGCTGTTGGATCTCTACAAGGTGTATCGCGCGCTCGTCCGGGCCAAGGTCATGGCGATCCGTCTCGCACAGCCCGATCTGGAACCGGCCCAACAGGCCCTCGATCGCAGTATCTGCATCCGTTATCTGGAGCTTGCCGAGTCCTACATCGGTCCCCGCTCGCCCCGTCTCCTGCTTGCGTGCGGAATGTCCGGGTCCGGAAAGAGCTACATGGCGTGCCGGCTCCGCGAGGCGCTCCCGTTGATCCACCTGCGCTCCGACATCGAGCGCAAGCGTCTCTTCGGCATCTCCGAGACCCTGTCCACCCGCGCGTCGCTCGACGCCGGAATCTATTTCCCGACGGCGACCGCCTGGACCTACGCACGGCTGCTGCGGCTGGCCGAGGCGATCCTCGGCTATGGCTATGACGTGTTGGTCGATGCGACCTTCATCTGCGCGTCGCGGCGCGCACTCTTTTGGGACTTCGCCCGACGGCGCCGCATCCCGGCCGCGATCCTGGCGCTCGATGCACCCGTGGATCTGCTGCGTAACCGCATCATCCGGCGGCGCGCCGAAAACCAGGATGCATCGGACGCCGACTTGCGGGTTCTCGAGCATCAACGGCTGGCCTTGGAGCCTTTGGCCTCCGAAGAGCGGGTCCGCGCGGTTTTCATCGACACCAGCCGAACGCCGTCGTTGGCCGAGGTGCTCGACCGGATCGAGTCGGTCTTCGGCTCGCTGGATGCGCCTGAACCGCGTCCATAGCGAGATGCTACGTTTTCAAGTGAACTCGACGTTTGGTGCAGCCACGGCCCCCGGTGGGGGCGCGGTTTAAATTAATAGCTTTAACGGAAAAAGATCTTCACGCATGAGTCAAATTTGCAAGGGGGTTATTTTGGCCTGAGCGAGGAGCTGCTCCAGGGCACGATCGAGTTCTTTGATGGCCTTGGCCATCGGGCGGTCGGGCGCTTGCGGGCAGCCGTCGAAGAGTTGTGAGAGTCCCGGTCGCAGCAGGCGGTTGTTGAGTTTCACGAAGAGCATGGCCACCCGCAGGCCGGTGGGGGTGACCTGATACTGGTGGCTGTTGGGCAGACGTTCGATGAGGCCGTGCAGGCGCAGTCGGCGCAGATCATAGGTCGCCTTGCCGGGGCCGTAGTCCTGGAGCGGCACGCCGAGCAGTTGGGCCATTTTCTCGCGCAGCCAGACGTTGCGGAACCGCTGCGGAATGAAGAACAGGCACAGGGTGGCGAGGAGTGACATGACGCGTGGATCACCGAAGGTCAGGCGGGGGACCCGTTGCCCGTCGATGGTCTGCGGCTGGGTGACGGCCTCGAACACCCCGGCGGCCAGGGCACAGTCCTGACTGATGGTTTCGACCTCGAGCAGGCGGCGATTGGCGGCAAAGCCGATGGCCCGCAAGGCGGGCAGGTTGCACAGTTTGCGGCCGATGCCGAAGTCACGGGTGTTGTTGATGGTCGTTTCGGTGCGCAGCGCACGTTCGAGCTTGAAGTACTGCTTGATCTTGGAGCGTTTGTAGCTGACATGCAGCGTGGGGATGACCCCTCGGGTAAGCACGCGGGTACAAAACCGCCCCGGCGTGCGCTTGGTGATGCGACGCTGGAAGATCAAGCTGACTTTCTCGGGTCGACCCAGATCGAGGTTCTCGCGAATCAGTTCCTCGAACAGTTGGCGCCCGGCGAGCGGACGGTCGAGGACTTGGGTGCGGGCAAACTCCGCCTGCAGAATCGACAGCTCGTAGCGGAATCCCGCGGCGCGGTCTTCGGGCGTGAAGGGATGCGGCAGGCGCGCGAACCATTTGCGCACCATCGCCTCGATGCGCTCGGCGCTCATCGCGTCGAGGATCCCTTGCAGGGCCGGCCCCTCTGCACACCGCAGGATCCCATTGTCGAGCGGCGCGAAGGCCAGGCCGGCCTTCGCCAGTTGCCGCTTGGCGTACTCGTGGCCGTTCAGGCAGATCCGCGCGGTGTAGGGAAAGTAGGATGAGAATTTGATGAACAGCGGACCGAAGTCCTCGTCCACGAGGTAGAAATAGTACTGGTTGCACATGACATCGGAGCGACTGAGCCATGGAAAGCTGTCGCCGGTCAGCGGGTTGCATCTCTTGGAGACGCGAAAGGTGGAAAACTTCTCCTGCGCCACGCCGATGTACAGCACGCCCTCGGTCGGTGATGCCAGCGCCAAGCGCCTCTGCGTTTCCTCATCCTTGTTCTGGTGCGCATGAAAATGCACCACGTCGATCTGCTCGCGCTTGGCAAAGGCCTCGATCGCGGCGACAAAGGCATGACTCATCGGGGCCATCAACATGGTCGAGGCGACGGCAGCGCCGCGGTGCATACGGAAGAAGTAAGCCACCCCGCTCCCGGTCTGCAGCCTGGGCTGGTAGGCGTTGAGGTAGAGTCGATCGATCCCCTCGACATCCAGCGTCACATGCGCGTTCAACAACTCACCGATGGTTTGTCCTATCATGACGGCAGGCCCCGGTTGACACAGGGACATCGCGTCCCACTCGCCGCCCAGGCGGCTCTATACGGTAGCTTAGTGCACCGACGATCAATCGGGGCCTCCCCATGTCTCGTTGGTCTGAGGGGGTGTGACCGAAACTGATGCGT
>NZ_DIUM01000022.1:0-533 GCF_002423035.1 Thiocapsa sp. UBA6158
TGTCCTTTGCGCCTTTGCGGTTCATGGGATTGAATACATCGGGAGAGATCGAGACGTGCGTGCCGGGAGAATTCGATGGGGCTGATCGTTCAGAAGTACGGCGGCACATCCGTGGCGAATGCCGAGCGGATCAAGGCGGTGGCCGAGCGCGTCAAGCGCTGGCGCGACGAGGGACATCGGGTCGTGGTCGTAGTGTCGGCCATGTCCGGAGAGACCGATCGACTGCTCGGGCTTGCCAAGCAGCTCCAGGAGCGCCCGGTGCCGCGGGAGCTCGACGTGCTCCTGTCCACCGGCGAGCAGGTGACGATCGCGCTCTTGAGCATGGCGCTCGACGCCATGGGCTGTGCCGCCCGCTCCTACACGGGAGGGCAGGTGCATATCCTCACAGACAGCGTCCACAACAAGGCGCGCATCCACGACATCGACGCCGCCCGTGTCGGCGCAGATCTCGAAGCCGGTCGGGTCGTGGTCATTGCCGGTTTTCAGGGTGTCGACGCCGAAGGCAACATCACCACGCTCGGTCGCGGCGGCTC
>NZ_DIUM01000022.1:599-10423 GCF_002423035.1 Thiocapsa sp. UBA6158
CAGATCCGCTCGGTCGAGTTTGCCGGTAAATACAGGGTGCCCCTGCGCGTGCTCTCGAGCTTCCAAGAAGGCGAGGGTACGCTCATTACGTTCGAGGAAGACATCGTGGAAGACGCCAAGATCTCCGGAATCGCCTTCAGTCGCGACGAGGCCAAACTGACCGTGCTCGGGGTACCGGACCAGCCTGGCGTGGCCTACCGGATCCTCGGGCCGATCGCGGACGCCGACATCGAAGTCGACATGATCATCCAAAACGTCGCCGCCCAAGAGGCGACGACCGACTTCACCTTCACCGTGCACCGCAACGATTTTCCGCGCGCACTGGAGATCCTGGATCGCACGGCGAAGGAGTTGGGAGCACGCCAAGTGCTCGGAGACAGCCAGATCGTAAAGATCTCGCTGGTGGGGGTCGGGATGCGCAGCCACGCGGGGATCGCGAGCCTCATGTTCTCCACACTGGCCAAAGAAGGGATCAATATCCGCATGATCTCAACCTCCGAGATCAAGATCTCGGTCGTGGTCGACGAGAAGTATCTTGAGCTCGGGGTGCGATCCCTGCATGAGGCGTTCGGGCTCGGTGTACACGAATCACCCAGCCCGTAATCGCGATGCGCGTCGACCCTCGATCGGCTCGAATCCGAGGGGGTCTCTTGGAATCGGGTTTTAGAGAACAATTATCCACGTCGGTGTGCAAAACTTTCTGCTTCTTGCAGGCAGGTGCTAAGATCCTGCAATGAGACTAGGTTTCTCATGCCCGACTTACGTATGGTTGTGCCTTCGAGACAATCGATTCGCGTTACGTCTGGTTGATGGTTCGGGTACTTTCATCCAATCGGAAAAGGGAACGGAAGGGAGATTAAGCGATGTTGATTCTGACTCGCCGGGTTGGCGAAACCCTCATGATCGGTGACGAAGTTACAGTGACAGTCCTCGGTGTGAAAGGAAATCAGGTGCGGATCGGGGTTAATGCACCTCGCGACGTCGCCGTGCATCGTGAAGAGATTTACGAGCGTATCAAACGTGAGCAAGCCGAGGGTGGTCCGATCGCCGGAGCGGTTCCGCCGGGAACTCGCCTCGACTGAGTCTGTAGCCAAGGACGCGTAGTCAGGATAAAATACGCGGGCGTCGGAGAGATGGCCGAGTGGCTGAANNGAAGGCGCTCCCCTGCTAAGGGAGTATAGGCTAATCCCCTATCGAGGGTTCGAATCCCTCTCTCTCCGCCATTATAATTTTTAAGTAACTGTTTAAGAAAGATTTTTCTAGAGATACCTGATCTCAGTCCACCTTCCGGTCCACCCCCGCGACAATGTGAAACCGGCTTTACGATCCGACGAACGGTCGACGAGTCGTCGCTGATCACGCCCCTGCCTGGTACATCCATCCCCGCCGTGCCAAGCTCGGCACCCTCCGCAGACCGACCTCGGTACTTCGCCCGTCGCACTGACGGTCGTGTCGGCAGGTTGGACGCACCCACGATCTCCGCGTCGAGAATTCTTCGACCGCTCTCGGATAACAGCCCTCGGGCGTCTTAGCCCTTGCGGATCTTCGTAACTCCTTAAGCGGCGTCATGTGATCAGCACCGACTTGCGCTTTGTCGTCGGGCCTGGTCGGCTCCACCGCGACCTCGGCGCCGTCTTGGGCGTTCCAGCGGGCGGGTATGAGACCTTCGCGCTAAGTCCGATCGTGTCGCGTCGTGAGGTGTGTTGTAAGATCAGCGGGCATTGTCCCTCAAGACATCATGGAGCAACGCCTGGCCCGTGGATCGACCGACCGGTCGAGCGAAGACTCAAGGATGACCCACGCATGTTCCCGGAGGACGTCATCCCCAAATGGCAAGTCGTCGCGCCCGACGGGCATGCGGCGTGTCCGTGCGCTCTTGCCGTGCTCATGTCGAAAAAAGGATGACTGACCTCATGCGCCTGTCATGGAACGAGACCCGATCCTGCGCGGTAAGGTTCGCGCAAGACTGGGCTGACGAGGGTCACGAGACGCTGAGGATGAAGAGCTAACGCCATGAGGCTGACCGATGAACGCTGTCGAGATTGAAGAAGCCGTTTCCGCCCTGGCTGAGCAGCCTTTCGATGCGGAGGAGTTTCCGCTCGCCTTTCTCGCGGCCTTCGGGAACAAGGAGACGACGCTCAAGCGGCTGCGCTCGGGCGTCTCCAACAAGTCGGACCTGGGCGGTGTGCTCCAAACCAACAATATCCATATCGCGACCTGCCCGGTCGGGGAGGTGACCAAGACCCTTGCCGCGCTGAAGGCGAGCCCTGCCACTGCGCGGGCTAAGGCCAAGCTCGTCCTGGCTACCGATGGCGTCGATCTGGAGGCCGAGGACCTGGGCTCCGGGGAGACGGTTGCCTGTGCTTACCCGGACTTTCCGGATCACTTCGGCTTCTTCCTCCCGCTGGCGGGCATCACCACCGTCAAGCAGATCCGCGAGAGTTCCTTCGACATCAAGGCGACCGGCCGGCTGAACCGGCTTTATGTCGAGCTGTTGAAGGACAACCCTGGCTGGGGCACGGCAGAACGCCGCTCGGACATGAATCACTTCATGGCGCGGCTGATCTTCTGCTTCTTTGCCGAAGACACCGACATCTTCGGCGGCAAGGAGATCTTCACCTCGACCATCGAGCAGATGAGCGCGCGGGACTCTTCGAACACCCACGAGATCATCGGTGAGCTGTTTCGCGCGATGAACATCCCCTACCGCCAGCGGGCGGAGGCGAAGGTGCCGCGCTGGGCGGACGTCCTCCCTTACGTCAATGGCGGCTTGTTCTCTGAGAGCACGGATGTCCCGCGCTTCAGCAAGATTGCCCGGTCCTACCTGCTGCACATCGGCAAGCTCAACTGGCAGAAGATCAACCCCGACATCTTCGGCTCCATGATCCAGGCGGTGGCCGAGGACGAGGAGCGCGGGGCCTTGGGCATGCACTACACCAGCGTGCCGAACATCCTGAAGGTGCTCAACCCGCTGTTTCTCGACGAGTTGCGCGAGAAGCTGGAGGAGGCGGGCAACAACCCCCGCAAGCTACTCAATCTGCGCAACCGCATCGCCCGCATCCGCATCTTCGATCCAGCCTGCGGATCGGGCAACTTTTTGGTCATTGCCTACAAGGAACTGCGCGCCATCGAGGACGAGATCAATCGCCGACGTGGCGAGATCGGGCGCAAGTCGGACATCCCGCTGACCAACTTCCGGGGCATCGAGATTCGCGACTTCCCGGCCGAAATTGCCCGGCTTGCGCTCATCATCGCCGAGTACCAGTGCGACCTGCTCTATCGCGGACAGAAGGAGGCGCTCGCCGAGTTCCTGCCGTTGGAGGCGATGAACTGGATCACCTGCGGGAATGCGCTCAGGCTCGACTGGTTGAGCATCTGTCCGCCGACCGGGACGGGCGTGAAACTACAGGCGGATGACTTGTTCGAGACCCCGCTCGATCAGGCGGAGATTGATTTCGAGAATGAGGGTGGGGAGACGTATATTTGTGGGAATCCGCCTTACTCAGGAAAGGGAAAGAAGGAAAATGTTCAGCTTGATGACATGGAGGCTATTTTCGGGCGCCTATCTGATAAGTACGGTTATATTGACTATGTTGGCTGTTGGTTTGTCTTAGCATCCGAATATTGTCATAAGACCGGCGCTCTTGCTGCACTAGTAGCAACGAACTCTATATCGCAGGGGAGGCAACTGCCTCAGCTTTGGCCTCACGTATTGAGCAAGAACATCGAGATATTTTTTGCTCACCATTCCTTTAAATGGACAAATAATGCTGCAAAAAATGCCGGTGTGACATGCGTGATCGTTGGGTTGGCTCCGAAAGATCGCGACAAGAAGAAGATTATTTTTTTTAAAGACTCTTTCTCAAAGGGCGTTTCTAGTATAAATGCTTATCTAATTGAAGGCGAAGATACTTTGGTAACGAGTTTACCAAAGCCTATCTCGGCACTTCCGGAATTGTGCACCGGCAGCGTTCCGAACGATAATGGTAATTTGATTCTTTCCTTCCGTGAGAGAGAGTTGATGTTGAGATCGGATGCTTGTACTGACTTATATATTAGACCGTTCATGGGATCTGATGATTTTATCAAAGGAAAAAACAGATATTGCCTCGTCATCTCAGATGCGCGAGTTACTGAGGCCCGAACAATAGCAGAAGTAAACAATCGGCTAAACGCTGTCGCGGCTGTGCGTAGGGCAAGCAAGAAAAAAGAGGCTCGTGAAAGCCTAGCTTTCGTTCCTCATCGGTTTCAACATCGGGCTGGCATTCCAACAAAATCAGCTATTATTGTTCCATCTGTCAGTTCCGAACGTCGAGAATGGTTCCCTGCTGGCTTGGTTCCTGCCGGAACTGTCATATCAAACCTAGCATTCATGCTGCTCGATGCGCCATTGTGGGCTTTAGCACTTGCTGTTTCCCGCTTGCATTTGGTCTGGATCGCCACCGTCTGCGGTAAGCTTAAAACAGACTTTCGTTACTCCAACACCCTCGGCTGGAACACTTTCCCCGTTCCCAAACTCACCGAGAAGAACAAATCCGACCTCACCCGCTGCGCCGAAGACATCCTCCTGACTCGCGAGCGGCATTTTCCGGCCACCATCGCTGATCTCTACGATCCCGAGACGATGCCGGCTGATCTGCGCGCCGCCCATGACCGCAACGACGAGGTGCTGGAGCGCATCTACATCGGTCGCCGATTCAAGAACGATACCGAGCGGCTGGAGAAGCTCTTCGAGATGTATACCAAGATGACCGCGGCCAAGGGCGGACGAGACAAGGCAGGGCAGCGCGCCGTAGCAGGCGCAGGAACAGAGGCCCGGACCTAGCCGACGCCGATGCTCAAGGCCATCCAGGACAAGATTCGGGCGCGTCAGTACGAGTTCTCCAGGCATGCACTGGATCAGAGCATCCGCCGGGACATCAGCATCGCGGAGTTCGAGGATGCGATGTTAGGGGCTGCGGCGATCATCGAGGACTATCCGAACGACAAGTACGGTCCGAGCTGTCTGCTCCTTGGCGTTACCCATGCCGGGCGAGCCCTCCATGCGGTTAGCAGTTATCCCAGTCGACCGCTGCTGAAGATCATCACCCTGTATGAGCCCGATCCGGCACTGTGGATCGATGCGCGGATCAGACGCGACGCATGAGGAAGGAGCGCATGATGCAAGAGACACTGATCGAGACCACGGTGAACTACACCATCGAGTACCAAGGCCAGCTCTATCTCATCGAGCAGGTGCCCGCACGCGTCTGCCAGGAGACGGGCGAGGAGTATTTCTCGCCGGAGACCGTCGAGCACATCCAGGCCCTGATCAAGAGCGGCCGCCCACCCGCGAAAGTCATCGAAACGCCCGTCTACCGGTATGTCTGAACCCATGCAGCGTCGCGCAGGCCTGGGGCAGGTCCCCTCCGTCTCCGTCACCTACGCCGGCAACGGCAGCTCGACGAAGTCCAACGAGCTGGGCATGCGCCCGATGCAGGAACGCGCCTTCGAGAAACGCGGCGAGCAGTACCTGCTGATCAAATCACCTCCGGCCTCCGGCAAGAGCCGGGCGCTGATGTTCATCGCTCTGGACAAGCTCTACAACCAGGGGCTTCGCCAGGCGGTGATTGTCGTGCCCGAGAAGTCCATCGGCGCGAGCTTCAACGACGAGCCACTCTCCAGGTTCGGCTTCTTTGCCGACTGGACGGTGCAGCCGCGGTGGAACCTCTGCAACGCACCGGGAGAGGACGGCGGCAAGGTGAAGTCGGTGAAGGCTTTCCTCGACAGCGACGACCGGGTGCTGGTCTGCACCCATGCGACCTTCCGCTTTGCCGTGGATCAGTTCGGGGTGGATGCCTTCGACAACCGCCTGATCGCGGTGGACGAGTTCCACCATGTCTCGGCGAACCCGGACAACAAGCTCGGCGCGCATCTGGGGCAGTTCATGGCGAGGGATCAGGTGCATGTGGTGGCGATGACCGGCTCGTATTTTCGAGGTGATGCCGCGGCGGTGCTCGCGCCGGGCGACGAGGCCAAGTTCGACACCGTGACCTACACCTACTACGAGCAGCTCAACGGCTACGCCTACCTGAAGCGGCTCGACATCGGCTATTTCTTCTACACCGGGTCCTATGCCGACCACATCCTGAAGGTGCTGGATCCGGCCGAGAAGACCATCGTGCATATCCCGAACGTCAACTCTCGCGAGAGCACCAAGGACAAGATTCGCGAGGTCGAGCACATCATCGAGGAGTTGGGTGAGTGGCAGGGCACGGACCCGGTGACCGGCTTTCAGCGCGTGACGACACCCGAAGGCCGGGACCTGCGGATCGCGGACCTGGTCGATGATGACCCCGGCAAGCGTGAGCGGGTGGCCGCGGCGCTGAAAGATCCGGTGCTCAACCAGGATCGCGACCATGTCGACATCATCATTGCGCTCGGCATGGCCAAGGAGGGCTTCGATTGGATCTGGTGCGAGCATGCGCTCACGGTCGGTTACCGCTCCAGCCTCACCGAGGTGGTGCAGATCATCGGCCGCGCCACGCGGGATGCACCCGGTAAGACCCGGACGCGCTTCACCAACCTGATCGCCGAACCCGATGCCTCCGAGCAGGCGGTGACCGAGGCGGTCAACGACACACTCAAGGCCATCGCCGCCAGCCTGCTGATGGAGCAGGTGCTCGCGCCCCGCTTCACCTTCGTGCCCAAGACTCCCGAGAGCGGCCCGCAAGGCGGCTTTGACTACGGCGAGCAGGGCTATGAGCCGACGAAGGAGAACGTCGGCATCAACGAGGACACGGGGCAGTTCCAGATCGAGATCAAGGGTCTGGCCCAGCCGAAGACCAAGGAGGGCGAGCGGATCTGTCGGCAGGACCTCAACGAGGTGATTGCCGCCTTCGTGCAGGATAAGACCACCATCGAGCGCGGACTGTTCGACGAGGAGCTGGTGCCGGAGGAACTGACACAGGTCCGGATGGGCAAGATCATCAAAGACAAGTACCCGGAACTCGACGCGGAAGACCAGGAGGCGGTTCGCCAGCATGCCGTCGCGGCGCTCAACTTGACCCAAAAGGGCAAAGAGGTTGCCGGGGACGGCACTGAGGCCGATTCGGGCGATTCAGAGAAAGGCGCCAACACGGCCTTCATCCAGGGCGTACGGAAGTTCGTCATGGATGTGCGTGACCTCGACATCGATTTGATCGACCGCATCAATCCCTTCGGCGAGGCGTACGCCATCTTGGCGAAGACCATGAGCGAGGAGAGTCTGAAGCAGGTGCAGGCCATCATCGCCGCAAAGCGGATCCAGCTCAGCATGGAGGAGGCCCGCGATCTCGCGAAGCGGGCACTGAAGTTCAAGCAGGAGCGTGGTCGTCTGCCGTCCATCACATCCGCGGATCCGTGGGAGCGACGCATGGCCGAAGGTGTCGTCTTCCTCCAGCGCAAGGCGGTGGAGGCACAGCACAATGGATGAGCTGTCCGATCTTGAGCTGCTCGATGCCCTGGGTGTCGAGATCACCCCCGAGAAGCAGTCTGCCCGCACTCCGCGGGAGGAACGCATCATCGCGGGGTTCGAAGAGATCCAGCGCTTCTACGACGAGCACGGGCGCGGTCCCCTGCATGGTGAAGACCGCGACATCTTCGAGCGCCTCTATGCCGTGCGGCTCGATCGACTGCGCGAGCTGGAGGAGTGCCGAACGCTGCTCGAACCGCTGGATCATCAGGGGCTCTTGAACGCCGAGGTGCCGGAGGTGACCGAGGCGATTGCGGAGGATGTCGAGGATGCCGAGCTGCTCGCGATGCTCGGCGTCGAGGCGGAGGCGTCGGACATCACGCAGTTGCGCCATGTGCGATCCAGCGTCGAAAAACGCGCGGCGGAAGAGGTGGCAAGCCGCCAACCCTGTGCGGATTTCGTGCGCTTCAAGCCGCTGTTCGCGCAGGTGCAACAAGACCTCGACACCGGCGTGCGCAGCGCACGTCCCTTCGGCATGAAGGCCGAGATCGAGCCGGGGCGCTTCTTCATCCTGGGCGGACAGAAGGTCTATGTCGCCGAGATGGGCGAGGTATTCATGCAGGAGTACGGGGATAGCGATGCGCGGTTGCGCGTCATCTTCGACAACGGAACCGAGAGCAACATGCTCATGCGCTCCCTGCAGCGGGCCTTAACCAAGGACGAGGCGGGCCGGCGGATCACCGACCCGAATCCGGGGCCGCTGTTCGAGGGTATCGCCGACGAAGAGGATCACGCGAGCGGGACGATTTATGTGCTGCGCAGCCAGTCAGCGCTGCCGTTGATCGCCGAGAATCGGGAGCTGATCCACAAGATCGGCGTGACCGGCATGGATGTCGGAAAGCGCATCGCCAATGCCAAGCTCGACCCGACCTTCCTCATGGCAGATGTGGAGGTGGTCGCGACCTATAAGCTGTACAACATCAATAGGACCAAGCTGGAGAACCTGATCCATCGCATCTTCGGCTCGGCACGTCTGGAGATCGAGATCAAGGACCGGTTCGGGTTCCCCGTGGTTCCCAGGGAATGGTTTCTCGTACCGCGGCATGTGATTGACGAGGCTGTAGAGAAGATCCGGGACGGGACCATCACGCAGTACCTCTACGACACGACAACCGCGGCGCTCGTGGAACGATCTGGCTGAGTCGGGAAGGCGCAGTTGGGTGACGGACGCCCTTCGGCGCCCGTGCATGCGACTCAGTCAGTGCTTGGCGATGCCGATCACGGTATCGAGGACCTGTGCGGGGAACCCGTCCAGGTCGCCCGCGAGTGCCGGGCGCTCACCAGCGCGCAGCCAGCCATCGTCGTGCTACGGCGCTGTCACCGCGACATTGGTCGCCCCCACCGTCGTCCCGTTCGCGGCGAAACGCAGGAAGAGTCGGTTGTTGGCGGGATCGAAGGCGATCGGCTGACCGGTGCCGGTGGCGAAAACGCTGTAATAAGCCGTTTGATCGGCACCGACCGAACGTGTCAGGTTGTTTCCGCAGACGATCCATTCTCCTGACGGGGTGGTCTCGCAGACCTGTAGGTTCAGCGGTAGTCCTCGCCCGCCATCGTCGGCGCTGACGGTGATCGACCCGGCACTGCCGATGTTCACCGCTGCCGTGGCGAAGAAGCCGATGCCGGTACGGCTCGGCAGACGCACCACGCCGTCACCGCTCGGGGTTGCGCCGATGGCGAGCAGATCCGGGGGCGCGCTCGCCGCCGCGGAGAGGATGAAGGTATTGAGGCCGGCGTGGCTGGGTGCCGGGGAGGTGTTGGCGCAGTCGAACACCAGCGGGATCTCGGTCGCGGCCATTGCTTGACTCGGGGTGATGCCGAAGACGAAGCCTTGGGTGGCGCCGGGTGTGATGTCGACCGGGGTGCCGGGAGTACCGATCAGCGCGTTGGCGGCATTGGTCGTCTGGTAGCCGAAGGACGCCGGGATTCCAGCCGGTAGTTCAATCGAGCAGTCGGTCGCCGTTGCGTTGCCACTATTGATGACGCTTGCAAAGGCAGTTGCCGTGTCGCCGATTGCAACGGCACGGGCGTAGGGTAGTACAGCCGAGTTCAACAGAGCGCTCGGAATGACACCATCGTCAAACTCATAGGCGCCAATGTCGACCACTCCGCCGATGACCCGTGGTTGGCCGGCAAGATCGGTTGACGGGAGATTCGGCGTGCCTGGATAACCTGCATCGATCATCGGTGAACCGGGCAGGAGACTCAGATCCCCGTTCTCGGGATCGACGAAAAGCGGATCGACCTTGTCGAGGTTGCTTGGGTCGATGGTGATTGGTGGGTCGATGTAGAAACCGGTACCTGGCGTCTGATTATAGTGCTTTTCAGGATCACC
>NZ_DIUM01000066.1 GCF_002423035.1 Thiocapsa sp. UBA6158
GTCGTTGGCGATCTTCATCAGCGCCACGGCCAGTGTTTTCAGCGCACCATGCGCGCTGACCAGCGCCTCATGTCCGGCCAGCGCGGCATACGGATTGGGCGCACGGCGAAACGGCAGGCCGGTATCGCGCACGAGCAGCGCGGCGACCCGCTGGCCGAATTCCGGGTGGGTGTTCAGGCCGGTGCCCACCGCAGTGCCGCCCACCGCCAGCGCGTGAAGCCCGTCCAGACTGGCCTGCACGCCCTGCTCCGCCAGCGCGAGCTGCGCCACCCAGCCCGACATTTCCTGTCCGAGCGTGAGCGGCGTGGCGTCCTGCAAGTGGGTGCGGCCAATCTTCACGATGTCGTCAAATGCCGTGGATTTTGCTTCGAGCGTGCTGCGCAGTACCCGCAACGCGGGCAGCAGGTCATGCGCGAGCGCCAGCACAGCGGCGACATGCATGGCAGTCGGGAAAATGTCGTTCGACGACTGGCCCAGGTTCACGTGATCGTTCGGATGCACGACCCGACCGTCACCGCGGCCACCGCCCATCAGCTCCGACGCCCGATTGGCCAGCACCTCGTTCATGTTCATGTTGCTCTGCGTGCCCGAACCGGTCTGCCAGACCGACAGCGGAAAGGCGTCGGCATGCGCGCCGGCCAGCACCTCGTCGGCGGCGGCGGCAATCGACGCCGCACGCGCTGCGTCGAGCAGGCCCAGGTCGCCATTGACCAGGGCCGCGCAGCGCTTCACACGGGCCAGCGCATGCAGCAGTGCGTCGGGCATGCGCTCGGTGGAGATGCAGAAGTGGACGAGCGAACGCTGCGTCTGCGCACCCCACAGGGCGGCAGCCGGTACCTCGATGTCGCCGAACGCATCGTGCTCGGTCCGTGTGGCAGGTGTCATGGCATGGCCTCCGGTACGACGCCGGTCCGTGACACGGTCCGGCGACCTCTCGCTTGCAGCCTAGTCCTTCGCGACGGCATCCGCCTGCCCGGCGCAGGGACGCATGGTGCGAAGCTGTCATCTATGCTGGAAATGTGCGGTTCCGTATGCGTGATCCACGCCGCCGGCAACGCGCCGTATCATCGCTGCGGTGCGCGTCGGCAGCGCCACGCATCACGCCCGACACATACAACGATGAATCAGAAGAGGAGAAGGATCATGCTTATCGTTCATCACCTGAACAACTCGCGGTCGCACCGCATCGTGTGGCTGTGCGAGGAACTGGGCATCGACTACGAACTGGTCGGACACGCGCGCGACCCTGACAGCCAGCGCTCGCCCGACTCGCTGAAGAAGGTGCACCCGCTGGGCAAGGCGCCATTGATCCAGCACAACGGGCAGACGATCGTCGAGTCAGAAGCCATCATCGAATACATCTGCAATGTCTGCGCCGACGGACGGCTCAGCGTGAAGCCTTCGTCGCCGGAATACGGGCAGTACCAGCAGTGGCTGGCGTTTTCCGAAGGCACGCTGTTTCCAGGCCTTCTGGTCGATCTGGTCGACGCCTGGACCGGCCGCAGCAGTCCGGACCTGATGGGTTTCTTCGATGTGGAAACCGCGAAGAACCACCAGTTCGCCGAAGACGCGCTCAAGCAGCAGGACTACCTGCTGAAGTCCGGCTTTTCGGGCGCCGACATCAACCTGGGCTGGGCACTGGAATTCAGCGAATGCCGCGGCTGGCTGCGCGACTACCCGGCACTGCAGGCCTACGTCGAGCGCCTGCGCGCACGTGCCGGTTACCGCAAGGCGATTTCGCGCGGCGGACCCCAGGACCTGTCCGTATTCTCCGCCGGCGCCCGCTGACCGTCGTCTGGCTCCAGCGGAAAATCGGCAGCGCGATCCGCAGTCGCCGTGTCGGCATGAATGACGCGATGCTTTTGCCGGCGCGATCCATCGATCGCGATCCGGCACATTGATCAGGCACCTGCACCTTTTCAAGGTCCGCTTTCGCGATCAATGGGCGGCACGGGGGTTTCGGCGAGCACCCGCCGCCGCCCGCAGGGCCGGCTGTGGCGCACTCACATGAAAACCTTCAACCGGATGAAGGCAACGCCGCTTTCAGGCAGCGGGCTTCAGCGCATCTTCGGGTTGAGCGTGCCGCGGTTGTAATCCTTGTCGCCCGGCATCAGCACGCGGGTGCCGAACCAGCCACCTTGAGCGCCTTCGGGGCGCAGGTGATTCTCGGGGTAGGTGTCGGCGATTTTCTTCGCTTCGGCCTGCTTCGCCTGATCGATGAACTTCCAGCGGCCGTCGGGCAGCAGCTGCACGCGCTCGCCGGCTGCCGTGGTCGCTTCGATCACCGTGCCCTCGCCTGCCTGCGCAGACGCGCCGGGCAGGAAGGCTGCGGCGGCCACCAGGGCGGCGAACGCCACAAGCATCGATCGTTTCATTACGCTTGTCACGCCACCTTTCCCTTCACCCAGGCGGCCACGCCGGCCAGCGCTGCCGGCAGGTTTTCCGGCTGTGTGCCGCCTGCCTGCGCCATGTCCGGCTTGCCCCCGCCCTTCCCGCCGACCTGGGCAGCCACGAAATTGACCAGTTCGCCGGCCTTCACCTTCGCGGTCAGATCCGGCGTCACGCCGGCGATCAGGCTGACCTTGCCGTCCGCCTCGGTCGCGAGGACGACGACCGCCGAGCCGAGCTTGTCCTTGAGCTGATCGAGCGTGACGCGCAGTGCCTTTGAATCGGCCCCGTCGAGGCGCGCGGCGAGCACCTTGATGCCCTCGATCAGGATCGCCTGAGACGCCAAATCCTGACCGGCGGAGCTGGCGAGTTTGGCCTTGAGCTGCTCGAGCTCCTTTTCGAGCCGACGGCTGCGCTCGAGCAGCGCAACGACCCGCTGATCGATGTCGTCGCGTCCGCCCTTGAGGAGTCCGGCAAGGCGAATGAGTCGATCCTCGTCGGCCTCGATCCAATCGAGTGCGGTCGCACCGGTCACGGCCTCGATTCGCCGCACACCGGAGGCGATGCCGTTCTCGCCGACGACCTTGACCAGGCCGATATCGCCGACCGCTTTGACGTGGGTGCCGCCGCACAGCTCGGTGGAGAAGTCACCCATGCGCAGCACGCGCACCTGCTCGGAGTATTTCTCGCCGAAGAGTGCCATGGCTCCGGACGCCTTGGCATCGTCGAGGCTCATGATACGGGTCTCGACGAGATGATTCTCGCGGACCTCGCGGTTGACCATCCGCTCGATCTCGAGCAGCTGCTCGCGCGAGACTGCCTCGTAGTGCGAAAAATCAAAGCGCAGTCGCTCCGGACCGACGAGCGAGCCCTTCTGCTGCACATGCTCGCCCAAGACTTGACGCAAGGCCGCGTGCAGCAGGTGGGTCGCGGAGTGGTTCAGCGCGGTGGCGCGCCGACGCTCGCCGTCGACGCGCGCATCGACCCGATCGCCGACCGCCAGGACACCCTCGCCGACACGCCCGAGATGACAAACGGCGCCCTCGCCTTTCTTCTGGGCATCCAGCACTTCGAACCGGCCGCCCTCGCCGACGAGCCAACCGCGATCCCCGACTTGGCCGCCGGACTCCGCATAGAAGGGCGTGAGATCCAGGACGACCAGACCTTCCTCGCCTGCGGCGAGCTGATCGCGCGAGCCATCGGCGGAGTAGATGGCGACCACGGTTGCCTCCTCTTGCAGCCGCTCGTAGCCACAAAACTCGGTCTCGCCCTGGACATCGATCTCGAGAGTGGCCGCGCCGCCGAAATGGCTGGCGGCGCGTGCGCGCTCGCGCTGCTGCGCCATCGCCTGCTCGAAGCCGTCCATGTCGAGGGTCAGACCGCGCTCGCGTGCAATGTCGGCCGTCAGGTCGGTCGGAAAGCCATAGGTATCATAGAGCTTGAAGACGGTCTCGCCCGGGATCTGCACATCGGCCAGACCCGCGATGGCCTCGTCGAGCAGGCGCAGACCGTGCTCGAGGGTCTCGGCAAAGCGCTCTTCTTCGAGCAGGATGATGCGCTCCACATGCTCACGAGCGGCGACCAGCTCGGGGTAGGCCGCTCCCATCTCGGCGACCAGCGGCGACACCAGCCGATGGAAAAATGGCGCGGTGCAACCGAGCTGGTAGCCATGTCGGATGGCCCGACGCATGATGCGACGCAGGACATAGCCCCTGCCCTCGTTGCCGGGCGTCACCCCGTCGGTGATCAGAAAGGCGGCCGAGCGGATGTGGTCGGCGATGACACGCAGCGATTTGTTCTCGCGATCCGCGCAGCCGGTGAAGCGTGCCGCCGCGTCGATGAGACGCACGAACAGATCGATCTCGTAGTTGCTGTGCACGCCCTGCATGACGGCGGCAAGGCGCTCCAGACCCATCCCGGTGTCGACCGACGGGCGCGGCAGCGGGGTCAGATTGCCCTCGGCGTCGCGGTTGTACTGCATGAAGACCAGATTCCAGATCTCCACGTAGCGGTCGCCGTCCTCGTCCGGCGAGCCGGGCGGGCCGCCGGGGATCTCGGGGCCGTGGTCGTAGAAGATTTCCGAACAGGGGCCGCAGGGTCCGGTTTCGCCCATCGACCAGAAGTTGTCTTTCGCCCCGCAGCGCGAGAAGCGCGAGGCGTCGGCGCCGATCTCCTTCAGCCAGATGTCGGCTGCTTCGTCGTCTTCGGTGTAAACGGTAATCCAGAGCCGCTCGGGCGGCAGGGCCAGGACGCGGGTCAGATAGTCCCAGGCATACTCGATCGCCTCGCGCTTGAAATAGTCCCCGAAGCTGAAGTTGCCGAGCATCTCGAAGAAGGTGTGATGCCGCGCGGTGTAGCCGACGTTCTCCAGATCGTTGTGCTTGCCGCCGGCGCGCACGCAACGCTGCGAGCTGACCGCGCGGTTGTAGGCGCGACGTTCGCGCCCGAGAAAGACCTCCTTGAACTGCACCATCCCGGCATTGGTGAAGAGCAGGGTCGGGTCGTTGCCCGGCACCAGTGGGCTGGACGGCACGGGTTCGTGATCGCGTTGCGCGAAATAGTCGAGAAAACTCGCTCGAAGCTCAGCGCTGGTGCGGATACTGGTGCTGGTGGTCATGGGTATGCTCGGTTGGACTGCGGACGCCGGCCGGTCACTCGGGCCAGCGCAGGAAGCGGCGGATCATCTCGGGGGGAAATCCACGTTGCTCGAGGAACCGACCGCGTCGGGCGTACTCGGCCCGGTCGGGCGGCGGCTTGCTGCCGAATCGGCGATCGTAGATTTCTGCCATATAGGCGACCCAATCATCCCGCATGGCGTCGAGATGAGGGTCGACGAGGGTATCGGGAAGGCCCTTGTCATACAACTCGGCGCGGATGCGCAGGGGGCCGAACCCTTTGGCGGCGCGCTCGGCAACATACTGCTCGACCATACGCTCTTCATCGAGCGCGCCTTCGGCAACCAGCCGGTCAAGCGCCTGCGCGATCCCTGCGTCGTCGAAGCCGCGCGCGCGGAGCTTGCGCAGAAGCTCCGCGCGCGAATGCTCGCGGGCGGCCAGCAGCCGACGGGCTCGATCGGCGATCTGCGCCGCGGGGTCGGGTTCGTCCATCGCTCGACGAGGGGCTTCGGCCTAGATCTCCGCCGGGTCTTCGGCGAGCGGGGCATCGGCGAGCGGTGAGGCGCCGGGCAAGGGTTCGCCGATCTTGGGTAGAAGCTTGTCGCGAATCTTCGCCTCGATCGCCCGTGCGATCTCGGGGTTCTCGCACAGGAAGACCCGCGCATTGTCCTTGCCCTGCCCGATGCGATTGCCCTCGTAGCTGTACCAGGCACCGGACTTCTCGATGAAGCCCTCATTCACGCCCAGGCTGATGATCTCGCCTTCGCGCGAGATGCCTTGGCCGTAGAGGATGTCGAACTCGGCCTGTCTGAAGGGCGGCGCGACCTTGTTCTTGACGACCTTGACCTTGGTCTCGTTGCCGATGACCTCGTCGCCCTTCTTGATGCTGCCGATGCGCCGGATATCCAGCCGCACCGAGGCGTAGAACTTGAGTGCGTTGCCGCCGGTCGTGGTCTCGGGCGAGCCGAACATGACGCCGATCTTCATCCGGATCTGATTGATGAAGATGACCAGGCAGTTGGAGCGCTTGATGTTGCCGGTGAGCTTGCGCAGGGCCTGGGACATGAGGCGCGCCTGCAGACCCACGTGGGAGTCGCCCATCTCGCCCTCGATCTCGGCCTTCGGGGTCAATGCCGCGACCGAGTCGACAACCACGACATCGACCGCGCCGGAGCGCACCAGCATGTCGGTGATCTCGAGCGCCTGCTCGCCGGTGTCGGGCTGGGAGACCAGCAGGTCGTTCATATTCACGCCGAGTTTCTCGGCGTATCCGGGGTCCAGGGCATGCTCGGCATCCACGAAGGCCGCCGTGCCGCCGGCCTTTTGCGCCTCGGCGATGATGTGCAGCGTCAGGGTGGTCTTGCCGGAGGATTCGGGCCCGTAGATCTCGACCACGCGACCCTTGGGCACGCCGCCGATCCCGAGCGCGAGATCCAGGCCGAGCGAGCCGGTCGAGATGGCCTCCACCTCGCGAATGACGCCGGTGTCGCCCATGCGCATCACCGAGCCCTTGCCGAACTGTTTTTCGATCTGGGTCAGCGCGGCGGCCAGTGCCTTTTTGCGGTTGTCGTCCATTGGGTCTCCGTTGAACCTGATCGGTTTGATCGTTCGTAAGGGGGGCTTGCTCTGCAACGTTTGGATCCGACGTGGCCGGCGAGCGCCCGGGTGTCCGACAAGACACCCGTAGCCCCACGCCGCGGCTCGCGGATTATCGCATAGCGAATCGGAAAACGTCACAGGCATGCCAAATGGGATCGACCTCGACAGGCTTGACGAGCGTTGGAGTCGGCGCGGTTTAACATATTAAAAAATATATTATTTCAAACCGCGTCCCCGCCTAGGGTCCATGGATGCACCAAACGTCGAGCTCACTCGAAAACGAGCATCTCGCTCTGGACGCGGTTTAGATCAACGTCCAGCGACGACGTACCCGATAACGCGGCCCGGGACCGCCGTATCCGGCGGCCAGCACAAGCTCGCGGGCCGACCAACGAATCGGCGTCGGCCAGTCCGATCTCGGCGCCGCCGCGGCCTTGCGTGCGAGTGTGATATGCGGACGATACGGACGCGGAT
This sequence comes from Thiocapsa sp. UBA6158, assembly GCF_002423035.1. GTDB lineage: Bacteria > Pseudomonadota > Gammaproteobacteria > Chromatiales > Chromatiaceae > Thiocapsa. Next base: position 7,077 of record NZ_DIUM01000066.1, read on the forward strand.
CGGCGGCGAGACCGCAGGTCGAGAGCCGCTCCCGAAGATCCGCGGCGAGCGCCGGCAATGCCTCGGGCGGCGATGCAGGCGCGCACCAAAGCACGCGCGCCCGCGCAAAATGACCGACCCGATCGATCTCCAGATCGAATGCGGCGGCACGGATCCGATCCGCGGCCTGCTCCGCACAAGCGAGCACATCGGGCGCGAGCGGGCCGAGGAAGGCAAGCGTCAGATGAAGGTCGCTCGGATGGGTTGCCCGTGCGCCGACGGGCAGGAGCGCGGGGATCCGGGCAGCCACGGCGTCGCGGACCGCCTCATCGGGCCACAGTGCAAAAAACCAGCGTTCAGACAAGGTCGCCGAGCCGCTCGACCAAGCCGTCGATCGCCGCCTGCACCGAGCAACGCCGCACGTCATCGCGATCGCCGTCGAAGTGGAAACGCCGGGTCTCGACCCGCCCCTTGGGCCAGGCCCAGGCCAGACAGACGGTCCCGACCGGTTTCTCGGGACTTCCCCCGCCGGGTCCGGCCACACCGCTGATGGCGACGGCGACTTGCGCTTGGCTGCGACTCAAGGCGCCCATCGCCATCTCCGCAACCACCGCCTCGCTCACGGCACCCCGAGCGGCAAGCGTCTCGGCACGCACGCCGAGCATCTCCTGCTTAGCCGCGTTGCTGTAGGTGACGAAACCACGATCGAGCCAAGCGCTGCTCCCGGCGAGATCCGTGACGACCTTCGCCAACCAGCCGCCGGTGCAGGACTCCGCAACCACAAGCCGCAGACCCGCGCGCAGCATCAGCTCGGCAAGCAGGGCTGCGCTCGGCTCTCGCTCGCGGGGGGATTCAGTGTCGTTCATCGTGGAATCAAACCGCAAAGGCGCAGAGGACGCAAAGTTTTTCAGGCGTACCGATGGATCACTCTCCCGGGCCCCGCAGCTCGTAAGCGTCCCTTCAGCCGGCCTCTCGGGTGGAAAATCCAACGGATTAGCTCCAGAATGCCGAGCCATCAAAGCCAGACCCGCCGATCGCGGCGGCCGACCCCGGAGCCGATGGATGACCGACCTTCAGATTTACTGCGAGCATAAGCCCTCACCCGCCAAGCTGGACGTTCTCGGCGTCGAGGACTGGGCGATCTGGAAAAAAGAGCCCTCGACCTTTCCCTGGCGTTACGATCGTGCCGAGACCTGCTATGTGGTGCGCGGGCGCTTTCATGTCACCCCGACCGGCGGCGTGCCCCAGACATTCGGCCGCGGCGACCTCATCACCTTCCCCGCCGGCATGGAATGCACCTGGGAGGTCGTCGAGCCGGTCGAGAAGCACTACCGATTCGACTAAACCCACAATACAAAAACACAACCGGAGAGAGACGACAATGAGAAAGATTCTGCTGTCACTGCTGATCGCCCTTCTGCCCTTGACCTTCCTCGCCACTCAGACGCATGCCGAAAGCATGACGATCGCCGATACCGTGCTCAAGATGCCGCTGGCCGAGGATGTTTCGATGGATGACGCCGTCGAATCCATGAAGCTTCGGGCCAACACGCTGAACTTCAAACTCGTCGCTCACCTGCCGCTCTACAAGGAGCTGGAGTCGATGGGTGTGGAGACCAAGCGCATCGAGATCTTCCAGTTCTGCGATGCTCGGATCGCCAATGAGATGATCAAGGAAAACATCGACTTCTCCGCATACCTGCCCTGTCGAATCACCCTGATCGAGGATCAGGAAGGCAAGGCATGGCTGACGACGCTCGATCTGAACAAGGTCATCGAGATGGCCGGCCTGCCGCCGAATCTGATGGAGAATGCGATCGAGGTGCGCGATACGATCGAAGAGATTATGACCGCAGGCGCCACCGGCGACCTCTAAACCGCGTCCGGAGCGAGAGGCTCACTTCCGAGTGAGCTCGACCTTTGGCGCATCCACGGCCTTTGGCGGGGACGCGGTTTAAGACCTGCCGCCATGGCCGCTCACGAAGGCGTGCAACGGCTGAGTCTCCTCGAACAGACGCGCCTGATCCGCAGTCGCCTCTTGCTGATAGCGGGTCTTCCAGTCCGCGTAGGGCATGCCGTAAATCGCCTCGCGTGCTTGGTCGTAGGACATCTCGACGCCGCGCTCGGCAGCGGCGTTCATGTACCACTTCGACAGGCAGTTTCGGCAGAAACCGGCCAGGTTCATGAGGTCGATGTTCTGCACGTCGGTGCGGCGTTGCAGGTGCTCGACCAAACCACGGAATGCGGCGGCTTCGATCTGTGCCTTGGTGTTGTCGTCCACGTCATCTCTCCTTCGAAAGGCGGGTTGAGCCGATGGATTGAAGTCGCACCGGGAGGCGCGGATACTCGGCACCGGATGATATCGGGATGACGCGGAGGTTTTGCGCGTTCGACCCGAGCAAACACCTTGCGTACGACAACCCGACCCGCCGGCCGGAACGGAGACCTCACGCCCATGGACTACCTGAGCCTATCCCGCGCCGCACGCCTCGCGGGCGTTACCCGCGCGGAGCTGCAGCGGCGTATCAGACGCGGCGAGATCGCCACCTTCGAGGGCTCGGTCGCCGTCGGCGATCTCCTGCGCGCCTTTCCGGCGGTGAGTCTCGCGGACGACGCTGCGCTCGAGCGGGTCGAGCGCATCAAAAGCGATGCGCTTCCCAAGACCGAGGGGCACGACGCTGTGCTGCCCAGCCCGCAGGTTCTGGTTGCACGACTGCGCGCGATGAGCAAGACGCTCGTCGAGCGCATGTCCGCTTTGAGTGCCGCCGAGGACCTTTTGGATCAGGTCGGCGTTCGCCTGGAGTCGCTCGCGGACTTACCCCCGGAAACGGCTCGGATCAAGGCTCGCGAAACATGCGATTGGCTCCGGGCGGCACGCGCGACGCTGGACACGGACACCTTGAACGACGAACGCGCACAACTCTTCGCCAAAGATACCTTTCTTCGCATCATGGCAGCCAACGTCAAGCTCATTCCAAGCGGTCACGACTACTTCGTCGAGGGCAACGAGTCGATTCTCGACGCCTCGGTGCGGGCCGGGATCAACCTCAATTACGGTTGTGCGAGCGGTAATTGCGGGGCCTGCAAGGCGCGCTTGATCAGCGGGGAAACGCGGAAGATCCGCGAGCACGACTATGTCTTGAGCGAGCGCGAGAAGGCGATGGGCTACCTCTTGACCTGCTCGCATACGGCGGTGACCGACGTCGTCATCGAGGCGGCCGAGGCCCTTTCGGTCGCCGATCTCCCGCATCAGGAGATTCGAGCCAGTCTACGCAAGCTCGAGCACATCTCCGAGGATCTCGTCTCGCTCAACGTCCAGACCCCGCGGACCCAGACGCTGCGCTTCATGTCGGGCCAGCGCGTGCGACTCACGCTCGAAGACGGCGCGAGTCGCGAGCTGCCGATCGCGAGCTGTCCCTGCAACGCCCGAAACCTCTGGTTTTACGTCAGACGCGGCGCCGATGCCTTCTCCGAGGCGGTCTTCAAACCACTGCGCCCCGGCCATCTGATCACGGTCGAGGGGCCTTACGGTGGGTTCGTCTTGACCGAGGACGCGCCGGAGCCCGCGGTTTTCATCGCCTTCGGAGACGGCATTGCGCCTGTGAAGAGCCTGATCGAGCACGCCGTCTCGATCGATGTGATCGAGTCCTTCCACCTCTACTGGGATACGCAGTATCCGGAGGGGCACTATCAGGGACGTTGGGGCCGCGCGCTCACGGACGCGCTGGACAACTTCCAACTGACTCCCCTGATGAGCGGCCGGGCGGAAGATGTCTTTGCGGTGATCCGCGCCGATCACCCGGATCTGCGCAGACTGCGTTTCTATCTGGCCGGTCAGGAAGCGCCCATCAATCGGCTGACGGAACTGCTCCGCAGCGAAGGAATTGCCGATGACCGGATCGCTTGCGAGATCACCGAGACCTAAACCGCGCCGGCTCCGAGGTCCGATAAAACCCGGTATCCGGCCTCGGATCCTCCCGTCAATAGAGTCACGTCAATCGCCCTGTTCTCCCTGTTCACCCTCCTCCCGGAGATCGTCGAGCAAGGTCAAGGGCTCGATCACCACGCCCGAACCGTCCGGCGCGGGAAAGACGGCAACCATCCGGCCGTCCTTCGCCATACCGGTCAACCAGCGGGTCATGAAGACGTCGAGCGCCAGCGGCTCGGCACGACAATCGGCCCATTCCCGTGTCGCCAGCGCCGTGGCACATGCCGCATCGGGCCAGAAGGGAAAACACTCCCGCCCGTCATCGTCGGAGAAGGCGATAAAACCATCATCTCCCTTCAAGGTCCAGACCTGGCCCTGTTGTGTGACCCGTGCAAGAAACGCGATATAGCGCTCTTCACCCGGCAGGTCGAAACTGCCCGAGAGATCCTCTGCGTTCGGTAATGCGTTCATTGCAAGGTCGTTTCCCAAAGTGTTGTCAGCCGAAATCCTGCTCGAGGATCGCATTGACCCGTCGGCAGATCTCGCGCCCGTAGTCGGTCCAAAGGCCCTGCCCCCAGTAGCGATAGCAGCTCGTTTGAGAGGCCATCAGATGGAAGAGCGCATTGCGATAGCGCGGGTCGTTGGTAGCGACGTCGGGGATCAGGACCTTTTGGTTGAAGTTGGCGCTCGCCTCCTCCATCGGGCCCAGCACGTCGTCGTAGCCCTTCACCCAGGACAGATCGGATGTCCAACTGCCGCCTTCCATGTGGAATCGGCCGTCTTCCTGCTTGAGTTCGGCGATCGCCTTTTCCAGCTTCTCCGGTCCGTCGCCCGGCTGGATGCGCGCCCAGATGCGATCGTGAAACAGGGGCTGGACCTCGGGCAGATCGGACTCCTTGATCCCGAGCGCGAACAGATGCTCCAGATATTCGCTCCCGTTCATCATGGGCGTGTCGGTGTGGCTCGAGGCGGCGACGACCTCCATGAACTTGCCCGGGAACTCGTTCATCATGACGCCGCCGTTCTCGCCGTCGGCGATCTGGGTGACCAGCGGCGGGATCGACTGACCGGCGAGCGCGACGCGCTGCAGCCCTTGCGCCTCGTACCAGGGCTGCATCTGGGCGACCAGCTTGGTGTCGGAGCCCTGCGTCTTGACGATGGCGATGATGCTCGCGGTCTCGCCGTGCGAGTTGGTGACGACCAGACGATGCGGGATGTGCGGCTGCTGCGGATTCCGCCCGGTGTCGACCTGCTGGACCGTGTGCTCCTGCACCAGGACCCATTGAAAACCGCAATCCAGGAGCGTCTTGACGAAGGCGTAAGCCACGTCGGGATGGTTCGGCAGGGCCATCTCCGAAGGCGAGAAGCCGCGCATCCGCTCCAACGCCTCCCATCCGAAGATGGCGGCGAAGTGATGCTGGAACGCCTTCACGTGCAGACGGAAATCCTGCACCGGCGTAGAGGGCGCGACCGCATGGCCCCAGGGCATGCCGAGCCACTCCACGGCCCAGTTGTAGTCCGGGTTGCAGGTCATGCCCTTGAGCGCATCGATCACATGATGCTCGCCCATCTTGCGCAGACCGTGCAGCAGGGTGCCCGAGTATTCGAGCATGCAGCGCGGCGACTTGCCCTCGTTGATCAACTGCGGGATGAACTCCCCCATCCGCTTGTAGCACCAGACGAAGGCCGGGGCGTTGTAATTGTCCCCGATGTGCTGGTTCTCCATCATGTATTGGAGGTTGCTGATCAGGGCGGCGCTGCGCAGATCCCCGCCGCCGGCCGGGATCAGGGGCTGATGCTGATGCAGCGCGATGGTGGTTGCCGAGCGGATGGAGCTGAAATCGATGCCGCCGCGATCGGCGAACAGAGTACGCGTGCGCGCTTCGGCAACGACGGCCTCCACCTCCGATTCATGGCCGCAGATATTCGGAAGGTCATCGACGTACTCGGGTAGCGGTTTCACGCTGGACTCCTTGAGAAGTGTGGCTCCGGGGTTGCCGGAGAGGTTCAAGATGCTCTCGGTGCGGGTGTCTCGAATGCGGCCGGCGGATCGGGCGCATGGGTCGTCGGCGGGGCGTTCGCGGTCGCCTCGGTGCGGATGTCCATGACATCCGCAGCAGACGCGGGAGTTGTATCGGTCGCGGTCGCGGGTGCGGGCGCAGGTGCGGGTGTATCCGTGTCGGTCGGCTCCGGGCGGATCCCGACACGCTCGAGCGCGGCACGACTGGCCTCGAGATCGGCCTCGGCACGCGGCACCCAGGCCTCGCCCCAGTAAAGGTGGCAGCTCGTCTCGGCGCGCAGCAGACGCCACATCGCCTCCTCGATCGCCTCGGCCTCCGGGCCTTCGGAGACGCCTCGCTCGGTGGCGTACCAACGCGCGTCATGCACTAGACGGCTGGCCTTGGCGAAGGCGTCGATCGCCTGTTTCTGGCGATCCGAGCCGGTCCATTGGGTGAAGTCGCGCCCGTGATGCCAGCCGGTGTTCCAGGCGCCGGTGCGCACGCGCACCTCGCCGTGAGCGCCGTAGTTATCCAGATAGCAGCTGATGAAGGTGGGTGCGATCGCGGCCTCGCCGGCGGCAACCCGCTCGAGCAAGGGCAGATAGAAGGCACTCCAGAAGTTGGCCCCTTCGGTCACGTTCCTGAACCAGCCGCCGTTCTCGCCGTCGGTACAGGTCGTCACCAGAGGCGTGAAGTCGCACCACTGAGTCCGCTCGGCAACCTCGGCGAGGAACCAATCCAACTCCATCCCGGATTCCTGCGCATCGGAGAGATCGCGATCGCGCACGATGACCGTGATCGCCTCGCCGCCGAACCGCGCAATGTGCGGTCGATAACGCAGCTCCTGCCAGCTCATGGGCGAGATCGGCTCGACATGTTCGCTGTCGACCATGACATAGCGATAGCCGAATGCGCGCAGCAGCGGGATCAGCTCCATCGAGAAGCCCATCTCGGGCGGCCAGAAGCCTTGGAAGCGCGGACGCCACAGCAGGTGATGTGCGATGCCGAGCCAGCGGCGCAGCTGCTCCTCGCGGTCGGCCTCGGGGATCAGCGGCAGTACCGGATGGTAGTAACCCGTCCCCAAGACCTCGAAGAGCTTCTCGTTCTGGAAGTGCCACAAAAGAGACCCGCAATCCACGGTACCGTAGACACGCTTCTGGAACTCGGGATTCGACAGGGTCTCGAGCAGGGTACCGGATAGGGAGAGATGGACGCGAGCCAGGTCTTCGTGACCCCAGAGACTGCGCGGGATGCGATCCAGGGCGAAGAGGATCTCGTTGGCCTCCCAGCTCTGGTTGTCGAGGAGCTCCTCGAGATTGCCGGCGGGCTGATGCAGGTTTAGAACAAGCGCATGCTGAGCGATCACGGTACGACACTCCCGGATGGCATGAAGGCCGTTAGGATAACAGAGGCGCGACCAACGCCCAAAAACCCGACACCTCCTGTCGATGCGCACTTGCGAGCGCGAAGCGGACGCACCATCTCGCTGGAGGGGTGGTGCGTTTCACCCTCCAATCGAGTACGCCGCGCTCCCCGTCGATCCAAGCCTTCGAGACCGGATATCGCATGCCCAAGATTCTCATCGACCCCGAGTCGACGTCGCTGGATCACAGATTCGCGATCGTCAAGACAAAGCGAACCGACCGTGCCCGCTATCCGGAGGGGTGCGTCACGGTCGTCGCGGACGCGGACGCGGCACTCGCCGGGGCTGTCGCGGGAGCGGAGCGCGGGCTCCATCCGGCGATCGTCTACGGGCCGTCGAGCTCATCGGAGGGTCAGCGACTCTACTATCTGGTGCGTTGGCTCGCATGAGTGCACCGACCTTTGACCAGCCCTCCGCAGACGTCCCGGTGCTGCGCATCCGGGATCTGCACAAGTTCTATCGCGAGGGCGAAGGCACGACCGAGCACCGCGTCTTGGACGGGATCAACTTCGACGTGGGCCGAGGCGAGTGCGTCGCTCTGCTGGGGCGAAGCGGCTCGGGAAAATCGACCCTGCTCAACCTGCTTGCCGGCATCGATCGGCCCGACCAAGGACAGGTCGAGGTCATGGGGCATCGCCTCTCGACGCTCGGCGAGCCCGGCCTGACGCTCCTGCGACGGCGCCAAGTCGGATTCATCTATCAGTTCTTCAATCTGATCCCGACCCTGACGGTCGCCGAGAATCTCGCCTTGCCGCTCGAGCTGAACGCCACCTCGCTCGCACGCGGCATGCCGCGGGTCGCCGAGATGTTGGAGCGTCTCGGACTCGGCGCTCGCGCCCGGGCCTTCCCGGATCAGCTCTCGGGCGGGGAGCAGCAGCGCGTCGCCATCGGTCGCGCGCTCATCCACTCCCCCGCCTTGGTGTTGGCCGACGAGCCGACCGGCAACCTGGATGTGGAGACCGGCGAGCAGATCCTCGCGCTGCTGGCCGAGCTGTTTGCGGATCGGCGTCGTACGCTGATCCTGGTGACGCACAGCCTCGCGGTCTCGCGCATCGCCGACCGCGTGCTCACGCTCGACAAGGGCCAGCTGGTCGACTCGGCTCGGGATCTCGCCTGGTGATTCCGGTCCTCGTCCGCGCCAGCCTGCGCTATCTGGCCCGCCACCGCTGGCAGTCCGGTCTTTCGATCCTCGGCATCGCGCTCGGCGTGGCGGTCGTCATCGCCGTGGACATCGCCAACGAGAGCGCACGGCGGGCCTTCGACCTCTCGATCGAGCGCGTCGCCGGTCGAGCGACCCACCGCATCGAGTCGGCCTCCGGCGGCATCCCGGATGCGGTCTATGCCGATCTGCGCCGCCGCGGCGGGCTCGCAGCCGCCGATGCCACGCCGGTCATCGAGGCCCCGATTCGGATCGGCGAGGCGACCTTCACACTGATCGGGCTCGATCTGCTGGCCTTCTCCTCCATACGCGGCACCGGATTGACGGTGGAAGGCACGTCGCTGATCCGTCTGCTGACGCAGCCCGACACCCTGCTCCTGAGCGCAGCCGACGCGCAGCGTCTCGGCGTCGCGCCGGGCGATGCCTTGCCGTTGCGGATCGGGACCCGCGCCATCTCGGCCGAGCTGGTTGGTATCCTCGCCTCGGATCAGGCGGGGGGCTTCGAGGGTCTGGCGATCGCGGACATCGCAACCGCGCAGGAGATCGCCGGGCGGATCGGCTCGATCGACCGGATCGATCTGGTCCTCACGCCCGAGGACGCGCCCGTTCTGGCCGAAAGGCTTCCACCCGGACTGCGGCTGGTCGAGTCTGCGCAACGCAGCGAGACCCTGCGCCAGATGACACGGGCCTTCCATACCAATCTGACCGCCATGAGCCTGCTCGCCATGCTGGTCGGCGGATTCATCATCTACAACACCATGACCTTCGCGGTGCTGCAACGGCGCAGCCTGCTCGGATCATTGAGGACACTCGGCTGCACGCGTGCGCAGCTCTTTGTGTTGGTCCTGTCGGAGGCATTGGTCTTCGCGCTGGCCGGCGCACTCCTCGGGCTGGGCTTGGGCATCCTGACCGGCTGGGGATTGGTGCAACTGGTCACGCGCACCATCAACGACATCTATTTCACGCTGACCGTACGCGAGCTCTTCGTCACGCCGCTCTCGCTCGTGAAGGGCGTCGCCGCCGGACTGCTGATTACCCTGGTCGCCGCACTCGGCCCGGCGATCGAGGCCGCGCGGGCTCAGCCGCGCGACATGCTGCGTGCCAACAGCCTGGAGCGTCGCGGACAGCGCTGGGTGCTCTGGCTGGGTGTATTCGGTCTGGCCCTGATGATTACCGGATGGGGTGCGGCCCAGATCCCGAGTCGCTCGCTCGGTCTCGGCTTCCTGGCCATCCTGATCCTGATTCTCGGCTTCAGCCTCTGTGTCCCCGCACTGCTCCGCGCGATCGCACTCGGCTTGACGCGCATTGTCGGACCGATCGGCGGAGTCCCGGCCGTGCTCGCGGCGCGCGGAGTGGCCGCATCCATCACACGGACCGGCATCGCCGCGGCGGCCCTGACCGTCGCCATCTCCTCGACCCTCGGGGTCGGCGTCATGATCGACAGCTTTCGCAGCAGTCTGGTCGTTTGGCTCGACACGACGCTGCAAAGCGACATCTATGTCTCGGCGCCCTCGGAGACGGGGAATCGCGCGGACGGCGTCCTGCCGTCCGGTCTTGCACAGCGGCTGGCCAGCCTTCCTGGCATCGCCGAGATCAGCATGGGGCGCAGCGTGCGTGTCGAGACGGACACCGGCTCGGTGCTCCTGCTCGGGCTGACCTCCTCCTCGGTCAGCCCGAGCGGTTTCAGCTTCGAGGGCGGAGCAGCCGCGGATCTCTGGACGCGTTTCGAGACCGGCGAGCTGATCCTCGCCTCCGAGCCCTACGCCTATCACCACGACGTCGGTGTCGGAGACCGGGTTGTCCTCTTCACCGCCCGGGGCCGGCAGTCCTTCGAGATCGGCGGGATCTTTCGCGACTACGGCTCGGATGCAGGGATGCTGGTCATGTCGGGTGCCCGTTACGCCGCGCTTTGGGGCGATGATGCCGTCTCCTCAATCGGCATCATGGTGCGCGACGACACCGATCGCGCCGAGGTCTTCGAACGGGTCCGCGACCTGACGGAGGCGCTCGATGCCCCGGTCCTCGTCGCCTTGAACGATGAGATCCGCGAGCAATCACTCGAGATCTTCGACCGCACATTCGCCATCACCCATGTCCTGCGTCTGCTGGCGATCGGTGTCGCCTTCATCGGCGTGCTGAGCGCCCTGATGGCGCTCGAGCTGGAGCGGCGTCGCGACTACGCCGTGATGCGCGCGACCGGCATGACCCGGCGCGAGCTGACCCTGTTGATCTTGACCCAAACCTCGATCTTGGGCCTCGCGGCCGGCCTGCTGGCGATCCCGCTCGGACTGGTCATGGCAGACCTCCTCATCGGTGTCGTGAATCTGCGATCCTTTGGCTGGACCATGGAGATGCGCATCCCGCCCCTGACCCTGATTCAGGGTGTGGTGCTCGCTTGGAGCGCCGCCTTGCTCGCAGGCCTCTACCCGGCTTATCGCTCTGCCAACACGGACCCGGCGCGGGCGTTGCGGTCGGAATAAGAGGGTTGAAATCCAAGCGTCCGTTCTTGCCACGAAAGCGAGAATCCCGTGTATCCTTATCGGCGATGAGAGAAAGAACCGCCGGTCTTGAATGAAGACGTTGAATGACCGACGGGGTCTCAGTAAAAACCCCGAAGAGACCACACCGGAATCCAAGAGGCGAGCGACATGGCCGACGACAAAACCATCGTAACCAAGAAGACGGCGCCCAAGGCAGCCGCAGACACCAAGAACACAGCCATCAAGAAGACCGCAGCGAAAAAGACGGTCCCGAATTCGGCCGCCGTCGCAAGCGCCGGGCTCAAGGCTCCACAGAGCAAAGCTGCACCAACCAAGGCGACTCCCGAGAAGGCCCCCGCCAAACCGACCGCCATCGCGACGAAACCAGCCCCGGAAAAGCCAGCTCCATTGAAGCCGGTCGAGACGAAGAAGACCGCACCCGCATCCGCCAAGACCTCGACGTCGGCCACAAGCGCAAAAAAAACACTTGCCAAGAAAGCAGCCGCAAAACCCGCGGCCGCGGCGACGCGATCCGCCCCGAGTGCACTCGCAGGCAAATCGATCAGCCTCAAATCACTCGCCAATGTCTCGGACGAGGAGCGACGACACATGATTGACGAAGCGGCCTATTACCGCGCCGAGAAGCGCCGCTTCGAGCCCGGACACGAGATCGAGGATTGGGCCGAAGCTGAACGCGAAATCGACGAGCTGCTCGCCAATGCCAAGCGGATCTCCGGACGCTGACCCCGAACGATGTGCCGAACGGAGCCGGTTCAGCGTGTTCGCGAAACACCGCTCGATACCTGTCAGCTCGCCGAGAAGCCAAACCGGCCGGCCCAACCGACCGGAAACCCAAGCAAAAAATCGAGGATGGGTAGAGCGCAGCGAAACCCATCCTCCCACACTTAAAGCTTCAAGCCGCAGCGCCGAGATCGCAGCGCAACCCATCCTCGCGCACCCAACACCAAAACCAGACCCGTTCAGCGCAGCATAGTCTGCACCCCGACCAAGGCCCAGCGTCGCGCCAATAACGCCGACAGCACGCTGCGAGTCAAGCCCGGCTCCAACGCCACCAGCGCGATCAAGACGCTCGGCAGACCGATCGAAGAGCGTCGCCCGACTAGCGTCACGCCGAATCGCTCGGCCGTGCAGTCCCCAAAAGCCCGTCAACCTTCCGGAAAGACGGAAAGACCCGGATCTGGCCAGAGATAAGGCCTTGTATTACACTTTCATGTCAACTTCATGACGCTTTTGTCTGCGTCCTTGATGCTCCGTCGACCACAGGGGAAGAGGGATCTTGGCATGACTCGAATCGCGATGAACCAGCTCCGTCTTTCAACTCCGTTTTCGAGCGGGCTCCGCCGGCTTATCGGCTGGATCGGCGCGATGTTTTTCGTCGCGGCCTGGTATCTGGTTGCGCAGGCGCTCATGGATCTCCTGTTCGAGGTCAGACCAGGACCCGAGGCCTTTCGAGCTGACCTGATCGCGCACCTCTTGATCGGCACCCTGCTTTACGGTATGTCGAGCAGCCTCGCACGCTTTGCACTCGCAACGGCGGCCCTGTTCACCGCGCTGACGCTCGGCAATGCGCTCAAGATGTCGGTCCTGGGCGGCCCCTTGATGCCGGACGACTTCGTTGCCGCCAAGAACATGTTTCTACTGCTCGACGGATGGCGACTCGTAGGTGCTGCACTCATGGTGGCCGTCCCGGCGATCCTGCTCTGGTGGATGATCGCCTGGCGTCGGGCTTGGTCCTGGCTCAATCTAGGCGTCGTCACGCTCGCCGTCGCACTGCTCGTCGCCTTCCCCGAGCCGGCAAGCCTTCAGCTTGACAAGCAGTTCGGCAACTCGGTGTGGAACCAAAGGGGCAACTTCGAGTCTCGAGGTCTCCCGTTGCAGCTCCTGCAGGAGGGCGTGCGCAGCCGCGCCCGGCACGAACCCGCGCCGACGGCCGGTGAGGTCGAATCAGCGCTTTCACGACTCGGCGCCACGGCTCCAAGCGACCTGATCAAGACCGCAAGTCCGGCGGGCCCAAGCCGTAATCTCCATATGATCGTGCTGGAGTCCTTCTGGGATCCGATGCTGCTGAGCGCGTCCGAGCTCTCGGCGGATCCCCTCGATCCGGCCTTCCGTGCGCTTTGGGCCGCCTCCGGACACGCCAATGCCCTCGCACCTGTCTTCGGCGGCTACACCGCAAACACCGAGTTCGAGATCCTCTGCGGCTTCCCGGTCGAGCGCGACAACGTCTTCTTCGAGGGCGGACTGCGCAACAAAGCACCCTGTCTGCCGCGCCATTTGGCGAGCGCCGGCTATCGGTCCTTCGCATCGCACCCCAACGCTGCGTCCTTTTGGAACCGCGTCAACGCCTATCGTCGCATCGGATTCGACACCTACTGGTCCGACGGCGATTTCGAGCTCGACGACATGAATCGCTCGTTCCTGAGCGATGCATCGCTTTATCGGCAGGTCCTCGACCGGCTCGGACCACAGCTGCAGGGACCCGCGCCCGTCTTCAACTACGTCTTGACCTACTTCGGGCATCTTCCCTACTCGCTCAACGCGCAACGCCCGAACCTCATCAGCGCCGCCGAGGGGCACGAGACGGTCGAGGCTTACGCCAATACCATGTACTACAAGTCGCGCGAGCTGATGGACTTCCTGCGCGAGCTGCGGCAGCGCGACCCGGACGGGCTGATCGTCCTCTTCGGCGACCATCTCCCGGCGCTCGGCAACCAGTTCGGCGGCTTCAGGGAATCCGGCCTCCTGGCTTCGAGCCGCGCCGAATTCACCGACGAGATGTTCCGCACCCTGGTCGCAACCCCCTTGATCCTGATCGACGGAAGCCGCGGCGTCCTCGAGACCGGCGACCTGCCCTTCTACCAGCTCCCGGGGCTACTGCTTCGGCTTTTGGGCGACACGCGCCACTCGATGATGGCCTTGACCGCCCCCGAGCCCGGCGCCCCGGCGATCCGCCCGCTGCCCGGCCTACACGTCATCGACGACGGCGACACGGTGACCACCTGCCGCGATCCTGCAGACCAACCCGCCGCCTGCGCGGCATCCACCTCCTGGCTCGCGGCACTTCGCGTCATCGGCCGCGACATCTTCGGCGGTGCCCAACACGCCTTGCGCCGTCTGGAGCCCGCCCCCGGTTTCAGGGCCGCCGCCACCGCGTTGCCGCCGGATGAGGTGAAACACAGACTCTGATGCCACCGCGCCGGACGGCACCCCCACACGCGCAAACCTCGTTAGAATAACCGTCGCCGACCCCATATCCCGTCCTGCCTCGGCAGCAGGCGGGCGGGCATCCTTGCAGATATCGGAGTTGTCGACATGAACTACACCGAGGTCATGGACGCGCTGGATCGGGCCAGCTTGTTCGAGCTCTTTCGCTTGAACGCGGCCATCAGCAACCAGCTCGACGACCCGAGGCGCATCCATGCCGTGAAGCAGGCGCTGCGTGTCGGTCAGACGGTGCGTTGGTTCGACCATGTCGAGAACAGGCTGCAGGAGGCCAAGCTGCTGCGGATCAATCGGACTCGTGCGGAGATCGAGAATCTCGGTGACGGGAAGCGATGGAGTATTCCCTTCCATCAGATCGATCTGGAGGGCGAGGACGTGACGATCGCCACGCAGAAGCGCCAAGCGGTGGACCGCAATCGGCTGAGCGTCGGCGATCGGGTCGCCTTCAAGGATCGCGATGGGCATGAGCGGTTCGGCCAGGTGGTGAAGCTGAACACCAAGACCGCGTCGGTGCAGGTCGGTACCGTCCGCTGGCGGGTGGGCTACGGGCTCTTGACGCCCGTGATCGACGGCGCTCTCGGCGAACTCCTCGACGACCCGCTCGCGCTGCCGGGCGTCTGGAGCCGGGTCGAGCCATGACGCAAGAGGTGCGGATCGGTGTCGACGGCATGACCTGCGCCTCATGCGTGGCGCGCGTGGAGCGTGCAATCGCGCGCGCGCCGGGCGTGGAGTCGGCGACGGTGAACCTCTCAGCCGGCACCGCGGTCGTGCAGTTCGATCAGGTGAGCGTGCCGGCCTTGCTCGATGCGGTTCGCGGCGCCGGTTACGAGCCGGTGGTCGAGTCGGTCGCCTTGGGCGTCGGCGGCATGACCTGCGCGTCCTGTGTGGCGCGCGTGGAGCGGGCCATTCAAGCCGTGCCGGGCGTCATCGAGGCGAGCGTCAATCTCGGCACCGAATCGGCGACCGTCGGTTATCTTCCCGCCACGGTGAGCCCGGAGCGCATCGCCCAAGCGATCCGTGCGGCAGGCTACGAGCCGGCTGCGCTCGAGCAAACGGCGGAGACGGACGAGACACGCAAGGCACATGAGCTGCGCGGTCTCGCACGCGACCTGGGCGTCGCCGCGTCCCTGACCTTGCCGTTGTTGCTGATCAGCATGGGGCCGATGGTCGTGCCGGGTCTCCATGCACTCATGGACAGCGTGGCACCGACGGGCCTATGGGCCTGGCTCGAGCTGATACTGGCCACCCCGGTGCTCTTCTGGTCCGGGCGGCGCTTCCTCGCGCGCGGTCTGAGCGAGCTTCGGCATCGCAGTCCCGGCATGGACAGTCTGGTCATGCTCGGCAGCGGCGCGGCCTATCTCTACTCGCTGCTGGCACTGACCCTGCCGGGACTGTTTCCCGCGGGAACGGTCCATCTCTATTTCGAGGCCGCAGCGGTCATCGTCACCCTGATCCTGCTCGGGCGTTATCTCGAGGCCGTTGCCAAAGGACGAACCTCGCAGGCCATTCGACGTCTGGTGAACCTACAGCCCAAGACCGCCCGCATCATCGGTCCGGACGGCGAGCTCGAGATCCCCGCCGACGCGGTCGTTCCGGGCGACGTCATCCAAGTGCGCCCGGGCGAACGCATCCCGGTCGACGGCACCCTGACCGAGGGCGGCAGCCGGGTCGATGAGTCCATGATCAGCGGCGAGCCGGTACCGGTGCGCAAGGATCCGGGAGACGAGGTCATCGGTGGCACGCTCAATCAGACCGGATCCTTCCGCTACCGCGCCAACCGCGTGGGCGCCGAGACGGTGCTGGCGCAGATCATCCGGCTGGTCGAGGACGCCCAATCCGGCAAGCCGCCGATCCAGCGTGTCGCCGACCGGATCGCGGCTGTTTTCGTGCCCGTGGTCATGGTCGTCGCGCTCGTCACCTTCGTGGTCTGGCTCTGGCTCGGTCCGTCGCCGCCCTTGAGCTATGCCTTCGTCGCCGCGGTCAGCGTGCTGCTGATCGCCTGTCCATGTGCCATGGGGCTTGCGACGCCGACGGCCATCATGGTCGCTACAGGACGCGGCGCGGCCTTGGGGATCCTCGTCCGCAACGGCGCCGCGCTGGAAACGCTGGCCCGCGTGGACACCCTCGTCCTGGACAAAACCGGGACCTTGACCGAAGGCCATCCTGCCCTGACCGCGCTCGACGCCTACGGCATGGACGAGGACGCGGCGCTGGCCTTGACGGCGGCAGTCGAGCACCACAGCGAGCATCCGATCGCCGCGGCCATCGTCGCGGAGGCCAAGGCGCGTGGATTGACCCTGCCGGGGGCCACGCAGATCGAAGCGGAGCCCGGGTTCGGCATTCAGGGCCAGGTCGACAAGCAACGGATCGCCGTCGGCGCACGGCGCTGGATGGAGCGTCTGGAGGTGCCCCTCGACGCAGCGAACGAGATCGCCGAGCGACTCGGCGCGGAAGGCCAGACCCCGATCTATGTCGCGGCGGATCAACAACTGATCGCGGTTCTGGCTGTCGCGGATCCCATCAAGGCCGGCAGCCGGGAGGCAATCGCGCAACTGCGTGCGCTGGGACTCGAAGTCGGGATGCTGACTGGTGACGGCCGCCTGACCGCCGAGGCGATCGCACGCCAAGTCGGCATCACACGCGTCCTCGCCGAGGTGTTGCCGGCGGATAAGGCCGCCGAAGTCAAGCGTCTGCAAGCCGAAGGGCGTCGCGTCGCCTTCGTCGGGGACGGCATCAACGACGCCCCTGCCCTTGCGCAGGCGGATGTCGGCATCGCCATCGGCACGGGGACCGATATCGCGGTCGAAGCCGGCGAGGTGATCCTGATGCAGGGCGACCTGCGCGGCACCGCCACCGCGATCGCTTTGGCGCGCAAGACGCTGCGCACCATCCGCATCAACTTCTTCTGGGCCTATGCCTACAACGTCGCGCTCATCCCGCTCGCGGCCGGCCTCTTCTTCCCGCTCACCGGATGGCTGCTCAACCCCATGCTTGCCGCCGGCGCCATGAGCGTGTCGAGCCTCTTCGTCGTCACCAACAGCCTACGGCTGCGGCGCTTCGGTCAAGCCGCGCAGGGCTCCCGCCAGCTTGCCGCCAAGTCATCGTAGACGACATCGATCTGCTCCGGCGTCAGCGCGCCGAAGTGCTGGCTCAGGCGGTATCCCAGATTCAGCCAGGTCAAGCGCTCGAGCTTCTCGGGCTCGTACACCTTACCCTCCAGCGCCGCAGCCCAGCCCACCCGGAACTTGCTGCTGCGATGCGCATCCGGCGCCTTGCGCTCGTCACGATCGTAGACGAGTGCGGCGAAGGCCTCGTCGATGGCCTGATGTGTTGGAGTCGGCATGATGGGTCTCTCTGTCCTGTTGTGGCCTGAATCCGGCGGTTGAACTGCCCTTGGCATGCTTCAAGCGGGGTGTCCGAGCATACCGGGGGCGCATTATAGATCCACAATGCCTGTAGGGTGCGTTGAGAGATCGCAAACCCGACAGAGAGCCGCGACGGCCGGCTGTTTTGGACGCTTTGCGGTCGCTCACAGGCAACCCCGTGTGCGACTCTGGACGGCCAATTCCCGTTACCCACCCAACCGCGGCGACCGTCTCCTGACCGGCTCAAAGCGGTAACTGCAAGGTAAGTGATCCGTTAACCCAAAACCCTGCTGGGCAGGGGTTGATGGATCACTTACGGAGATTCGTGGTCGGGGCATATAGGGGTCCCGCTCGCGGACTCAGGTCGAGTCCAGTCCTCGCGTTGTCCTTTTCACTGCCGAGGTTCCGGGCCTACCAACGCGACTATCTTGGCCCGAACGTCGTTCAGCTCGGCGGTGGACACCTTCCCTTTGCGCAGGGCCTTGCGGGCCACCCAATCGAAGCTCTTGACCTGGTCGGCTAGAACGGCGCCCGGGCGATCCCCCGGTATCGGTACTTCGAAGGGGTAGCCCTTGACTTGCGTGGTCATGGGACAGCAGAGCATCAGCCCGGTCTTGCCGTTGTAGGCCGAAGGGCTGACAACCAGCGCCGGCCTGTGGCCAGCCTGCTCATGTCCAGCCTGCGGATCGAAGTGCAGCCACACGATGTCGCCAGCCTCGGGAGTGTAACACCGAACCATCAGAGCGCTTCCTGACCCACGGGTCCACCAAAGTCAACTTCTGCGTGCAGGTTCTCCGGTGTGATGCCGGCCAGCAATTCGGCAAGGTCGTATCCCCTGGGTCGTACCGGCTCGATCACGATGGTCCCGCCTTCTTCGCGGATATCCACGACTTCATCCAGTGTCAGGTGGGCCGCCTCCATGACGGCGGCAGGTATACGCACCGACGCACTGTTGCCCCACTTCTTCACAGTTACACGCATAGCCGATTTCCGATGTATCTTCAATGTTGATACATTACGCCGGAGCCACGCGGCTTGCAACCTTGCCGACCGTCGGGTCGGGTCGCCGCGAAGACCCCGCCAGCGCACTACCCGGTTGGAAGATGAGCAACGTCTGCTAACTGCCCCCTATGTCAGGATAGATGTCGCCACGCCTCGGGATGAACCATGCCGGCCGGCAGGATTCTTCTCCTTGAGCGCCGGGAGTGTGAGTGCGGAGGACTTACCCTTGGATTTGGCACGCAAGCTTACCCGCTATCCGGTGCCCGTGGCGTTGCTCGGGCGCTTGGCCGTCGACGAGACCTTCAAGGGCCGAGGACTCGGTTCGATCATGCTCTCCGACGCCTGCAAGAAGGTCATTCAGGCCAGCCGTGTTCTGGCGGTTGCTGCGCTGTTGGTCGATGCCAAGGATCCATCGGCGGCGGCATTCTATCGGCACTTCGGCTTTACGGCCCTTCCGGGCCGACCCGACCGACTTCTGTTGCCGGAGAGGGTATTGCGGAAACTCTTTCCCCGATCGGATCCGCCTGACTAGAGCGGATGGCTTCGGCTGACCCTTGCTGCGGTCTGGCATCGTATCAGGGGGACTCCGCCGCCTTCTCTTGCGGTGTTTTAGCCTTGATCGTCAAGGTGTGCAGTGCCCCGGACTTCAACTCGTCCTTGAACAGGGCCAATACGCCGATGATCTCGCCCTTGATGAAGAGTTGCGGGAAGGTAGATCTGACCGTCGATCTCCATGGACCGCAACGGCTTGAGTCGCTCGCCGGAGCACAACACACTCAAGGATTCACCGGTCGTCGGGTCATAGACGATGCCGTGCATGGAGCAGCGCAGATGCTCGTGCGCTGCATCGAAGACCGCGTCGTGCATGCAGTCCAGACGCCGGACCATGTGCACGCATTGATTCAAGTCGGCATAGACCCGGCCGCCATGCCGCAGCACGATGACGCTCTGCGGCTCGTGCTTGAACAGCACGGGGATGATGCGATGCCGACGATCCGTCAAATCAGTGCTGGCACAGACCAGCAGCTTGCGTTTGTCGAGCGCGGAAGCGGCCCGGGGTTGGTGCCGTGCTCACCGTTCAGGACCCCTGGTTCGCATTCAGATGGGCGATGAGAACGTTCGGTTTCGGTGTGTGGGTTGGTGCCATGCGGTCGATTTGCGCTGCTGTTGTGCTTAGGCTAACGAACGCAAACGACGGGCCAATAATCGTGAACTATTTTTCAATGACCTACCGGAAAATACGGCCCGTTGCGAGGGCGACGTGTCGCATTCGCGACAAGGACAGGCAAGAGGTCAGCCACGGCGAGTGACATGTCGCCACATCCGGTCCGCCCGCATGCAGTGAAGCAGTGCCGCGGCACCAGCGGGTGCGCGCCGGCGACAGACGTGTCAAGCGGCGTTGGCCATTGCCGACCAAGAGACGGCGTGCCAGATGAGCGAGAAGACCTTTTGAAAGCAACAGCATCTCATCTCGGCTCGGCCTCCTCGGACAGAACGCCGTTTCGCACCAGCACGCGATGGATCTTGCGAGCGGTCTTGGCCAGACGCGACAGGTCTGCAAGACTCGGCCGGTCTCCCTCGGCAAGCCGCTGCTCCCGGGCCGCCAGCTCTCCATCCAGATAGTCCAACAGCTTCTGCGAGCAGCCCGAGCAGTCGCCGCTGCAGACGCGGGCCTGTACCGCGTCGAACGGGATCGCGCCGCGCACCTGATCGATGAGCTGGCGCATCGCGGTTCGGGTATCGGATCTCATGCTGCTTTCGGTGTTCGGGAGACCGGCCTCTCTCGGGCGAATCCCCTAAAAAGGTGCCCGGGGTTGAAGGGAGACGTCACATGAGATCTCGTGGACCGCATACATCGTCAGTCGCGGGGCATCCGTGCCCCGCATTCCGGACTTGATCGATCTAAGGCATCCTGCAATCGACGGGACGGGTGATCAGTCGAAAAGCCGCCGGAAGGATCCGAGATCCATGAACCAGGTTTCGCCCGACCAGTCGTCGACTCCGTCGTTGTCGGTCACCACGAAGGTACGCCCGGCTGCGGTAATCGCGACCCCTTCCGGTTTGTCCGTGATCCAACCATGGGTCGACTTCAACCGCGGTATCAGATCATAGACAGCCTTGTCGTCTTCGGCGACCACCCCGTCGCGCAGGTCGCGCTGCGACACCCTGACGAGCGTCTTGAGTGCGGCGAAATCTCCGGTCAGATTGTCGCGCTCGATCAGCACGTAGGACCCGTCTCGGGCGCGTGTGATCTCGGAGAGTCCGACCCAGGACGCGTTCTCGGGCAAGGGCGCCAACTCCCACGCCATGTGATCCCAGGACATCGCCTTCGGGTCGTAGATCCAAATTCGCGTCAGGTTCGGCTGACCGAGCGCATTCAGGCCACCTGCATCGTCGTCGAGCGCCTCGCATTCGCCCGTCGTGTAGTCCCAACCGCGCTGCTGGGCGACCAACAAACGATATCCGCCACGCATCGGCTCGACCGCAACACCCTCGAAGCCCGAACCCAGGGTCGCCCGGTTCGCTGTCGCCTTGCGACACGCCAGAACCTCCGGGGGCAGACCGATCTCTTGCATGACCTGACCGGTCGCCGGATCGACCTGAAGCAGACGATTCGGCCGCGAGTCGCTCGCGTTTCCTTCGCTGGCGATCCAAAGGGTACCGTCCGGCGCCACCGCGATGCCTTCCGGATCATAATCCCCGGAGCCGCCTTGGACGGTCAGAGCGTCGGTGATCACGGCCGGCTTGGCAGAGACATCAATGCCGAAGATGCGGCTTTCGGAGAAATAGGAATCCCAAACCGCCAGAAGGCGATTCGGCTCTCCGGGAACAGCGACCATCCCGGACAAGGCCGACCAGGGGATCGGCGAGCCGCCGGCGGTGTCGGACAAGATCTCGGGATAGGTCGGCCGGCCACGATTGAGCTGGTAGATCATGACCGCGGAGCGCACGCCGAACTCGGGATCGTCGTTCTCGCCGGTGGCGATCAGGAGGTTGCGGGACGGGATCGCGAGCAGACCTTCCGGACCCAAGGGCGCCGGCAGGAGCTGCTTGAAGACCGGGCCGTTCCCCGTCAGCTCATAGACGGCCACGAAGCTGCCGCGTTCCGAGCCGACGAAGAGGTAATCCCGAGCGCCGAAGCGGCCGTATTCGATCGACTCGGGCTCATTCCCCTTGTTCTCGGAACGTGACTCCGGGTAATGACCGTGCTGGACCGCGATCTCTTCGAGCGAGGCTCCGCTATCAAAGAGCACCCCCCCCTTGCGGTCGAAGATCGAGAATCCGCGGCTGCCGCCGAACAGGTCGCCCTCGTTGGCTGTTGCGATGCCATAGGTTCGGCCGAAGCGGCCGGTCGGAAGAACCCAGGCCACGGCGTCCGGCTCGCGCGGGATGTCGGTCAGGGATTCCGTCAGTGCAATAACGTCGTCTTCCGTGGCGTCGATCCCGTCCAATGACACCGTGCCGGCCTCGAAGTGACGCCTCACGACGCCACTGACCAGATCGACAATGACCAGATGATTGTTCTCCTGGAGCGAGACCACGGCCTCGTTCGCGGCGTTGATGTCCACGAATTCGGGCTCGGGATCCTCTGGCGCGTAGCTCGCAAGACCCGTCAGGTCGACGGTCCGCAGCAACCAATTCGTCGGATCCTTGCCCTTGATGTCGACGATCGCGAGGAACCCCGCGGGCAGCTGCGGAAGACCGCCCTCGACGTCACCGACTTCGCGCTCTTCATCGCGCTCGTTCTCGATCGCAATGGCGACGTAGCGACGATCGGGACTGATCTTGATCGAATCCGGTTGGCCTCCCAGCGCGATCGCACCGATGATCGTCCGGGTCGCGATATCGACCACCACCAACTCGCCGCTCACGTCGACGAAGTCCCGGCTGGTGTTCACCGCAACCAGCGCAAGGTCATTGTCCAGGATATCGACGGAGGTCGGCTCACCAGGCAGCTCCAACGTCCCGGTCGGCTTCGGATTGCTCGGATCCGCGATATCGATAAAGCCGATACGCTCACCGGGGCTGTCCGTATAGACCAGCGTCTTTCCGTCTTTGGTCGCAGCAATGATCTCCGACACCGTTTCCTCTGCGATGTCGTCCCGGTTCAGATAATTTCCGAGTGTTGCGATCCGTTGAAAGCTTTGGACCGGCGGGCGCCAGCGCAGATCGTATGAGGACGCCCATGAGTCGTTCGGATTGAGGGTCGCCTGGCTGGTGCCGACCAGACCGACCATCAGGAGACTGGCCAAGGCCAGCCAAATCTTCGTTCTACGCATTTGATTTGTCTCTTCGCTGGGTTGATCGCCTACCGAACCGATACCGCCGCTCCCGAGACGAGACCCGGAGGACTCTTTCCGGCCGGACCCGTCCGCAGCGGAGTCGGCCGGCAATCATCCACGAACCCTGCCCGAGACAATGACGCGGGGCGGCAATCCAAGAGGCCGCTTCCCGAAACCGACTCCAGGGCCGACCGCAGACGCGGCGCGGCCTCGAGACAGCTCGGATCCGCCGGGGTCGGTTAAGACCGACCCGGGCTCGCGGAGGGTAACGGAATCGGTTCGGCGAGTTGTTACGCGGGCATGACGATTGCCGTCGTAAGGTTTGGACGCGCACGGGCAATCGCTCGCGCGCCACCGAGGTACGGATCGGGCGCGTGGCGCCGCCCGGGTCCGGAGCTTCGCCATTGAGCTAAGGACCTTCACCCCATCGCAGCCGCGGATATCCTCGCCTTGACGTTCACCGCCCGCAGCAGGCTGTCCGGCGAACCGGCTCGCAGCGCTCCGGCAAGCCGGGTAGCCCGAAGTCCGACGGCAGCCACGCCCAAGAGGACCCGGTTTGACATTCGCACGAGTTGGATGCGACGCGCGGTCGCCCGGGGTTCGCAGATTACCTCCGATGCCCTGCGCACTGTCTGTCGCCCGGGCGACGCTTGGTATACCATCACGGCGCTCGACATGAATTCGGTCAACCCTCTTCATGCGAGTCTCTCTTGTGAAGAGTTCCTCGCCCTGTATCGACCCGCGGCGGTGATCGCGTACCGCACCCTCTTGAGTCGGAACGGGATGTCACGGCGCCCAGCCGAGGTTTCGATGGTCAACATCGGCTCGCGACCCTTCGCGCTCGGCTGCGGTCAGGCCGGCGGCTTGCCTCGCGACCTCGGCAATCGTTTTCGACAATATCCCGGGCAGCCCCATCGGTCGCTCGTGTTCCCGCTTCAGCGAACAGCCTTGGCCGTCCGAGCGTCCGCCGCGAGCACCCGAGAGCTCACTTCAGACCGGGCCCCGACGGAGCGCCGTCGGATCCGGGTCCGCCATTTCGCAGCAGGATGTCTATGAAGATTCCCAAACGCCTCGAACCCTTGGTCCAAGACGGCCTAATCGACGAGGTGATCCGGCCGCTCAAGAGCGGCAAAGAGGCCGCGGTCTATGTGGTGCATGCCGATGGCGCGGTGCGTTGTGCCAAGGTCTACAAGGAGGCCAATCAACGGGGTTTTCATAAGCAGGTCTTGTACAGCGAAGGGCGTAAGGTGCGAAACAGCCGACAGGCGCGCGCCATGGCAAAAGGCTCGCGCTACGGGCGCCAACAGCAGGAAGACGTTTGGCAGAACACCGAGGTCGATGCCTTGTACCGATTGGCCGCTGCGGGTGTGCGCGTGCCCAAGCCTCATCTGTATGTCGAGGGCGTCTTGTTGATGGAGCTGGTCACCGACGACGAGGGCAATGCGGCGCCGCGGCTCAATGATCTGGACCTGACGGGCGAACAAGCGCTCCGCTACCACGAGATCCTACTCAAGGATGTGGTGCGGATGCTCTGCAGCGGGCTCGTTCACGGCGATCTCTCGGAATTCAACATCCTGGTCGACCAGGATGGCCCCGTGATCATCGACCTTCCGCAAGCGGTCGATGCGGCGGCCAACAACAATGCCGCGCGAATGCTGGAGCGCGATGTCGGAAACCTGGCGGCCTATTTCGGACAATTCGCCCCGGAGCTGCTCTCGACCAGCTATGCGAAAGAGATCTGGTACATCTACGAGAGCGGCGCCTTGACGCCAGAGATCAAATTGACCGGGCACTTCAAGGGCACCAATAAGGAAGTCGACATCGACAGCATCATGCGAGAGATCGACGATGCACGCGAGGATGCGGTCAGGCGTCGCCAGGGTCGCGAGGAGGCATGATGCGCGATTCGCATGGACCGACCTGAACCGGCGCACAGCGCCGGCAGAGGCGCGACACCGCCGGAGCGGTTTCGCGTGCGCCACCCGAGAAGGGTCACGCCGGTGCCGGCTTCGCCCTGAACAACCGGCCCAGACGTCCATGCGCACTGTCGTGGATCGAGAGCAACGCCGGGATGACGAGCAGAACCAACAGGGTCGCAAAGCCGAGCCCGAAGGCGATCGAGGTCGCCATCGGGATCAGGAACTGGGCCTGCACTGATTTCTCGAATAGCAGCGGCGTCAGTCCGGCGATCGTGGTCAGCGAGGTCAAGAGCACGGCGCGCAGCCGCTGGCAGGCCGCCTCGATCAACGCCTCGCTGCTGGCGATCCCTTGGTCGAGCTGCTCCTGGTAGAACTTAACGAGGATGATGGAGTCGTTGATCACGATTCCGGACAGGCCGAACATCCCGAACAGCGAGAGTATGGTGACATCGATGCCGATCAGCCAGTGCCCGAAGAGTGCGCCGGTCAAGCCGAACGGGATCGCGGTCATGACGACCAGCGGCCATCCGTAGGACGAGAAGACCCAGGTCAGGATGATATAGATCAGGATCAGACCGAGCACCAAACCCTTTCGCATGTCGCCCAAGGTCTCGCGTTGATCGGCGGAGCGGCCTTCGAACGAGTAGCTGATTCCGTAGGTCGCCTCGAGCTCGGGCAGGGTCGAGGCGACCAACCCTTCAATGATGGCCCCGGCGTTGTTGACGTCGGAGTCGACATCCGCAGAGACCTCCACCGCCAACTTGCCCTCGGCATGACGCAGGATCTCGAAGCCGCGTTGCGAGCGCCATTGCGCAACCGTCGTGAGCGGCACCGAGGTCCCGTCGGGAAGGCGGATGTTGATGCGCTCGAGTGTTCCCAAACGCTCGCGCTCGGCCCGCGGGAGCTTGACGCGGACCTCGACCTCGTCCGCGCCGTCTTGGAAGATCTGGACCAATTGCCCTTCGAACGCGGTCCGCAGCTGGGTCCCCAGCTCGGCAACCGTGAGACCGAGCGCCTGTCCGGCGGGGGTGAGCGAGTAGATGATCTGCTCGCGCCCGAAGGCCATGTCGTCCTCGACGGCCATGACGCCCGAGATCCCTTTGAGAACCTCGGAGATATCCAGTGCCGCGGCCTTCAGCGTCGCCGCATCCGCACCGAAGAGCCGCACCGTCAGGTCTCGGCCGGGCGGACCGGCGCGCCGCGAAGCAATCGTGAAACCCTCGAGCCCGGCAGGCAGCTCGATGCGTTCCTGCCAGGCCCGGATGAACTCCTCGTTGCGCACCTCGCGCGCGTCGGGTGCGACAAGCTCCACCTGCAGGGCACCGAGCTGGTCCGCGGAAGAGCCGCTGCCCTCGCCTTTGGAGCCGTGCAGGGCGATCGCCAGATTGACCAGCTTGCCTTGATCGAAGGCGCGTTCGGTTTCCCAAAGCGTCTCGTCGAGGTGCTCCAGAAGCGCATCGACACGCGCGCGCGGTGTGCCTGCGACAAAGGTCACATTTGCCGTGATGATCTGGCCCTCCGGCGTCGGGAAGAAGACGAAACCCAAGCGCCCGCCGGCCAGCAGTCCGATGGCAATCATCAAGGTCGCCACCGCACCGGCAATGGTGGCAAATCGATGGTGAACGGCGAGCGTCACCAGGGGTCGGAACAGTCGGTCGCGAAAGTACTCGAAGGCCCGATCCAAGCGTGCGCGCAGCGAATCGGGTTTGACCTTGTGCGAGTGCACGAAGGCGCCGCGCAGATGGCCGGGCAGGACCAGCATGCTCTCCAGGAGCGAGGCGAGGATGACGGCAACGATGACCAGCGGGATGACGTTGAGGATGTTGCCGATCACACCGCCGACCAACATCAGCGGCAGGAAGGCCGCGATGGTGGTCAGCGAGGACGCGACCACCGGCGCCAGCATCCGACGCACCCCGCCCTCGGCCGCGAGGAGCGGATCCTCGCCCATCTGATGGTGGGCCATGGCATCCTCGCCGACCACGATGGCGTCGTCCACGATGATGCCCAACGCCATGATGAGCGCGAAGAGGCTCATCATGTTGATGCTTCCGCCGGCCAGGTAGAGGATGAAGAGTGTCGCCATGAAGGACACCGGGATCCCCCAAGCGACCCAGAAGGCGACCCGACCGCTCAAGAACAAAAAGAGGATCGCCACGACCAGGACGAGACCGCCGGCCCCGTTCGTGACCAGCAACATGATGCGGTCGCGAATCAGCTCCCAGGAGGCGTCGTAGACCACCAGCTCGACCCCGGGCGGGAGCAAGGGACGCGTCTCGGCCAGCCAGTCGTCGAGCGCCTTGGCCGCGGCGAGCGAGTTGCCCGTTTCGGCGCGCTGCAGGACCATCTCAACCGCAGGACTTCCGTTCATCGAGAGCCGCAGGGTCGCGTCGCGCGGCACACGCTCGATCTCGGCGATATCGCCGAGCTGTAGATTCAGCGTCTCCTCGGTCTTGATCGGGATCTGTGCGAACTCGAGCGCATCCCGGCGCTTATCCAGGCTGCGCAGCTCGCGCGTCGCCTCGCCCCGACCGATCGCCCCGGCCGGCAGATCGCGGCTGAAGGCACCGACCCGCTCGCCGATCTGCGGCAGCCCCAAACCCAGCTCTTCGAGCCGCGCCTGATCGACCTGGATGCTGATCTCTTCCAGCGGAAGCCCGCGGATCTCCACCTTGTCGATCCCGTTCTCGAGCAGCTCGGACTCGAAGCGACGTGCCAGCTGACGCAGCTCGTCCGGGCGCTCGAGTCCGGTCAGGACCAGCCGGGCGACGGACTCGTAGCGCGTCACCAGCGAGACCTCGGGCTTCTCGGCGTCCTGCGGGAGGTTGCGGAAATCGTCGACCAGGCGCCGCACCTGATCCAGGGCCAGCAAGGGGTCGACCCCCTCGTTGAACTCGATCGTGATCGACGAGACGCCCTGGGTCGACGTGGAGGTCATCTTGCGCAGCTCATCGACCGAGCGCAGACGCTGCTCCAAGGGATTGGTGATGCCGTCCTCGATGTCCTCGGCACTCGCACCGGTCCAGATGACCCGCACCGTCACCAAATCAAGATCGAAGTTCGGGAAGAACTGCACGTTCAGGCGATCCAGCGCGAAGATCCCGCTCAGAATCATGACCGCCATCAGGAGGTTGGCCGCGACCTTGTGGTGGGCGAAGAGGCCGACGATGTCGTTTTGATGCCCCTTGACCACCTTTTCCTTCACCGGCCTGCTGCTCGTCACTGCACCGTCTCCACCCGCAGCCCGTCCACGGCATTGGGCATGTGGGTCACGATCAGGCGGTCCCCTGCGGCAAGATCGGCTGCCTGAACCAGCAGGCGTTCCTCGCCCGTCTCGGTAAACCAGCTCCCCAGACTGCGCACCGGCACGCCCTTCATTCGGCCGTCGACGAGCTTGTAGACGCGATCACCGCCGTAGACAGCGCCGAAGGGAGCCGGCACCACACCCTCCTGCGGCGGACGGTCCAGGCGCAACGCGATCATCTGCCCGGCGCGCAGAAGGCCTTCCTCGTCCTCGACATCGAAGAGTCCGTCGATCCCGCTCGCACTCGCCTCCCCGGCGAGTCGTTCCAGCGAGAGCTGCAGGGTACGATCCCCGACTCTGGCCGTCGCGGGCAGTCGGCCCGCAGCCTGCAGCGAGGCGGTCAGCTCCGCTTGAAAGGGCGCCGGGATGCGCGCCCGCACCTCTAGGCTATCGATGGCGTAGAGCGTCAACAGGACATCGTCCTTGCGCACCTGATCACCCGCCGTCACCGAGACCTTGGCGATAATGGCGGCGTAGGGCGCGACCACCGGGGCACGCTCGAGCTCGAGCGCGATCTCGTCGAAACCCGCCCGGGCGCTCGCGAGTTTGGCCTCGAGTGCACGTTGACGCGCCGGAAAATCCGCGATGCTCATCTCGCGGTTGCTCACGGCCAGCGCTTGGCGGGCCAGTTCCTGCTCGGCGATATCCAGGTCGGTCTGAGAGCCGACGCGCTGTTTGGTGAGCTGCGAGGCGCGCTGCACACCGTCTTGCGCAATCGCGAGCAGCTTGCGCTCCTGCTCCAGCGCGGCGAGATCGGTCTCGTGCCCGGTGCGCTCGCTCTGGACCTGTGCCTCCAACTCGTCGATCTGCGCCCGGGCTTGGGCGAGACGGAAACTGAAATCGCGCGGGTCAAGCTCGACCAAAAGTTGCCCGGCCTCGACCCGATCGCCCTCGCGCACCAGCACCCGAGCGACGCGCGCCTGCGCCGAGGCCGCCGCGCGCAGAAGATCCGGCGTCTGAACGCTCCCGTACAACTCAAGCCCGGGCGAGAGCCTGCGTGGCTCCACCGTCTCGGCCTCGATCCGCCAGATGCGCTCCACGATCTCCGCCGGCGGGCGCTCCGGACGGGTCTGCTTGAGATACTGAAAGACTCCGATACCGACGGCGAGGATCAGAACGGGCAACAAGAACTTGGTCAGGCGCTTCACGGTGACTCGCGGGGTGACGAACTGGGAGTCTAGTGTCGGGGCGCATCCTGTTCAAAGCAACTCGTCGGAGCACCCGGCGAATCGGCAACGGCGGCCGATCCGGGGTGTGCCATAGCTACAGGTCGCTGAGGAGACGCAGTATTCGGCGGCCCGTTCCATCGAGCCTGGATCCGGGTGCGCGCCCTCCTCGCGCGCGCATTCTCGGGACCACCCCGTCGGGTTCAGCTATCCTTGACCCAAAAGGCATCGTCCACTCCTCCGGAGGGTTCATCCGCGCAACACAGGAAGCAGCGTCTTGACTCAACCGAGGGGATCTGATATGAGCGCAACCGAGATCCACCGCGGGCGTCACCAGCGGGTGCTTCGCCTGCTCGACCCGGCGGCTGGTCCCTTGATCGTCAAGCAAGGCCGCGATGACGGGGATCTCGGCTCCGCCCGGGCCGCGCTGCACAACGAGCAACGTATCCTGGATCGCTTGCAGGGCCTCCCCGGTTGTCCGCGTCTGGTGCGCTACGACCCGGCCACGCCGGAGCTGGCCATGGCGGATTTCGGCGGGATCACCCTGCAGGCGTCGGGGTTCTTGGGCGACCTCGATCTGGAGCGCTTTCTGACCATCGCCCACGCGCTGGCGCATGCCGTGGCGTGCATCCACGGGCGCGGCGTCATTCACAAGGATCTGAACCCCGCCAACATCCTGGTGCGGCCCTCGGACCTACGTGTTCAGATCATCGATTACGATCTGGCCACGACCTTTGCCGAGGAACACCCGGGGTTCGATCACCCGAGTGTCCTGCCGGGCACCCCGGCCTATCTGTCGCCCGAGCAGACCGGGCGGATGAACCGGCCGGTCGACTACCGCACCGACCTTTATTCGCTCGGCGCCACCCTCTATGCCCTGGCCACCGGTGCCCCGCCCTTCGCGGGCACCGATACCCTCAGCCTGATCCACGCCCACCTGGCCCGCACGCCGGTGCCGCCGCAAGAGCGGGCGCCCTGGTTGCCGCCCCGCGTGGCAGAGCTGATCCTGACCCTGCTCGCCAAGGAACCGGACGACCGCTATCAGAGCGCGGCCGGGCTCGCCCACGATCTGGAGCAGTTGCACACCGCGCTGGCCGCCGATCAGCCACTCGCGGCGGTGCGGTTGAAGGAGTTCGACCTGACCCTCGCCCCCCGCCCGCCGCGCCGCCTATACGGACGCGAGCAGGAGCTGGCCACGCTGATGGCAGCCTTTACCGACGCGTCTGCAGGCGGTGCGCGGGGCTTCTTTGTGGCCGGCTACTCGGGGGTCGGCAAGACGGTGCTGATCCACGAGATCCACCGGCCGGTGACGCTGGGCAATGGCCTCTTTATAAGCGGCAAGTTCGAGCAGTTCAGCCGCAACCGCCCGTTTCTGGCCCCGGCACAGGGCCTGCGCCAGTTGTGCCAGTTGCTTCTCGCGGAACCGGAGGCACAGGTCGAGGCGTGGCGCGCGCGCATCCTCGATGGCGTCGGCCCGGACGCCGCCGCCTTGTTCGAGGTCGTGCCGGAACTGGAGGCCCTGCTCGGTGCGCAGCCCCCCGCACCGGAACTGGGGCCACGCGAGGCGCAGGTGCGTTTGCGCGCACTCTTGGTCGCCCTGCTGCGGCAGGTCGCTGCGCCCGAGCATCCGCTGGTGCTGTTTCTCGACGATCTGCAATGGGCCGACCAACCGTCACTGGACTTCATCGGGGCATTGCTCGAAGACACGGCGCTGCGTGGACTCTTATTGATCGGCGCCTATCGCGACAACGAGGTCGACGCGGCCCACCCCCTCCTGCGCCTGCTGCGCCAACCGACAGCCACCGGCAGCCCGGCCCAGGTGCTGACCCTGGCCAGCCTGACGGCGGACGACATGACCAGGTTGCTTGCCGACATGCTGCACCGTCAGCCGGACAGCGTACAACCCCTGGCCACCGCGCTCTACGCCAAGACCAGCGGCAACCCCTTCTTTACCATCGAGTTCCTGAACGCGCTTTACCGCGAAGGGGCGCTGCGGCCGGACCCGCAGAAGGGGAGCTGGCACTGGGACCTCGCCGCCATTGCCGCCCACCCGGCAAGCACCAATGTCGTGGATTTCCTCGCCGACGGGCTGCGCACCTTGGCGCAGGAGAGCGCCGATACCTTGGTCGCCGCCGCCTGTCTGGGCAACGCCTGCACCCTGGGCTTACTGGCGCTCGCCACCGGTGAGGATCCCGACGCACTCGCGCCGCGGCTCGGACCTGCGTTGGAGCGCGGAATTCTGGTCACGCCCAAGGCGCTGGCCATGCATCGAGCCGACCGCGGGGCGGCGCTGGCGTTTTGCCACGACCGCATGCAGCAGGCGGTGTATCAACTGCGCGACGACGCCTGGCGCGAGCGGCTGCATCTGGCGATGGCCCGGCGCCTGGTCCAGGCCGCGGCCGATCCCGAGCATCCCTTACGCGCCGCCGAACATTATGCGATGGCCGCGCCGCTGATCGTCGAGAGCGCCGAGCGCTCGCGCGCCCGCGCACTCTTCCTCGCGGCCGCGGTTCAGGCCCGCCAGGCCGGTTCATTGATCACCGCGGAGCGATTCCTGACGCTGGGGATCGGGCTGTTGGCGGCGGACGCCTGGCAGCGCGATCAGGCCGCGGCGTTCAGCGTCCATTGCGAATTGCACCTGGTGCTCTATAGCCAATCGCGCCACGACGAGGCCGATGCGGTCTATGCCATGCTGGCGCCGCAGGCGGCATCGCCGCGTCAATTGCTCGCACCCCTGTGCATCCAGATTGCCAGTCTGTCCAACCGCACCCGCTACGACGAGGCCGTCAGTCTGGGGTCCGGCCTGCTGGCCGAGTTGGGTATCGCATTGCCGCTGGAGAACACCCGCGACCATCTCGATCAGGAGCTCGATCGCTTCTACCGCCACGTTGCGGCCGGCGCGCTGGAGCAGTTACCCACCCAATGCAACCTGGACGATGAGCAGCTGCTCATGGTCGCGCAGCTGCTCAACCGTTTGATCCCGGCCGCGCTCTTTTCCGGCTCGCTGCTGGGATTCTGGATGATGGCGCGCTGCAGCCGCCTGTGGATCGAGGCCGGCTACTGCGAGCTCCTGTGCTACCCGATGTGCTGTATCACGATGGTGACCATCGCCCTGCGGGACGACTATGCCACGGGTTACCGCGCGGCCCGCGCGGCACTGGAAACCGCACTCGCGCGCGATCACGGCCCTGAAGTGGCTCGCGCCCAGCATGCCTTCGGGCTCTTTGCCTGTCATTGGTTTCAGCCACTGCCCGATGATCTGGACCATGCCCGGGCGGCTTACGCCGGGCTCTTGCGGGCCGGCGACCTGGAGTTCGCCAACTTTACTTTTTTTAACTCGCTGGCGGCCCTGTTCGACACCTGCGCACAACTCGCCGAGATGGACACTGAGCTCGCTGCGGCCATCGGCTTTACGCGCAAGACCGGGAGCAGGCATTCGGAGCAGGCGTTCTTGCCCTACCGCCAGCTCGTGCGTGCCTTGCAGGGCAAGACCCGCGAGCGCGGGGGCTTTGCCGACGCCGATTTCGACGATGCGGCGCACCTCGCGGCCATCCAGGGCAACGCCATGGCGCTCGCCTTTTATCAGACCTATCGGGCGCTGGGGGCCTGTCTGTTCAACGACATGGCGGGGCTGTCTCGCCATGCCGAGGCCGCGGTCGGCCTGTCGCGTCACATCAGCGGTTTCTACCCGACCGCCCTGACCATGTTTCTGCATTCACTCGCGCTGATCGAGCAACTGCGGCTGACCGACGAGGCCGGCCGGCCTGCCCTGCTGGAACGGCTCGGTGCGAACCAGACCTGGCTCGCTGTGCGCGCCGCCGACGCACCCATGAACTTTGGCCATCTCCACGACCTGGTGGAGGCCGAGCGGCTGGACGTCCTGGAGCAACCCTGGGACGCGCTCCAGCGCTTTGAACGGGCGATACGCCACGCCGGCGCCGAGCGGCGCCCCTGGCACCAGGCACTGATCATCGAGCGGGCCGGACACTGCTACCTGCGCCGCGGGCTGGAGGACGCCGGCCGCGCCCTGCTGGCGCGCGCGCATGCCCTCTATCGGCATTGGGGAGCCGTTGGAAAGGCGCGGGCGATGCGCGACGCCTGGCCGTTTTTGGACACCAGCCGTCCAGGCAGCGCGCGGGATAGCCAATGCGATGCCTTGGACCATGAGGCACTGCTGCGCGCCTCCCAGGCCCTTGCCGCCGAGCGGTCGCTGCCGCGACTGGTGGCGCGGGTGGTGGAGCTGGTGGGCCAACTGACCGGCGCGACCGACGTGCGGTTGCTGGTCCTGAACGAAGCCGGGCGCTGGTACCTGGAGGGCGGGGTGCGCGGCGAGGAGTCGTTGGAGCGCATGACGGTTGAAGAGGCCGCGGAGAGGGGAATCATCACCGCCGCCGGGATGCGGTTGGCGCTGAAGACGCGCGTGCCCCTGGTCTCCGACGATGCGGTCATCGACAGCCGCTTTGCCGGGGATCCCCACTTCGCCGGTCTGCCGCTGTGTTCGCTGCTGGGCCTGCCGATCTTCCTCCATGGGCGACTCACGGCTTTTCTGGTCCTTGAGAACCGGCTGTTTCGCGCCGCCTTTACCGCCGCGCGCATCGAGGCCGTGTCCGTCCTCGGCGGACAGTTGGCGGTTTCACTCGAAAACGCCGGGCTTTACCGGTCACTCGAAGAGAAGGTCGCGCGGCGCACCGGCGAGCTGTCCGAGGCCAACCGGCTGCTCACGGACGCCATCGATCGCGCCGAGGCGGAAATCGCCGAACGTCAGCAGGTGGAAGCGGCATTGCGCGAGAGCGAGGAAAAGTTCAAGGCCATCGCCAATTACGCGGCCAGTTGGGAGGCCTGGTTCAGTCCGGAAGGCAAGCTGTTATGGATGAATCCGTTTTCGTTGGAGCTGACGGGCTTCACCCCGGAAGAATACGTGGCCGCCGACGACTTCCTGATCATGGTCACGGACGAGAACGATCGGCCCCCGGTGGCCAGGGCATTCCAGGAGGCGATAGAGGGGAGTAGCGGCGAAAATCTGGAGTTCCGGAGTCGATGCAAGGACGGTTCGACAGTCTGGGTGTCCGTGTCCTGGCGCCCCATCCTCGATGCCAATGGCCGTTCGCTCGGTTTTCGCACCAGTGCCCAGGACATCACCGCGAGCCGACAGGCGCGGGAGGAACTCGCCCGCGCCCGGGCGGCTGCCGAGGCCGCCAACCGCGAACTGGCGATCCTGAGCACCACCGACAGCCTGACCGGCCTCGCCAATCGTCGCCGCTTCGACGAGACGCTGCAGGCCGAGTGGCAACGCGCTACCCGCGCCGCACGGCCTCTAAGCCTGGCGATGCTCGACGTGGACTGGTTCAAGCATTACAACGATCGCTAC
Organism: Thiocapsa sp. UBA6158; assembly: GCF_002423035.1. Lineage (GTDB taxonomy): Bacteria > Pseudomonadota > Gammaproteobacteria > Chromatiales > Chromatiaceae > Thiocapsa. Next base: position 41,696 of record NZ_DIUM01000066.1, read on the forward strand.
GGCCACCAGGCCGGCGATGAATGCCTGCGCGCCATTGCCGGGGTACTGAGCGCCCAGGCGCACCGGATCAGCGACCTGGCTGCCCGCTATGGCGGCGAGGAGTTCGCGGTCATCGCCCCCGACACCGACGCGGCGGGCATGCTGCGCCTCGTCGAGTCGATCCGCAGCTCCCTGGAGGCCCTGGCCCTGCCCCATGACGCCTCACCGCTCCGCCGGGTCACAGTCAGCATCGGCGTGGCGGTGCTGGTACCCGGGGACGCCACCTCGCCCGAGTCACTGCTGCGGCTGGCGGACGAGGCGCTCTACCGCGCCAAGGCCGGGGGTCGCAATCGGACGTTCCCGGGAGGCGCGGGGTCCATGCCATTGCCGTAAGCGGTCCGGCGATAGGGTCTGCGGAATCCTGGATCAAACCGCGTCCCCGCAGGCACCGCCGTAGTCGAAGGTGATCTCCTCGTCGACCGCAATCGCCCGGCGTGCGTAGAGATCGAAGCCGTCGAGCTCGGCGTTCGGGACGTCGCTGTGGTTCAGCCAACGCAGGAGGTTGCGCCCCTCGCGACCGGTGAGGACGTTGCCCTCGGCATCATAGGTCCAGAGCACATGGGTGCCGTCTCGGTCCACCACGGGGCCTTCGAAGGTGCCGATGAAGTCGCCGCTGCGAAACGCGATCTTGGCAAAGCAGCCTTGGCCGTGAATCGGCGAGGCGGCGCGGTAGACACGCGTGCGCAGCAGGTCGTCGGCGGAGTGTGAGCGGCGGCCCATCAGAGGCGGGGGCGGGGCGCGATCGCGTCGCGTTACGCGACCTCAGCGGCGTTTGGCCTTGGCGAAGGCATCCGCCATGGTCCCGCCGCCGGAGGCCTCGGACGCTGCCGGCGTCTTGGCGCGTGCCGCACCTCGCCCGTCGGATGCCGGGCGTGCATCGGCCGAGCGGCCGGGCCGACCCGGCGTCGTGTGTGCCCTCGGGCGCGGCTCTCGACCCGGCGAGCGGCTCTCCGAGGCATCGCCGGCCGCGCGCTCGGGCGCGACATCGCCCAGACGCATGCTCAGTGCGATGCGTTTGCGCATGAGGTCGACCTCCATGACCTTGACCTTGACTAGATCGCCTGACTTGACCACCGCATGCGGATCCTTCACGAAGCGGTCGGCCAAGGCGGAGATATGCACCAGGCCGTCTTGATGGACCCCGACATCCACGAAGGCGCCGAAGTTGGTCACGTTGGTGACGGTTCCCTCCAGGATCATGTCGGGTTTGAGATCCTTGAGTGTCTCCACCCCTTCCCTGAGCGTAGCGGTCTTGAACTCGGGACGTGGGTCGCGGCCGGGCTTCTCCAGCTCGGCGAGGATGTCCTTCACCGTCGGCAGACCGAATCGCTCGTCGGTAAAGCGGGCGGGATCCAAGCGGCGCAAGGTCGCGCTGTCGCCGATCAGCGCGGTGATGGGTTTGCCGGTCTCGGCCAGGATATTGCGCACCAGCGGATAGGCCTCCGGGTGAACGGCGGAGGCGTCCAGAGGCTCGTCGCCGTCGCGCACCCGCAGGAAGCCGGCGCTCTGTTGGAACGCCTTCTCGCCGAATCGCGGGACCGCCATCAGGCGCTTGCGGTTGGAAAAGGCCCCGTTGGTCTCGCGAAACTGGACGATGTTTTCGGCCAGGGTGCGGTTGAGACCGGAGACCCGGGTCAGAAGCGGCACGGAGGCGGTGTTCAGATCCACCCCGACGGCGTTTACGCAGTCCTCGACCACGGTGTCGAGGGCGCGCGCGAGACGCGGTTGATTGACATCGTGCTGATACTGCCCGACACCGATCGCCTTGGGCTCGATCTTGACCAGCTCGGCGAGCGGATCCTGTAGACGGCGTGCGATCGAGACCGCGCCGCGCAGCGAGACATCCAGCTCGGGCAGCTCTTTGGATGCGAATTCGGAGGCCGAATAGACCGAGGCGCCCGCCTCGCTCACGACAAGCGAGCGCAGGCCGAGCTCCGGATGTTTCTGGATCAGCTCGCGCACCAGCCGGTCGGTCTCGCGCGAGCCGGTCCCGTTGCCGATGCTGACAAGCTTGACCTCATGCTCCTTTGCCAACAGGGCGAGACGCGCAATCGAGGCATCCCACTGGTTTTTCGGCGCATGGGGGTAGATGGTGTCGGTCGCCGCGACACGCCCGGTGCCGTCCACGATAGCGACCTTCACCCCGGTGCGCAGTCCGGGATCCAGTCCAAGTGTCGCAAGCCGGCCTGCCGGGGCCGCCAACAAAAGCGCCTTGAGGTTGAGCCCGAAGACGCGGATCGCCTCTTCTTCGGCCGCCTCCAGCATCCGACCTTTGAGCTCCAGGTCGAGACGCGTCAGCAGCTTGATCCGCCAGGTCTTGCGCACCGTCTCGATCAACCAGTCGTCGCCGGAGCGCCCGGCCTGCCGGACCCCGAAGCGCGATGCGATCAGACCGCGACAGATCGCGTCCGGATCATCGCCCTCCCCGGCCAACAGCTCCAAGTGCAGGACGCCTTGGTTGCGCCCGCGAAACAAGGCGAGTGCGCGGTGCGAGGGAATGCGTGCGAGGGGCTCGCGATAGTCGAAATAATCCGAAAACTTATTGCCCTCTTCTTCCTTGCCCGGCATGACCTTGGCGACCAAAATCCCCCTCTCCCAGAGGTGATCGCGCAGACGCCCGGTCAGTTCGGGATCCTCGGCAAAGCGCTCCATCAGGATCTGACGCGCACCCTCCAAGGCGGCCGCGATATCCTCGACCCCCTTGGTCGCTACCACATAGGCCACCGCGCGCGATTCGGGCGACGCGCTCGGATCCGCAAGCAGCGCATCGGCCAAGGGTTCGAGCCCCGCCTCGCGTGCGATTTGGGCCTTGGTGCGCCGCTTGGGTTTGAAGGGCAGGTAGAGATCTTCAAGACGCTGCTTGGTCTCGGCGCCGACGATCTCGGCTTGGAGCTCCGGCGTCAGCTTGCCCTGTTCCTCGATGCTCTTGAGCACGGTGGCGCGGCGCTCGTTCAGATCGCGCAGATAAACCAGGCGTTCTTCGAGCAAGCGCAACTGGATGTCGTCCAGCCCCCCGGTGGCCTCCTTGCGATAGCGCGCGATGAAGGGCACGGTCGCGCCCTCGTCGAGCAGTCGGATGGCGGCCTCGACCTGTTCGGGTCGAGCGGCAAGCTCCTGGCTGAGTGTCCGGGTGATGTCGGTCATGCGCGATGGGTTCCGATGCGGCGAATCAGATTGGATAGCGTCGGGAGCATACACCCCCGACGCGAAGGGCGCAGGCGCTCAGGGCGGCGGCAGTCGACAGGCATCGCCGTAGACGGCCATGATCTGCTTGAGTTCGCGCAGCAGGGTTCGGCACTCCTCCTCGCTCAGATCACGCGTCTCGGGCAGCTGCACCCCGGCCTCCAAGGCGGCGATGTCTTGCCTGACCTGATTGCAACCCTTCGTGCACACCGCCTCGATGCGCGCATCCACACGACACTGCTCATGAGTCTGCAAGGCACTGGCCTCCAGCGGGGAGCGAGATGGTCCGACAGACAGGCGTATACCCGGAGAGACCGTGTCGCCCTGTTTGTCGAGGATTCGGCGATTATAGGAAGATGAAGACGGAGGTCACAACGCATGTCGACTCAAAGACAGGATGAAGTGGGCAAGATGACGGTCCCGCCGAAGATCGAGTGGACCGCCGGGCCGAGCCGTTGCGAGATCCGATCGGGTGCACTGCATCTATGGCGAATCCGCACGGATGCGGACGGGATCGAGTTCGCGCACGCCCTGAGCCTGCTCGGGGAACGCCAGCGCGCACGCGCGGCGCGGTTGCGCCATCTGCCCTATCGCGAGCGCTATGTGCGCGCGCATGCCGGACTGCGCGAGATCCTCTCGCACTATCTCGACGCCCCGCCGGGGTCACTCCGCTTCGACTATGGTCCGGCCGGCAAGCCGGCACTCGCCGGCGCAGCGGTGCCGCTTTCATTCAATCTGACGACGACCGGCGATCTGGCCTTGGTGGGCGTTTGCTCCGGGGTCGGTCCGAGCAACGATGTGGGTGTGGACTGCGAGTGGATCCGCCCGCGGCACAGCATCGAGGCGGTGGCGGAACGGATGTTCGCGCCCGAGGTGGTGCGGGCCCTCGCATCAGCCCCGCAGGAGGAGCGTCTCGCCCGCTTCTACCGTGCCTGGACTGCGCTCGAGGCGGATGCCAAGGCCGACGGTCGCGGACTCTTCCGGCCTCGCCCCGCCGGCGCACAAGTGCCGTCCGTTCTGCATTGCATCCCGGAGGCCGGCTATATCGCTGCGATTGCGCGCGAGACCCTGCCGCCGGTGTCGGACTGGTCGACGTTCGATCTGCTGCCGCAGGCATGATCGGCGCCGGCATCGTCGATCGGTGGATAAGGTCGCGCAAGATCGCGGTGAAAAGGCCGGCACGCCGCGTATAATCCGCGCCTTCAGTCCCGAGGAGCGCCGTTCGTTGGATACCATTCAGATCGCCTTACTCGCGTTCGTCCAGGGCCTTACGGAGTTCTTGCCGATCTCGAGCTCTGGACATCTGATCCTGACACCGCTCCTGTTCGGCTACGAGCTGCAGAGTCTCGCCTTCGACGTCGCCTTGCATCTGGGCACGCTCGCCGCGGTGATGCTCTATTTCAGACGCGAGATCGCGACCATGACGATCGCCGTCCTGCAGTCGTTGCGCACACGCAGATTCGACGCGCCCGATGCCCGCCTGGGCTGGATGATCATCCTCGCCACCCTGCCGGTGGTCCTGCTCGGCCTACCCCTCAAGTCCGTGCTCGAGGTTCTGCGCGACGACCCGACCCTGGTCGCCCTGGTGGTCGCGGCGACCAGCATCGGGTTCGGGTTGCTGCTGTGGTGGGCGGACTTCAGCGGCAAACGCGCCCGCGACGAGTACAGCGTCGGCTGGAAGGCGGCCCTGTTCGTCGGCGTCATGCAGGCGGTCGCCATCATTCCGGGGACCTCGCGCTCGGGCATTACCATTACCGCAGCACTCATGCTCGGGCTGACCCGTAAGGCGGCTTCGCGCTTCTCGTTCCTGCTCGCGATCCCGACCATCATCATGGCCGGCGGGCTCGAAACGCTCGATCTGCTGCAGGCCGGCGAGCCGGTCGACTGGATGTCGCTGTTGCTCGGCGCGGCCCTGTCGTTCGTTTGCGCCTACCTAACTATTCATTACTTCCTGAAGTTCATCGAGCGCATCAGCATGCTACCCTTCGTCATCTACCGGGTTCTGCTGGGCGCCGTGATTCTGATGCTGGTGTGGTGATCCGCCGTGAGTCTCGAAGCCGAAATCGCAACGACCTTGACCTCCGGGATCGCAAGCCTGCAGCCGATCCTGGACCGCTACGGACTCTGGGCGCTGTTTGTCGCCTGCATTGGCCGAAGGCTTCGGAATCCCGCTGCCGGGCCAAACCCTCTTGATCGCCTGCGCGCTCTTGGCTGCAACCGGAAAGATGGACATCGTGGCCGTCTTGATCGTGGCGTGGACGGCGACCCAGCTCGGCGACATCATCGGCTATCTGATCGGACGCTACGGGTTGAAGGGGCTGCTCAAACGCGCGTCCAAACACCGCGAACGTCTGGAAAAGGCCAAGGCGGCTTTCGCGCGTTGGGGGATCGGGTTGCTGATCGTCGCACGCTTTCTCGACGGGTTGCGTCAGACCAGCAATATCGCAGCCGGGGCGCTGCAGATGCCCTGGTGGCGCTTCCTCACGGGAACCATTCTGGGCACCAGTCTCTGGGTCGGCGCCTTCGGGTTCGGGGCCTACACCCTGAAGGAGGACTTCCAACGCATCACCGATGTCATCGAGCCGCTCAGACCCTATGTGCTCGCCTTCTCGGCGGTCTTGATCCTCGCGTTCATCTGGTTCCTGGTACGCCGTAAATCGGCCGGCCAACACGCCTGAACCGCGACAAGTCGCACCGCGGGCGCGCCCGTGACCTGGGCAACAACCAACGGGGGGCGGAAGCATGGTCGATTCCCAGCCACCGGACGCGCTAGAGATGACACGGCCGGACTACGACGGCGGCGGTATCCTCAATCTGATGAGCAGCATCATCCAGGCCCGCGGCGGGCGATCCGACGCCCCGAGCCTGCGCGATCTGCCGACGGACGAGCTGGCGCAAGCCACTAATCTGATCCTTATGGTCATCGACGGTCTGGGCGCCGATTGGCTCGACAAGCGATCACCGGACGGGATCTTGAGCCGAGCGCGGCGCGCGACCCTCACCTCGGTCTTCCCCTCGACGACGGCCGCCGCGATCCCGACATTTCTGACCGGCGAAGCGCCGTCGGCACATGGACTGACCGGCTGGCATACCTATCTGGGCGAGCTCGGGTGCGTGATGACGGTGCTCCCGGGCACGCCGCGCTTCGGCGGCGTGCCTTATCGGAAGGCGGGGATCGATCCGGTCAAGCTCTTCGGGACCACCCCGATCTCCGACCGGATCGCCACCCGCAGCATCTTGGTCTCGCCGGCACACATCGCCCGGTCGGACTTCAACCGCGCACATCTCGGGCGCGGCGAGCTGATGACCTTCAAGGGATTGCGCGACATGTTCACTCGCACTGCCGGGGTTCTGCGCGGTTGGGGGCGACGTCGCCGCGAGCCTAAATATTGCTATCTCTACTGGCCGAGACTGGACGCCATCGGTCACGAGCAGGGCATGGAGAGTCCGGCTGCACAGGAACACCTTTTTGCGATCGAACAGGAGATCGCCGCCTTTATGCATGAGATCGACGATACGGACAGCCTGCTGCTGGTCAGTGCGGATCACGGTCAATTGGATACTCAGCCCGCGGATGTGATCGATCTCGCCGATCATCCTGAGCTTGAAAACCATCTCTTACTGCCGCTGTGCGGCGAGCCGCGTGCGGCCTTTTGCTATCTCCGCTCCGGCCATGCGGACGCCTTTCGCGACTATTGCAGCGATGTCCTCGCGGACCGAGTGGCACTCGTGGCGAGCGAGCAGCTGGTCGAGGAGGGATTCTTCGGAAGGGGGAGACGGCACCCGCGATTCATGGAGCGTGTCGGGGATGTTTGTCTGCTGCCGAAAGGCAACGGCGTCATCAGACAGTGGCTGCCCTTCGAGCAGCCATACCGCCAGATCGGGGTCCACGGCGGGCTCAGCGAGACCGAGCTTCGGGTTCCCTTGTGTCTGCTGCGCACTTAAACCGCGCCTCGCGCAGTATGCGATGTTTTTTGGATGGGATCGGGACCGGCAGACTTGACGCAAGTTGGAGCTTGCACGGTTTAAGATATTAAAAATATTCCATTTTAAACCGCGTCCCCACTACGGGTTGTGGACGCACCGAACGCCGAGCTCACTCGACAATGAGCAGTTCGCTCTGGACGCGGTTTAATATGCCGAGCGCCGTCACATCAAGCCGAGCTGGAGACGTGCCTCGTCGCTCATGTTCGCCTGACTCCAAGGCGGATCCCACACCAGGTCGACCTGAATCAGCCCCACGCCCTCGACCTTCGAGACGGCATCCTTCACCATGATCGGCATCATGCCGGCGACCGGACAGGCCGGCGCGGTCAGCGTCATATCGATCGAGACGTCACCGACCGGCGAGATGTCGACCCGGTAAATCAGACCCAGATCGTAGATGTTGATGGGGATCTCCGGATCCTGGACGCTGCGCAGCGCCTCGATAATCGGCTCGCGCAGCTCCTCGGCGTCCATCTGCTCGACCGCGACATCCTGCGTGAGCACGGTCGTATCCGCACTCCCCTCGTCATCGTCATGCTTCCCGAAGCCGGCGAAGCGGGCCAGTCTGTTCATGCTCGACCTCTTGACTACAATTTCCGGTTGAACCGCGTCGGGCGCTACAGGCGATGCGCGCGATCGGCTTGACCATTCTCGATCCCACGGCCTCCGTAGAAGACGCGCTTTAGGTCAGCGGAGCGGTTTCGAGTCGGCGCCCGACCTCCTCCGACACCGCCTCGCGCAATGCATCGCTGTGCAATGCGTCGATGATCTCCTCGGCGAATCCCAAGCAGAGCATGCGACGTGCAAAGGGTGCGGAGATGCCGCGCGAGCGCAGATAAAACAGCTTCTCCGGCTCGATTTGGCCGACGGTCGTGCCGTGGCTGCACTTCACGTCGTCGGCGTTGATCTCGAGCTGCGGCTTGGTGTCGATCTCCGCATTCTCGGACAACATGAGATTCTTGTTGGACATGGCTGCATCGGTCTTCTGGGCGTCCTTGGCCACCACGACCCGGCCGTCGAAGACCGCCCGACCCTTGCCGTAGAGGATGCCCTTGAATGTCTCGCGGCTCGAACAAGACGGGAGCGCATGATTCACATCGATGTGGTAGTCCATCAACTGCCGATCGCCCGCCAGATAGAGCCCTTGCAGGTCGCATTCGGCATGCTCGCCGCTGAAGCGGGCCACCAGATCGGTGCGCGCCCAAGCGGCGCCAAGGCCGATGTTGACACCGACATAACGGCTGCCGGCGCCCTGACTCAGATAGAGACCCGTGATATGGAAGGCGTTCAGGCTCTCGACCTGGATGCGGTCGTGCTTCAGCACGGCGTCGCGCCCGAGCGACAGCTCCAACACCGAGTTGGTGCAGTAGAGCGACTCGCCGAGACTCACATACCGCTCGATCAGGGTCGCTTGCGCACCGTCCGCGAGCGAGACCAGATGGCGGGGCTGAGCGACGCGCGGCTCGTCCATCCCGACGGAGAGATGGATCAGCTCGATCGGCCGCTCGAGGGTCGCACCGCGGTCGAGCAAGACCACAAGGCCATCGTCCAGACCCGCCATGTTCAAGGCCGCAAACAAGGGCTGGCTCTCGCCCGTCACGCCGTTGAGGCGCTCGCGCAAGGCATCGGGGTCGCTTGCCAACAAGGCCCGCAGACCGGTCACGCGAACACCGCGAGGCAGGTCGCCGAGCGCGGACAGAGAAGGCGTATAGCGGCCGTTCACCATCACCACGCGATGGCTGTCCAACCCGGGGATCAGCAGCTCCTCGATGTCCTGCAGCTGCAGCGCGGTGACCTCGTCCTCGACCCGAGCGAACCCCTGCTCGATCAGTCGCTTCAGACTGGTATAACGCCACGCTTCCTGCTTGGTACCCGGCACGCCTTGCTCGCGCACTTGGTCCAAGGCACTGCGCCGCTGCGCCTCGAGCCAATCAAGCCCGGCGCCGGCCTCGCCGTCCGCGCGCGCGGAGAGCCAGGTGTCGAAGCTGGTGGGCGAAGCGCCGTTCATGCCGCCTGCTCCTGCTCGAGGATCCAGCCGTATCCCTTCTCTTCGAGCTCCAACGCCAACTCCTTGCCGCCCGAGCGGATGATCCGGCCTTTCGCCAAGACATGGACACGATCGGGCTCGATGTAGTCGAGCAGACGTTGATAGTGGGTGACCACGATCATCGAGCGCTCGGGGCTGCGCAGTGCATTCACGCCGTCCGCAACAACCCGCAGTGCATCGATGTCCAGCCCGGAATCGGTCTCGTCGAGGATCGCGAGCTTGGGCTCGAGCAGGGCCATCTGGAAGATCTCGTTGCGCTTCTTCTCACCGCCGGAAAATCCTGCGTTGACTGCGCGCTTGAGCAAAGAGTCGTTCAGATGCAGGATCTTCAGCTTCTCCTTGATGAGGCGAAGAAACGATACCGCATCCAACTCACTCTCGCCGCGGGCCTTGCGGATGCTGTTGAGCGCGGCCTTCAAGAAATAGGTGTTGTTGACGCCGGGCAGCTCCACCGGATACTGAAAGGCCAGGAAGACGCCCAGATGCGCGCGCTCCTCGGGCTCGAGCGCAAGCAGGTCTTGCCCCTCGAAGGTCACCGAACCGGCCGTCACCTCGTAACCCTCGCGTCCGGAAAGGACATGCGAGAAGGTGCTCTTGCCCGAGCCGTTCGGACCCATGATGGCATGGATCTCGCCGGGACCGACCTCCAGATCCAGCCCCGTCAGGATCTCGTTTTCACCCACATTGGCCCGAAGGCCCTTCACAGACAGCATCATATGTCTCCTGATCGGTCGCGTCCGGCGTCACAGCCTCGATCCTTTGGTCGGATCGACCCGAGAGATGGCCAACAAGCGTCTGCGCCGACGCGATCGATGTGTTTAATGTCGTTTAAAGACGCGAAGCGCGTCGCGCGAACGGTGTTGATCGCCGCAAGACCGAACGCGTGCATGACCATCCGAACGCGGTTCAACAAGGTTCAACCGACCGCGCCTTCCAAGCTGATACTCAAGAGTTTCTGAGCCTCGACCGCGAACTCCATCGGCAACTCGTTGAAGACCTCTTTGCAGAAGCCGTTGACGATCATCGAAACGGCGTCTTCCTCGGTCAATCCGCGCGAGCGGCAGTAGAACAGCTGGTCGTCGCTGATCTTCGAGGTGGTCGCCTCATGCTCCAGATTGGCACTCGGGTGCTTGACCTCGATATAGGGAAAGGTGTTGGCGCTGCAGCGGTCGCCGATCAGCAGGGAGTCGCATTGGGTGTGATTGCGCGCACCCTCGGCCCGCTGACTGATCCGTACCAGGCCGCGATAGGTTTGCTGACCTTCGCCGGCGGAGATGCCCTTGGAAACGATGGTCGAACTGGTGTTGCGCCCCAAATGGATCATCTTGGTGCCGGTGTCGGCCTGCTGACGACCCTTGGTGACGGCGACCGAGTAGAATTCGCCAATCGAGTCGTCCCCGCGCAGGATGCAGCTGGGGTATTTCCAGGTGATCGCCGAACCCGTCTCGACCTGGGTCCAGGAGATCTTGGAGCGCGCTCCGCGACACTCCCCGCGCTTGGTCACGAAGTTGTAGATGCCGCCACGGCCTTGGGCATCGCCGGGATACCAATTCTGGACGGTCGAGTATTTGATCTCGGCATCGTCCATAGCGATCAGCTCCACCACCGCGGCGTGAAGCTGGTTCTCGTCGCGCTGAGGCGCCGTGCAGCCTTCGAGATAGCTGACGTAGCTGCCGGCTTCGGCGATGATCAGTGTTCGCTCGAACTGGCCAGTGTTGCGTGCGTTGATTCGGAAATAGGTGCTGAGCTCCATTGGACAGCGCACGCCCTTCGGGACATAGACGAAGGTGCCGTCGCTGAAGACCGCGGCGTTGAGGCCGGCGTAGTAGTTGTCGGTATGTGGAACCACCGAGCCCAGATACTGTTTGATCAACTCCGGATGCTCGTGAACGGCCTCGGAAATGGAGCAGAAGATGACGCCCGCGTCGGCCAGCGCGGCGCGGAAGGTCGTGGCGACCGAGACGCTGTCGAACACGGCATCCACGGCGATCCCGGCGAGCGCCTTTTGCTCCTCGATCGGAATGCCGAGCTTCTCGTAGGTCTCGAGCAAGGCCGGATCGATCTCGTCGAGGCTCTTGGGCATGTCTTCCGGACGTTTCGGGGCCGAGAAGTAGGAGATCGACTGGAAATCGATGGGCGGGTAGTGGACCGAGGCCCAGTGCGGGGTCGCCATGGTCAGCCAGTGGCGATAGGCCTTGAGCCGCCACTCGGTCATGAACTCAGGTTCGCCTTTACGGGCGGAGATGGCACGCACCACCTCTTCGTCCAGACCGGGCGGCAGGGTATCGGACTCGATCTCGGTCACGAACCCATGCTCGTACTCGGATCGGACGATATCGTCGACAGCTTGGGTTGAGGTCATCTCTCCTGGCTCCGTTTTCTTGAGCGTTTTACTGGGTATTTACTATACGCCCTTCGCAGCGGGTTTCAACATCCCGCGGGACGTTCGGAATCGATCGGATCGTTCGGGCGTTGATCCTGACGAGAACCATGTCCGAGCGCCGCGCTCCGGTTTCAAGTGGTTTTGCGCGGCCGCTCAAATAATGACGCGATTATATTCGAATTTTCGCAACGCATTCAGCGCGGACTTGTTAATGCGAACAGTTCCCATTATTCTTGGCTTCAGACGGGAAACCGCCAAAACCGCAACCCACATTCGGCCCATCGGGAGGCCCGTACGCATGAAACCATCACGCTGTCTCATCTCCTCGATCTCCGGCGGAATCGCCGCAGCGCTCATTTTCGCCGTCCCGCCGAGCGTCGCCGCAGCCGACGAGGAGGTCAACCTCTACTCCGCGCGCAAGGAAGAGCTGATTAAGCCCTTGCTCGACCGCTTCACGGAGCAGACCGGCATCAAGGTGAACATGGTCACGGACAAGGCCGAGACCTTGCTCAAGCGCTTGGAGAGCGAGGGGATCAACTCCCCCGCCGACCTGCTGGTGACGGTCGATGCCGGCAATCTCTATCGCGCCAAAGCGGCCGGAGTGACGCAGCCGATCGAGAGTCAGGTGCTGGTCGAGGCGATCCCGGAGGCCTACCGCGACCCCGCGGGTCATTGGTTCGGTCTGTCGCTGCGAGCGCGCCCGATCCTCTATGTCGAGGGCAAAGTCGACCCCGCCAGCCTCTCGACTTACGAGGCCCTGTCCGACGCCGCCTGGAAGGGGCGTATCTGTATCCGCTCCTCGGACAATATCTACAATCAGTCGATGGTCGCCTCCATGATTGCCGCCGACGGCGTCGAAGCCACGCAGATCTGGGCAAAGGGTCTCGTCGCCAACATGGCGCGTCCGCCCAAAGGCGGCGATCGGGATCAAATCGCCGCCGCTGCGGCCGGGCAGTGCGACCTCGCCATCGCCAACACCTATTACCTTGCCGGCATGCTGACCTCGGGCGATCAAAGTCAGGTGGACGCCGCGCAGGTCATGCGCGTCTTTTGGCCGAACCAGGACGGTCGCGGCGCCCACGTCAACGTGAGCGGAATCGCAATGACCCACGCCGCCAAGAACAAGGAGGCGGCAACCAAACTTGCCGAGTTCCTCGTCAGCCCCGAGTCCCAGGCCTGGTATGCCGAGGTCAACGGCGAGTACCCGGTGCTCCCGGGCGCCCAAGTCAGCGAGCTCCTGCAATCCTGGGGCGAGTTCAAGGCCGACGACCTTCAGCTCTCCAAACTCGGCGAATTCGGGCCGGATGCGGTGCGCCTGATGGACCGCGCCGGCTGGAAATAGACGGGCGACCGCTCGAGAAGCGATAATGGGGCCCGAAAGGGCCCTCTCGGCGGGTCCTCCGCAACGCAGAGGCAGTCCTTTTCATGAGGCGATCGTGAGTTCGCATGAACGCCGAGGGTTGTGGTCGGCGAGCATCGTCGCGATCGCACTCTTGACCGGCCTGCCGGTTCTGGTGATCGTCGGCTTCGTCCTGGTTCCCGCCGGCGATGTCTGGCAGCATCTGGTCGACACGGTCCTCGCCGACTATGTGCTCAATACGCTGCTGTTGATGCTCGGAGTCGCTTTCGGCACCCTGATCGGCGGCGTCGGCACGGCATGGCTGACCAGCATGTGTCGCTTCCCTGGACGTGGCCTGTTCGAGTGGGCCCTGATCCTGCCCATGGCGATGCCCGCCTACATCATCGCCTATACCTACACCGGCATGCTGGATTTCGCCGGGCCGGTTCAAAGTACCCTCCGCGACTGGACCGGATGGGGGTTCGGGGACTACTGGTTTCCCGAGATCCGCTCGCTCGAAGGCGCCGCCCTGATGCTCGCCCTGGTCCTCTACCCTTACGTCTATCTGCTCAGCCGAGCGGCCTTTCTCGGTCAGTCGCTGTGCGTGCTGGACGTCAGCCGTACACTTGGCAACGGCCCCTGGCGCACCTTCTTTTCGGTCGCCCTGCCCTTGGCACGTCCCGCCATCGTCGCCGGCCTGACCCTGGCCCTGATGGAGACCCTGGCCGACTACGGTACCGTTCAGTATTTCGGCGTCCAAACCTTCACGACCGGGATCTTCCGCACCTGGTTCGGCTTAAACAATGCCGCGGCCGCAGCCCAACTCTCGGCGATGCTGCTCGGCTTCGTCTTGGTCCTGATCGCGCTGGAGCGGATCTCGCGCAGCCAGGCCCGTTACCACGATACCGGCCGGCGGCATCAATCGATCCGTCGCTACCATCTGACCGGCTGGCGCGCCGTCGCGGCCGTCGTCTTTTGCCTGATTCCGCTGATGCTCGGGTTCCTGATCCCCGCCGGACAGCTCGCAACCTGGGCACTGACGATCGCCGAGGGTGCCTACGATGCAGCCTTCTGGCGCTTGGTGCGCAACAGCCTCGAGCTCGCGGCCATCGCCGCATTGATCGCCTTGCTCTTGGCCCTGGTGCTGGGCTACGGCAAACGGCTGCATCCGACGCGAACGGTCACCGGAGCCGTCAAGATCGCCGGTCTCGGTTATGCCGTGCCCGGTACGGTCATCGCCATCGGCGTCATCATCCCCTTCGCCTGGTTCGACAATACACTGGACGCCTGGCTGCGCAGCACCTTCGACATCTCCACCGGCCTGCTGCTGAGCGGGACCCTGGCGGCCCTGATCTTCGCCTACCTGACGCGCTTTCTGGCCGTTGCGCTTCAGACGGTCGAGGCGGGGCTCGGACGGATCCGGCCATCGATGGACGAGGCGGGTCGCGCCATGGGCTATCGGCCGGCGCAGGTGTTGCGGTGCATCCACATCCCGATGCTCAGGGGCAGTCTGCTCACCGCGGTACTCTTGGTCTTTGTCGACGTGCTCAAGGAACTCCCGGCGACCTTGATCCTAAGACCCTTTAATTTCAATACGCTCGCGGTACGCGCCTACGAGCTGGCCTCCGACGAACGCCTGGCGGATACCGCGCCTGCCGCACTGACCATCGTGCTTGCAGGCTTGGTTCCGGTTATCCTGCTGAGCCGTTCCATCACCAAGTCCCGCAATGCCGACACAGCTTGAGGTCAGAGACGTCAGCGTCGCCTATGGCGACACCACGATCGTGCGCGATGTGTCCTTCCTCCTCGAGCGAGGCGTCATCGGGTGTCTGCTCGGCCCCAGCGGCTGCGGCAAGACGACCCTGCTGCGTGCCATCGCCGGGTTCGAGCCGGTCAGCCGCGGCGAGGTCCTTTTGCACGGGCGTCGTGTCTCGGTGCCCGGCAAGACCCTCCCCCCGGAGCAGCGGCGGGTCGGCATGGTGTTTCAGGACTTCGCTCTGTTTCCCCATCTCACGGTCGCACGCAACGTCGGATTCGGACTGCGCGGACTCAAACGCGTGGAGCGCGAGCAGCGCGTCGCCGAGCTTCTGGACCTGGTAGACCTGCGCCAAGCGGCATCCCAGTATCCGCACGAACTCTCCGGAGGAATGCAGCAGCGGGTCGCCCTCGCCCGCGCCATGGCGCCGCGCCCCGACATCCTTTTGCTCGACGAGCCCTTTTCCAGCATGGACGCGGAGCTGCGCGAGCAGCTCGCACGCGAGGTGAGGGATTTACTCAGACGCGAGGGTGTAACGGCGATCCTGGTCACGCACGACCAACTCGAGGCCTTCGCCATGGCCGATCAGATCGGGGTGATCGCAAACGGCAGCATTCGACAATGGGGAACCGGATTCGGGCTCTACCATGAGCCGGCGGACCGCTTCGTGGCCGATTTCATCGGCCAAGGCGTGTTGCTCCCGGCCGTCGTGGTCGACGAGACACGGGTGAAGACGGAGCTCGGGCGCGTTGCCGGGAGCAAACCGCACGGTTTGGTACCGGGAACGGCGGCGGAGGTCTTGATCCGACCCGACGACATGCTCTATGACGAGACCAGCCCGCGGCGCGCGGTCGTGGTCGAACGCGCGTTTCGCGGTGCCGAGTATCTCTATCAGCTGAGGTTGGAAAGCGGGACCGAGGTGCTCTGTTTGGTCCCGAGCCATCATCAACATGCGCTCGGGGATGACATCGGGATCCGACTCGAAGCGGATCATCTCGTGGTCTTTCCCTGCGCAAGCGCCGAGCCGGATGCGCCGGAAGACGCCGCGATCGGCAGCGAACCTCCGGCGCGAGCTTGATTGTCGATGATGGTCCGGAAATGGCGTCGGATCCCGGCGATGCAGGACCCCTTGCGCTCAGCCGCTTCGGCCGCCCTTCTTGGCCTTTTTCTCGGCCCGCTTCTCCTTCATGTTCTTCAGCGGCTGCTTCTTGGCTTCCTTCTTTTTGTCTTCGCCTTTGCTCATCTGTGTCTCTCCTCGGCCCGTCGTCGATCGGTCGGATGATCGGTCGGGTCGATCCAATGGTTTGGTCGGATGGGACCTGTACCGGCCCGGTTCTGCCCGATGATCGTCGGCGTTCAATCCTCGAATCGGCAGGAGGTTATCATGCCACAAGCCCCCCTTAAGGCCAGTGCCACACACACCGAGATCTCGACGGCGATGCGCAATCTCATCGCCGGCTATCTGGCCGTATCGGTCGGTGCGATCGCCCTGCTGCTGTTCGGCGGCGATCCATCGTCCGGGATATTTCTCGTCCTCTTTGCGCTACCATGGAGCCTGTTCGTCAGCCAGGTCAGCGGGCTGCTGGGAATCGACTCCGCTGCACTCAACCTTGCCTTGCTTGCGATCGGCGTCGGTATCAACGGCGCGCTGCTCTATCTACTCGGTCGCCGCTTGCGCAGACGACAATCGCCTTCTTGACCAACGCGAGATCACCGATGGCATCCTGGATCCTTTCCGCGCGCGCTCCACACCTTTTGATCGGCGTCCTGGCGTTCCTTGCCGTCGCCGGATGCACCAATCACCTACAGGAACGACAGCTGACCACGCCCACCGACCCGCGAGCACAGACGTGCGTGGCGAGCTGCGACCTGAGCCGAGGCCAGTGCGAGCAGCGCCAGCGCGTGCGTGAGCAGGAATGTCGGATGCATTACGCGCGACTGTCGGCGGATCACGAGACCTGTCTCGCCACGCCGGGGGCGCTCTGCATCAAGCCCGACACCTGCCCGGCTGCGGAGATGACCATCTGCACGATTCAGTACGAGGAATGCATCGTCGGCTGCGGCGGCACCGTCGAGACACGATTCTCGATGCCCCGCGTGCCCGGGACCTGATCGCGGGGGTTCGGATCCCGCTTCGAGACCGCGGGCGGGATGCTGCGCCTCGCGTGTGCTCGTGAGCTGTCTGCTTAGAGGGTTACACCGCGGGGCCGACCTTAGCGGACGTCCCGGAAGCATGTATACCGCATGACTTTTGCCGACTTGGCCTGCCAACCCTAAAAAACTCGAGGCTCGACCATGAACGACACCAATGTGACCTGGCATGAACATCAGGTCTCTCGCGCGGATCGCGAAGCGATGAAAGGACACAAGGGCTGCGTGATCTGGTTTACCGGACTCAGCGGCTCGGGAAAGAGCACGATTGCCAATACGCTGGACCATCGGCTCCACCAGCAGGGCATCCACAGCACTGTGCTGGACGGCGATAATGTCCGCCATGCACTCAACGCAGGTCCGGGCATACTCCGCGATGTTCATGGCGAGGAGTTCGCGCAGCGTTTCGGCCTCGGATTCTCCGCGATCGATCGTGAAGAGAACATTCGGCGCATCGGCGCGGTCGCACATCTCTTCGCGCAAGCCGGCATCATCGCCCTGACCGCCTTCATCAGTCCCTATCGCGCGGACCGTGACCGGATCCGGCACGCCATGCCGGAAGGCGACTTCATCGAGGTCTTCGTCGATACCCCGATCGAGATCTGCGAGACACGCGACCCCAAGGGGCTCTACAAGAAGGCGCGTGCCGGCGAGATCAAGGGATTTACCGGAATCGACGATCCGTACGAAGAACCGACTGCACCGGACCTCCGGCTCCATGCCGGTCGCCATCCGCCGGATGTCCTGGCCGACGAGGTGATCGCCTACCTTCGCTCGAGCGAAATCATCCTGCCGAGGTCCTGACGCCACGGGCCGCGATGCAGCCCGAGTCGATATCTTGAACAATCCCAAGTCGTAAGATGGGTTTCGCTACGCTCGCCCCACCCTATGTTTTTGCGGTCAACCCTTCTCGAGCAGGCTCCGCAGATCGATGATCGCCGCGTTCGCGCGCGAGATGTAGGACGCCATCACGAGTGAATGATTACCGATCGGCCCGAAACCTGTGCCGTTCAAGATCATCGGACTCCAGATCGGATTCTGGGTGTTCTCGAGCTCTCGGATGATCTGCTTGAGGGAGACCAGCGCGTTCTTGTCCTCCAGCACCTTCTCGAAATCGATCGAAAGGGCTTCCAGGGTATGCCGCAAGGCCCAGGTATAGCCTCGCGCCTCGAAGAAGACGTCGTCGATCTCCATCCACGGGGTCTTGTTCTCGCGCTCGCCGGCGGCCGGACGTGCCTGCCGAGCGCTTGGGTCACCCGCGAGTGAGGTATCCAGATACGCCTGTCCGACGGCGTAAGAGAGACGCTGCGCCAGGCTGCCCAGACGCTTTTCCGCCACCGCGAGATAGGATCTCAGGTTGTCGGATCGCGCGAAGAACTGCCCGTCCGAGGCATTGCCGTCGCTGAGACGTTCGAAATACCGGTGCATGGCAGCGATGCCGGTGCGATATTCGGACTCTGTCGATGGCAGGATCCAGGACTCGGAATCGTAGCTGAACTGTGGCTCGGCCACCTGAAGATCCTTGTCCTCGACCGATTGGGTCTGGGAGCGGGAAAACTCGTTGCGCATCGCTCGGGCCAAGTCCCGCAGCTCGGTGAGGGCGCCGAACTCCCAATTCGGGATATTGTCGAGGAGGACACCCGGCGGGGTCATATCGTTGCTCAGATAGCCGCCGGGTTTGTTCAAAAGGGTCTCGGCGATACCGATTGCGGCGGCGGTCGTGTAACTGCCGGTCACGAGCCGCACCGACTCACTCCTGTCGACGCCGGCGAGGCCCTCTGTCTTTTCTCGGATGTCGAAGGTTGCCGGCGAGCGCGACCAGAAGACACCGAGGATCGTAATCACCAGGATGTAGGTGACCACGAACAACCCTGCGGTCCACCACAACCCCTTCTCGCGCCAAGTCCGCGGATCGTAAAGCTTTACGACATCGGTCACCGTCTTCGGCAGGTGCGGCTTTTCCATCACATTCTCCGTGTTTTCGAAGGCTTGCGTGTTTGCGGGCGTGCGATGACGCTCGGGAGCCTCGGGGCAGTGCCGGCCTCGCGTCCGCGCCGTTGCGTGCCTGGCGGGTAACGCCCGCACCGGCCCATCGAGAGGGTCCGGCGCGGGGATCTCGGCCTAACGCATGGGGCTGAAGTGATTCATCCAACGCGGCATCGGCTCGACAACGGGCGGTGTAGGAGCCACCTCCGTTGCCTGAGCAGGCGTAACCGGCGCAAGCTCAACCGGAGCGGGTAGCACCGCCGGCGCGGCAGCGGTCGGCGCGTTCGACGGTGCAGTCGCCGCAGTGGGCGCCGCGGGTGCCGGAATCGAGGCAGGCGTCTCTTGCGCAACAGGCGTTGACGGAGCTTCCACCACCGGCTGAGCGGGCATGGCTGCCGGCTTGGATTCAGGCGGGGCCTTGACTGCCGGCGCCTCCACGACCTCCGCCTCGCTCAGATGCGCTTCGGCCGACGCCGGCTCCGTCGCCGGAGGCTCGGAAACAGGCTCCGGTGTCATCGGCATGACGACTACCGGAACCTCGATGAGGGGAGCAGGAGCCGCGCTCGGGGGCGCGGGATCCACGGGTGCGGCAGGCTGCGCCGACACCACTGGCTCGGCCGGCGCCTCGGGCACCTTCTCCGAGACGGCAGGCGCCTCGACGGGCGGAGCAGCAGGCGAGGCAGGAGCGACCGGGGCAGGCGCATCCGGGACGGGGGGAAGTGTGGGGCGGGTCGGGTGCGCCAAGGCGGGCGCTGCCGCGGGGCTCGGCCGAGCGGTGGCGGTCGATCCCGGCAGAGGCGCGAAATGGGGCATCCGGTACTCTTGCGGGGCGCGTACCGCCGGAGGTGCTGCCTTGACCGGTACCGGCTCTACGACCGGCTCGACCGTTGATTCAGACGGCGCGGCCTCGGTCTCCGAGGGTGACGCGGACACCGTCGGCCCTGCGGGCAAAGGGGCAAAGTGAGACATGCCGGAGGCGTCCGGAGGGCTCGTGACGGCCGGCGTCTCGGTCTCCGGAGCCTTCTCGGGCGCGGTCTCGGCGACAGCGGCGTCGGCCGCTGTCGCCGGAACGGCCTCGGGCTCCGGTGTCGCCTCGACGGCAGCGGTTTGCGCTTCCGGCTCGGACGCAGGCGCCGGTTGTGCATCGCTCGACGCAGGCTCAGGCACGGCAGCCGGAGGCGGAGCAGCCGATTCCGGCGTCGCCGTCACGGTCAACGTCCCGATCGCAGCGAGATTGGCGGCGACTTGAATCGGGGAGAGCGGCGCTGGTTCCGCGAAAGGGTCGGCGAGCGTGACGTACAGGGTTCCGACAACAGTCACAACGGCCACGGTCCAGACGGACGTCTTACCGATATCGATAGTCGCCAGTTTTGCTCGTGCTTGTGCGAGCGTGGCCACGACCTCTTTCATCAGGTTGATCCTCGTGTGGGACGGTTAAAAATGGATTTGGTCATAAAACCTGCTTAGGCTGCCTGAATAGGCGCGCAGGTTCAAGGGAGAACCACAATTGAACCGCGATCGGCGGTTCAACGACAATCGAGCGTGCGACAAAGATGGCGCGCTCGGGCTCCGGGAGCACCGGACACCCGGCCAGGCAAGGGAGCGACTCGTCGGCAAACGCAGGCGCCCGAGCGGCGTGTCGATCGTTGCGGGGATACGCGGATCGACTGCCGCATACCGGGCGCCCCGGATATATACTGCCGCGGATGTCGCCGGCCCGCCGAGACGCGATCCGACGCCCGTGCCGATCCGTGGTTCGGGGATCCGGTTTCGCACTCAACCGTTTATTCAAGGCTTCGGACATCCGTGATCCCTATGGCAACCAACCCTCTCTCAGGCGCCGGATACCTGCTCCAAGGCATCCGGCTGATCGCCCGACCAGGGGTGCGGCGGTTCGTCGTGATCCCCCTCGCGGTGAATATCCTGATCTTCTCGGCGGCCATTGCACTAGGCGTGCGTCTGTTCGAGCAATTCCTCGTGACCCTCGATACGCGCCTTCCGAGCTGGCTGGGCTGGCTGGACTGGATCCTTTGGCCCTTATTTGTCTTGGTCTTGCTCGTCGTCGTCTTCAACCTCTTCGCCTTGGTGGCCAACCTCATCGCGTCCCCCTTCAACAGCCTCTTGGCCGAAAAGGTCGAGCGGTTGCTCACCGGACGCCCGCTCGATCAAGGGAGCACCTTCACAAGCGTGCTGGCCGAGAGCGTGCCGATGCTCATCGAGGAGATCAGAAAATTTCTTTATGCCTTCGTTTTGGCGATTCCTTTTCTGATCCTGCTCTTTGTCCCCGTGGTCGGACAGATCCTCTGGTTTCTCTACATTGCCTGGGTGCTTGCCGTTCAGTATTCGGATTATCCGATGGGAAACCACGGGATGAAGTTTCGGGAGATGCGTCGGCGTCTCGGTCGACAACGCGCGATGAGCCTCGGTTTCGGCGCTTCCGCGGCCGCGCTGAGCATGGTGCCCCTAGTCAATTTTATCCTGATGCCGAGCGCCGTTGCGGGCGCCACCGCCATGTGGGTTCGCGAGCTGAAGGGGGCTAGCCAGTACCAAGGCGCGACCCAGTCCCGCGTTGCGACGCGCTGGGTCCTGCTTGTCATTGACCACCTCTCGGGCCGAATCGGCGGCGAGGTACTGGTCGGGCCACATGCCGGGCGGCCGCTCGATCAGGTGCCGACCGGAGACCTCGTGGAGATGCTCGATGCCTGCTACGCGAGCGACCCCGAGTCGGCCGAGGCGCTCGAGGTCTATCTCGATCGCGAGCGCGGACGCAAGACCGCGGAGGCACCGCGGCGCCGACACGCCGAAACGCCACGCGCACCGGTCGAGCGCATGCAGCCGGAGGAGGCCCGCGCCATCCTCGGGATCGGCCCGGATGCCGGTGCGCAAGAGGTACGCGGCGCGCATCGGCGACTGATCCAGCGGCTGCATCCGGACCGCGGCGGCTCCGATTACCTTGCCGCAAAGATCAACGAGGCGAAACAAGTCCTGTTGGACTGACGCCATCGGATCGAAGCTCGGATCGAGCATCTGCCCGAACCCCGGGATCCGGTGTACGAACGACCCGAGGTCACTTCAACGGCAATTCCACAGCTCGAGGCACAGCTCGCCCATGTTCGTCCGTATCTTGCTTGTGTTGATGGTGCTTGCCGCAGTGATCGGCGCCCTCGCCTACATCAAATACAGTCAGATCCAATCCGAGATCGCCATGTTCTCGCAACCCATGCCGGCACCGACGGTGACTGCCGTCACGGTCGCAATGACGGCCTGGGAGCCGACACTGGAGGCGGTCGGCACCCTGCAGGCGATCCAGGGCGTGGAGGTGAACAACGAGGTGGCCGGACAGGTCACGGCGATCACCTTCGAATCGGGTGCCATGGTCAAGAAAGGCGACATCCTGGTCAGGCTGGCCGATGAGGTCGATCGCGCCGACCTGGAGGGACTGCAGGCCGCGGAGCGACTAGCACGGATCAAGGTCGACCGCAACCGCTCGCTGCTCAAGGACCGCGCCGTCGCCCAAGGCGATTTCGACGAGATCAGCGCGCAGCTCGACCAGGCCCGCGCACAGGTCAAGGCCAAACAGGCGACGATCGAGAAGAAGACCATCCGCGCACCCTTCGATGGACAACTCGGCATCCGTCGGATCGACCTGGGGCAGTTCCTCGCCGAAGGCTCGTCCATTGTCCCGCTCCAGACCCTCGACCCTATTTATGTCGACTACGCACTGCCGGAGCGGCATCTGGGGCTCTTGAGGGTCGGGCAACAGGTGCAGGTGCGTGTCTCTGCGCATCCTGACCGGACCTTCGACGGGGTCATCCGGGTCATCAGTCCGGGGATCGACCAGGGCACGCGCAACGTTCGTATCCGCGCGGGCCTAAACAATCCGGACCTGGCGCTTCGCCCCGGCGGGTTCGCTCGGGTCGCGACCCTCTTGCCGCGCGAGGACGCCGTGATCACCATCCCGCGCGAGGCCGTCGCCTTCAATACTTACGGAGACGCGGTCTTCGTGATCCGCGAGGAGGACGGCAAGACGCTTGTCGAGCGCCGCCAAGTGCGCACCGGCGCGGTGCGCGGCGAGGAGATCGCGGTGCTCGAGGGACTCGCCGCGGGCGAGCGCATCGTCTTGTCCGGCCAAGTGAAGCTCGGCAACGCGCAAGAGGTCCGAATCGTCGATGCACGGAACGACACACCCGCAGTCGGTACATCCGAGCCCGAGACCAAGCCCGAAACGGAGTCAGAGCGCGAAGCGGAGCGCCTTCCCGAGGACACGGGGACATGACATTCACCGACATCTTCGTCCACCGCCCGGTCCTGGCGACCGTCGTCAGCCTGCTGATCTTCATCCTCGGCATCCGCGCCTTCATGGACCTGGAGATCCGCCAGTACCCCGAGACTCGGAACACCGTGGTGACCATCACCACGGCCTACCCAGGCGCCAGCAGCGATCTCGTCCAGGGTTTCATCACGACGCCTCTGCAGCAAGCGATCGCCGAGGCCAACGGGATCGAATATTTGGTCGGCACCAGCACCGCCGGGCTGTCGGTCATCGAGGCGAACATGCGCCTCAACTATGACCCCAACGCGGCCGTCGCCGAGATCCAGGCTAAGGTCGCCAGCCGCCTGAACGTCCTGCCCGAGGCCGCGCAGAACCCGGTCATCGACTCCACCACCGGCGACTCCACGGCGCTCATGTACCTCGCCTTCTACAGCGAGGAGATGACGCTCCCGCAGATCACGGACTACCTCATCCGCGTCGTGCAGCCCCAGCTCCAGGCCCTTGAAGGTATTGCCAAGGCCGAGATCTTCGGCGACCAGACCTTTGCGATGCGGATCTGGCTCGACCCCGCACGCATGGCCTCGCTGGGCGTGAGCGGCGACGAGGTCGCCCGCGTACTCGCCGAGAACAACTATCTCGCCGGCATCGGGCGGCTGCGCGGGGATCAGGTCCAGATCGATCTGTCGGCGACCACGGACGTCAGCCGCGTCGAGGACTTCCAACGCTTGGTCGTGCGCACCCAGGACGACACCCTAATCCGTCTCGACGACATCGCCGAGGTCGAGATGGGTGCCAAGACCTATGATTCGGCCACGCTCTACAAGGGCATCCCGGCCATCTTTATCGGCATCGAGCCCGCACCGGGCTCCAATCCGCTCGAGGTCGCCGCCCGGGTGCAGGACCTGATGCCCGAGCTCGAGACCCAGTTCCCCGAAGGGCTCAAGGCCTTCGTGCCCTACGACGCCAGCGAGTTCATCGAGGAATCCATCAAGGAAGTCTTCAAGACGCTCGCCGAGGCGGTGCTGATCGTGTTGCTGGTTATCTTTCTATCGCTCGGCTCGATCCGGGCGGCCTTGGTGCCGTCCGTCGCCGTGCCCCTGTCGATCGTCGGGGCCGGTTTCCTCATGCTCCTCTTCGGTTTCTCGATCAACCTCTTGACATTGCTCGCGATGGTTCTGGCGATCGGTCTGGTGGTCGACGACGCCATCATCGTGGTCGAGAACGTCCACCGCCATCTGGAGATGGGCAAGAGCGGCACCCAGGCGGCGATCGACGGGGCGCGCGAGCTGGCCATGCCCATCATCGCCATGACCCTGACGCTGGTGGCCGTCTACGCGCCCATCGGTTTCATGGGCGGGCTGGTCGGGTCGCTCTTCACCGAGTTCGCCTTCACCCTTGCCGGGGCCGTCGTGGTCTCGGGCATCGTTGCCCTGACCCTCTCCCCGATGCTCGCCGGGCACGTGCTGCGTGCCGGCAGCGATCAGAGCCGGTTCGAGCGCCGCGTCGAGCACATCTTCAAAGATCTTTCAAATGGTTATCGGCGTTTACTGCACGGCTGGCTTGAGTATCCGGGCGTCACGCTCCTGGTCGCCATCGTCATCCTGGCCGCCATTTACGGCATGTACAGCATGACCAAAAAGGAGCTGGCCCCGACCGAAGACCAGAGCATCCTCTTCTTCATGGGTACCACGCCGCAGACCGCGACCGTCGATCTGAACCTGCGCTACATCGACGAGATGCTGCCCATCTTCGAGTCCTTTCCCGAGTACGAGGAGAGCTTCATTATCGCCGGCATGGGCGGCGACCAGAGCGTGACCTTCGGCGGCTTCAAGATGTTCCCGCACTCGGAGCGCGAGCGTGGCCAGATGGAGATCCAGCCGCAGCTCCAAGGCATGCTCGGTGAGATCACCGGGATGCAGACGGTCGTCTTCCCTAGGCCGAGCCTGCCGACACCCGGCAACGGGATTCCGGTGGAGTTCGTCGTGCTCTCCGATCGCCCCGTCGCCGAGCTCGACGCACTCGCCGACCAGTTGCTCGGCAAGGCGATGGCGAGCGGGAACTTCATGTTCCTGAGCAAGGACATCAAGTACGAGCGGCCCCGCACCGTCCTGGAGGTCGATCGCGATCTCGCAGGCGATCTGGGGGTCAGTATGGCCGATCTCGGACGCAGCCTCTCGGTGATGCTCAATGAAGACTATGTGAACTGGTTCAGCCTCGAAGGCCGTAGTTATCAGGTGATTCCTCAGGTGTCACAGCGTTTCCGCAACGATATCGGAGAGTTGCAGGATTTTTACGTCCGCAACGCCGGGGGCGACCTCATCCCGCTGTCGGCCCTGGTCGAGATCCGTGACCAGGTCGAGCCCTCCAAGCGCGTCCAATTCCAGCAGCTCAACGCCATCACGCTCTCCGGCGTCATGACGCCCGGCGTCCCCTTGGGTGCCGCGCTCGCCTATCTGGAGCAGGAGGCGTCCGCCCTCTTTCCGCGCGGCGTGCGCTGGGACTACAAGGGCGAGTCGCGCCAGTTCAAGACCGAGGGCGCGGCACTCGAGGTCACCTTTTTCCTCTCGCTCCTGATCATCTATCTCGTGCTGGCCGCCCAGTTCGAGAGCTGGCGCGACCCTTTCGTCATCCTCATGTCGGTGCCGCTCACCATCGCCGGTGCCCTCGCCTTCCTCTTTCTCGGGTTTGCGAGCGTCAACATCTACACCCAGGTCGGACTCATCACTCTGATCGGTCTGATCGCCAAGAATGGCATCCTGATCGTCGAATTCTCCAACCAGTTGCGCGAGCGCGAGGGACTCTCCAAACGCGAGGCGGTCGAGCAAGCCTCGGCGATCCGGCTGCGGCCAATCCTGATGACCACGGTCTCCATGCTGGTCGCCATGATCCCGCTCCTCATCGCCACAGGTCCGGGCGCCGTGAGCCGTTTCGACATCGGGCTGGTGATCATCACCGGACTGGGCATCGGCACGCTCTTCACGCTCTTCGTCGTGCCGGCCTTCTACATGCTGCTCTCGCCGGTTCAGCATCGGACCATCGGCGTCGTGCGTCCCGAGACCGATGCGACCTAGCGCAGCACGGCAGATATGTCGAGACGGTTCGTTGTCGTTGTCGTGATCGACCGCTGCGACTAGGATCACAAGCAAATTACAAAGAGCAGGAGACCCCGATGTCTCTCTACGATCGAGATTTCTTCGCTTGGGCCAACGAGCAGGCCGCATTACTGCGTGCCGGTCGTCTCGCGGCCGCCGACATCGAGAACATCGCCGAGGAGATCGAAAGCATGGGTCGGAGCGAGAAAAGGGAGCTCCTGAGTCGACTCGCCATCCTGTTGATGCACATGCTCAAATGGCAGGCGCAACCGATGCTGCGAGGCAACTCGTGGCGCGGCACCATCAGGATTCAGCGCCGCGAGATCGCCCGCCACTTGGCGGACAATCCAAGCCTCAAAGCGAAGCTCCCCGAGATCTTGTCGGCCGCTTACGGCGATGCCGTCTTGCTTGCGGCGAACGAGACCGGACTGGCTGAATCGGCGTTTCCGTCGCTCAATCCATGGCGCTTCGACGAGATCATGGACGATCATTTTTGGCCGGGTACGAACGACACGGCATGAACCACCGGGTGACCCCGTCGCGACCGCAGGACCGGCGTCACCCGGGTACTGCTTCTCCAGCAGATCATGACCGAGTTGGCGGAGGATGGCCGCTGTGGAATCGGTCTGCAAGAAGGCCTATCGGCGCTCGGGAACGACCCGGGGACTCCGACGCCTCACCGACCGGATCCGCGCGGCGAGATCGGCCCAGGGTACGCGCAAGCCTAGCAAGACCGCGAGGATGATCGCGTAGATTGCGGGCTCCAAGAGATCCGCCTTCACCAGCCAGAGATAGTGCAGCACGCCGAGCACGCCGATGGCGTAGATGGCCCGATGCAGCCTCTTCCAGCGCCGACCGAGACGGCGGATCCAGTCTTGGGTGGAGGTGATGGCCAAAGGCACCATCAAAACGAAGGCCGCGAAACCGACTGTGATGTAGGGCCTTTTGAGCACATCCTCGGCGATCGTCCCCAAATCGAAGAATCGATCCAGCCAAAGGTAGGTCGTGAAGTGCAGGACCGCATAGAAGAAGGCGAACAGGCCCAGCATGCGCCGGAACCGTACCAGCCAGGCTTGCCCGGTCAGACGCCGTAAAGGGGTCACCGCGAGCGTGACCAAGAGAAGTCGCAGGGTCCAATCACCGGTGAAATGCGTGATCACCTCGACCGGATTGGGTCCGAGCGCACCGCTCGCCCCGCGCGAGATCAAGAAGCCGAGGGGCACCAGGCAAAGCAGGAAGCCCAGCGGCTTGCCGTAGCGCACAAGTATCTCGCTTCGAGTCATCTCAGTAAAACCGTTTCAGGTCCATCCCGGCGTACAGATCGGCCACCTGATCCGCGTAGCCGTTGAACGGCAGTGTCTCGCGCTTCTTCGCCAGCCAGCCGTCGCCGATCACGCGATGGGTCCTCTGACTCCAGCGCGGATGGTCCACGGCCGGATTGACGTTGGCGTAGAACCCGTACTCGTTCGCCTGCATGCGGTTCCAGGTCGCCGGCGGCTCCTTCTCGGTGAAGCTGATCCGCACGATCGACTTGATGCTCTTGAATCCGTACTTCCAGGGAACGACGAGACGCAAGGGCGCACCGTTCTGGTTCGGCAGCAGCTCGCCGTAGAGACCTGTCGAGAGAATCGTCAGCGGATGCATCGCCTCGTCCATCCGCAGCCCTTCGCGATAGGGCCAGTCGAGCACGCGACGCTTCTGTCCCGGCATTTGCTCCGGATCGTAGAGCGTCTCGAAAGCAACATACTTGGCCTTGGAGGTCGGCTCGAAGCGTTTGATCAGGTCTGCGAGCGGGAACCCGACCCAGGGCACCACCATGGCCCAAGCCTCGACACAGCGCAGCCGATAGATGCGTTCCTCCTGCGTGAATGACGCGAGGATGTCCTCGATCCCGATCTCGCCGGGCGCGGCACATTCTCCGTCGACGGTGACCGTCCAGGGGCGCGGTTTAAGAAACCTGGCGTTGGTCTGCGGATCGGTCTTGTCCGTGCCGAGCTCGTAGAAATTGTTGTAGCTGGTGATGTCTTCGAGGCTGGTCGGGGGCTCGTCGGTGCTGAATGGACTCGGGCGGACATTCGGGATCGCTTCCCCCGCAAGCACCCGAGTTGGCCCCGCACCGGAGAACCCGAGCGCCGCGAGACCGATTCCGGATGCAGACGCCTTCAAAAACTCACGGCGGCGCTGCCACACCTGCGGCGGCGTGATCTCGGAGGGCAGGATATCGGCGGGTTTCTTGATCAGCATGTCGTCTCCGGAATTCTGGGATGCGCCCTCGCCGTTCGGCATTGGATCGCACGTTCAACAGACCCGGCGCCTCGCCGGGTTCTTTCATGCCGATTAGATGGGGACGAGATCGGTCGGTTCGCGAGGGCGAAGGGACGAAAGGATTGAGATCGAATCCCTAAGCCACAGCATTCATCAGCAATTTTTCTTAAACCTTTCGAGCATCCGAGACGCTGATTTCAGACATCAGCTTCAGAGCTCGACGCGGGTCCCTGGCGGACTCGAGGCAGGTCGACGCGACCACCAGGATGCCAGCGCCGCTCCCGAAAGGTTATGCCAGATTGAAAACACGGCACCGGGCAGCGCCGCAGCCGGGCCGAAGAACTTCACCGCAAGGGCGACGGCGAGTCCCGAGTTCTGCATCCCGACCTCGATCGCCAGCGTGCGTGCCGTGGCCTCGTCCCGACCGAGCAGACGCGCGAGCCAGTAGCCGGCGGCGAGTCCGATCCCGTTGTGCAGCGCGACCGCGATCACCACTGCAAGGCCGACATGCGCGAGTTTGCCGGCGTTCAGGGCGACGATGATGGCGATGATGAGGACGATGGCGGCGACCGAGACGAGCGGGAAGACCGCCTTGACGGGTCCGATCCGCGAGCCGAGCCAGCGGTTGACCAGAAGACCCAAGGCGAGCGGCGCCAAGACGACCTGGGCGATGGAGATCAACATCTCCAGGGCGGGAACAGGGACGCTCTCGCCGAGATAGAGCCAGGTCAAGGCCGGCGTCAGCAGCACGGCGGCGAGCGTCGAGGCGGTCGTGAGCGTGATGGAGAGTGCGACATCGCCCTTCGCGAGATAGCAGACAAGGTTCGAGGCGGTTCCGCCCGGGGCCGTCCCGACCAGGATCAGGCCCGCCAGAAGCTCGGGCGGAAAACCCATCGCCATACCGATCGACCAGGCCGCGAGCGGCATCACGCCGAACTGGAGCGCCATCCCGAGTCCGAGGAGACCGGGCCGGCGCAGGACGGCCGCGAACTGGCTCAGGGTCAGGGTGACGCCCATCCCGAACATCACCAGACCGAGCAAGGGCAGGACCGCCGGCTTGAGCCCGACGAGCCACTCCGGGAACAGATAAGCAACGCTCGCGCCCAGGACGGCCCAGAGCGGGAACCAAGTCGCGATGCGCGTCATACCAGTCTTGCTCCGAGGCGAATTTCGACCAATCGGGTTTAGGCGGGTATAGGCGATTTCCGGAAACCGCAGAACCGCCGTGTGTCGGGCTGAAGCCCGACAAAGGCACCGCAGGATAGAGAGACGCCGGGTCGGACTGAAGTCCGACCCACAGCGCGCTGGCGGATCTGATAGCCTACTCTGCCGCCGCCAACGCCTGTTCCAGATCGGCGATGATGTCGTCGATATGCTCGATGCCGATCGAGAGGCGGATCAGGTCCTCGGAGACGCCGGCGCACGCCAGCTCCTCGGGCGAGAGCTGTCGGTGGGTCGTCGTGGCCGGATGACAGGCAAGCGTCTTGGCATCGCCGATGTTGACCAGACGCACCGTCAGCTTGAGCGCATCGATGAACCGGGCACCGGCCGCGCGCCCGCCCTTGATGCCGAACGACAGGATGGAGCTGGCCTTGGCGCCGTCCATATACTTCTGCACCAGCGGATAATCCGGGCTGTCGGGCAGTCCGGCATAGCGGACCCATTCGACTTGGGGTTTCGCCTTGAGGTACTCGGCCACAGCGATCGCGTTCTCGCAGTGCCGATCCATGCGCACATGCAGTGTCTCGATGCCTTGGAGGATCAAGAAACTGTTAAAGGGCGAGATGGCCGCGCCCATGTTGCGCAGGGGCACGACGCGGGCGCGGGCGATGTAGGCCGCCGCGCCGAGCGTCTCGGTGTAGACCACGCCGTGATAGGAGATGTCCGGCTCGTTGAGCATCGGGAAGCGGCTTGCGTGCTCGGCCCAGGGGAATTTGCCCGAGTCGACCAGGACGCCGCCGATCGTGGTCCCGTGTCCGCCCATGTATTTCGTCGCGGCATGGACGACGATGTCGCAACCGTGCTCGAATGGGCGGCACAGGTAGGGGCTGGGTACGGTATTGTCGACGATGACGGGCACGCCGTGGGCATGTGCCATGTCCGAGATCGCGCGCAGATCCGCGACGTTGCCGGCGGGGTTGCCGATGGACTCGCAGAAGACCGCCTTGGTCTTATCGTCAATCTGTGCGGCCATGCCCTCGATGTCGTTGGGCGCGGCGAAACGCACCTGGATCCCGAGTCGGGGCAAGGTGTGGGCGAAGAGATTGTAGCTCCCGCCGTACAGGGTCGAGACCGCGACGATGTTGTCCCCTGCCTGAGCGATGGTGAAGATGGAGGCGGTCACCGCGGCCATACCCGAGGCGAGCGCCAAGCCCCCGACCCCGCCTTCCATCGCAGCCACACGTTGCTCCAGCACGTCGCTGGTCGGATTCATGATGCGGGTGTAGATGTTTCCGGCGACCTTTAAATCGAAGAGATCGGCGCCGTGCTGGGTATCGTCGAAGGCGTAGCTGGTGGTCTGATAGATGGGGGTGGCGACCGCCTTGGTGGTCGGATCCGGGGCAAAACCGGCGTGAATCGCGAGCGTCTCGATCTTCATTGTGGCTCCTGGTGGTGGTGTCGTTGTCGTGGGCGAGGCGATCGTCGGCCTGCCGAGCGGCATTCGCGGAAAGGCCCGCCGATGGTATCCATCAGGTCCGACACTGTCGATCGATGCCGAGCCATCGCTGCGCAGCCGGATAAGGTCATCCCTGGATTCGGCTGCTTCTGGTAGATTTACAGGGTCGGCTGCGACGAGTCGGCCACCCGAAAACACAACAACGACGGCGGAGGATAAACGAGATGGTCGAGATCAAACATCGCGAGACTGGACAGGTCCTCGAAACGATCGACGCGGACACCCTTGCGGGTGCGGATCTGCGAGACATGCACTTGAACGGCGCGGATCTGCGCGGCGCGGACCTCTCGGGCGCCAACCTGGAGTCGAGCGATCTGGTCGGCGCCTTGCTGAGCGGCGCACGGCTGGTCGATGCCGTCCTGATCGCGACCGATCTGACCGACGCCGACCTCAGCAACGCCGATCTCACGCAGGCCCATCTGGGCGCGGAGCGACCGTCGCGTGCGGCGACACTCAACGGCGCGAACCTCGAGCAGGCGACGCTCGAGCGCGCCGATCTGCGTCATGCCGATGTCAGAAGGGCCAACCTGCGAGGTGCCAACCTGGGGCATGCGGACATGCGCGGCACCGACTTTCAGGGCAGCGATCTGTGTCACGTGGTCGCAACCAAGGCGCTCTTTATCCGCGCCAATCTGCGCGAGACCAATCTGTGCGGTGCGGATCTGCGCGATTGTCACCTCAACGATGCGAATCTGGCGGGCGCCAGCATGCACGAGGCCGACCTAAGCAGCGCCCTTCCAGGCGGGTTTACGGTCATCAACCTGGCCAACTTCGAGGGCGCCGATCTGCGCGGATCCAAGCTGCGCAGCGTGTCGGCCCAAGAGACCAATTTTCGCAATGCCAACCTCACGGATGTCGACCTGACCAACGCCGTGCTCGGGGGTGCGATCCTGCGCCGCGCCGACGTCACCAACACCGATTTTTCGGGCGTCGAGCTGGCGAGTGTCACGATGGAGTTCGCCAACTTTTCAAAGGCGCGCAACGCCGTCTATCCCTCTTACAAGAAAAATCTCAGGTAAGTTATGGCTAGTGAAGGAAGTGGTGAGGAACGGATTGCCATCCTCGGCGCCGGGATCTCCGGACTGAGCCTGGGTTGGCTGCTCTCGCGGATGGGCAAGCGGGTCACGCTGTTCGAATCCACCGATCGGATCGGTGGACTGGCGCGCACCTTCCACTGGCACGGCGTGCCCTGCGATATCGCGCCCCATCGGCTCTATACGCAAGATCAGGCGCTCGTCGAGATGATCGAGTCCCTGGTGCCGTTGCGCGAGCATCGCCGCAACAGCCGCATCCTGATGAAGGACAAGGTGATCGCGGATCCGATCAATCCGATCGAGCTGGTCCTGAAATTCGATCCAAAAACCGCAGCCAGCTTGATCATGGGCTTTCTCGCGCGTCCGAAGCTCTCGGAAGACTCCTTCGAGGCGCTGGCCCTAAATCGCTATGGGAGAGGGCTTTACGACTTCTTTTTCGAACCCTATACGAAAAAGATGTTCGGTGTTCCGCCCAGCGAGCTCTCGGTCACCTGGGGGCGGGAGAAGCTGCGCTCATCCGGACTTCTCGACACCATCCGGCGCAGCTCCAAGACCTTCTTCAGTACCTTTCACTACCCGGCCGATGGCGGTTACGGACAGATTGCCGACGCCATGCATAGACACATCCATGGTGAGGTGATGCTCGAATCCAAGGTGACCGGCCTCGAACGCACCGAGAACCGGGTGACCGCGATCCAGTATCGTCGACACGGCGAGTCGCACCGTTTCGAGTGCGACCGTGTCTTCAGCACCCTGCCGGCCACCCTGCTCGGGCGGATGCTCGGGGAGGACTTCAAGCTCAGGTATCGCGGCATCGAGCTGGTCTATCTGCATGTGAAGAAACCGCGCGTGATGCCCTACCAGTGGGTCTATTTCGGCGACGGCGATGTCGTGATGGCCTTGATCATCGGTTGGTCCA
>NZ_DIUM01000001.1:0-7475 GCF_002423035.1 Thiocapsa sp. UBA6158
CCGAATCGGATCGACTGTCAAGACCCTTTCGACTTGTTCGACGCGTCGCATCCTCGACGACCCGTTGCCCATCAACCCGCGGTCAGTCGGATCCGCGCAATGCGGCGCTTGCCGACCTGGTAGATATGCTGGCTGCCCGCCGCGCAGGACAGTCGTGCGTCCTCGACCCGCTCGCCGTCGACGCGCACCGCCCCTTGGCCGATCAAGCGGATCGCCTCGGAGGTGCTGCCGACGAGGCCCGCATCCTTCAATAGATTGGCGATCGGCAGCACGCCGCCCTCTCCGGCAGGCAGAACTCGCTCCGGGATCTCCTCGGGCAGCGCACCGCGCTGGAAGCGGGCCACGAAGCCTTCGAGCGCAGCTCGCGCCTTCGCGGCGTCATGGAATCGTGCGACGAGCTCGAGGCCGAGCTCGAACTTGATGTCGCGCGGATTCGCGCCCTCGCCCGCAGCGTCCCGCCATGCCTGAATCTCGGCGAGGTCGCGCGTACTGAGCAGCTCGAAATAGCGCCACATGAGCTCATCGGACACCGACATGATCTTGCCGAACATCTCCTCGGGAGGGTCCGTGATGCCGATGTAGTTGCCCAGAGACTTCGACATCTTCTGGACGCCGTCCAGCCCCTCCAGGATCGGCAAGGTGATGACGACCTGCGGCTCCTGTCCGTATGCCTCTTGAAGCTGGCGCCCGACCAAGAGGTTGAACTTCTGATCGGTCCCGCCCAGCTCGACGTCCGCCTGCAACGCGACGGAGTCGTAGCCCTGGATCAGTGGATACAGAAACTCGTGGATCGCGATCGGCTGCCCGGCCTTGTAGCGTTTCGCGAAATCGTCGCGTTCGAGCATCCGCGCGACTGTATGCCTGGCCGCCAGCTGCACGAGGCCGGCAGCGCCGAGCGGCTCGAGCCACTGCGAATTGAAGACGACACGCGTTCGCTCGGGATCGAGGATCCGGAAGACCTGATCCTGGTAGGTCTTGGCATTTTCCTGAATCTGCTCGGGTGAGAGCGGCTTGCGGGTCGCGCTCTTGCCCGTCGGATCACCGATCAGCCCCGTAAAGTCGCCGATCAGGAAGAGGATCTCATGCCCGAGATCTTGGAGCTGACGCAGCTTGTTGAGCAGGACGGTATGCCCGAGATGCAGATCCGGGGCGGTCGGATCGAAACCCGCCTTGATCCGCAAGGGACGGCCCAGTGCGAGCTTGCGCCGCAGCGCGTCTTCGAGAAGGATTTCGTCGGTCCCGCGCTTGATCAGCGCGAGCGAACGTTCGAGTTGCTCCATGATATTCGGTCGTCCAGCCCTTTAGGGGTTCAGCTGAAGAAGCCGAGCAGGTTACGACGGAGAAAAGGGGCCGACAAGCCGTCGAGGTTTCCGATGTACCTCCGCGCGGTCGTGACTTGTCGGTTGACCGCGTTTGGGACTACACTACTAGGTACCTGGAAAACTTGGACTTTTCCGAGCATTGTCTTCGACTCAATGATGCGAGACTACAAATTTCGACAAACGGAATGGCCGCGACGCAAGGCGCGCAGCAAGATGCTTCGCATCGTCGCAGTCCTCCTGGCCGTGGTCGCGCTCGGGCTCTTGGGCTACACCGCTTTACAGTGGTTCTCTCAAAAACCGACCGCCGCAGGAACCCCCGTCGAGCCGCGCAACCCGCGCGTCGTTCCCTTGGCGATCCCACCGAAGGCACCGGCAGAAACAACATCGACGGCCGAGCCGTCGACGCGACCGGGACAGGATTAGGTCGAGAAGGACGAGCCGCAACCGCAGGTCGTGGTCGCGTTGGGATTGCGGATCACGAATTGAGCGCCCTGCAGACCTTCGGTGTAATCGATCTCGGAGCCCGTCAGGTACTGGAGGCTCATGGGGTCAACCAGCAAGGTGACGCCGTCCGTGACAACCTCGGTGTCGCCGTCCTGAACCTCCTCATCGAACGTAAAGCCGTATTGGAAGCCCGAGCATCCCCCACCCTGGATGTAAACCCGTAGCATCAGCGAGGGGTTGCCCTCCTCGGAGATCAATTGGGCCACCTTGGATGCTGCGGAGGTGGTGAAAACCAGCGGGACATCAGCGGCAATTTCGGTCGTCATAACAGGTCGGCTCTCGAGTTGATGAGTTCTGGCTCTTTATCCTATGCTCTTCGTTGGTTTTTTCAAGCGCACAGGGCCGGTCGGCGAGCCAGGCCATGGGTGGGACCTCTGGATTCGGCGGTTTGGATCAAGCCGCATCAAGAATCTCGAGACGCCGCCTCCTCGAGCGACCCGCTCGGAGACGGGGCCTCTGTCGTCGGCGCCCAAGGGAAGGATTCCGACGTCGGTATCAAGCGATCGTCCGAAGGTTCGACCCCGATCAGAAGACCGGTCGGCTCGAAATCGCCGGGGAGCTCGAAGGCCCCAGACAAACTTTGAAGATACTCCAGCGCGATCGGTAGGGCTCGCGGCTCCGCGCTAGGGAGATCCGCGAGCGACAATGTCACCGCACCGCTAGGATTCCGCCCTTCGATCTCAAACCGAATGTGGCCTCTGGTTTCAGCAAATCCCGGCACGACTTGGGTCAGCGCGAAGGCATAGCGGAACGCCTTGGGGCGCCCGTCGGAGACGAGGCGCACATCATGAACCCGGATTGCACCTCGGTCGCCTTCTTGGACCAGTCGCTTTAGATACAAAAGCTCCCGACTCAAGTCCAAGCGTGCGTCTTGCGCTGCCTTGAGCTGTTGGGTCAGGGCACGCGCCGTCTCCCGATCGATTTGACGACTGCGCTCGGCAATGACCTGTTCGCGCACAGCCTCGGCTAGGTCGCTGCGCAATGCGTCGCGCACCGCCACCAGCTCCAGCCGCTCCGTATCGAGCGCAGCCAGCTGCGGTTCCAGGAGCGACGTCACGCGCTTCTGGCCGAACTCGAACCCCGTCCAAAGCGCCGCGGCCAAGAGAACGGCATAGAAACCACCCGCCAGCAGCCGGTAGGAGAGGCGTCGCAATGAATCAGGCATGGGATTCGTACGCATCCGGACCGACGATCCGCGACATGGGGCGGTTGGGCATCGACATACCCGGCTCCATCGGTGTCAAACGGACCCGACCCTCAGGGCAGCAAAGCCAATGCATCCAGCCCGGAAGACTCTTCGATGCCGAACATCAGATTCATGTTCTGAACCGCCTGCCCTGCCGCGCCCTTCACCAGGTTGTCGATCACGGACTGGACAACGACGACACCTGAGTCACCTTGGCGTGTCGCTGCCATCCGGCAGAGGTTTGCACCGCGCACCGAGCGGGTATCCGGATGCGCTCCTCCCGGCATCGGATCGACAAAAGGCTCGCCCGCGTAATAGGTGGAAAAGAGGTCGTCGAGATCGACATCGGATCGGGTCAAGCGCGCATAGAGCGTGGCCTCGATCCCGCGGATCATCGGGACCAGATGGGGAACGAAGGTCAGATTCAAGGCGGAACCGGAGAAGCGCTCGAGGTTCTGAGCGATCTCGGGCGCATGCCGGTGTCCACCGACCGAGTAGGCCTTGAAGCTTTCGCCGACCTCGGCCATCAACAGACCCGTCGACGACTTGCGCCCGGCACCGCTGACGCCGGACTTCGCATCCGCAATCAGCCAGCTCGGATCGATGACTCCGGCGGCGAGCAGAGGAACGAACCCGAGCGTCACTGCAGTCGGATAGCAACCCGGATTCGCCACCAGTCGCGCGCCGCGCACGGCATCGCGATTGAGCTCCGGCAACCCGTAGACCGCCTCGGCAAGAAGCTCCGGACAGGCATGAGGCATGCCGTACCAGGTTTCCCAAAGTGCGGGATCTTTCAGCCGAAAGTCGGCAGCCAGATCGATGACGCGCACGCCGCGCGAGAGCAGGTCCGGCACCGCCTTCATGGCCGTTCCGTTGGGCGTGGCGAAATAGACGAGGTCGCATTCAGCCAGCGCACCCTCGTCGGGCGACGTGAACTCAAGATCCAGCCGTCCCCGCAGATGCGGAAACATCTCGGCCACCGGAACCCCTGCCTCGGTGCGGGAGGTGATGACCACAACCGCCGCGGCCGGATGCCGCGCCAGGATCCGCAAGAGTTCCGCACCCGTATAACCCGTGCCGCCGACGATTCCGACCCTCACCATACCGACCCGACTCCGAACGTGCGAAAAGCAGAATGCGATCCTCTATCGCCCCAACTGAAAAAGCGGCATAAGCCGCTTCTCGTTTCGAGGCGACGCCGAGCGAGCGGGATCAGGAACAACCGCCGCCCGAAGCCGACGAGGATCCGCAAGACCCGCAGCCTCCGCCACCGCCGACCTGCGGAAGGTTGTTGAAGACGAAGGTCGCATTGCCGTCGCCTTGATCGACGAAGTCGATCTCCACACCGCGCAGATAGGGAAGCGTACCGTCGTCGACCACGACCTTGAAGCCGTCGCAGGCCAGCACGCCGTCGTCGTCGTTGATGGCGTCGGTGAAGGTCATCCCGAAGCTGATACCGCTGCAGCCGCCGGACGTCGCAAACACACGCACGCCTTGTACGCTGTCGTCGACTTGCTCGAACAGATCGGCCATCTTCGCCTGAGCCGGCGCGGTCAGCGTCAGCTCCATTTCATTCAACACCGCAGACATAGAACTCGACCTCTTGACAAATCGAAACAGCATATAAGGCTAGCAGAAAACTTGACTATTATACTACCGCAAGTTCAAGGGTCAAAGCTCAAGCCGACCCTGAGCCGCGAGTAGGGTGAGGTGGCGCTCGGCATCGACGAGATGTCGGCCCCAGTGACGATCGAACCCGTAGGCCCAACCGCGCAACGCGTACTCGGGGTGACGAGCATAGAGCCCGAGTCCGGATTTCAGCTCGCAATAGATATCGGTCAGATCGTCCGCCAAGCTCCCGGTCATCCCGTCGGCGCCCTCGCTGGCCCGATCGAACTCCAGCCAGTAGCCGTCGCGATCGGCGAGCAGATCATGCAGGCGCCAGAACAGCTCGAAGCGCGCATCGAGATCCACCACGCTCGTCGGAACAACGCCCGAGACCGGGGCCGACACCGATGAGATGGCTGCCTGCAGACGCGGCAGCAGGCTCGCAACATCCCGCAGCCATTGCCGAGGATGCCCGCCCGTCGACGCCTCGATGAGATCACAATACCGCCTAGCGAGCCCGGCAACCTCAAGGCCCTCGAGTCCGCTCGCCTGTCGTTCCGCGATCGCATCCATGTCAAGGAGTGTAGACGAGAAAATCCGCGATGCGCGGTCTCTACCGAGTCCGTGACGCGGTTCACACACGTCCGTCGATCCGCCGCTCGGCGTCGCAGGGTCTCCAGGGTCGCGGTCTATCAGACCTCGACCATTTCGAAGTCATCTTTACCTGCGCCGCACTCGGGACACTTCCAGTTGAGCGGAACGTCCTCCCAACGCGTCCCGGGCGGGATATCGTCGTCGGGCCAACCCTCGGCCTCATCGTAGATCAAACCGCAGATCACACACATATAGGTCTTCATCGAATTGCTCCGTCGCAGTTCCGGCCCCCGGCGCGCGGGGTTTGTCGGGATCGACATCCATGAGCGCATCGGGGTTTAATCGCCCCAATGGTCGGGCGGGTCGACTCGGATTTCAACGAAGCTCGGGCGAATCGTCTCCGGACCTCGGCGGAACACGCTCCGCGGCGGGTTCGAGCGCGGGCGATCCGGCCCCATACGTCGGCTGCACAGACGAGACTGAATCCCATGAGCACGATCAACGATCGACCCGTCGTCCTCTGCGTCGGCGGACACGACCCGAGCGGAGGGGCCGGCATCCTCGCCGATGCCGAGGCCGTGCGGGCCGCGGGCGCCTTTCCGGTCACCGTCATCAGCGCGCTGACCGAGCAAAACACCTGCGGGCTTTCGCGCGTCTATCCGCAAGCCCCCGAGCATGTCGAGGGGCAGTGTCGCGCCCTATTGCGCGACTGCATCCCCGGCGCACTCAAGATCGGCATGATCGGCAGCGTCCCGCTGATCGACCTCCTCGGCACGCTGATCGACGAAAACCCCGGCCTTCCGATGGTCCTCGACCCCGTCCTCGCCAGCGGCGCCGGGCAGCGAGTCGCGGACGCCGCCATGCTGGATCGATTACGGGTGAGCCTGATCCGCCGCAGCACGCTCGTCACGCCGAATCTGCCGGAGGCGCAAACCTTGACCGGCGCCATCGGCCCATCCGATTGCGCGTCGCGCCTGCTCGCGCTCGGCGCATCATGGGTCCTGATCACGGGCACGCACGACGACACGACCGACGTCACCAATTGGCTGTTCAACGCCGAGGGACTTCAACAACGCCTGGACTGGCCGCGCTTGGCCGGGGAGTATCACGGCTCGGGCTGCACGCTGGCGAGCGCGATCGCCGCCCGTCTCGCGCTCGGGGCGGCGATGCCGGAGGCCGTCGCAGAAGCCCAAGCCTACACCTGGGAGAGCCTCGATCGGGCGCTGCGGACCGGCCGCTGTCAACTGACACCCAATCGCCTTTACGTACTCGACCGATGACACACCTCGACGGACTCTATTTAATTACCCCGGATACTACAGACGCCCCCTGCATCCTCGCCGAGCGGGTCGCACAGGCCATCTCGGGCGGTGCCAGGCTCGTCCAATATCGCCACAAGGGACCGGATCGACGGCTTCGACACGAGCAGGCCACCGCAGTCCGGAGCGTGTGCCGTCTTGCCGGGGTGCCCTTCATCGTCAACGACGATGTGGCACTCGCCGGGGAAATCGGCGCCGACGGGGTGCACCTCGGACGAGACGATGGCGACCCGATCGCGGCCCGGCGACACCTGGGAGACGACGCCATCATCGGCGTTTCCTGCTACGACAACCTCGCCCTCGCCAAGGCCGCCGAACAGGCCGGGGCCAGCTATGTCGCCTTCGGGAGCTTCTTCCCCTCGGCCACCAAACCGCATGCGGTGCGCGCCTCCGTGAAGCTTCTGAGCACCGCACGCGACAGCCTTCGAATTCCCGCGGTTGCGATCGGCGGGATCACGCCACAAAATGGCGGGCTATTGATCGCGGCGGGCGCCCGGATGCTGGCGGTCGTGACCGGTGTCTTTGCGCAGCCGGACCTCGCCGCCGCGGCGCGCGCCTATGCCTCACTCTTTGTCGACGGAGACCCCCGATGAGCCGATCCCATGATCTCTTCCAAGCCGCGCAACGCCATATCCCCGGCGGCGTGAATTCGCCGGTGCGCGCGTTTCGCGGCGTGGGCGGCGATCCGGTCTTCTTCGACAGCGCCTCCGGGGCCTACGCGATCGACGCCGACGGCAAGCGCTATGTCGACTATGTCGGCTCCTGGGGGCCCATGATCCTCGGGCATGCCCATCCGCAGGTCATCGCGGCCGTGCAGGAGCGCATCCAGAAGGGCCTCTCCTTCGGCGCCCCGACCGAGCTGGAAACGACCATGGCCGACCGCGTCTGCGAGCTGGTCCCGAGCATGGACATGGTCCGCATGGTCAGCTCCGGCACCGAGGC
>NZ_DIUM01000001.1:7513-12064 GCF_002423035.1 Thiocapsa sp. UBA6158
CGCTGCTGGTGAAGGCCGGCTCCGGTGCACTGACACTTGGCGAGCCGAGCTCACCCGGCGTGCCCGCGGCCCTGGCCGAGCTGACCATCACACTGGCCTACAACGACCTGGAGCAGGTGCGCGCGACCTTCGCCGAGATCGGCAACGAGANNACGAGATCGCCTGCATCATCGTCGAGCCGGTTGCCGGCAACATGAACTGCATCCCGCCCGTGCCGGGATTCCTCGAAGGTCTGCGCGAGATCTGCGACCAATACGGCGCCGTGCTCATCTTCGACGAGGTGATGACGGGCTTTCGCGTCTCGCGCGGCGGTGCGCAGGAACTGTTCGGCGTCAC
Source organism: Thiocapsa sp. UBA6158 (assembly GCF_002423035.1). Taxonomy (GTDB): domain Bacteria; phylum Pseudomonadota; class Gammaproteobacteria; order Chromatiales; family Chromatiaceae; genus Thiocapsa. Next base: position 7,850 of record NZ_DIUM01000001.1, read on the forward strand.
CCCGGATCTGACCGCGCTCGGCAAGGTCATCGGCGGCGGCATGCCGGTCGGCGCCTTCGGCGGCAAGCGCGAGATCATGTCCTGCATCTCCCCGCTCGGCCCGGTCTATCAAGCCGGCACACTCTCGGGCAACCCGATCGCGATGGCGGCGGGCCTCAAGACGCTGGAACTGCTCGGCGAGCCCGGTTTCTACGAGCGCCTGAGCGCCACCACGGCACAGCTCCTCGCCGGTCTGCAGGCACGCGCCGATGCTGCCGGGATCCCCTTCAGCACCAACCAGGCCGGCGGCATGTTCGGGCTCTTCTTCACCGCCGAGAAGGTGACCAATTACGCGCAGGCGACGACTTGCAATCAGGACCAGTTCAAGACCTTTTTCCATGCCATGTTGGAGCGTGGGGTCTACTTGGCGCCTTCGGCCTTCGAGGCCGGTTTCGTCTCGACGGCGCATGGCGAGGCCGAGATCCAGGCGACGCTCAATGCGGCAGAAGAGAGTTTTGCACTCATCGCCGACTAAACTGCGCACGGCGCGACATGCGCAGTTCGTGACTCGGCTCGGCGCTGGTGCGACCCACCAGCGCCGGAGTCAGCGCGGTTTAGAAAACGAGAAGAAGGGAATTTTTCGCGCATCTTACGAACGGTCCGCTCATTGTGCTGATGGCGAGAGGACGACTCGGACACCTCCTGTTAATTGAATCCTTAGAGCCGACAGGCTAGGCTGTAGGGTGTCATGGTTTGCGGCGATCTCGGGACGTGGGCCACCAGTCGCAGGCCAGGACGGTAGGGACGACCCCCTACTGCTACCGCCTCCGATAGATTAAATCACCTGTGCGCTTACCTTCGAGCTGTGCTCCTCTGCGCCGAGCGCACCCATAAAGCGTGTAAACAGCGCCTCCGCCGAAAGCGAGTTAGGCAAGCACTCGACACCCCGCGGGGCTCTCGGTTCAGGCATCCCCCACTTTTAGACCATCCTTCAAGCATATCCGAGAAACTCATGTCAGGATCCCGACGGCGAAGCTTCCGCCCGTCGCCCATGCGAGCACCCCACTTGGCTGCCTGGCCCCGATCCGAAGTGAATCACTCGCCATCCCCTCTCCACATACCATCAATATCCTCGGGCTTTGTCCCCACCGCGCGCCCCAAGCGCGGCGGGGACAAAGCCCGAGCGCGGATTGCAAATTTTGTTCAGCCGCACTAGTGTTGCATCGCAGCAAATACGCAGAAGCCTTCCGATCTTAAACCGCGTTCAGAGCGAGATGCTCATGTTCGAGTAAGTTCGACGTTTGCTGCATCTACAGCCAATAGCCGAGACGCGCTTTAAAATAATCTGTTTTTTAATATCTTAAACCGCGCCGACTCCAGCGGTTGTCAAGTTTGGCGGGTCCGATCCCATCGAAAAACATCGCATACCGCGCTGGGCGCGGTTTAACCACCGAGGAAGTCACCATGGGTTATCAAGCCGTCTACGAGCGCTCGATGAAGGATCCGGAGTCATTCTGGGCCGAGGCCGCAGAGCTTATCGACTGGGATCGGCCGTGGGACAAGATCCTGGACAGCTCCAATGCGCCCTTCCATCGCTGGTTCGCGGGCGGGATGCTGAACACCTGTTACAACGCCGTGGATCGGCATGTCACCGCCGGTCGGGGCGACCAACCCGCCATCATTCACGACAGCCCCGTCACCGGCTCCAAGACGGTGATCACCTATGCGGAGCTGCAGGATCAGGTCGCGCGCTTCGCCGGGGCCTTGCTGGCACTCGGCGTGGCCAAGGGCGATCGGGTCATCGTCTATATGCCGATGGTGCCGGAAGCCGCCGTCGCCATGCTCGGCTGCGCCCGGATCGGCGCCATCCACTCGGTGGTGTTCGGCGGTTTCTCCGCGCGCGAGCTGGCCACCCGGATCGACGACGCCAAACCCAAGGCGATGGTCGCCGGATCCTGCGGCATCGAGCCGAACCGGGTTGTCCACTACAAGCCGCTGCTTGACTCGGCCATCAATCTGGCCGAGCACAAGCCCGAGCACTGCATCATCCTGCAGCGCGAGCAGGAGCCCGGCACCCTGATCGCGGGACGTGACCTCGGCTGGACCGAGGCACTCGCCGCCGCCGAGCCGGCCGCCTGTGTCTCGGTCGCCGCGACCGACCCCCTCTACATCCTCTACACCTCCGGCACCACCGGCCAGCCCAAGGGCGTGGTGCGCGACAACGGCGGACACGCGGTCGCCATGGCCTGGAGCATGGAGAACATCTACAACGTCAAGCCCGGAGAGGTCTTCTGGGCCGCCTCCGACGTGGGCTGGGTGGTCGGGCACTCCTACATCGTTTATGCACCTTTGCTGGCGGGCTGCACCACGATCGTCTACGAGGGCAAACCGGTCGGCACGCCCGACGCCGGGGCTTTCTGGCGCGTGATCTCCGAGCACAAGGTCTCCGTGCTCTTTACCGCGCCCACTGCCTTCCGCGCCATCAAACGCGACGATCCGAACGCGGAGCATCTCGGACGCTACGATCTGGGCAGCTTGCGCGCGCTTTTTCTCGCGGGCGAGCGCTGTGACCCGGATACGCTCGGCTGGGCGCAGACGATCCTGGGCATCCCGGTCATCGACCATTGGTGGCAGACCGAGACCGGCTGGGCGATCGCCGCGAACTGTCTCGGCCTCGAGCAACTCCGGGTCAAACCTGGCTCGCCGACCCGCGCCGTACCCGGTTACGACATTCAGGTCCTCGACGACGAGGGCGTCTCGGTCGCACCCGGCGACATCGGGCGCATCATGATCAAATTACCGCTGCCGCCCGGCTGCTTGCCGACTCTCTGGGGCAACGACGCGCGCTTCATTCAGTCGTATCTCTCGGCCCAACCCGGCTACTACCTGACCGGTGATGCGGGCTATCTCGACGAGGACGGCTACCTCTTCGTCATGAGCCGTATCGACGACATCATCAATGTCGCTGGTCACCGACTCTCCACCGGCGCCATGGAGGGGGTACTGGCATCCCATCCGGATGTGGCCGAATGCGCCGTGATCGGTGCGCACGACCAGCTCAAGGGCGAGCTGCCGCTGGGCCTGGTGGTGCTGAAATCGGGCGTCTCGCGCGACGATGCAGCAATCATCAAAGAGCTGGTGAACCTGGTTCGCGATCAGATCGGACCCGTCGCCGCCTTCAAGACCGTGGTCGTCGTACAGCGCCTACCCAAAACCCGCTCGGGCAAGATCCTGCGCGGCACCATGAAGTCGATCGCCGACGGCAAGGATTACCGCATGCCGGCCACGATCGACGACCCCGCCATCCTGGAAGAGATCGAGACGGCCTTGGGGAAGATCGGCTACGCGCAGCACGGCTGATCCGAGCGCTCGCCAAATCGCCCGGGTCGGGGCTCACCGCTCAACCTTGGACGCAACTCTGTCGACACTTGGACTTGACACTTCGGGCCAATGGTCTAAATTAAGACCATTACCGGAATAAGTGTCGACAACTATGGCATCCGCCACAGCCGAATCCCTGGACGAGGAGACCTCGACGATCGCCGATCGCGTCTTCGGTCAGGTGCGCCAGGCGATTGTCGAGGGCGAGATCCCCGCCGGAAGCAAGCTCAGCGAGCCGGCACTCGCGGCCCGCTACGGCATCAGCCGTGGCCCGCTGCGCGAGGCCATGCGCCGGCTCGAATCCACCAATCTCGTGGAACGCCGCCCGAATCTGGGCGCTCGGGTCATCACCCTGTCGAACGATGAGCTTCTCGAGATCTATGTGATCCGCGAGGCACTCGAGGGCATGGCCGCGCGGATCGCCGCGCAACGCATGTCCGATGCGGCCATCGCAGACTTAAAGGGCCTCTTGGAGCAACACAGGCGCGAGGTCGCGCGCGCCGACTGGCAGACCTATTTCCAGAAGGAAGGCGATCTCGACTTCCACTTCCGCATCGTCCAGGGCAGCGGCAACCGGCGCCTCATCGACATCCTCTGCAACGACCTCTACCACCTGGCGCGCATGTACCGCTGCCAGTTCGGGATGAAGAGCGATCGGGCCGCGGATGCGCTCAAAGAACACGAGCTGGTGGCCGACGCCATCGCCGAGCGCGACGGCGAGCTGGCCGAATGGCTGATGCGGCGGCACATCCGTGCATCGCGACGGGCGATCGAGCGCCGGCTGGCGGGCGAGCGATAAGCGGCGCGGAGCCGCCAGCCCTTAATAATATATTTGGTGATTAGCGTCGTTCCTCA
>NZ_DIUM01000003.1:0-87943 GCF_002423035.1 Thiocapsa sp. UBA6158
GCGACCCAGAAGAAGATGATGTCGAATCCGGTGACCAGCACCGAGGTCGGATAGAAGGCGTTCAGACGATCGGTCTGCTCGGGCCAGCCGAGCGTGCTGAAGGGCCAGAGTGCTGAGCTGAACCAGGTGTCGAGCACGTCCGGGTCCTGGAGCAGGACAACCTCGGGGCCGAAGTCGTGGCGCTCGCGGACCGCGTCCTCCGAGCGGCCGACATAGACGTTGCCTTCCACGTCGTACCAGGCCGGGATCCGGTGCCCCCACCAGATCTGGCGGCTGATGCACCAGTCCTGGATGNNCTGATCGGTCAGATAGGGCTCGATGACTGCGCCCGAGCGATCGCCGCGCGGCTGCTGAAGCCGATGCTCCTTCACCGCCGCGAGCAGGCCGAGCGCGTCCAGATCGGCGACGATCAGCTTGCGCGCCTCGTAACGGTCCAGACCCACATAGGCGGCGGGCAGCAGCGCGCCCTCCTCGGGCTGGTTGTCGCGGATCGCGGCATCCGGGGTGAGGATGTTGATCAGACCGCCGTGCGGCTGATCGGCGATCCCGGTCTCGTCGCGATGGCGCAGCCAGACCTGATGGTCGTTGAAGTCGTGCGCGGGCGTGATCTTCACGCAGCCGGTCCCGAACTCCGGATCGGCGTGCTCGTCGGCGATGACGGGGATGCGCCGACCGGTCAGGGGCAGCTCGACGAATTCACCGATCAGATGTCTGTAGCGCGGGTCTTCCGGGTTGACGGCCACGGCGCAGTCCCCGAGCAGGGTCTCGGGGCGGGTGGTGGAGACGACCAGATGCGCCGGTCCCGTCGCGCCGGACGGCAGCGCCAAGGGATAGCGGATGTCCCACATGTGCCCGGACTCTTCCTCCGAGATGACCTCCAGATCGGAGACCGCCGTGTGCAGTGCCGGATCCCAGTTGACCAGGCGCTTGCCGCGGTAGATGAGCCCCTCTTCGAACAGGCGCACGAAGACCTCGCGCACCGCGTTGGAGAGGCCCGTGTCCATGGTGAAACGCTCGTGCTGCCAGTCGAGCGAGGAGCCGAGACGGCGCAGCTGGCGTGTGATGTTGCCGCCGGATTCCTGTTTCCACTCCCAGACGCGCTCGATGAAGGCATCGCGTCCCAGATCGTGACGGGTTTGGCCGGCGGCCTCCAGTTGGCGCTCGACCACCATTTGGGTGGCGATCCCGGCGTGATCCGTGCCCGGCTGCCAGAGTGTGCGATCGCCTTTCATCCGGTGATAGCGCACCATCGTATCCATGATGGTGTTGTTGAACCCATGACCCATGTGCAGGCTGCCGGTCACGTTNNCGTTCGGCGGCGGGATCATGATGCAATAGGCTCCGCCGCCCGCGCCTTCGTCTCGGGTGCTCCCGGTCTGGTCGGCCGGGACGAAATAGCCCTTCTCTTCCCAGAGGCGATACCGGTTTTTCTCGAGGGTTTGGGGGTCGTAGTTCTTATCCAGCATGATGATGTCGCCGTCTGCGAAGCGCGTTCGAATGAAGTCGCGAGTATAACCGAAGGCGCCCGGCGCTTAGGGGACGCTCAACTCGGATGGAGCGCTGCAGCGCCGGCGGTTTAAGATCAACCGGGAATTTGCACGGGGGACGCGGTCAGGCGTGATGGGAGTCGAGGACAGACACAGGGGGCCCTTCAGCGGGCCGACCGGTTGGATCGAGGAGATCGGCTTCGCCGCGATCGCCCTTGCAAGCTGTCTCGGCCTCTATTTGAAGATCCTGCTCGGACGGACACGTTTGGACATGCCGGCCTTCACCGCATCCTTGCGTCAGGCAGGGCTCTCCATTCTGCCGGCCATCACCTTGGTTACCGCCTCGCTCGGTCTGATCCTCGGTCACCAGATCGAGTCGATCCTGACGGAGCTGGACCTGCCCGGGCTCGTGGTCTTGACGCTGACCTACGCGACCGTCATGGAGTTGGTGCCGATCCTGGTGGGGATCCTGGTGGCCGGTCGGGCCGGCGTTGCGCTCGCGGTCCGGCAGGCGACGCTGACGGTGACCGGCGAGATGGACGGACTGCTCGCAAGCGGCATCCACCCCGTCCAGTTTACGGCCGGTCCGGTCCTGCTTGCGATGTTGCTCATGAGCTTCGCATTCGTGGTTTGGGGGACCTTGGTGACCTTCGCTGCGGCCGGTACCTGGTTGTGGACGATGGCCGGGATCTCCCCGGCGTTGCTCTTCGAGTCGTTGATCCGGGCGCTCAGCGTCGGTGCTCTGGTCGAGGCGTTGGTGAAGCCCTTGCTGTTTGCGCTCTTGATCGCCCTGATCGCCACCGTCAACGGCACCGGCGCAGGGCGCAACCCGGAGGGCATCTCGCGCGCCGCGACGCGGACCATGATCGGGGCTGTCTCGGCGATCCTGGTGGCTGACCTTCTGTACATCCTGTTTTTGCGGGTGTGATGCGGCAGCCTCCAGCCTCCGGCTTCCGGCCTCCTGCCTCCGGCGAAACCGTGCTGCGGTGTGCAGGTGGGGTCGGACAAGACCTTGCGCGGCGATGGCGGCCTCGGCGGGCGTCATGACTGCGGCACTGGTGCTCGATGCTGTTTATCAGCATGTCGGCGGGCGCATGGCCTTGGACGATATCCGGCTCTCGCTGCACGAGGGTGCTTGGCTGTTGATCTGCGGTCCCAACGGCGCGGGGAAGACGCTCTTGACCCGATTGATCTTGGGACTGGATCGGCCCTCGGCGGGTACAATCGAGGTCCTGGGGCAGGATCTGAGTCGGCTCGGCGAGGCCGCGATGGTGCGTCTGCGCGGCGACATCGGTGCGGTACTGCAGCGCGGCTCCCTGCTCGCCGATTACAGCGTGCTCGACAACCTCCTGCTGCCCCTGCGCAACGCGCCCATGACCCGTTACGACATGGCCCGGGCAGCGCGTTTGGTGATGACCTTGCTGGGGCTGGACGGACTGGAGAATCACATGCCGCGCGGACTCTCCTTGGGCCAACAGAGACGGGTGGAGCTGGCGCGTGCGCTGATCCACCAGCCCAAGCTGCTGGTCTGGGACGGCCTTTCGGACGGGCTCGACCCGAGCGTCGCCCGCGAGACCTTGGATGTCTTGCGCACTTTGAGGGAGAACCGCAATCTGACCCTGATCGCCACCGACAACGTGCCGGATGTCTTGGCCGGAGCCGCCGATCGGGTTGCCGTGATGGAGCGCGGCCGTCTGCTGTTCGAGGGCACGCCGCAGGGGCTCGAGTCCGCCGGCGCGACCCGTCTGGATCTGCGTGCAGCCCTGTGGGGACATCCATGACCGAGCACCCGGCTCCTGCGGATCGCCGGCTGGATCGGCTCTATTCCCCGCCCGAGATCGGCGCGCCGGGCAAACGTCGGGCGCGGGCGGAACGTCGCGATCTGCTGTTTTCCGGCATCTTCGTCATTGCGATGGCCGCCTTTGCCGTCGCTGCATTTACCCTGGTTCTACCCGGTCTGTTCGGGAAGACCTACCGTCTGCAGGCCTACTTCCCCGACGCAGACGGACTCGATGCCGGGCTTCAGGTCGTCCAGGAAGGCTATGTCATCGGTCTGGTCGAGCGCGTCGAGCCGGTCTTTCCGAGCGCCGATGCCCATCGGCTCCATTGCCCGGCGCCGTCTGCCGACATGCCGGCGCGCTCGCCGAGACTGCCGTGTTTCCGAGCGACCCTGCGGATCCGCGACAATTGGCCGATCCCGCAGGGCAGTCAGGCGCAGTTGGCGCCGCTGGGTCTCCTGAAGGGACAGGCCGTCAGTATCCGGCCCGGCGGCTCCGCGGAGCTCTATGCCGACGGTGCCGTGATCGAGGCCAAGGCACCCGATATCGACCTGGCCGAGCGGCTCGCGGTGCTGACCGAGACGGTACGTCGAGTGGTCGAGGAGAGCATCGCTCCGACGCTCGCGAGCATCCGCGACCAGGTCAAGACCATCGAGCTGTTGATCGGCACCGGGGAGGACCAGGGCGAGAATCGCGATCGGCTTGCGGGCGCCTTCGAGAATCTCCGGCTTCTGTCGGAAAACCTTGTCACGGCGGTCGACCCGGATGCGATCGGCGCCATCCTCGGCTCGGTGGAAGAGATGTCGGCGAGCCTCGCGCTCATCACCGGCGACATGACCGGCAGTACCGAGGACATCCGGCGTGCGGTGGCCGATTACGGTGATCTGGCGGTAGATATTCGGGGCTTGGTCAACGAGAACCGCCCGGCCATACAGAGCTCCCTCGACGACACTCAGTTCCTTCTGCAGTCACTCTCCGCCGCCTTGACCCCCATCTTGATCAACATCGAGGACGCGAGCCGCAACCTCTCGGCCCTCGCGCGCGACCTGCGCGGGAATCCCGCCCTGATCATCAAGGGTCGAGAGCAAGAGGAGCAGGCGCCATGGTTCCGTTGAGGTTCGGTCGCCCGCATCAGAGGACCGCAAGCCGCATTGCGACGCGCTCGAGCCGGTCGCTGAAACGATTGACGAGGCCATTTCAACGCTCGATGTCCGATAAGATCGCTCTACGCCGCTCGCCCCATGTTCTCACGGCGCTGATTGTCGTGCTGCTTGCGGGTGGTTGCGGGTCGTCCGCGCCCATGCGGTCCGACCTCTTTTATTCGCTCGACCCCGATCCGTTGGAGTCTCCGGTCGGCGCGCCGCTGCCGGGCACCTTGCTGGTGTCGGATCTGGCCGCGCGCGGCTTCTTGGGCGGGCGGCAGATCGTCTTCCGCACCGAGGCCGAGCCTCTGCAGGTGCAGCGTTACGACGACCTCCTCTGGGCCGACCCCGTACCGCGCGCCCTCTCGCGCAACCTGGTCCGTGCCGTGCGTCACGCGCAGATCTTCGAGTTCGCCTTGATCACGGCCGACCGTGCCCGTGCGGACTACCTGCTCGGCGGCGAGGTGGAGCGTTTCGAGCACCTGCCGACGGCGACGCCGCCGCGGGTGGTCGGCGCGCTCAACCTGGCGCTGGTGCGCGCCGACGACCGTCGCTCTGTCTGGGACCGCAGCTACCGTGGAGAGGTCGAGGTACAGGGCGATACGCCTGAGGCGATGGCCGAGGCATTCAACCGACTGGCGGCCCTGCTGGCCGCCGATGTGGTGCGCGACCTTCGAACGCTGCCCGGAGCCGCGCGCTCCTCGGTGAGGCCATGATCGGCGCGATGGGATCGGTCTTGTGGGTCTGCCCGGACGGTGTCGATGCGACCTGATCGGTTTGCGGCGCTCTATCCCCGCGGTCTGGATCGGATGCGCGTCGCCTGGGATCATCTGCGCATCCCGGGGCCGCCGGCCGAGTATGCCCTGACCCGCACCGAGGTCGAGCACCCCGACCCGGAGCGACGCTTCGCCCGCCGCACGATTGGGGAGATCCTCTGCGACGGCGACCGGCTGGCCCTGATCGACAAGGCGTCGCCCCACAGCCTCTTCGACCTCATGGTGTCCGAGATCTCGGATCCTCCGAAAGCCACGCCCTGTGCGGTCGAGCCCGTCACCGGCCGCGTCCTCTGGCGAACCGGCCTCGCCTTCGTGCGTTTCGTCTCCGACCCGGATGTGATACACCGCTTCGATCTGGACGACGGCGAGCTGCATCTCGCGCTCAACTGCGACCCCAACACGCATGACCGCGAGAGCGTGCAGGCGGCCAAACAGTTTCATCTCCATCTCCTTTACTGGAGCGGCGAGGCGTTGAAGCCGCTGGAGCGCGCGGGGCGATTCGGCGCCGTCGCGGATGTCCGGCTACGCCGTCAAGCCATCGACCCGCTCGCCTTCCTCGGTGCGCACTTGATCCACGGGTCGCTGGCCGAATTCGACCTCGGCATCCCGGGTGCCCGGCTGGCGATGCCCGACGAGCGGTTGACGATCCGCGGCGACCGGCCGCTCGGCTGCCTGATCGAGCTGCCCGGTTGGCAGGTGCTCGGCGATCCCGCTTTCGAGGATCTCATCCGGCGTCTGCATCGGCGCCTCGAGTTGCTTGCGGCCGATCTGCTCGAGGTCTTCACCGGGCAGCGGCGCGCGCCGTCGCCCTGGCATCGCCATGCGCTGCGCCCTCATGCGGACATCGCACGCGGTCTCGGCGCGCTGCCCGTGTCCGCCCGGATTCGGGCCGGGCTGCGCGAGCTGTCCCTGGCGCTCCGAGACCTTCCCGTGTCGACCGCCCGCCGCTTGGAGCGGAGCGACGCGCGCCGGCGCATGGATCTCATGACGCTGAATCAGCCCTGCTACGCCCTGAATCTCCATGCCTCCGAGCGCAACCGTCCAGGTGCAACGCTCAACGACGCCGCGCTCGTGCACCTGACCATCCAGCCGAAGCTCTTCTCGGGCATCGGCGGGGCCGGTCTGCTCGAGCTCGGCGGTGTTCCCAGCGTGCGGATCCTGCGTGGCGAGGGTCGCTCGAGCGTCGAGAGCTGGCATCGCCGAGGCCGGTTCCAACGCGCGTTCGCCGAGTTCAATCAGTGCCTCCAGGGCGATCATCCGGACATCCGTTTCCGGCCACTCAAGCGGTTCGTCGACCCGAGTACCGGTTGGGCGTGAGCGCGGATGGATTTCTCCGATTTTGCCCATCTCTGGATCTTCTTCTCGCTGGCGTCGGCGTTCTTTCATGCGTCTCGCCTTGCGGTCACCAAGCATCTCAGCCTCGACTTCTCCACCGAGGTCCTGACGCTTTACGTCAACCTCAGCAGCCTGGTCATCACCCTGCCGCTGATCCTCTGGTCTCGCGATTTCCCCTTCCATCAGCCGGCCTATGTCATGGCGATCCTCGGCGGGGGCATCTTGTCGGCCTTCGGCGGATGGGCGTTGAACGCAGCGCTGCACAAGACCGAGGTCTCGCTGGTCGGACCCCTGATGACGCTCACGCCGGGGTTCGCGATCCTGATCGAATGGCTCATCACCGGCGCCTTGCCGGCGTCGGTCGGGCTGATCGGTGTGGTCCTGTTGGTGGGCGGGGGCTACATCCTGAGCCTCGGCGATCACGAGGTGCGCTGGTATCTCCCCTTCAAGCGACTGGTGACGGACCCGGGCAGCGTGCTCGGGCTCATTGCTGCCGCCTGCTTCGCCGCTGCGAGCGTGGTCGGGCGGATCGGCATCCAACTGAGCGATCCGCTGTCGTTTGCCGTGGTCGTCGCCATCGTCAACCCGATGGTCATCTTCGTCCTCTTCAGCCTTCGCGACCGGGGCTTCTATCGGCAGATCTTCACGCAACAGGCGCGCCGTCGCATCCGCCCCCTGTTGGTCCTCGGGGCGCTATTCGCGCTCATGCGCATCGCCGATCAGATCGCGCTCAGCCTGACGTTGGCCTCCTATGCCATGGCCGTGAAGCGCACCGCCGGGATCTTCTCCGTCGTCCTCGGGCGTTGGTTCTTCAACGAGCACCATGTCGTCATCAAGCTGATCGGCGCCGCCGTCATGCTGCTCGGGGTGTTGGCGTTGACGCAGAAGTAGGCTAAGCCGCGCCTGACGCGGTATGCGATGTTTTTGGGTTGGATCAGCCACGTCAGATTCGGCGAGGGTCGGAGTCTGCGCGGTTTAAGCCGACGTTCAGCGGTTTGCGGCGAGCCCGGCTGTCGGATTAGGCTGCGCTCATCCGACCTACGGGATGTCTCGGCGTGTGGAAGGGAGATCGGGATGACGATCGTGGTGATTGCCGAAAAGCCGAGCGTTGCCCGCGATATCGCGCGCGTGTTGGGTGCACGTCGCAAGGGCGAGGGGTTTCTCGAGGGCAACGGGTATCGGGTGACCTGGGCGATCGGACACCTGATCCATTTCGCCGAGCCGGACGAATACGGCGAGGTGCAGGGTATCGACTGGGCCGGGCGGTGGTCGGCGGATCAGCTCCCGATGATCCCCGACGCCTGGAAGCTCGAGACCTCGAAGCAGACTGCGGCCCAATTCAAGCTCGTCAAGGCGCTCATCACGGCACCCGAGACCAAGCGACTGGTATGCGCGACGGACGCCGGACGCGAAGGCGAGCATATCTTTCGCCTCATCTATCAGCACGCCCGCTGTAAAAAGCCGTTCGACCGACTCTGGATCTCCAGCCTGACCGACGAGTCGATCCGCGAGGGCTTTCGCGCGCTGCGTCCGGGCCAAGCCTACGATCATCTCGCCGATGCTGCGCGCGCCCGTGCGCAGGCGGACTGGCTGATCGGCATGAATCTCACGCGGGCCTACACGGTGCACAACCGGGTGCTCTGCACGATCGGGCGGGTGCAGACGCCGACCCTGGCAATGATCGTCGCCCGCGATCAGGCGATTGCGTGCTTTACCAAGGCATTCTTCTATGAGTTGGTGGCGCATCTGAGCACTTCGGATGCGGCGCACTTCGATGCCCGTTACATCCGCGACGGCGAGACACGCATCGACAAAAAGGAGGAGGCCGAGCGGCTGTATCGCGAGCTGAGCCCGCACCACACCGGCACGGTCACCAAGGTCGAGAAAAAGATCCGCGCCGTCCGCCCGCCGCCGCTCTACGACCTGACCAATCTGCAACGCGATGCCAATCGGCGCTTCGGCTTCACCGCCGCGCAGGTGCTCGAACAGGCCCAGGCGCTCTACGAGACCCACAAGCTCATCAGCTATCCGCGCACCGAGAGCCGCCACATCTCGGAGGATATGCTGCCCGAGCTGCCGGGCATCCTGACGGGCCTGCAACACCCGCTCGCCGCCGAGGCGTTGGAGCGGCTCCAGTCCGGTCATCGGCTGGGCAAGGCATACGTGGACCGCACCAAGCTGACTGACCATCACGCCATCCTGCCGACCGGCAAGACGCCGTCGCCCGATCTGCCCGCGCCGCTGCGCAAGATTTACGACCTGGTGGCGACGCGCTTCGTGGCGGTCTTTCTACCGGATCAGCGCATCGAAGAGACGCGGGTGGAGATCGCGATCGGGGATGCGACCTTCCTGGCGCGTGGTGCGGTAGTGCTGGAGCCCGGCTGGAAGCGGGCGGAAGCTGCGGGGCATGCGCAGCGCCGGGCCGAGCCGGCTCCGGGTGCGGTGCCGGTCGAGGGCAATGGCGCCGACGAGACCGGCGAATCAGGCGTCCTGCCGCCACTGGTGCAGGGACAGGAGCTGGCCGTCGACAGCCTGGAGGTGCAGGAGAAGGAGACCCAGCCGCCGCGTCACTATGATGATGCGACCCTCCTGGCGGCCATGAAGAATGCCGGTCGCGAGATCGAAGACGACGCCCTCGCGGCCGCGATGAAGCAATCCGGGCTGGGCACGCCTGCTACGCGCGCCGAGATCATCGAAAAACTGATCCGCACCCGTTATGTCGAGCGTCAACGCAAGCAGTTGCACGCTACGCCGAAAGGAATGGCCCTGATCGGCTTGGTCGACCCGGCGCTGCGCAGCCCCGAGCTGACGGCCGAGTGGGAACAACGCCTCAAAGACGTCGAGCATGGCGAGCTGGCTGTGGATGTCTTCTATCGGCAGATCCTGGACTTCCTGCGCGACCTGGTGCCGCAGATTGCGCAGGGCCCGGCGATGTCGGCCGAGCAGGCGGCAGCCGAGCGCGCCGAGCGTCCGTCGAGCAAGGGTGCGCAGAGAGGGAAGGCAGGAGGCACGCGCAAGTCCGCTCGGTCGAGCCAGGGCGGCGCCTCGGTTAAATCCTCGCGTGGATCGGGCGAGTCGGAAGCGCGAGGACTCGGCGCCTGTCCGATCTGTCGCGAAGGCGAGGTCACCGAAAACGCTCGCGCCTATGGCTGTAGTCGGTATCGCGAGGGTTGCGGATTCACCGTTTGGAAGACAGTCGCCGGGTTGTCGCTGACACAGGACCAGGTGCGCCGGCTCATCGCGCAAGGTCGGCTGCCGCGAATCGAGGGCTTCACGTCGAAGGCAGGCAAGCCTTTCTCCGCCGGGCTACGGTTGGATGCGGCCGGGAAAGTGGTCTTCGATTTCGAGGCCGAGGCGACCGATACCGGGTCGGCTGAGGCGGCCGTCGAGGGGGGGCAGGGGGCTCGCAAGAGCGCTCGACCCAACCGAGGCCGGCGGACGGCCCCGGCAACCTCGGAAGATGCGAAGGACGTCCGCGCGCCGATCTCCTCGATTCGCGACAACCCCCTCGTCTGCCCGAAATGCGGCCAGGGCAGGATCATCGAAGGCCGACGCGGATTCGGCTGCAACCGGTTCCGCGAGGGCTGCGATTTTGTGGTCTGGAAGACCTACGACGGCCGGGATCTGAATGAAACCGACATCCGCGACCTGATCGAGCAGAGGCGCACGCGGCCGATTCAAGGCGGCGCGGCCGGCGTCGGTTCGGTCCGGCTGCGTCTCGATGCGCAGTGGCAGGTCGTGACCGAGACCGATGCGAGTACAAGATCGGCATGACGACGGATCTCATCGAGCACGAGGGCTTCAAGGTCCACGACGTCAACCTGGTCGCCGAGTACAACATCGCAGGGGAGATCTGGAGCGTCCTGCCCCTGCTCGACGAGCTGGGTCTGCGTGTGCTCTGCAGCCTCTCCGGGGACGCGTGCTTCCACGAGGTGCAGACCCTGCACCGCGCGGAGGTCGATATGATGGTCTGCTCCAAGGCCATGATCAACGTCGCGCGCAAGCTCAAGGAGACCTCGAGGGCAACTTCTAAGGCGTCGCGGATGTCTCGCAGGCGCTGCGCGATGTTGCGCGGATTATCGACGACCCGGATCTCACCCGTCGCACCGAGGCCCTCATCGCCCGCGATGAGGCCAAGATCCACGCGGCACTCGAACCCTATCGGACTCGAGCGGACGATTGACCGGCGGGCCATCCGCCCGGGAAGGATGCGCTCGACTGCATCGTGTGAGACCCTGCCTGCTCGGTGGATCGGGCGGGGCGCCGCTCGATCGGCCTGAGCGGATCGGCCGGTCGAGTGATCTGTCGGATTCGCTGTCCGATCAGGCGGTAATGGGCACGATTGTGATATCGACCCGGCGGTTGAGCTGCCGGCCCGCTTCCGTCTCGTTCGATGCAATCGGTTGATTCTTGCCGTACCCGGAGGCGATGATGCGCTGCGGCAAGACCCCGTCCGACTCCATGTAGTACTGAACGGCACCTGCGCGCCGCTGGGAGAGGAGTTGGTTGTGCTCCGCCGAGCCGGTGCTGTCGGTATGACCGGAGATCAAGAGCTCGGTTTTGCCGTACTTGCTGACGATCGCCGAGATCTTGTCCATGGTGCTGTAGAAGCCCGGCTGGATGCGGTCGGAATCGATCTCGAAGGTGGTTGCACCCGTCATTCGGACCAGCAGTTGATCGTTCGGCAGCTTCTGCACGCTGATCATGCCACTGGCGATCTCATCGGCGAGCGCCTTTTCGAAGTCCTTGCGTTGGTTCTCCATGTAGGCGCCGACGGCGGTTCCGATCAGGGCCCCCCCGACCGCGCCGATCAATGCGCCGCGTCCCGCATTGGCGCTGAACGAGCCGATGATTGCACCCGCGGCGGCGCCTCCGGCGGAGCCGAGCGCCGCGCCCGCGCCGGTCTCGGTCAGGCCGGAGCCGTCGGCGGCACAGCCGACGACCAGGACGGCGGCAAGGGCGGAGGCGGCGAGGCGTTTGAAGGGACGTAATGTCATCTGGGTGCTCCCGTGGCGAGTCGTGATCAAGGTGGAATTTGTGACCGCCGATCATAGCAGAGGCGCGCGGGCCTCGTGTCGCGGAGAAACGGCGGGAATCACCTCTTTTCATGCTGTACTGCCAGGGCATCGGCGCAAACCGCTCATGTGATCTCTCACAAGCTGCGCACCGTTGCGTATCGTTGCGAGCGCTTGTCTCGGGACCGAGCGACACAACATGTTCTCGAACCCAACCAAACCCGCGGGACATCGGATCGATGCTCAGACTCGTCGTCAACCTCGTCGCCTTCCAGATCGCCTGGTTCGCCTGTGTGCTGGGCGGTGCGCACGGATGGCCTTGGCTCGGGGTCGGCGTGGCCGCGCTGGTCGTTGCCTTGCACCTTTGGATGTCCGAGGCGCTGCGTCGCGAGGTGATGCTGTTGGTGATCGTCGGCGCCATCGGCGCCGTTTGGGACGGATTCCTGGTGCGCTTCGGGTTCCTCGAGTATCCGTCGGGTATGCTGCTGCCCTGGCTCGCCCCGGTCTGGATTGTCGCCATGTGGGTGGCGTTTGCGACGACCCTGAACGTGGCGCTGAGCTGGCTGAAGGGGCGTTGGTCCCTGGCGGTCGTGCTCGGCGCGATCGGCGGGCCGCTCGCCTTCTACGGCGGGCACAAGCTCGGCGCCGTCGCCTTCCCGGACACGTTCGTGGCGATGGCCGTCCTGGCAGGCGGCTGGTCCTTCCTGATGCCGCTGAGCGCCCGGCTGGCGCAGCGGTTCGACGGCGCGGGTTTTCCGAAGGCCCCTGCTTTGGCCCCACTCACGCAGGACAGTGCACATGTTTGATCTCGATCTCTATCTCGCCGGCTTGGGGGCCGCGCTCGGGATGGGTCTCGGCGCCTGGCTGGTCAGCTTGAAGCTGAACGACGTCAGTATCGTCGACTCGCTCTGGTCGCTGTTCTTTCTGCTCATGGCCGCGGTCTTCTTGCTCGGCGCGCCCGAGGCGGGCGAGCGCGCCTACCTGGTCTTCTTCCTGGTCACGCTCTGGGCGGTGCGCCTGAGCGTTTTCATCACCAAACGCAATTGGGGCCACGGCGAGGACCGGCGCTACCAGGCGATCCGGGCGGAGAACGAGCCGGGTTTTCGCTGGAAAAGCCTCTACATCGTCTTCGGTCTTCAGGCGATCCTCGCCTGGATCATCGCGCTTCCGCTGCTCGCGGCGACACTCGGTACCAACCCGCTCGGGTGGCTGGACTATGCGGCTCTGACCCTTTGGCTGATCGGGCTCTTCTTCGAGGCGGTCGGCGACCAACAGCTCGCCGACTTCAAGGCTCGGCCCGAGAATAAGGGCAAGGTCATGGATCAAGGGCTTTGGCGCTACACCCGTCATCCTAATTATTTCGGCGAGGCATGCATCTGGTGGGGCTATTTCCTCTTTGCGCTCGCGGCCGGCGGCTGGTGGACGATCGTCTCGCCGGTGCTCATGACCTTCCTGCTGCTGCGCGTGTCCGGGGTGGCCTTGCTGGAGAAGGACATCGGCGAGCGCCGGCCGGCTTACCGCGACTATATCGCGCGGACCAACGCCTTTTTTCCGGGGCCGCCGCGGCGGGTCCGGGATGATTCGAATCGTTGAGAAATGAGGTACCGGGAGAGATGCAGATGGAAACAGGACAACGCTGGTTGAGGTCGCCACCCGCGACCGGGCAGGACAGTCGGGCGCCTGCAAGCCGTTGGCGGTCGGCTGCCGCCGTGGCCCTGATGATCGGGGCTGCACCCTTCGCCTCCGCCAACACCGAGTCGGGGAGTTTTCGGTTCAAGGTCTATCTGGATCAGGATCCGATCGGCGAGCACAGCTTCGATATCCGTGCGCTCGGCGAGGATGCGCAGGTGTCGAGCCGGGCCAGCTTCGACATCAACTTCTGGATCTTCACCGCCTACAGCTACCGTCACGAGAGTCGCGAGACCTGGCGCGACGGCTGTCTGCAGACGATCGACGCCAGCACGGACGACAACGGCAAAGACTACCGTGTGCGCGGCGAAGACAGTGGGAAGTCGCTCGCACTGTCGGTGAACGGCGAGTCGCGGCGTCTGCCCGGCTGCGTCATGACCTTCGCCTATTGGGACCGTGATTTTCTAAAGCAGGACAGACTCCTGAACCCTCAGACCGGCGAGCTGGTGCCGGTGCGGGTGCAGCCGCAAGGGACCGAATCCATCCGCTTCGGCAGCGAGGATGTCGCCGCTGCACGTTATAAGCTCAGCACCGACGAGCTCGAGCTTACCCTCTGGTATTCGGACAAGCACGGCTGGATCGGTCTCGAAAGCGATACCGGCAAGGGCAAGACGCTGCGTTACCAGCGGATGGCACCGACATGAAGAGACTCTCGGCTCTCTTGCTCATCACACTCGTGCTCGCTTTTGCGAGCGGCTGCACCGAAGAAGGAGGCGCACCCATGGATACCGTCAAACAGGTCGATCTCGAACGCTTCATGGGCAAGTGGTACGTGATCGCCAACATCCCGACCTTCGTGGAGAAGGGCGCCTACAACGCCGTCGAGTCTTACGCGCTCAATCCAGACGGCACCATCGCGACCACTTTCACATTCAACAAGGACGGGTTCGACGGGCCTTTGAAGACGCACAACCCGAAGGGCTTCGTGCGCGATACGAACACCAACGCACTCTGGTGGATGCAGTTCATCTGGCCATTCAAGGCGGACTTCCGCATCGTCTGGCTGGAGCCTGATTACAGCATCACCGTCATCGGCCGGGCCAAACGCGACTATGTCTGGATCATGGCCCGCGCGCCCGAGATCCCGCAGGCCAAGTACGACGAGATCGTCGCCTTCCTCGGCGGGCTCGGCTACGACACGAGCAAGATCGAGAAGGTGCCGCAGCGTTCGGGCGGGTGAGGCGTGGGCGGGGGCGTTTGCCCCCGCGCGTCCCTTTCGGGCACGCGCAGCCGTGAGATGTGCAGTGCGAGCCCGAAGTAGCGCTGTCGATTGCTTGACATACCGTACGGCCTTGGTCAACTGCGGCCGCGGATGAGTTTTTTCGTTGCCCTGTCGGTATCCCCTTCCTTATCCTCCCCCGATTCGGGT
This sequence comes from Thiocapsa sp. UBA6158, assembly GCF_002423035.1. Classification (GTDB taxonomy): domain Bacteria; phylum Pseudomonadota; class Gammaproteobacteria; order Chromatiales; family Chromatiaceae; genus Thiocapsa. The sequence continues at coordinate 14,592 of NZ_DIUM01000003.1, forward strand.
CGACCGACCCGCCTGCAGGCAGATCGCATCATGTCCGTCAACGTTTGGCTCAAGTCCCATCGTCCGCTCGCCGGTGCGGCGCTCAAGCGCACCATCGGGTTCGGAGTAGTGCAGGGGCTGCTTGCCATCGCACAAGCCTGGTTGCTCGCCTTGATCCTGAACGCCGTGATCTTCGAAGGCGCGGGTCTGACCGAGATCGGGCACTTGATGGCGGTCCTGCTGGGGCTCTTCCTGGTGCGCGCCTTCAGCGTCTGGCTGGGCGAGCGTTCGGCCTTTCAAGCCGCCGCCTTGGTCCGCTCCGGGTTGCGCGATCAGGTCTTTCGCCACCTGCAACGGCTCGGTCCGCGCTATCTGGCCAACGAGCGCAGCGGCGCCTTGGTCGAGACGCTCACCAAGGGGATCGATGACCTGGAGGGTTATTACGCCCGTTTTCTCCCGGCCATGACCCTGACGATGATCCTGCCCGTGGTGATCCTGGTCGTGGTCTTTCCGGCGGACTGGGTGGCGGGTGCGGTCATGCTGGTCACCGCGCCCCTGATCCCGCTCTTCATGATCCTCATCGGATCGAGTGCTCAGTCCAAGAATCAGCGCCAATGGAAGGAGCTCGCGCGCATGAGCTCGCACTTCCTCGACGTCATCCAGGGCCTGACGACCCTGAAACTCTTCGGCGCGAGCCGTCGCGAGGCCGACGAGGTCGCGCGCATCTCCAATGCCTATCGCAGCAGCACCATGCAGGTCTTGCGGGTCGCCTTTCTCTCCTCGGCCGTTCTGGAGTTCTTCGCCGCCATCGGCATCGCCATTATCGCTGTGTTCGTCGGCTTTCGACTTTACGGACTGGTGATGCCGATGCCGGATTGGCTGACGGCGCTCCCCGAGATCACCTATCTGCAGGGCCTCTTCATCCTGATGTTGGCGCCCGAGTTCTACGCTCCCCTGCGCAACATGGGGATCCAATACCACGCGCGCATGGCTGCCGCCGCTGCTGCCGAGCAGATGATGCGGGTCCTGGATGCCGAGCCGGAGACGCGATCCGCACCCGATGCGAACGCACCTGAGCGAGCTGCGTCCGGTCATGCCCCGCTGCAGGCTCCGCGCCCCTTCGGTCTGCGTTTTCAGGACGTGCATTTCAGCTACGAAGCGGGCCGCGACGCACTGTGCGGTATGGACTTCGAGGTTCCGGGCGGTGCCCGTGTCGCGCTGGTCGGGACCAGCGGGGCCGGCAAGACCACGGTGATCAATCTTCTGCTGGGCTTTCTCTCGCCGGCCTCGGGACGAATCCTGATCGGCGAGCAGGCACTCGCCGACCTCGATCTCGCGCAGTGGCGCAGCCACCTCGCCTGGGTTCCCCAGCAGCCGCGTCTCTTTCAGGGGACGATCGGCGACAACATCCGGCTCGGTCGCCCGGATGCGGATCTCGAGTCGGTCCGTGCGGCGGCCCGTCGCGCCCGTGCTGCCGAGTTCATCGAGGCATTGCCCGCGGGCTACGACAACCTGGTCGGCGAGCGCGGCGCCGGTCTCTCGGGCGGTCAGATCCAACGCATCGCACTCGCCCGTGCCTTTCTGCGCGATGCCCCGCTGGTGATTCTGGACGAGGCCACCGCCAACCTCGATCCCGAAAGCGAGCGTCTGGTCCAGGAGGGCATCGAGGAGCTGGCCAAGGGTCGCACCCTCTTGGTCGTCGCCCACCGACTCGCGACCGTGCGCCGCGCCGACCGCATCCTGGTGCTCGAATCGGGCCGGGTGGCCGAGTCCGGGACGCACGAGACCCTCTCCGCGTTGAACGGGCTCTACGCTCGGATGATTGCGGCCTACGGCCAAACCGCACCTGCGCAGGCCGACCTTTGGAATCCGGGGCAGGAGAACGACCGATGAAGGAGCTGTTGCGTCTTTGGGGTCTGTTTCGGCCCTATCGCGGCTGGATGATCGCCGGCACCCTGATCGCTCTCCTGACCCTGATCGCCAACGTCGCGCTCATGGCCTTGGCGGGCTGGTTCATCACCGCCATGGCCGTGGCAGGTGTCGCCGGAGTCGCCATCAACTACTTCGCGCCCGCCGCCTTGATCCGCCTGAGCGCCGTCATGCGCACCGCCGGCCGCTACGCGGAACGCCTGGTCAACCACGAGGCCACCTTCCGGTTGATCGCCGAGCTGCGGGTCTGGTTCTACCGCCATCTCGAGCCGCTGGCCCCCGCGCGTCTGCAGCAGTATCACAGCGGCGACCTGCTGAGCCGCATCCGTGCCGACATCGACGCCTTGGACAATCTCTATGTTCGCGTGCTGGTGCCGGTGGCGGTCGCCGCCATCAGCGCTGTGCTCTTCTTCGTCTTCCTGCTGCTGCACGACCCGCTGCTGGCGCTCTCCGGGCTCGCCTTCCTGCTGATCGCCGGTGTCGCCTTGCCCGTCTGGTCGCAAGGGCGCGGTCAGGCCCCGGGGCGTCGGCTCGCCGAGGACGAGGCCGAGCTGCGTGCGGCCGTCATCGACGGGGTTCAGGGCATGGCCGAGCTGACGATCTACGGGGCCAACGCGCGCCAAGCCGAGCGTATCGACGGCCTGGGTCGGCGCCTGATCGCCGATCAAGCCCGCTTGAGCAGCGATCACGGCGTCACCCAGGCGGCGGTCGGTCTGAGCGCGAGCCTGAGCCTCTGGGTGCTGCTCTGGCTGGGCATCCCCATGGTGCACGAGGGTACCCTGATGCCCCCGCAGCTGGCCATGCTCGCACTCTTCACGCTTGCGAGCTTCGAGGCCGTCGCCCCCTTGCCCCAGGCCTTCCAACTTCTCGGGCGGACGCTGGCCGCGGCGCGGCGGATCTTCGCCATCGTCGATACGGATCCGCCCGTCGTCGAGCCGACCGCACCCTCGCCCCGACCGGAGCGTTTCGACATCCGCTTCAGCGGTGTCGGGTTCAGCTATCCGGGTGCGGCGACGCCCGCCGTCGCCGACATCGATCTCGATGTCCCGCAGGGCACCCGTGCCGCAGTCGTCGGCGCCACCGGTTCGGGCAAGAGCACGCTCTTCAACCTGCTGCTGCGCTTCTGGGAGCCGGACGCCGGCGACATCAGCATCGGCGGTCACTCCATCACGACCTTCCGCGGCGACGACCTGCGCAGCCATATCGCGGTGGTCAGCCAGCAAACCTATCTCTTCGACACCACCATCCGCGAGAATCTGCAGATCGCCGCGCCCGAGGCCACGCAGGAGGCGATCGAGGCGGCCTGCCGCGTCGCCCAGATCCACGACTTCATCAGCGCGCTGCCCGACGGCTACGGCACCTGGGTGGGTGAGACCGGGGTGCGTCTCTCCGGCGGACAGGCGCGACGCATCGCCGTTGCCCGCGCACTGCTCAAGGATGCCCCCATCCTGCTGCTGGACGAACCCACCGAGGGCCTCGATGCCGAGACCGAGCGCAGCCTCATGCAGGCGCTCGATCGGCTCATGGTCGGACGCACCGTGCTGCTCATCACCCACCGTCCCGCCGGGCTGGACTGGGTCGACCGCGTTCTCGTCCTCGACAACGGGCGCGAGGTTGCGCGCGGCGATTCCAAGGTCATCCCGGAAGCCACGCAAGGGGCCTTGCTGCGAGACGTCGCGGGCGCGGTGGCGTAAGCTGGCGGTGAGCAAGCACATCCCGGCACAGGACAATCCTACCCAACCCGCGGCGCTTCTTCACATCGGTCTCGACGACGATCTGCAGGGCGAGCTGGCCCGTTGCCGGGAGGGCAGGACAGCCGTCGCGTGGAAGGGTTTCGGCGCACGGAGGCGGGGGATTGGCGCCACGAGATCATCGAGGATGGCGACCTGACCTTCACCTGCGGTGACCTCCGGGTGCGCCTGTCCGTGGCCGATCTTTGCGAAGATGTCGTACTCGAAGGTTGAAGGCGCCCTGGTCCTCGGGGATGTCCTTGACATGCCGATGCCCGTGGCTGTTAATTGATTCGCAGGACTACGAACAACCAGGAGGGACTATGAGCGAAGAAGAAGCCGTTAGCTGTGCTCGCGTGTCGAGCTCCGTTGCCGGCGACCCCTCGTCGGAAACCGCCGCGCCGGCAGAATCGAGCGGCAAACAAGAGGTAACCGTCATGAGTGTGCGCGTGGGGCAGAAGGCCCCTGATTTTACTGCACCGGCCTACCGCAAGGGCGGATTCACCAGCCTGAAGCTGTCGGACTTCTCCGGCAAGTGGGTGATGCTCTGTTTCTATCCCGGTGATTTCACATTTGTCTGAGCAACTGAAGTGTCGGCGGTCGCCGCGAATTATCAGAAGCTGCAGGATCTCGGTGTTGAAGTCATCTCGGTCAGCGTGGACAGCCACTTCGTCCACAAGATCTGGAACGACGAGGAATTGAGCAAGATGGTGGAAGGCGGTGTGCCCTTCCACATGGTTGCGGATCAAGCGGGGAATGTCGGTCGCGCCTACGGCTGCTGGGACGAGAGCCAGGGTGTCGAGCTGCGCGGGCGTTTCATCATCGATCCCGATGGTGTGATCCAGGCGATGGAGGTGATGACGCCGCCGGTCGGGCGCAAGCTCGCCGAGACGATTCGGCAGATTCAGGCCTTCCAGCACGTGCGCGCCACCGGCGGGAAAGAAGCCTGTCCCGCCGGCTGGGAGCCGGGCAAGCCGACCCTCACGCCCGGCCCGGATCTGGTCGGAAACGTCTGGAAGGTGTGGAACCCGTCCATGGAATAGCCGGCTTGCATGGGCCGGCTGGTCGAAACCCCGCCCGGTGGCGGGGTTTTTGTTGGAGCGACAAATGTTAAAATTTTTGAGTAGCTTAAACCGCGCCGGCTCCAACGGTCGTCAAGTCTGCCGAGACCGATCCCATCCAAAAACATCGCATACCGCCTCGGGCGCGGTTTAGGATGAATCCACTTTCGAACCTTCCCTCAGTCAGTCGCCTGCTCGCGGATGCGCAGATCCTCGCCCTGGTCGATCGCCACGGGCTTGCGGTGATTACGCGACTCGTGCGCGAGACGTTGGCCGAGGCCCGCGATGCCGCGCGCGCCGGTACGCCCGTGCCCGACGTCGCGACCCTGATCGCCCGGGTCGATGTCGACGCCGCGACGCTCGCACGACCGAATCTGCGACCCGTCTTTAACCTCACCGGCACGGTGCTGCATACCAACCTCGGCCGTGCATGCCTGCCGGAGGAGGCCGTCACCGCGCTGGTCTCGGCCGCCCGCGGGCCCTGCGCACTTGAGTACGCGCTCGCCGACGGCGGACGCGGCGATCGAGACGACATCGTCGAGGAGCTGCTGTGCGAGCTCACGGGTGCGGAGGCTGCGACAGTGGTCAACAACAATGCCGCCGCCGTCTTTCTGCTGCTCAATACGCTGGCGCGAAAGAAGAAGGTTGTCGTTTCCCGCGGCGAGCTGATCGAGATCGGCGGCGCCTTTCGCATCCCCGATATCATGGAGCGCGCCGGTGCAAAGCTGGTCGAGGTCGGGACCACCAATCGCACCCATCTGGCCGACTTTGCCGGTGCCATCGGCGCACGCACCGCCATGCTGATGAAGGTCCACACCAGCAACTTCGCGATCCAGGGCTTCACCCACGCCGTGCCGGAGCGCGAGCTGGCCGCGCTGGCCCACGCGCACGGCCTGCCCTTCGTCGTCGATCTCGGCTCGGGCACCCTGACCGAACTCGAACGCTGGGGACTACCGCACGAGCCGACACCCCGCGACTGTCTCGGCGCGGGCGCCGACCTGGTGACCTTCTCGGGCGACAAGCTGCTCGGCGGCCCCCAGGCCGGTCTGCTGGTCGGGCGCAGGGATCTGATCGACGCGATCAAGACAAACCCGCTCAAGCGAGCACTGCGGGTCGGCAAGATCACCCTGGCCGCGCTCGAAGCCGTGCTGCGTCTGTACCGCGACCCCGATCGTCTCCAGGACCGCTTGACGACCCTACAGCTCCTGACCCGCCCGGAGGCGGACATCCGGGCCGCGGCCGAACGTCTGCTGAACCACTTGCGTGCGTCCCTCGTCGCACTGCCGGTGACCCTGGACATCGTCCCGCTTAAGTCGCAGATCGGCTCCGGCTCGCTGCCGGTCGATCGCCTGCCCTCATGCGGATTCGCCATCCGCCCGCACGGCAAGAAGGGCGGCGTGCTTCATCGCATCGAGGCCGCGCTGCGCGGCCTGCCTCGCCCGGTCATCGGCCGCATCGAGGACGGCGCGCTGCTGCTCGACCTGCGCTGTCTGGCACCTGCGGATGAACCCGAGCTGATGGCCCAGCTTCCGACACTGAGCGGAGTGCTCGCCGCATGCTGATCGGGACCGCCGGACATATCGACCACGGCAAGACCACGCTGGTCAAGGCGCTCACCGGCGTGGATGCCGATCGGCTGCCGCAGGAGAAGGCGCGCGGCATGACGCTGGATCTGGGTTACGCCTACAGCCTGCTCGCCGACGGCGGGGTGCTCGGCTTCGTCGATGTGCCGGGGCATGAAAAACTCATCCACAACATGCTTGCCGGCGCCACCGCGATCGACCTGGTGTTGTTGGTCGTCGCTGCCGACGACGGACCCATGCCCCAGACCCGCGAGCACCTCGAGATGCTCGATCTGCTCGGCATGACCCGGGGTGCGGTCGCACTGACCAAGACCGATGCGGTTGCGCCCGAACGGCTCGACATGGCTCGCGCGGAGGTGGCCGAACTCTTGGTGGGCACGGGACTCGCCGGCAGCCCGGTGTTTGCGCTCTCGGGTCGCACCGGAGAGGGCGTAGACGCCCTGCGTGCGCATCTGGAGACGACTGCAGCCAACTTCGTTCGGCCCCCGTCGGGAGGCGGTTTCCGTCTGGCCATCGATCGCGCCTTTTCGCTCACGGGCGTCGGGACGGTCGTCACCGGCACCGCGCATACCGGGGCCATCGGCGTGGGCGAGACGGTCACGCTCGCCCCGCCTGGTCTGAAGGCGCGCGTGCGCGGTCTGCATATGCAGGACCGCCCCGCCGCGCGCGGCCAGGCCGGAGACCGCTGCGCACTGGCGCTCAAAGGCGACTTCGAGAAGAAGGATATCGCGCGCGGCATGTGGCTGGTCGACCCGAGCCTCGCCGTTGCGCTGAACCGCTTTCACGGCGAGCTGCGCGTGCCGGCCGGACGGGCGCCCTTGCGGCATATGCAGTCCGTCCATGTGCATCTGGGGACCGAAGACATCGTCGGGCGGGTTGCACTGCTCGATTGCAGGGAGGTGGGCGCGGGCGAGCGGGCCCTGGCGGAGATCCTGCTGGAGCGCGACACCCTGGCCCTGCGGGGCGACCGCTTCGTGCTGCGCGACGCGGGCGCGCAGCGCACCGTTGCAGGGGGCAGGGTGCTCGACATCTTCCCGCCCACACGCCACAAGCGCACGCCCGAGCGCCTGGACCTGCTCGATCGCCTGCGGAACGACGATCCGGCCGTCGCCCTCGCCTTCCTCGCCGATCAGGCCGCGAACGGGATCGACCTCTCGCGCTTCGCACTCGCCTGGAACCTCGGCGAGGCGGAGTTTGACGCACTCCAGCGCCATCACGGCCTGCGCGTGAGTCGCGACGGCGATACCCTGCTCGGCATCGCCCCGGCGGCCTGGACCGGACTCCGGGACAGGCTGATCGATGCCCTGACGCAGGAGCATGCACGCGCCCCCGACATGATCGGTGTCGAGCGCGAGCGGTTGCGCCGCATGACCTCGGTCAAGCTCGCTCGTCCCTTGTTCGATGCGCTCTGCGCCGAGCTGATGGCCGCGGGGGAGATCGCGCAGACGCGGACCTGGCTGCACCTGCCGGATCATCGCGCCAGCGTGACCGAAAGCGATCGCCTCCTGTTCGCCGAGCTCAGAACCTTGCTGGATGCCCGGCCCTACAATCCGCCGCGGGTGCGCGATGTCGCCGACGCAACCGGGACGCCGGAGCATCAGGTACGACGACTCTTCAAACGACTCGCCCGAGCCGGCGAGCTGTATCCCGTCGCCCACGATCACTATTTCACCGCCGACGCCGTCGCCGAGCTGGCCGATATCGTGCGACGACTCGCCGAGGAGCAGGATGCGGTGCGGGTCGCGCCGTTTCGCGACGCCATCTACCCTGCCGGCGAGGGGGGCCGAAAGGTAGCCGTTCAGATCCTCGAATTCTTCGACCGCATTGGCTACACTCGCCGGGTCCGCGACGAGCACCTTCTGCGGTCCGACAGCGCGGCCCGGCAGTGGGCCGACCGATGATGATTGTGTTTGGAAGAGATCGTTCCCCGGTGGGGCGCCCGGTCTTCAAAACCGGGAGGGGCGGCCATGCGGTCCCTGGTAGGTTCGACTCCTGCTCTCTTCCGCCAACCCCTTCCCGACCCTTTCGTACCCCCGCCGAGCCCTCTCCAATCAAGCGTGTGGTCTCGCGGGAACACGACGCACGTGCTTCGTTGGCGCCCCCTTCACGACCACCGACGGCGCTGATTCCCGAGCGTCTCAACGACACCGGAGCACCTCGATGAAGACCCTGGACGATATCGCCCAAGCCCACATCCGTCTGACCGAGTACAGTCACGGCTCCGGATGCGGCTGCAAGATCGCGCCGAAACTCCTCGACGACATCCTCAAGAGCGCGGCCATCATGCCGCCGGACGCCCGGCTGCTGGTGGGTTACGGCTCCAGAGACGATGCCGCCGTGTATGATCTGGGCAACGGGACGGCGGTCATCTCCACGACGGACTTTTTCATGCCCATCGTGGATGACCCCTTCGAGTTCGGACGGATCGCGGCCACCAACGCCATCAGCGACATCTACGCCATGGGCGGTCGCCCTCTCATGGCCATCTCCATCTTCGGCTGGCCGATCGACAAGCTCGGGCCCGATATCGCGCGTTCGGTGATCGACGGTGGCCGCAAGGCTTGTCTGGATGCGGGTATCCCGCTGGCCGGGGGGCATTCCATCGATGCGCCCGAGCCCATCTTCGGGTTGGCGGTGACCGGCATTGTCGAGACCGCGCATCTCGTGCGCAACGACACGGCCGAACCAGGCTGCCGGCTGTATCTCACCAAACCCATCGGCATCGGCATCCTGACGACGGCCCAGAAACAGAAGAAGCTCCTCCCCGAGCACGCTAGACTGGCGCCGGACACCATGTGCCGGCTCAACAGAATCGGCGCCGAACTCGGCACCCTGGCCGGCGTTAAGGCCATGACCGACGTGACCGGATTCGGCCTGCTCGGGCATCTGCTGGAGATGTGTGAGGGCAGCGGGGTCGGCGCCCGGCTCGACTACGACGCCGTGCCCAAGCTCCCGCATATCGCGCTGTATCTCGAGCAGGGCTGCTCGCCGGGAGGCGCCCAACGCAACTTCGACAGCTACGGACATCACGTCGGCGAGCTATCCGAGAGCCGAAGGAAGATCCTCTGCGATCCCCAGACCTCGGGAGGGCTGCTGATCGCCGTCGCACCGCACGCGGATGCGCAAGCGCAGCTCAAGGCAATGAGTAGCGCGTTTGGACTCGATCTCAGACCCATCGGCACCCTGACCGAGTGGAGCGGAGGTCCTCTGGTCGAGGTCGTTTAGGTGCGGACTTCCTTATCGTCAATGGGCTAGGTGGCTGTCGCCGAAGAGCGAGATGAGCGGCGAGGTGTCCCTAGGATGTCCTCAGGGACATCAGGATCGCCAGGATGACGATCGGGATGCCGGCAGCCCATGCCTCGGCCACTAAGAACACCGGCTGGCGGGTCTTCTTGCCGCCCCGCGCGAGCCCGGTCCGGAAGGGCCTTATCGGCGCCCCGGTGCGGAACGGAGCCGGCCGGATGGGCTACAATGGAAAAACTGACCGTAGCAACCGCCGTCCAGCCAGTGCCGCCCAGTTTCCTGATGCGAATCCTCGCCCGCTTTCGCCTGCTGACATTGCTGTTTGCCGGATTGCCGTTCGCCCACACGGCAGATGCCCAGCCACTCTACTGGGCGTGTAACGGCTGCCACGGGCCGAACGGCATCAGCGTGGGCGAGCACATCCCGACCATCGCGGGCCTGAATTACCGCTACTTCTACGCCACGATGCAGGCATTCCGGAAAGACCGACGCAAGGGTTCGTCGATGGGGTGGATCGCCAAGGGTTACAAATCCGACCAACTCCAACAGATCGCCTTATATTCCGGGACCCAGCCCTGGGTCGGCAAGCTGGAGGAAGTCGACCCGCGACTGGCGCAACGCGGGCAGGTACTCCATGCGGAGTATTGCGAGGAGTGTCACGAGCAGAACGGCCGCTTCCAGGACAAGGAGACCCCTCCGCTGGCCGGACAGGCCAGGGGCTATCTCTTGTACCAGATGCAGGATTATCGCGCGGCGGCACATCAGATGCCGCAGCCGGCATTGATGCAGGAGCGCTTGGAGAAACTCTCCGATGCCGACCTGATCGCGCTCAGCGAGTTTTACGCCGGCAGCCTGACGAGGGAGTACCAAGACAGCGCGCCTCCCGAGCCGGCCTTTAGAGGCGAGTAAAGAATCCGCGCGGCCGGGGGTGCCGGCCTCGCGGGATGCCGGTCGTCAGTCGAACGGCTGCGGTTGCGGTGTGTTCTCGGTCGACGGCGGCAGGATCGGCAGCGCAAAGCTAGGCTGATCGCCGGTCAGGGTCTTCAGGAAGGCTACGATCTGGGCGTTCTCCTCGGGGGTGTAGGCCTTGCCGAGCTGGATCCGACCCATGATATTCACGGCCTCCTCCAGACCCCAGGCGGCACCATCGTGGAAGTAGGGGTAGGTCAACTCCACGTTCCGCAACGTCGGCACCTTGAAGTTGAAGCGGTCCGCGTCCTTGCCGGTCACAGCGAACCGACCCTCGGCGGGATTGTCGGTCTGGTAGGGCTCGACCACGCCCATTTTCTGGAAGGTCGTGCCACCGGCGGCTGCTCCATTGTGGCAGGCGACGCAGCCGCTGTCTTTGAACAGCTGGTATCCTGCCAGCTCCGCGTCGCTCAGAGCGTCCTTGTCTCCCAGTAGCCATTGGTCGAACGGCGAGTTCGGGGTGACCAAGGTCTCCTCGAATTCGGCGATGGCCTCGGTGACCTTGTCGATGTCGATGCCGTCCTCACCGTAGACCAGCTTGAACTCGTTCACGTATCCGGGGATCGATTCCAGCACGCTGATCGCCAAGGTGTGCGTGAAGGCCATCTCGCCAGGGTTGGCGATCGGGCCGCCGGCCTGCTCCTTGAGATCCGCGGCGCGGCCGTCCCAGAACTGGGCGACACTGAGGCTGGAATTCAGCACCGTCGGCGAGTTGATCGGACCCTCTTGCCAGTTGTGGCCGATCGAGGTCTTCAGATTGTCCGTCCCGCCCATGCTCAGGTTGTGGCATGAGTTGCAGGAGATGAAGCCCGATTTCGATAGCCTCGGGTCGAAGTAGAGTTTCTTGCCGAGCTCCGCCTGGGCCAGGTTGATCTCCTGAGCCGGGCGAATCGGTGTGATCGGCTCGTTGGCCCAAACAGCGGCGCAGGGCATCACCCCGGCGATAGCAATGACGAGAATCTTGAGTTTCATTCTGTGCCTCCCAGTGACTGATTTAGGACAAGCGACGGCGCATCGCCAGCCTGCGGTCCACGAGCCAGGGTAGAACAACCGGGCAGGCGGCCAATTGAGCTAGGTCAAGGCAACTGCCGGAATACCGACTTGTTGTCCGGAAGAACCGAAGCCCTGGAGCTTCACGCCCGGAGAGCTGATGCCCTGATCGGTCCGCAAAGGCGGTGCGACGGAGACGTTGGCGCCGATCCTCAAATCTGCATGGATGCGCCCTTCGATCGGCTCCAGGTCAACCGTCAGCCCCTCGCCTTGTCTCGATCGCTCGGTGACAGCTTGAAATGCGTTGCTCGGGCGTCAGTCGGCACGCCGCCCCAAGCGGTATTGGATGCGGGTCGGTCCGCCCGTGGTCTCGCGTGTCACCCAGGCGGTGTGAAGGTTGCCGGCCTCGTCCAGGGCGATGGACGGATGGCCCTGCTCATCGGGTCCGGAGGCTCCGGGAAGCGGCAGGTCCTCGCTCCAGGTGCCCTCGGCATACCAGCTCAGGAGGATATCGCCCTGTCCTTCGCGCTCGTCGGTCCAGGCGACGACGAGCGTGCCGTCCGGGTGGCCGGCGGCGCTGACGTGCCATTGCGCGGACAGCTCGCCGAAATCGTCCTGCACCCGCTCGTTCGGGCCGAATCCGTCCGGGCCGAAGTGCCCCGCATAGGCGTCGTAGCCGTGACGAAAGTTGCGCTTGTCTTCCCAGGCGGCGAGCAGGCGATCGGCGCCATAGGGTGCGAGCGCGACACGCGCGACGCCGTGACCTGCACCGAAGGGCAGCTCGGGACCGGGCGGGTCCTCGCTGATTCGCACCGGCGGATCGAAACTGCAGGGCTGACCGACTGCGCTCGCCGTGGCCATGATGATGGTGTGACCGGGGCGGCGGTCCTCCCAGGCGACGACGAGGCGTTCGCCGACCTGCGCGGCGGTCGGGAAGAGCTGGTCGGCGACCGGGGCGACAGTGTCCGCCGGGCAGCGCGCCTTCACCGCCAAGCCGAGCGCGCCGTCGCGGTCGAGCGTCGCCGTCATGATCCGTCCGACGCCGGTCTGCCGATCCGCCCAGACCGCGACCAGCTTAGCCTCGGAGCCGCCGAGGCTGACCTGCGCGCCTTGTGGGGTGAGCTCCAAGGGTGGTCCGAGTCCCTCCGGGGTCGCGAGCCGCACGAGGATCCGTCCGTCCTCCTCCCAGGCGACGGCGAAGCGGCGATCGGGCAGAGCGACGACGGCGGGCTCGAAGGCCTCGCCTTCGCCGCTGATCTGGATGGCGGGGGCAAAGCCGACCTTAGTCGGATCCTTCAGCGCCAGGTAAGCACGCGGGATTCCCCCGTGCTCGTCGTCCCAGACCACCGCGACCGTGCCGTCCGAAACCGCGAGGCTGCGGCGTCCGGCGGACGACATCTGGTGGAAGACGCCCGCCGAGGTTCCGACGACCTCGATCGGCGGCGCATCGAATGTCCAGGGCTGCGCCGCGACCGACCCCGTAGCCGTCGCCCAGGCCAGACCGGCAAAGAGGGCCCCGGCGAGCGAGGCGTGGCCGGGTTGTGCGCACCGGATTACGAAACGGCTCACGAGGCACCCGCGACGGCCAGCGCCTCTTGGATCTTGGCGTCGGCCTCGAGCAGGTCCTCGATCCGCTGTACGCCCACTAGACGCAGGACCGTCTCCCCGTCGGGTGTCATGAATGAAAAGACGGGTGTCACGAAGGCGTCGTAACGGGTCCCGAGTTCGCGCTCGGTGATGCGCTCCCCGCTCGGCAGGCGCAGGCGCTCGCCGCTCTCGGCATCGACATAGGCGAGCGCGTAATGCGCGGAATAACGCTCGCGCACCTGCGCGTCGGAGAAGGCCTCTTTGTTGGTCTTCTCGCAATAACCGCAGCCGTAGCGGCCGAAGTAGACGAACAAGGGTTTGCCCTCGTCCCTTGCCTGTTGCATGGCCTGGTCGAAGGGCTTGAAGGCGTAGCCGTCCGGTGCCTCGGCGTGGGCTGCGGCACCGGATATCAGGAGAAGGACGAGGAGGGCCGATGGCGCGAATCGGGTCATGGGTTCAAGCTCCCGCGCGTGCGGTGAAAAAGATGTGTACCGGCACCTTATCAAAAGCCGGCGCGGACCGGCACCCGGGCTTGTTCGTGACTTCGGCCATCTTGGCACGTGGCGACTGAAGGTTTGGGTGGGCGCTCTTATGAGCGAGGTCGGCACCCGCTCAAGCACCCGGCGAGTCGAGATGATCCGTCGCTCAACGCAGCCAAAAGGCCGGCGAGAGGATCACCAGGATGGTCAGGATCTCCAGTCGCCCGAGGAGCATGGCGACGACGCCGAGCAACTTGCCCAGATCGCTGACCGATTGGAAGGTGAGGGAAACCTCGCCGAGTCCCGGGCCGAGATTGTTCAGGCAGGTGGCGACGGCACTGAAGGCATCCAGCGGGGCGAGTCCGGCGTGGATCATCAACAGGGTTAAGGTCCCGACGGCGAAGGTATAGAGCGCGAAAAAGCCCCAGACCGAGCGCGCGAGCCGCGGGTCGACGATGCGTTGGCCCAATCGCAACGGCAGGACGGCGTGCGGATGGATCAGCTGGCGCACCTCCTGGGCGCCCTGCTTGACCATCAGCAGGACGCGCAGCACCTTCATGCCGCCGGCGGTCGAGCCGCCGCACCCGCCGACGAAGCTGATATAGATCAGCAGGAGCGGGAGGAAGTCGGGCCAGTGGGCGAAGTCGACGGTCCCGAATCCGGTGCTGGTGACGATGGAGACCACCTCGAAGGCTGCATCGCGCAGGCTGGCATGCACCTGATCGTAGGGGCCTTCCAAGTAGAGGATCAGACCGACCAGCAGGACCATGGCGAGCACGAAGCCGAGAAAGGTCCTGGCCTCGGTATCGCGCAGATACTGCAACGGGTTGCGATTGAGCCAAACCAGGTAATGCACACCGAAGTTGATGGCGGCCAGGAGCATGAAGACGACGGCGACCGCCTCGACGGCGGGGCTTGCGAAATGGCCCATGCTGGCGTCGTGGGTCGAGAAGCCGCCGGTCGAGACCGTGGACAGACTGTGGGAGACGGCATCGAACGGGGTCATCCCCGCAAGCCAGTAACCCGCTGCGCAGGCGAGTGTGAGCGAGACGTAGATCAGCCAGAGCGCACGGGCGGTTTGGGTCAGGCGCGGGGTCAGCTTCTCCTCTTTGAGCGGACCCGGCGCCTCGGCGCGGTAGAGCTGCATCCCGCCGATGCCCAGCATGGGCATGACCGCGACCCCGAGCACGATAAGCCCCATTCCGCCGAACCACTGCAGCTGCTGGCGGTAGAAGAGCAGCGAGCGCGGCATGGTGTCCAGACCGGCGATCACGGTCGCCCCCGTGGTGGTGATCCCGGAGGTGGATTCGAACAGGGCGTCGACCGGCGAGAGACCGAAGCCGCTCATCAGAGGCCAAGCGCCCAAGATACTCAGCAGGACCCAGAAGAGGGTCACGACCAGATAACCGTCGCCCACGCTCAATTCGTGCGCGCGGCGCCGACCGAACAGCCAGAGGAAGGCACCGAACCCGAGCGAGCCGGCCATCGGCCAGAGAAAGTGCAGGACCTCGGGCTCGCGATACCAGAGGCCGACCAGGATCGGACTCACCAGTGTGACGCCGAAGATCAGTGCATAGATGCCGACGATCCGACCGACCAGGAAGAGGTTCATCGGGGTGCCGAGCCGGTCGCGCGGCGTCGCCGCCCTCGCTGCCGGACGCCTCGATCGGGTTCAGCGGGCAAGACCCAGCACCTCGAGATAGCGCTCGGCGCTGCGTCCTTGCTCGTACTCGGCCACGGCCGAGCGCAGGATTGCCGGCGCAAGCGGCTGCTCCAGGGTCCGTTGCATCGCATCGGCAAGCGACTCGACGTCGCCTACCGGCACCAGCGGGCCGAAGCGCCCGCCGTCCAACAGCTCGAAGGGACCGCTCGGACAGTCGGTCGAGACGACCGGGATACCCAGCGCCATGGCCTCCGTCAGCACGTTGGGCGAGCCCTCCCAGGCGGAGGACAGCACGAAGAGACGGGCACGCGCGAGATAGGCATAAGGATTGTCCTGAAAGCCGAGCAGCGCGACGCGGCCGCTCAATCCGAGCTGCCCGATCAGCGCCTCCAGCTTGGGTCGGCCGCCGCCCTCGCCGAGAATCGCGAGCCTGCAATCGAGGTTCCGCGGGAGCCGCGCGAAGGCATGGATCAGCGTCGGAAAGTCCTTCTGACGCTGCAGGCGCCCTGCGCCAAGGATGACCGGCGGTTGGCCGTGTGCGAGCCAGGGGTGCGGACAGGGCTCGGCCGCCAAGCGCTCGAGGTCCGGCGTGATGACCGGGTTGCGGATGACGCTGATCTGCTCGCGCGGCAGACGCGCGATCCGGGCGGTATCCTCCGCCACGCCGTCGGAGACGGCGACGATATGGTCGATCCGCGGGTAGGTGCGGCGAATGGGTGCATAACGCAGCCAGCGTTCGAGCGCCGATTTTTCGGCCATCGCCGCCGAGAGCTGGGTGCCCAGACGCATCACCAGGCGGGTGTCTGTCCCGGCCAGCGTGCGGGCCAGCACGGCGGCCCGGCCGGCGCGATCCTTCGCCGCCAGCAGGGCGGCCGGGCGACGGCGCCGCAGATAACGCGCCAGTGCGGGGGCGGCGAGCAGGCTGTGCTCGGTCCCGACCCGGATCCGATTGACCTCGGCCGGGAGTCGGGCGAGGTGAGGCCCGGACGCGCGCAGCAGGACGAGGTCCACCGGTTGGTCCAGATCGAGAAAGCCGCCGATCAGGTTCACGAGCATCCGCTCGACCCCGCCGGCCCCCGAGAAGGACGCGAAGACGGCAAGCGGCGGCCGCGAGTCGGGTACGGCGCTCGGCATGGGGCGGGTGGCGATCGTCACCTTGACCAAATGCTATAGTCTAAGGTTTGCATGAGATTTGAACCCAACGAGGACAGAATCATGGCGGTGAAGAAGATCCTGATGCTGGTCGGCGATTATGTCGAGGACTACGAGGCGATGGTACCGCTTCAGATCCTGCAGATGGTGGGCCACAAAGTCTACACCGTCTGTCCGGACAAGAAGCCCGGGGATTGGGTGCGCACCGCGATCCACGATTTCGAGGGGGACCAGACCTACAGCGAGAAGCCGGGCCATCGCTTCGCGATCACGGCCGACTTCGACAACGTCGACCCGGCCAAGTACGACGCCCTGGTCATCCCGGGTGGCCGCTCCCCGGAATATCTCCGATTGAATCCGCGCGTGATCGAGCTGGTCCGGCACTTCGCGGCCGGCGATAAGCCGATCGCCTCGGTCTGTCATGGTCAGCAGATCCTCGCCGCCGCGGGGATTCTCGAAGGCAAACGCTGCACCGCCTACCCGGCCGTACGTCCCGAGGTGGAGCGCGCGGGCGGTACCTGGTGCGAGGTCAACGAGACCGTCTCCAATGCCTATACCGACGGCAATTTGGTCACGGCCCCGGCGTGGCCGGCGCATCCGGAGTGGATGCGCAAGTTCCTCGACCTGCTGGGCACCCGCATCGAAACCTAATGAGACAGCGCGTCTTTGTCTACGGCACCCTGCTGCGCGGAGAGGTCAATCACCATCTGCTCGCGCAGGCGGAGTATCTCGGGCCGCATCGCACGGCGGCGTGCTTCTCGTTGTATCTGCTCCGCGCCTATCCGGGCGCGGTGCGCGGCGGCGCAACCGCGATCCGGGGCGAGGTCTACGCCGTGGATCATGCCGGCCTGCGCCGGCTCGATCGACTCGAAGACTATCCCGCGCTCTACGACCGCCGACTGCTGGCGACCCCGTACGGCCGGGCCTGGATCTATCTCTTTCGCGGATCCGTGCATGATCGCACGCTGATCCCCGGCGGCGACTGGCGGACCTGCGCGGCCGATCCGGACTCCATCCGGGCCGCCGGTGTGCGCCGGGCGCGCGATCCGAAGACCCGCGGGCCGTTGCTCGGCGCTGCGGGACGCAAGACGGTTGCGCAGCCCGGCGAACCGGAGCCGGTCCGCTCGTCCGTCTAATCCGAGCCCTATTGAAGTTGGAGTCAGCCCGATGTCCGAAGAAGGCCGTTTCAAGATCCATCTCGAGCAGCAGGAAGGCTTTCAGATCAATGTCGCCTTCGACTGGAAGCGCGCCGCGGATCTGCTCATGGACGAGCCGCCCCCATTGGGCGAGCAAAAGGGACCGAATGCCTCGCGTCTGCTCGCCGCTGCCGCGGCCAACTGTCTGAGTGCGAGTCTGCTCTATTGCGTCTTCAAGGAAGAGCCGCCGGAGAACTGTCTGCGTGCCGAGGCGGTCTGCGTCATGGTCCGCAACGAGAAGAAGCGGCTGCGTGTCGGCCGGATGGAGATCACCCTGATCCTCGCCGAGGCCGTGACGGCGTCCCCGCGCTTCGCGCGCTGCAAGGATCTATTCGAGGACTTCTGCGTGGTCTCGGCCAGTATTCGCCAGGGGATTCCGATGCGCGTGACGCTTCGCGACGAGGCAGGCAACGTCCTTCACGAGACGGAATGACGTGCCGTTGGACGCGACGATAAGCCCGGCCGGATGTGCGCCGTCGGTGTGGATCGCCCGGCCGCACCGGCGTCCCGAGCCCGTGGAGCTCGACGCCGCGCTGACCTCCGTGGGCTTAACCGACCCGAGACCCGTTCTGGTCGTGGTCGGCGGCGCCGCGCATCTGTCCGAGGCGGTGGCGCCTGTGTTGCTGACACTCTTCGAACGGATCGCGCCGCAACTGGATGCGCTCGGCGCAGCCGTCATCGACGGGGGCACCGCCTTCGGTGTCATGGCGTTGATGGGGCGGGCCCGCCGCTGCGCCGGTGCGCGCTTCCCGCTGATCGGGATCGCGCCCCAAGGTGCCGTGGCGATCGACAGCGGCAAGCCGGACCAACCCGCCGGCAAGGACGGCAAGGCGCGGCTCGACCCGAACCACACCCATTTCATGCTGGTGCCGGGCGACGCCTGGGGCGACGAGTCGCCCTGGATCAGCGCCGTCGCCGATCGTTTTGCCCGCGGGCGCGGCTCCCTGATGCTGGTCGCGGCCGGTGGGGAGATCACGCGCCTGGATGTGATGCACCGACTGCGCAGCGGCGGTCGGGTCCTGGTGCTCGCCGGCAGCGGCGGCACCGCGGATCGGCTGGTCGATCGGCGTCGTAACGGTGCAGCCGGTCTGGATACTGGCCCTGCCGATCTCGACGCGGAAGCCCCCGAGCGCGCGCTGATCCATATCTTGGACCTGGCGGACGCGGGCGATCATCTCCCCGGTATTCTTGCCCGAGCACTCGCGCCCTGAGGAACGCTCGGATGCCGTTTGGCTTCGGTCCACACCCGGTCCTCGTCTGCGGCTCCGAGCCGCTCGCAGGACAGGTCGTCGCGGGTCTGCGCGGCGAGGGTCGCAGGGCTGAAGCGCTCGAGCGGGAGCACCTTCTCGCGCTGGACCCGCGACGAATCCGCACCCTGATCCTGGCCGATCCACCCGATGCTGCCGATCTGGTTGCGGCGCTCATCGCCCCTAAACGGCCCGATCGTCGTCCGGGCCGGCACGCGACCCGTCGTCTGATCCTGATGCATCGGCAGGATCCGCCGCCGCGGTTCACGATGCCGGAGCCCGACAGCCCGTGGCGTCCGGAGACCTTTGCGATCCCGGATCGCGCGGCGCGTGCCCTGCTCGGTCGGTGGCCGCTGCATCTCGGCCTGGATCCGCGCTTCGGTCAGCGACCGCATCTGTTGATCGCCGGTTTCGCCGATCCTGCGCAGGCGCTCCTGGTGCACGCTTTGCGCCTGATCCAATACGGTACCGGCAGGCCGTGCGCCAGCATCCTGTGTGCGCACGGCGACGCGGCCGAAACGCGCTTCCTCGGGGCCTATCCCCAGGCCCGAGCGATCGCCGACATCCGATTCGCACCCGTCGAAGACCTCGAGACCCTGCTCGCCCCTGCCCCCCGGGTCATGGATGGGTGCAGCGCATCCGAAGGCCGGATTCCCGAGACGCGCCCTCCGGTGACCCTCGCCTTCGTTTGCCCGGGCGATGCAACCGGGGAAGGCATCGAGCTCGCGCGACGCCTGGTCGACAGGCTCGCCGCACTCCAGGGCGTGTCGCCCCCGGTCCTGTTGGAGACCGGTGCGATGTCGGACCCGGGGAGAACGCCCGCCGCCGGCATCGAGGATTGGGACGGCCAGATTATCCCGGTCTCCTATCTGCGCGAGGCCTGCCGCCCGGCGGTCTTGCTCGACGGCCGCGGCGACGAGGTCGCCCGGACCATCCACGATCACTATCGCGACAGCATCGCCGCACAAGGCCGCGATCCGAGCCTGGAGCCGGCAGGTCAGCCATGGGAGCTGCTGGCGACCTCCTATCGGCAGGCCAATCGCCATCAGGCGGATCACGTCTGGGCCAAGCTCGCCGTGACCGATGCCCGGGCGGTGCCCGAGGAGATGGTCGAATCCTTCGTCCTGACGCCCTCGGAGGTCGAGCGACTCGCGATCATCGAGCATGAGCGTTGGGCGGCTGATCGGCATCTCGACGGCTGGAGTTACGCCCCCGAGCGCGACAACCAGCTCAAGCACCACCCCCAGCTCATCCCCTACGCCGATCTGTCCGAGCCGATGAAGGACCTGGATCGCTTCGCCGTGCGCGGTTTGCCGACCCTGCTTGCGCGTCAGGGACTCGGGATCCTGCGCTTGCTGATCGTCGGTATCCCGCAGCCCGCCGCGGGCTGTCCGGGCGGTATGCGGTTGCGGCGGCTCGCCGAGAAGGCGCTGGATCGACTGGTCACGCGTTATCCGGATCGTGCCCTCGTCCTCGCCTCGACCCTGACGGATCGGCGCTCGCGCGAGCTGGTGCGCGAAGCGATGGATCGCGAGCAGGGCGTGGGTCTCTTTCTGCTGCTGCCGCGCCCCTTGGGCCATGTCCTTGCCGAGCTGCCCGATCCTTACGAGAGACGCGATTTCCTGACCCTCGCGGCGCGGGCCGAGCGGCGGATCGCCCTAAACGGCGAGACCGACTTGGCGGCCTGGCTGTCGGAGCGCGCCGACATGAGTCTGATCCTGGGCGATCGGGTCCCTGCGGGCGTGGTCGAGAAGCGGGTTCGACTGGATCCGGGTGGTTCGGGTCTCGACTGGAATTTCGAGTATTGATGGTCGCGGCCGGTCTCCGGTCAGGAACTCAGCCGCGTCCGGGGCGAGATGCTCATTTTCGAGTGAGCTCGAATCTTTGGTGCATCCACAGCTGTCAGCGGTGACGCGGTTTAAGTGCACCTGAATCGTGCGCCGTTCGATCCCGAATGCGCCTTTGCTGTGCGGAAGCCCGGGTCCGGCTGGACATCCGCCGGGATGAGCGGGACTCAAGGCGCTGTCGCGGCGGTCAGCGTTCCCTCTCCTCTTGCGGGAGGGGGCCGGGGGAGGGGGTTCGACCGGCTCCTTGCAGCGACACTTGCCGTCGTTGGCGCACGATTTGCCGGTCGATGTCTGAGGAGAACCTGCAGGCGCGTTGTCCGCCCTGCAGCTCACGCGACAATTCGGCGAATAGGCGACTAGGGTTCCGATCTGCTGACGGCGGGTGTCCGGCCGCTGGCGGTCGAGGTCCGGGCGGTTCCGCAGACGACCGTCGGCAGCTTACTCGCCGGCATCCCGGCACCGCTGGGCCCGGGCAGCGTCGAGCTGGCCGACGGCCGTTGGGAAAAGGGTTTCATCTGCGAGGGCTTCGCCGCGGAGGGTGCGCGAGACATGCGTGCGCTCGGGGGCTGGCGGGCGTATCTGAGGAGTTGCGGCGGCTGAGGCTGACGTTAACTTGCAGCCGCCAGCGAGTGTCTGATAGCAGGAAGCAGGAGGCAGGCGGCTCTCCCTCCCGGCACACCCCCGCACGAAATTCCCCCCGACCGAACCGCGAAGCTCTGCGACAATACGCCGGTTGCCGCGGCACGGGTCCGCGTGCTCGAGTCCAGACAACCCGCAACGAAAAGACGAGAGAGGTACATTCGAACAATGGCATCCCAAACCAACAAACATGTGTTCGCATTCGAAGAAGGGGACGGAAAAGACAAGAGACTGCTCGGCGGCAAGGGCGCCAATCTCTGCGAGATGACCCAGATGGGGCTGAACGTCCCGCCCGGTTTCGTGATCTCCACCGCGGCCTGCCTGGAATACCTCGACTCACCCGATCATGCGCTGCCGGCC
Organism: Thiocapsa sp. UBA6158; assembly: GCF_002423035.1. Taxonomy (GTDB): domain Bacteria; phylum Pseudomonadota; class Gammaproteobacteria; order Chromatiales; family Chromatiaceae; genus Thiocapsa. The sequence goes on from NZ_DIUM01000003.1 coordinate 36,246, forward strand.
GGACTGATGGATGCGGTGCACACGCAGATGCGTGCCGTGGAGAAGAAGACCGGCAAGGGCTTCGGCGATCCGGACAAGCCGCTGCTGGTCTCCGTGCGCTCGGGCTCCGCCATGTCCATGCCTGGCATGATGGACACCATTCTGAATCTGGGTTTGAACGAGGAGACGCTGCAGGGCGAGATCCGCGCGACCGGCGATGCGCGCTTCGGCTACGACGCCTATCGACGCTTCATTCAGCTCTTCGGCAAGGTCGCGCTCGGTGTGCCGGATGCGGCCTTCGACCATGAGCTCGAAACGGTCAAGGAGGCGGCGCACGCCAAGCAGGACGTCGACCTCAGCGCGTCTGATCTGAAAGAGGTCAGCGAGCGTTTCCTGCGAGTCGTCGAGTCCCATACCGGTCATCCCTTCCCGTCGGACCCCTATCGTCAACTGGAGATCGCCATCAAGGCGGTCTTCAACAGTTGGGGTGGCAAGCGCGCGGTCGACTACCGCAGACAATTCCACATCACGCCCGAGATGGCCAACGGCACCGCGGTCAACGTGGTGACCATGGTCTTCGGCAACCGCGGGGACGACTCCGCGACCGGTGTGGCCTTCACGCGCAATCCGGGCTCGGGCGAGAACAAGCTCTACGGCGAGTATCTCGTCAACGCCCAAGGCGAGGACGTGGTCGCCGGGATCCGCACGCCCAAGCCGATCTCGCGGCTGCGCGCGGAGATGCCCGAGATGGCGGCTCAGCTCGACATCCTGCGCGAGAAGCTCGAGACGCACTATCGCGAGGTGCAGGACTTCGAGTTCACCATCGAGCGCGGTCAGCTGTTCTGCCTGCAGACGCGCAACGGCAAGATGAACGCCGTCGCCATGGTACGCACCTCGGTGGAAATGGAGCGCGAGGGACTGATCACCAAGGAAGAGGCGCTGCTGCGCATCCAGCCCGACTTGCTGGAGCAGATGCTTTTCCCGCGGCTGGATCCGAGCGTCAAGGCCGATTCTGTCGCGCAGGGCCTTCCGGCATCGCCGGGCGCGGCATCGGGTATTGCGGTCTTCGATGCGGATCGCGCCGAGCAATTCGGCCATGAGCTCGGGCAAAAGGTCATCCTGGTGCGCGAGGAGACCAAGCCCGAGGACATCCACGGCTTCTTCGCGGCGGAAGGCATCCTGACCTCGCGCGGCGGCAAGACCTCGCATGCCGCCGTGGTCGCACGCGGCATGGGCAAGCCCTGCGTCGCCGGTGCGGAAGGGATCAGCGTGGATGTGAACCGGCGCGAGGCGCGGGTCGGCTTGACCAGCTTCAAGGAAGGCGACGTCATCACCATCGACGGCACCTCGGGCAAGGTCTATCTCGGCGCCATCCCGACGGTCGAGCCGGACTTCACGCCGGAGCTCGACGTCCTGCTCGGCTGGGCGGACGAGATGGCCCGGCTCAAGGTCATGGCCAATGCGGACACGCCCGAGGATGCCCGTCGCGCGCGCAAATACGGCGCGGTCGGCATCGGTCTGGCGCGTACCGAGCGCATGTTCAACGACGTGGAGCGTCTGCCGGTCGTCATCGAGATGATCGTCGCCGAGACGCCGGAGACACGTCAGGCCGCACTCGACAAGCTGCTGCCGCTGCAGCGTAAGGACTTCCGCGATCTGTTCGAGGTGATGGCGCCGAATCCGGTAACGATTCGATTGCTCGACCCGCCGATCCACGAGTTCCTGCCCGACGAGCATGTCCTCGAGCGTGAGCTGACCGACCTGCGCGTGCTCGCACGCAACGCCCGCGGGATGACGGTGCTGGCCGGGGCCATGGGGCTGCTGCACTCGCCCGACAACGTGCGCCACGACATCGAGTCGCTGCGCCGCATGGTGGATCCGGCGATCGTCGAGGAGGCCATCGCCAAGAAGGAGGCGATGCTGCGCAAGGTCCGTGCGCTCTACGAGACCAACCCCATGCTGGGTCATCGCGGCGTGCGTCTCGGTATCACCTTCCCCGAGATCTACCAGATGCAGATCCGGGCGATCCTGGAAGCGGCCGCCGAATGCACCAAGGCCGGTATCGAGGTCCATCCCCAGATCAAGGTGCCGCAAGTCTGCACCGCGCAGGAGCTGCGGCTGGTCAAGTCCTTCGTCGACACCATCCATGCCGAGGTCGCCGAGACCTATGGCCAGCCGGTGAGCTTCAAGTTCGGCACCATGATCGAGGTGGTGCGGGCCTGCATGCGTGCCGAGTCGCTTGCCGAGGAGGCCGAGTTCTTCTCCTTCGGCACCAATGACCTCACGCAGGCGACCTTCTCCTTCTCGCGCGAGGATGCCGAGAACAAGTTCCTGCCGCTCTACAACCAATCCGGCATCCTACAGGACAACCCCTTCGAGGTGTTGGACGTGAAGGGCGTGGGCAAGCTGATGCAGTTGGCCGTGGACTGGGGCCGCTCGGTCAAGCCCAACCTGCATGTCGGCATCTGCGGCGAGCACGGCGGCCATCCGGCTTCCATCGCCTTTTGCCACCAGGCCGGGTTGGACTATGTCAGCTGCTCGGGTCCGCGCGTGCCGGTCGCCCGGCTTGCTGCCGCCCATGCAGCGCTGAAGGCGGCTCGATAGGAAAGGGGACTTGTTCTCTGGCCAGGGATGGCCGTTGGTTGCGGCAGAGCAGTCGTCCGCGCGGGTATGTCGTCACATCAACCGTCGGAGGCAATCGGATGGTCGTTCGCACTGCGCAGCGATGCGCTTCAAAGCCGTCAGCCCCTGCGTTTCCGATCTTGTATGATCAAACCGTCAATCGGCCTCTCCACGAGGATCAATCCAGATGACGGCGAAAGCGCACACGCGTGTCCCCGAGCGCACCGACCTTTACGACACCGACATCGTTGCCTGGGCCAACGAGCAGGCGCGGCTCCTGCGCGCGGGTCGCTTGGATCGGCTCGATATCGAGCATCTTGCCGAGGAGATCGAAGACGTGGGCAAGAGCGAGCAACGCGAGCTGGCGAGCCGGATGGCCGTCTTGTTGTCGCACCTGCTCAAGTGGCGGTTTCAGCCGGAGCGGCGTGGCGCGAGCTGGGAGACCACCATTCGGACGCAGCGCGCAGGCATCCAGCGTCGCCTGCGTCGCACGCCGAGCCTGGCGCGGTCGCTGGAAGACCCCGATTGGTGGGCCGATGCCTGGGACGATGCACTGGACGCCGCCACCCGCGAGACCGGAATCGCCGATCTGCCGAGGTCCTGTCCCTGGGCTGCCGGTCAGGTGCTGGATGGGGCTTGGTTGCCGGCAGGTTGAGACGCTTCGTCCCCGTCGGATAGGAACCCAATCAAGCGATTCCCGGAGAAGGCGATCGCGGTCGGGCACGCTCACTAAACCGGGTGTTTCGGCTGAGCCGCGACGCTCTCGAGGTTTGATAGAGGTAAAGCCTTGCTGCCGGAGTCGCGACAATTCGGCGACGCCGCTCGGCACGATATCGGCTTCGCTCACGCCATACATGTCGTCGATCGGATGAAAACAGCAGGTTGTTCTTCTTTGCGACCATGGCTCCCCCGCGGATCCATTGCCGATGCGGAATTCCGAATGCTCCGATTTCTACTGATTCTTGTATTCACGCTCGCATCGCCCGTCCCGTGCGCGTGGGCTCAACCGAGCGACGCCGCGATCGAGCCGGCGTCCGAGCGGCGGACGGGCTCGGAAACCGGGGCGCCCCTTCAGTCCGATCAGGCTGCAACGCTGACCTTCGGGGTCGTGCCTCAACAGGCCGCGAGCAAGCTCGCGCGGCTCTGGTCGCCGATCCTTGACGACCTGGGGGTGCGCACCGGGGTGCGGATCGGTTTCCGCACGGCACCGGATATCCCGACCTTCGAGCGTCGGCTGGCCGCGGGCGACTATGATCTGGCCTACATGAATCCCTATCACTACACGCTCTTCAGTCGCGATCCCGGCTATCGGGCCTTCGCACGGCAGCGCGATCAGCGCATCCGCGGACTGCTGGTGGTGCGGCGTGATTCGCCGATCAGGGACATCACCGACCTGGCCGGCCGGCAGGTCGCCTTTCCGGCACCCGCGGCCTTTGCTGCCAGCGTCTTGCCGCAGGCCGCGCTGCGTCAAGCCGGGATCGACATCCAGGCGCACTATGTCCGTTCGCACGACTCGGTGTATCGCGCCGTGGTCCAAGGGCTTTATCCCGCCGGCGGGGGTATCGAGCGGACCTTTAAGGGGACCGAGCCGGAGGTGCGGGATCAGCTGCGGGTCCTCTGGTCGACCCTCGACTACACGCCTCACGCTATTGCCGCGCACCCGCGGGTCGACCCGGTCCTGGTGGCGAGGATCCGTGATGCGATGGTGGCGATGGCGGAGACCCCGCGGGGGGCCGAGCTGCTGGCGGCGATCGAGTTCGAGGGGATCGAGCCCGGCGAGGATGCGGATTGGGACGACGTGCGCGCACTCGGAATCGACCTCCCGATCGAGACCGAGACCATCGACAGCCGCCGATGAGACCGGGTCGGACCGGTTGGATCCTGTCGTTTCGCGGCAAGACCGTCCTCGGCATCGCGCTGATCGAGATCGTCCTGCTCGCCATCTTGGTGTGGTCCAGTCTGAGCTATCTGGGCGATTCCAGCGCCCGTTCCATCGCCGAGCGCGCCTCCGCTACAGCCACGCAGCTCGCCGCCTTGGCCAAAGACGCGGTCTTGTCCGAGGACCTGGCCAGCTTGGAGACCTTTGCCGACGAGGTCATGGCCAACGAGCAAACGGCCTACCTGCGCGTTATCGGCCACGGCAATCTCTTGGTCCAGCGCGGCACGCCCGAGGTTCTTGCCAAGCCGTATCAGGCGGATTCGGCGCAGGTGCGCCCGGCCGACGGGGTGTTCGACGCCGATGCGCCGATCCGCGAGGGCGGCATGGATTTCGGCCGAATCGAGCTGGGGATCTCCACCAAGGGGCAGGAACAGCTCTTCGGCGAGGCGCGTGCGCACCTCTTGGGCATCGCAACGATCGAGGTCGTGCTGGTTGCCTTGTTCTCGATCCTGCTGGGTACCTATCTCACACGCGCGTTGGATGGCCTGCGCGGGGCGGCGCAGGCCATCATCGAGGGCGGCCCCGGGTCTACGGTGCCGGTACGTGGCCGCGACGAGATCGCGGATACGGCACGCGCCTTCAACGCGATGTCCGAGCGTCTGCGGCGCAGCTACACGGAGCTGGACGAGGCCCGCCGTCGTGCCGAGGCCGCCGCCGAGGAGGCGGAGGCGGCATCCGCCGAGGCCACCCGGGCCAATGCGGCCAAGTCCCGTTTTCTGGCGCACATGAGCCATGAGCTGCGCACCCCGCTGAACGCCGTGTTGGGCACACTGGACCTCGCCGAAGACTGGGTGTTGCCGGCCGAGCAGCATGCGCAGCTGGGTATCGCGCGGGACGCGGGCCGGGCGCTGCTGGAGCTGATCAACAACGTCCTCGACCTCTCCAAGATCGAGTCGGGCGAGATGGATCTCTACCCGGAGCGGGCGGACCTGGTCGCGCTGGTGCGTGCCGCGGCGGCGATGGTCCTGCCGCTCGCGCAGGCCAAGGGCCTGACGCTGGAGGTCCGGCTCGATCCGCGGTTGCCCCGCACCGTGTCGGTCGATCCGGTGCGTTTGCGTCAGGTGCTGATCAATCTGGCAGGCAATGCGGTGAAGTTCACCGCAGCGGGCCGAATCGAGCTGCGTGTGGAGACCCGATGCCCGGGCGAGGCCTGTCAACGCGTGCGCTTCGAGGTCATCGACTCGGGCATCGGGATTCCGTCGGAGCGTCAGGCCAGTCTGTTCGACGAATTCACGCAGGTGAACGATCCTCTGAGCTACGACCGGCGCGGCGGAACCGGCCTCGGGCTGGCGATCGCGCAGCGCATCGTCAATCTGATGGGCGGGAGCATCCATGTCCAGAGTGCGCCCGGTCGCGGGAGCTGTTTCTGGTTCGAGCTGACCCTGATACCCGCGGAGCTGATTGCCCCGCCCGAACCCCGGCGGCGGGCCCCGAGCTGTCGTCCCGCGGAACAGGATGCCCGCGGTGCCCTGCCGATCCTGCTGGTCGACGACAACCAGGTCAATCGCATGGTGGCCGAGGCGACCTTGAGAAAAGCAGGCTATCAGGTGCGCATCGCCACCAACGGCGCGGAAGCCTTGGAAGCGGTCTGCAGCGAGCCGATCGGGAGTATTCTGATGGATGTGTCCATGCCCGTCATGGACGGGATCGAGGCCTCGCGGCGGATTCGCGCGCTGAGCGGTTACCCCGGTCGCGTGCCTATTATTGCCATGACGGCGCACGCGTTGAAGGAAGAGGAGGATCGCTGCATGGCGGCGGGAATGGACGACTTCATCACGAAGCCCTTTCTCCGCGCGAACCTGCTGGCCGTGCTCACGCGCTGGCATGGACAAGAGGCCGGATCGGGCGAGCCGCGGTAACAGCCGTCAAATAATGACGGTACCATCCTCGTCATCCGGGTCGAGTGCGTCGCGGTACTGCTCCAACAAGGCCGCGGCGGCCTCCGGCTTGCCGAAGCAGGCGAGGTGATAAAGGGCCTCGCCTTCGGTGATGAGCGGGAGGTTGGTGCGGCCGATGACGATACCGCTCACCGGCGAGAGCACCGGGTCGTCGACCGGGCGGAAGGGGTCCGTGATGATGCCCAGTGTATCGCCCTTATTGACATGGGCGCCGAGCGGGGTGAGGGAGAGCAGAATGCCGCTTTGATGGGCACGGACCCAGACGCTGGATCGGGCGACGAGCGGTTCGGGTCCGACGGTGCGGCGCGGTACGGTGGATCGGATCATCCCGAGGTGGCGCATGACGCCTAAGATGCCGCGCAGCCCCGCACGCACGGCGAATTCGTGGAAACGCAGCGCCTCGCCGCCCTCATAGAGCAGGATGGGGATGTCGCGCGCTACCGCCTCCGCACGCAGCGAGCCGGGCCGCACCTCCGCGTCGAGGATGACCGGTGTCTCGAATGCCTTCGCCAACGCCGGCATGTCCTCGCCGGCGTTGAGCGTGACGCGGATCTGAGGCAGGTTCTCGCGGTGCAGTGCGCCTGTGTGCAGGTCTATCCCGTGGGTGGAGCCATCGACAATCTCACTGATGAGGGTTGCGGCGAGGCGTGCCGCGAGTGAGCCCTTTTCCGACCCGGGGAAGCTGCGGTTGAGATCGCGCCGGTCCGGGAGATAGCGCGATTGGCGGACATAGCCGTAGACGTTGACGACGGGCACGGCGAGCAGGGTACCGCTCAGCCGGCTCAGTGACTTCTGCTGCATCAGCCGGCGGATGATCTCGACCCCGTTGATCTCGTCGCCGTGGACGGACGCCGTGACGAACAGACGGGGGCCGGGCTTTCGGCCTCGAACCACATGCACCGGCATAAAGACCGGTGTGGTGGTGTAGAGATTAGGCAGCGGGATGTCGACCCGGGCGCGCTCTCCGGGCTGGATCTCGCGACCGGCGATGGTGACTGAATCTGCGGTCATCGGCTGGCGTCCTTGGAGACAGACGCCACGATCTTGTCATGAAATCGCCATCTTGTGGGGGTTGGCTTTCTGCCTCCAGCCTCCAGCTATCGGCTTTCAGTCCAAGGCGATTTCCGAAAAGGGAGCTACCGGCGCGTAGGTGCGAATTTATTCGCACGCACAGCCCCCTCAGGTCTTTCGGGCATGTGCAGTCGTGATGCCTTTTCCCGGAGATCACCTAAATGGAGCCGTTGAGCCGCAAAGGCGATGCAGAATAATGCGGCGGCTGGCGGCTTCCCCGGCGTCACCCCTGCCCGCGTGTGCGGGTCTTGCCGAGCGCGGCGTTCTTCTCGACGAGCTCGATCATTTGCGAGGCGATGTCCTTGCCGGTGGCCCGCTCGATCCCTTCGAGCCCCGGGGACGAGTTGACCTCCATCACCACCGGGCCGTGGTTGGAGCGCAGGATGTCTACGCCGGCGACGTTCAGGCCCATGATTTTGGCCGCGCGGGTGGCGGTGGAGCGCTCCTCGGGCGTGATGCGGATCAGCGATGCGCTCCCGCCGCGATGCAGATTGGAGCGAAACTCGCCGGGCTTGGCCTGGCGCTTCATGCTCGCGACCACCTTGTCGCCGATCACGAAACAGCGGATGTCGGCGCCGTTCGCCTCTTTGATGTATTCCTGCACCAGGATGTTGACCTTCAGGCCCATGAAGGCCTCGACCACGCTCTCGGCGGCCTGCTGAGTCTCGGCGAGCACCACGCCGATGCCTTGGGTGCCTTCCAACAGCTTGATCACCAGCGGGGCGCCGCCGACCATCTTGATCAGATCCTCGACATCGTCCGGTGCGTGGGCGAACCCGGTGATGGGCAGGCCGATCCCCTTGCGCGAGAGCAGTTGCAGCGAGCGCAGCTTGTCGCGCGCGCGGCTGATGGCGACCGACTCGTTCAACGGGTAAACCCCGAGCATCTCGAACTGACGCAGCACCGCCGTGCCGTAGAAGGTCACCGAGGCCCCGATGCGCGGGACGACGGCGTCGAAGTCGCCGAGCTCTTCGCCCCGATAGTGAATGGATGGGGCGTGCGAGGTGATGTTCATGTAGCAGCGCAGGACGTCGACGACCTTGGTCTCGTGTCCCCGCGCACGCGCAGCCTCGACGATGCGACGGGTCGAGTAGAGGGTCGGATTGCGCGAGAGGATGGCGATCTTCATGACTTTTCGGGCGTCACCAGGGTCGTGGTCAGCATGATCACCACGCCGACACTGATGGCGCTGTCCGCGATGTTGAACGAGGGCCAGGGATTGAAGAGGGCGAGCGGGATGAGGGGAAGATACACCTGAATAAAGTCGACCACGTGACCGAGCAGCACCCGGTCGATCAGGTTGCCGACGGCCCCGCCGATGAGAAGCGCCAAGCCGAGGGCCAGCCAACCCTCGCCTGACTTCAGACGCAGCAGCCAGACGGTGAGACCGATCGTGATGCCGACGGCGACGAGTGCGAACAGCCAGCGCTGCCAACCGCCGGCATCGGCCAGGAAGCTGAAGGCGGCGCCGGTGTTGAACATCAGGGTCAGGTTGAAATTCGGGATCAGCTCGATGACCTCGAAGGGCTCGAGCAGACCCAGCACCAGCCACTTGGTGCCCTGATCCAGCACCAGGACGACGAGCGAGAGCCAGAGCCAGTGTTTCATGACGGCGCCTGTGGTGCTCGAGCCGGTCGCCGAACCAGTCGCCGAACCGGCCTTCGGCGATGCATGCGCCTTAGGCATAGCGGCGGATCTCGCCGCTGCCGGCGACATTCTCCGCACAGCGCCCGCACAGCTCCGGATGTTCGGCGTGTGTGCCGACATCCGGGCGATGATGCCAGCAGCGCACGCACTTGGTGTTCGGCGAGGGCGTCACCTGAACGGAAAGTCCCGTCAGGTCGGTGTCGAGCGCCTCAGAAGAACGCGCGCTGACGGGGTGCAGACGCACCTCCGAGGTGATGAGCGCGAAGCGCAGCTCACCCCCGAGGCGCCCGAGCAGGGCGCAGAGTGGATCGTCACAATAGAGATCAAGCTCGGCATCCAGCGACGAGCCGATCAGCCCGGCCTTGCGTGCGGTCTCCAGCGCGGGTCCGACGGCCAGCCGGGTCGCGATGACCTGATCCCAGAAGGCGCGGTCCATGGGGTCGCCGTCGGCGAGCGGGAAGAGCCCCGCGTACCAGGTCTCGACGAAGACGGTCTCGGCGCGCTCGCCCGGCAGGTGTTGCCAGATCTCCTCGGCGGTAAAGCTGAGGATCGGGGCAAGCCAACGGCTCATCGCCTCGGCGATGTGGTACATCGCGCTCTGGCAGGAGCGACGCGGCAGGCTGTTCGCCGGCGTGGTGTATTGACGGTCCTTGATGACGTCCAGATAAAAGGAGCCCATGTCGACGACACAGAATTGCTGGACCTTCTGATAGATGAGGTGGAACTGGTAGTCGCGATAGGCCTCGATGATCTCCTCCTGAAGCCGGAAGGCGCGATCCACCGCCCAGCGGTCCAGCTCGATCATGGCCTCGGGTGCAACCCGATCGGTCGCCGGATCGAAGCCGTTGAGGTTGGCGAGCAGGAAACGTGCTGTGTTGCGGATGCGTCGATAGGCGTCCGCGGTACGTTTGAGGATCTCGTCGCTGACGCTCATCTCGGCGCGGTAGTCGGTCGCCGCGACCCACAGACGGATGATGTCCGCCCCCAGTGTCTTCATCACATCCTGCGGCTTGACCACATTACCCTTGGACTTGGACATCTTCTCGCCCTTGGCATCGACCGTGAAGCCGTGGGTGAGGACTTCACGGTAGGGCGCGCGCTCATGCATGGCCACCGAGGTCATGAGCGAGCTTTGGAACCAGCCGCGATGTTGATCCGAGCCTTCAAGATAGAGATCGGCGGGCGCATGCAGCCCGTCGCGATGCTCGAGCACGCAGGCGTGAGTGACGCCCGAGTCGAACCAGACATCCAGTGTGTCCTGGACCTTCTCGTACTCGGCACCTTCGGTCTCGCCGAGCAGGTCGGCCGGCGCGAGCGCGAACCAGGCCTCGATGCCCTGCTGCCCGACCCGGCTCGCGACCTCCTCGATCAGCTCGGCGGTGCGCGGGTGCAGCTCGCCCGTGACCTTGTGGACGAGGAGCGTGATGGGCACGCCCCAGGTGCGCTGGCGCGAGATACACCAGTCCGGCCGGCCTTGAACCATCCCTTCGATGCGGCTCTGACCCCAATCGGGTATCCAGCTCACATGGCCGATCTCGCGCAGGGCGGCCTTGCGCAGACCCTGCTTCTCCATGCTGATGAACCACTGAGGCGTGGCGCGGAAGATGATCGGCGTCTTGTGACGCCAGCAATGTGGATAACTGTGGGTGAAGCGGGTCGCCAGCAGCAGTGCACCCTTGGCCTTCAAGGTCTCGACGACCTGCTCGTTGGCCTTGAAGACGTTCTCGCCCGCGAAGAGCCGCGTGTCGGGCAGAAAACGCCCATCCCCGCCGACCGGGTTGTGGACCGGCAGGTGATAGCGCTGACCGACGATATAGTCATCCAGACCGTGACCGGGCGCGGTATGCACGGCTCCGGTGCCGGCATCGAGCGTCACATGCTCGCCGACGATCACGGGCACCTCGCGGTCGTAGAAGGGGTGCTTTAGCTTGAGTCCCTCGAAGTCGATCCCGCGGCCGTAGCCGAGCACCCGATACTGATCGATCCCCCAGCGGTCCATGGTGTCCTTGAGCAGACCCTCGGCGACGATGAGGCGCTCGTGGCCCTGCGCGGACTCGACCGCGACGACCACGTATTCAAGCTCAGGATTGAGTGCGACCGCTTGGTTGGCCGGGAGTGTCCAGGGCGTCGTGGTCCAGATCACGATCGATGCCGGACCTTCGCCGCAGCCGTTGGGCGTGCCGTGACAGCGTGCGGCGAGCGACTCGGGCTCGACCACCGGGAAGCGCACGTCGATCGCGATCGATTGCTTGTCGGCATACTCGACCTCGGCCTCGGCCAGGGCCGATCCGCAGTCGATGCACCAGTGCACCGGCTTGAAGCCCTTCTGCACATGACCGTTGGCGATGATGCGCCCGAGCGAGCGGATGATTTCGGCCTCGAAGGCGAAGTCCATCGTCAGATAGGGGTTCTCCCAGTCGCCGAGGACGCCGAGACGCTTGAAGTCGGCGCGCTGGCCGTCGATCTGCTTGGCGGCATAGTCGCGGCAGGCGAGACGAAACTCCGCGACGCTGATCTTGTGTCCCGGTTTACCCTTCTTCTTCTCGACCTGCAGCTCGATCGGCAGGCCGTGACAGTCCCAGCCGGGCACATAGGGCGCATCGAATCCGTCGAGCGTGCGCGCCTTGACGATGATGTCCTTGAGCACCTTGTTGACCGCATGACCGATATGGATCTCGCCGTTCGCGTAGGGCGGGCCGTCGTGCAGGATGAAGGTCGGAGCGCCCGCGCGGGCCTGGCGGATCAGGGCGTAGAGCGCCATCGACTCCCAGTGTTCGAGCATCGCGGGCTCGCGCTGGGCGAGGTTCGCCTTCATCGGGAAGCCCGTGTTCGGGAGGTTCAGGGTGTCTTTGTAGTCGGTCACGTGGCTTGGTCTCGGTGCGTCGGAAGGGGTTGCGTAGGATCCTCGAACGGGCTCCGGGGCGAACAAAGGAGGATTGTGGCTTGCTCGGCCGTGCGAGGCAAAGGTGATCGCGCCCGGGTACGAGCCCCGAGCCGACTCAGGGCTGGAGGCCGGCGACGGGGGGGCGGAGGCGGCTGTCCGGGTCATGCGGCGCGGCGGACCTGAGATACTCGCGTGCTACCCGCGCATCGACCTGAATCTGATCCTTGAGCGCATCGAATGACTCGAACCGCTTCTCGTCGCGCAGCTTCAGCTGAAATTCGACCTCCAAGTGATGTCCGTAGATCTCCCGGTCGAAGTCGAAGAGATGCACCTCGAGTCGATAGTCCTTGCCGTTGACGGTCGGGCGTGTGCCGACGTTGGCCACACCCGGGAGCGGGGTCGGGCCGAGCCCGGACACCATGACGGCGTAAACGCCGCGCACCGGGCTGAAACGGCGGTGCAGGTCGATGTTCGCGGTCGGAAAGCCGATGCTGCGACCGCGTTTGGCACCGTGGGAGACGCGACCCTGCATCCGGTAGGGGCGTCCGAGCAGGTGACGGGCGTGCTCGAGGTCGCCGCGACCGAGCGCATCGCGCACCCGGGTGCTGCTGATCCGCTCGGCGCCGTGGGTGATGGTGTGCAGATCCTCGACCTCGAATCCGCTATCGTCGTTCCGGCCGGCCTGTCCCATCGCGTGCAGCAGGGCATAGTCCCCTTCGCGACCGCGACCGAATCGGAAGTCGTCGCCGACCAAGAGATAACGTACGCCGAGCCCGTCGAGCAGGAGTCGCTGCACGAAGTCGCGTGCACCCATCCCGGCGAGTTTCGGGTTGAACTCGAGGAGCATCACCCGTTCGATGCCGCAGTCCTGGATCGCCGCCAGCTTTTCGCGCAGCCGCGTGAGCCGTGCGGGCGCCGACTCGGGCGCGAAGAACTCCATCGGTTGCGGCTCGAAGGTGATGACGGTCGCCGGCAGACCGAGCTCGCGTCCGCGCGCCAACAGCCGCTGGAAGACGGTCCGGTGGCCCAAGTGGACACCGTCGAAGTTGCCGATGGTCGCAACGCAACCTCGGTCGGTCTGGCGCAGGTTGTGTAAGCCTCGGATCAGCCGCATTGCCATCTGCCTCGGGAAGCCGGAGCGTCAGTATACGCGAGCACTGCGACGTCCCGAACCGTCAAGCGGGCCTTATCCGGTCGAGTCGACTGCCGATCCCCGATCGGCCGCGTCCGGCGACCCCGACCTATTCCCGTCCCATGAAGTGCCGCGGGCGAATGCCCAAGGTCAGGAGTGCGCCGGCATAGACAGCCCCGCCGATCAGAATCCACATCAGCAGGCGCCAGATGCGCTCGCCGAGACCCATCGCGATCCAGTCCGCGGTTGTGCCCACACCCCAATAGATGATCAGCCCCATCAGGAGGTTGGCGACTATCGCCTTGATCATCAGCGGGATCCATGTGCGCTCCGGGCGAAAGATGCGTTCCTTCAGCAGGCCGCGCAGCAGCAAGCCGGCGTTGGTGATGGCCGCGATCGTCGTGGCCGCCGCAAGCCCGGCATGACCGAAGGGGACCATCAGGATCAGGTTGAAGACCATGTTGGTCACAAGCGCGATGACCGCGATCCGCACCGGGGTTTTCATGTCCTGACGGGCATAGTAACCGGGCGCCAACACCTTGATTCCCATGAAGGCAACCAGACCGAGCGAGTAGGCCATGAGACTCAGTTTGGCCTTCTCGACATCGTTCGCGCCGAACTCGCCGGAATAGAAGAGTGTCGCGATCATGGGTCCGGCCAGGAGCAGAAGGCCGACGGCGCAGGGTACGCCCAGCAACAACACCCAACGCAGTGCCCAGTCCATGGTGTAGGAGAAGGCAACCGGATCATCCGCCGCGTGACGCTGAGACAGGCGCGGCAGGATCACCGTCGCCAGCGCTACGGCGAGAATACCCAAGGGAAATTCCATCAGCCGGTCGGAGTAATAGAGCCAGGAGATGCTCCCGGTGACCAGGAAAGACGCCAGCAGGGTATCGAGCAGCAGGCTGATCTGACCGACCGAGACCCCGAAGAGTGCGGGTACCATCAGCTTGACGGTCTTGCGCACGCCCGGATCCGTCGTCGCCAAGCGCGGGCGCGGCAGCAGCTTGAGCTGTCGCAGGAAGGGGATCTGAAAGAGTAGTTGCGCAATTCCGGCGATGAAGACGCCCCAGGCCAGCGCGACGATCGGCCTGTCCATCAGCGGTGCGAGATAGACGGCGCAGAGGATCAGCGAGATGTTGAGCAGAACGGGCGTGAAGGCCGGGATGCCGAAACGCTCGTAGGTATTGAGGATGCCGCCGGCGAAGGCGGTCAGGGAGATGAACAAGAGATAGGGAAAGGTCAGGCGCAGCATCTCGGTGGCGAGGGTCAACTGCTCGGGATCGTGCACGAAGCCCGGTGCGAAGACCAGAATCAACACCGGCGCGCCGAGCACGCCGAGCACCGTGACCAGCAGCAGCACGGCACCGAGCGTTCCGGCGACCGCATCCACATAGGCTTTCAGGGCCTCGAAGCCGCGCTTCTCCTTGTACTCGTTGAGTACCGGCACGAAGGCCATGGAGAAGGCGCCTTCGGCAAACAGTCGGCGCATGAAGTTCGGGATCTTGAAGGCGACGAAGAAGGCGTCCGTTCCGGCGTCTGCGCCGAAGATTCGGGCGACCACCAGGTCGCGCACGAAGCCGAGGACCCGCGAGAGAAAGGTGTTGCTACCGACCTTGGCGATCGAGGCGGCGAGTGAGGCCACGGCTGATGGGACTCCGCAAAAAGCGCGGATTATAGGGGTGTGGTGAGGGCGGCGGCGATCGATCTATCGGATTTGGCGAAGCGCGTCGGTCAAATGCGTCTCTTCAAGGTCTCGGATGTGAACGACGCAGCGAGTTCGCCTCGATGTCCGGAGAGGCGGTGTCGTGTCCGCAGCAGCGAAGGCGTGTCGTCCCCATGGGTGTTGGCCCGTAAGCCGACCGCTCGGGTGACGGACGTCTCGGCCTACGGGTTGTCAGTCGTTCGTGGGTCTTTACCGGTACTGCTGCTGGTTACGCTGTGCCTCCCATGCCGCGCGGTCCCGTTGTTGTTGAAGCTCCTTCTCATGCTGATCGTACGCGAAGGAGCCGAGCGCCCCGACGCCGGCGCCGATCAGAGCACCGCGACCGGCATTGGCGCTGAGTGATCCGATGGCTGCGCCAGTGGCGGCACCGGCGGCCGCTCCGGTCGTGGTCCGGGAGGCTGTGGTGGTGCCGCAGCCGACGAGGGCAGCGGATAAAATAATACTCAAAAACAAAGGTATGGTCTTCATGCTTCCGATCTCCGAATGACTGGTCGTACTTGCTCTTTGAGGATGGATGCGGCTCGTTCCGGGAAGACGCGGTTTGAGGTCTTGACTGACGAGATCTGGGATAGAACACGAGGAATTCAAGTCGGTCGTCCTGTGCCGCGCGCGGCTTCCGAAGAGCCGGGCACAGGCAGTTGCGTCTGACCCACGGCCGGGCTCTCGGGCGAGTGCGGCTTCCAGTCGGGAGGCCGGCGGGTCATCCGTGCCGCGCCGTGCCGCGTCTCGAGTGTTGACATGAGCCGAACGGCGGCGGGTGGATGGAGGCGATAAGCGCGGCGTTCGGATGCTGGAGTCCGGTGTGCAGGATCAGGTTAGCCGGCTCTTCGGCGAGGCGCAACGCGGCTCTGTCGGATCAGTCAGGCGACTCGGCCCCCGCGCGCAGCGCAACAGTGCCACGCACGCATTGACAGCACCCGAGGGCGCATGGATACTACGCGGTCTTTACTCGAATTACAGCACTAGAGCGCCGGATTTTCAGGAGACCCCTTTGGCCAACTCAGCACAAGCCCGCAAGCGCGCCCGTCAGTCGGAAGACCGTCGTCAGCAGAATGCCTCGCAGCGAAGCACCCTGCGTACCTTCATGAAGAAGGTCATCAAAGCCATCCAGGCCGGCGACAAAGAAGCTGCCGTCCAAGCCTTCAAGGATGCGGTTCCGCGTATTGACAGGGCCGCGCGCAAGGGTCTCATCCATGCCAACAAGGCCGCTCGTCACAAGAGCCGGATGAATGCCCACATCAAGGGCATGAGTTAGTCACTGTTCGGCACCGATCTCCGGCGCATAAAAAAAACCGGCCTTCAAGGCCGGTTTTTTTATGCCTTCGCGGGCGAGAATCAAAGAGAGCCGCCAGCCGCCAGCACCGTGAAATCCAAAAACGAGTGTCCCGCGACAGCCGGCCACCTGCGCCCGGAGTGACTTGGACTACGACGACGTCCGACGTCCGTAGGCGAGCGCGAGCAGCAATGCACCGAACAGAATCATGGGCGTCGACAGCAATTGCCCCATGGTCAGCCAATCGAAGGCGAGATAGCCGATATGGGCGTCCGGCACGCGTATGAGTTCGGCGGCGAACCTGGAAAGCCCGTAGCCGAGCAGGAAAACCCCGGAGATGGCCATCATGGGACGCGGTTTGCCGGAAAAGATCCAGAGGACAATGAAGAGCGCAAGACCCTCGAGCGCGGCCTGATAGAGCTGCGAGGCATGCACCGGGATGCTCCACACCGTCCCTTGGGGGAGATCCGCGCATTGCGCCGGAAATTCCAGGCAGGGCAGGCGCATCCCCCAGGGGAGATCGGTCCGGTGACCCCAGAGTTCGCCATTGATGAAGTTGCCGATTCGCCCGGCGAACAGGCCCAGAGGCACGAGCGGGGCGAGGAAGTCGCCGACCTGGAAGAACCGCATGCGATGGCGGCGCGCGAACAAGTAGATCGCGATCAAGACCCCGATCAGCCCGCCGTGGAAGGCCATTCCGCCTTCCCAGACCTTAAGGAGGTTCAGCGGGTTCGCGGCCAGTTGGTCGAGCCCGTAGAAGAGCATGTAGCCGAGCCGCCCCCCGACGATCGTCCCGATGACACCGTAGAAGATGAGATCGTCGACCATCTCGGTGGTCCAGCCCGACCCGGGGCAGCCTGCCCGCCAGCGTCCCAGTATCCAGGCGGCAGCGAATCCGACGAGGTACATGAGCCCGTACCAGTGGATCCGCAGGGGTCCAAGGCCGAGTGCGACGGGATCGATATCGGGGTAGGTCAACATGGTGGCGCTAGTATACAGGGCGGTTTCGGGTTGGAAGATTTAAGTTTCGAGACGCATCGCACCGAGCGCCGGGGCGGCATCCGTCCGGCAACCCCTGTCCGGCAATCCCGCTTGACGCCCGACAGTGAATCGTCGACGTGATCAATCGCCGAGTCCGGGCTCCGGGGTCGGCACGCCCCGGACGAACGCATGCGCCGTGCCTCGGAAGTCGAAGTCCGGCAGTTTGGAATGGAGCTGCCCGGCGAACTGAGATGCCCACTGCGGAACGCCCCCCTCTCGATCCTCGGGGAGCGGGTCGAGAAGCTTGGCCCCGGGCGTGATCGGACCCGGGGACGTTGCGGAGAAGCCGGCGACGCCCGTGTATCGGAAGATCCCGTAGAAGCCTTCGGCCCCATAGCTCCCGCGATGATTCAATGTCGATTCCGCGAGACCGAGACCCGCGAGCGGCAGATTCCGGGCTGATTTGTGGGGCTCGTCGAAGGCCTCGAAGGCGTGGATCTGAACCCCTGTGTCTCGCGACCAGCGGAATGCCTCGGTCAAGAAGTCGGCGCTCGTCGAGGTGTTGAAGTACGCCTGGAAGACGTCGATGCCCGGCGGTTCGATACGGGTGTCGCCGTCGGCGAGATGCTCGCGAACACGGGCGAATGCCGATCCGGATGCAACTGACCGAGCGCCGAGGAGATAGCCCGGGAGGTTGAAGGCGATGCCGTTGGTCGGATGACCGATCTCGCCGATCATGAGCTCGACCCTCTTGCCGTCGGCGAGACCCGCGATCGACGCCTCCAACCGGCGCCACTGGATCGTCAGCTCGCCGTCTTCGCGGTCGAAGACGACGTCCCAATGACCGGTCCTTCGCGCCTGCTCCACCGCCTCCGGGCTTGGATAGATGTTCTCCATGAGGACGTCCGCGACCCGGATCAGCTCGCGCACATCCTGCGTAAATCGTCGGATCGCAGGATCGACCGAGTCGGCATCCGCGCCCCGGAAGCCATGGCTCCGGACCCCGACGGCGAGTCCGAGTCCCTCGAAGTCGCCGCCGGGCGCCATCTGCGCGCGGGCGAAGCGCACCATCTCGGTCACCTGTCGGGTCGGCGTCATGGTGTCGCCGAGCGGTGCGGCGACCTCGGCATACTCATTGGAGACGATCAGGTGGGTGACTGTCCCCGGGTGGCGTTCGTTGGCGACCTGTGCTTGGGCGAGTGCGGAGCGGATGGCGAAACGCATGCGCGGGTTGATCAGGGTGCCGTCGACGGCGATGTTCGGCACACCCTGCTTGATCGTCAGGAGTGTCTTGCCGGCGCTTGCGTTGATCTCGGCGGCAGCGAGCGCGTTCTGCGCGTTGGCGTCGCCGAGGAAGAAGCCGGGATTCAGGACGGCCCCGGGCGCGTCTTGATCGGCCGGCTTGAAGATGCGCAGATGGACCGCCGCAAGCGCGAGATCATGCCCGGCCGTTCCGGTCGTTTCCAGGATGACGCGGTGCGGGGCCGGGGCGACAAAGGTCGCCTCGGGCGGGAAGTAGACATAGAGTTCGTCGATCGCGGTTTGGGTTGTCGGCGTTTCCGCATCGGCGGCGAAGAAGTCGACCCGGTTCTCGGCCCAGACCGGTAGCGCCACGAAGTCCTCCGCGCCGAGTTTGCGCCAATAGCCGAGGTCGAACCCGGTGCCGTAGGTGGAGAGGGTCAGCGGGGCTCCGCCGGCCTCCCGCACCAAAAACGCGAGCTGGCGATAGACCGATCCCCGATGATCGACCGAGACCGCGGTCTGCGGTGTCGGGCCCTCGAAGTGCTTGAAATAGGTTCGGCTCCACGCGCTTGCGCTCGCGTCCCGGAGCGCGGAGAGGTCCAGGTCCAAGACGCCTTGCGCCTCGATCCGACTCACCCGGCCTTCTCGATCGAAATGCAGTGCCACCTGCTGGCGGGCCGCCCAGAGGCCGGCGTGCGGCCGGGTCAAGGAGATGCCGCCGCGATAGCTGTTGAACGCCGGGGTGTAGAGTCGGTCGGGTGCGAAGGGGTTGTCGGGGGACGCGCTCCATTGGCCGACATAGGGTTGATAGGCGAGTCCCATGATCGGCCCACCGGACCCTCCCTCTCCCCCTGACGCTCCGGCTTCCGCGGGAACAAGGATCAGGATCGCGATGATCCGCAGGACGTCGACCGTGGTTTCGTGCCATGCCCGAAGGCCTGTCGTGCCCGTCGGATGGCTCGGATTCCGTGCGGTGTGATCGACAATCACGGCGAGGGACGGCACGGGCTCAGGGCGTCCGGCTCGACTTGCTCGGGTTGCGCAGCAGGACATAGACGGCGCCGGTCCCCCCGTCGCGTCGCGTGGCTGAGCAGAAGGCCAGCACCTCTTCGTAGAGACGCAGCCAATAATTGACCTTCTGTTTGAGCACCGGCTGCCGGCCGGCCGAGCGATAGCCCTTGCCGTGGACGATGAGGGCGCAGCGGACGTGCCGCCGGGCGCATTCGGCAAGGAACTCGGCGAGGAGTCCGCGCGCCTGCTCGGCGTGCAGTCCGTGCAGGTCGAGCTCCAGTCCGACCTCGATGCCGCCGCGCTGCAACTCGGCCATCAGGCGCCGCTGGACACCCGGGCGCGTGAAGAGGAGAAATTCATGCGTCTCCACCTCCGACTCGGACAACAGGGTGTCGCCTTGTGCCTCGGGCAACTCGACGGGGCGCGGACGCGGGACGGGCGGCGGGCGGCGCCGCTCATGCTCGACCTGGTCATGGCGAACCGGCTCGGCGTCCTGGACATGCTCGCGAAACAATGCCAAATCAGATTCTTGGATTTGTTTCTTCATGTCTGGACAGGGTATCGTTGCGCTTCGACGGAAGGGGTCGCCCGTGGGTCCGGCTTAGGACATCTCGAGGAGGCGAAAGTCCGCAGGCATGATCACGACGGCATCCGCCGGGTCGCTCTCGACCGGCTGCATCGGCTCGGGTGGAGTCGTCGTTCGGCGCCGCAGTATAGCAGCGCTGCCCGGCCGAGGCGGGCCTAAGCGCGCGGGGTGCCGGTCAGGGTGCTTTTGAGTATGATCCAGGCCGCCCCGGCGCGGTGGGCCCTGATCGAGTATCGGTTTTCTTCGGATGCGGTTTAGGACGACATGAAGATTCTCGTGAGCAACGACGACGGCTACCAGTCGCCGGGCCTAATCAGGCTTGCCGACGCCCTTTCCGCGCTCGGGGATGTCCTCGTCGTGGCGCCCGAGCGCGACCGCAGCGGCGCCAGCAACTCTTTGACGCTGGATGTGCCGCTGCGGGCAACCCGAATGGCGAACGGTTATATCCGTGTCGACGGGACCCCGACGGATTGCGTTCACCTGGCCTTGACCGGCCTGGTCGATGTCGATCCGGATATCGTGGTGGCCGGGATCAATCACGGTCCGAATCTCGGCGACGACGTGCTTTATTCCGGGACCGTTGCGGCCGCCACCGAGGGGCGCTTCCTCGGGCTGCCGGCGATTGCGGTCTCCATGTACGCGCACGAGCCGCAGCACCTTGAAACCGGCGCGGCAGTGGCGGTTCAGCTGGTCACCCGGTTGCGGGAGGCGCCGCTCGAGTCCACCATTATCCTGAACGTCAACGTACCGGATGTTCCGTACGATCGGATCAAGGGTTTCGTCGCGACCCGCTTGGGGCACCGGCACAAGGCGGAGGCCGTCGTCCCGGCACTGGATCCGCGCGGGCGTCGCATCTATTGGGTCGGACCCGCCGGTCCGGAGCAGGACGCCGGACTCGGCACGGATTTCTTCGCCGTGCGCAGCGGTTTCGTCTCGATCACCCCCTTGCAGGTGGACCTGACCCGACACAGTGCGTTGGAATCCATTCGCCAATGGTTGGATGTGCGCCCTTGAGCGCCGGGACTGCGCACCAAGGGATCGGGATGACCTCGCAGCGCACCCGCGCTCGCTTGATTCAGCGTCTTGAAGAGTCGGGGATCCGCATGCCCGAGCTCCTCGATGTGATCCGTCGATTGCCGCGCCATCTGTTCGTCGACGAGGCGTTGGCGAGCCGGGCGTACGAGGACTCGGCGCTGCCGATCGGCCACGGCCAAACCATCTCGCAACCCTACACGGTCGCGCGGATGACCCAGGCGTTGATGGAGCCATCCAAGCCCGATACCGTGCTCGAGATCGGCACGGGCTCGGGGTTTCAAACGGCGGTTCTCGCATCGTTGGTGCGTCGCGTCTACAGCGTCGAGAGAATCGGGGCCTTGCTCGAGCGCGCTCGGGATCGACTGCGCCTGCTCGAATATCGAAATATTCGCTTTCGCCATGACGACGGTGCGCTGGGCTGGCCCGAGTATGCCCCCTTCGACGGCATCCTGGTGACGGCGGCGCCGCGCGGAGTTCCGCGCATCTTGGCCGAGCAGTTGGCGCCCGGCGGCGTCATGATCCTGCCGATCTGGGAAGGGGAGTCTCAGGTGCTTCTGCGTGTCACGCGCACCGCTCAAGGCTTCGAGCAGGAGGTCCTCGAGCCGGTCAGTTTCGTGCCCCTGGTTTCGGGCGTGTCTTAAAAGAAGGAGATCCGGATGCTCGGTCTGGAGCATACCCGTGCAGCCTCGACGTGCGGATGGACGCTATCGCTGTCGGTGGCCTGCGACGGCGCTGTCGCGCATGCGGTGCGGCGTCTTGCGAGGCTGTCGATCGGCCTCTGCGTCCTTGCCCTGTTCATGATCGCACTGCTCGGAGGCTGTGCCTCCAAGGCGCCGGCACCGGTCGGCGGCTGGGACTGGGTCGGTCCTGTTCCGGACGGCTACTACCTCATCCGCCGTGGCGACACGCTCAGCGAGGTCGCGACTCGGCACGGCCTGGGTGTTCGGACGCTCGCGGGTTGGAATGGTCTGGAGTCACCCTACTCGATCTATGCCGGTCGACTCCTTCGGGTGGTGCCCCCGGACGGTTCGCCCGCGCCGCAGCCATCCGCGGCTCCGAGCAACCCGGCTGTGGTCGCTGTACCGGCGCCTGCGGCGAGTCCGCCACAGGCGGCCGGCTCGGAGACTGCTGCGCGAGACGTGCCTCGCAAGGCGGCGCCCCGCCCCGCCGCGGCCTCCGGCGTGGCCTGGGCGTGGCCGCTCGAGGGCTCGCTCATGCAGAGGTTCAGCGCCGGCGACCGCACGCGCCAAGGCATCCGGATCCGCGGGCGCGCCGGCGAGCAGGTGAAGGCCGCAGGCGATGGCCAGGTCGTCTACAGCGGCGGTGGACTCAAAGGGTACGGCAACCTTATCATCATCAAACATAACGACAAATATCTGAGCGCTTACGGGTTCAATCGCAGATTGCTCGTTGCCGAGGGGGATCGGGTCAAGCGTGGACAGGCGGTCGCGGAAGTAGGTCAAGCGGTCGACGGGGGCGGCTACTTACTGCACTTCGAGATTCGCCGAGACGGCACCGCCGTCGACCCGCTACTCTATCTGCCTCCGCGCACGTAACCGCGTCCGACCCGACGGAGGAAGATGTGGATGTCAAGAGCCGACGCTCGTGAGCCCAAGGTCGATGTTGCCGATCTCGCCTCGGACCTTGACGGCGAGATCCTGCTCGACGGCGAGGACTCCGAGCCGACCGACGTGGAGACCGACTCCGACGAGGCCGATCCGGTCGAGTCCGAGCCGATCGAGCCGGCGGCCACCGAACGCGCCGCCGAGCGCTTCAGCTCGGGCGAAGGCGATTTCGATGCGACCCGTCTCTACCTGAACGAAATCGGGGAGTCCAAGCTCCTCACCGCGGAGGAAGAGGTCAGTCTCGCGCGGGCAGCCCAGAGCGGCGACAACGCCGCGCGCCACCGCATGATCGTCTGCAACCTCCGGTTGGTGGTGAAGATCGCTCGGCGCTATCTCAATCGAGGCCTCCCGCTGTTGGATCTGATCGAAGAGGGCAACCTCGGGCTGATCCGTGCCGTGGAGAAATTCGACCCGGAGCGAGGGTTTCGTTTCTCCACCTATGCCACTTGGTGGATCCGTCAGACGATCGAGCGGGCGATCATGAACCAGACGCGGACCGTGCGTCTGCCGATTCATGTCGTGAAGGAAATCAACATCTATCTCAAGGCGGCGCGAAAACTCTCGCAACGGCTGGATCATGAGCCAACCACGGAGGACATCGCGGTCCTGCTCGACAAGCCGATCGGCGAGGTCAAGCGGATGCTCGGGCTGAACGAGCGCATCGCGTCGGTGGACACGCCCTACAGCAAGGATGCCGACAAGCCCCTAGTCGACATGCTCCAGGACGAGGCCGCCGACGATCCTGCCGACCGCATCCAGGACATCGATATTCAAGCCAATCTCGTGCACTGGCTCGGAAAGCTCAACGGCAAGCAGCGCGAGGTGGTGGAGCGTCGCTTCGGTCTGCATGGTTACGAGAACTCGACCCTCGAGAGCGTCGCACAGGAGCTGGGTGTGACCCGAGAGCGGGTGCGTCAGATCCAGATGGATGCGTTGCGGCGCCTGCGCGATATCCTGGAAAAAGAAGGGTTTTCGATCGACGCTTTTTTTAAGTGATACCGTTTGTCCGGATCCGTGATTCCCCACCTGAGAACTGATCCAGGTCAATGACTGTAGCGGTATATCCCATATGGATCAGGTCGGATGCCCTGCTCCTCTGTTGACTTTAGGACTCTGATCCAGTGATATGAGCCGCGCACTGTCGCCCGATGGAGCGACATCACGAGACGGCTGGATCGCCTTATAATCTTTGTTGTTTTCCCGACGTTTTCTGGGAGGGTCTAATGGAAGCCAGTCTGGAACGGAAGTACAACTTCGACGTTGTGCGCTGGTTCACGGTCATGGCTGTCGTCTACCTGGTGGTGGGCGCGGCTGTCGGGGTCTATATCGCAGCGGAGCTGGCTTGGCCGGCACTGAATCTGGATAGCCCCTATTTATCGTTCGGGCGTCTGCGCCCGCTCCACACCAACGCCGTCATCTTCGCCTTCGGCGGCTGTACCCTGATGGCCACTGCCTTCTATACCGTCCAACGCACCTGCGGCGCACGCCTCTGGAGCGACAAGATGGCGTGGTTTACCTTTTGGGGTTGGAACCTGGTCATTGTTCTGGCCGTCATCACCCTCCCGTTGGGTCTGACCCAGTCCAAGGAATATGCCGAACTCGAATGGCCGGTCGACATCCTGATCGCCGTCGTGTGGCTCTCGTTCACCATCAACTTCGTGATGACGATCGCCAACCGGAAGTCCTCGCACATCTACGTGTCGAACTGGTTCTTCCTCGGCATGATGATCATGATCGTCTACCTGCACGTGGTAAACAGCCTGGCCATCCCGGTCGGACTTTTCAAATCCTATTCGATCTTCTCGGGCGTCCAGGATGCCATGATCCAGTGGTGGTGGGGACATAATGCGGTCGGGTTTTACCTGACGGCCGGATTCCTCGGGATCATGTACTACTTCGTGCCGAAGCAGGCGGGACGTCCGATCTACTCCTACCGTCTTTCGGTCATCCATTTCTGGGCCTTGATGTTCGGCTATGTCTGGCTCGGTGCGCATCATCTACAATACACTGCGCTGCCCGATTGGACCGGGTCGCTCGGGGCTGCGGTCTCCATCGCGATGATCATTCCTTCTTGGGGCGGTGCCGTGAACGGCATGATGACCCTCTCCGGGGCATGGGATCGGCTGCGGACCGACTATGTCTTGCGCTTCCTGATCATCGCACTCGCCTTCTACGCCATGTCGACCTTCGAAGGTCCGGTCATGTCGTTGAAGACGGTCAACGCACTCTCCCATTACACGGACTGGACCATCGGTCACGTGCACTCGGGTGCCCTGGGTTGGGTGGCCGGCATCTCGATCGGTGCCATCTACCACCTCATGACACGTCTGTACCACACCGAGATGTATTCGGTGCGCCTGATCAACTTCCATTTCTGGACGGCGACGATCGGCACCGTGATCTATATCGTGGCCATGTGGGTCTCGGGGATTATGCAGGGATTGATGTGGCGGGCTTACGACGAGTACGGCACCTTGGCCTACACCTTCGTCGAGTCCGTAGACGCGATGCACCCCTACTACGCCATGCGAACCGTCGGTGGTGCGATCTTCCTGCTCGGTGCCATCGTGATGCTCTTCAACATCTTGATGACCGTGCGCAAGTCGTTGTCCGAAGGCAGCCTGAGCAAGGCGCGTGCCTTGCCGGCAGCGGCATGATCCCCGGAGTAGCATCTCATGGCCGATAAAAAGACGAAGCCGAAGTCCTTTCAGGAATGGATGGAAGTCAATATCTGGGGCCTGCTTATCGTGACGGCCTTGGTGCTGTCCGTGGGCGGGCTGGTCGAGATCGTCCCGCTCTTCTATATGAAGAACACCATGGAGCACAACACCTACCCGGAGATCGTGTGGGACAAGGCCGGAAAAGAGCCGATCGTGACGGTCGACGAGGCCGGTCAGCAGCAATGGAACTGGAAGACCGGCGAGGGGATGCGTCCCTACACGGCCCTTGAGCTCGCCGGCCGCGACATCTATCAGCGCGAGGGGTGTTATCTGTGTCATTCGCAGATGATTCGTCCCTTCCGTGACGAGCGCGAGCGCTACGGGCACTACTCCTTGGCCTCCGAGTCGATGTTCGATCACCCCTTCCAGTGGGGTTCAAAGCGCACCGGGCCGGATCTCGCGCGGGTGGGCGGCAAGTACTCGGACGAATGGCAGCGTCAGCACATGCGTGCGCCGCGCTCCTTGGTCCCTGAGTCCGTAATGCCGGGCTACCCCTGGTTGGACGAGAACTATTTGAGCGGCGAGAAGATGCAGCGTCATATGCGCGGCATGCAGACCATCAGCGTGCCCTATTCGGATGCCGATATCGAGGCTGCACCGGCGCTGGTGGAAGGCAAGACGGAAATGGATGCGTTGGTGACCTACATGCAGGTCCTCGGCACCATGGTTGCCCTCGACGAGTCCAAGACCTACCGTGAATAGTCTCGGCGACTATTTTCAGACCGATTGGCAGGCGATGACGACGAACGATTGGATCGGCACGATCCTCACCGTCGTCATCTTCCTGCTGATGGTTGGTGCCTACTTCTACGTCTTTCGTCCCAAGAACCGGGAAAAGCTCGAAGCCATGAAACACATCCCGTTCGACGAGGACAACGAGAACACCGGAGATCCACATGGCCGAAAATAACCCCTTTCCCGGCGAGAACAATACCGGGCATATCTGGGACGACAACCTGCGGGAATTGGCGAATCCGCCGCCGCGGTGGTGGATGCTCGGATTCTGGGCGTCCATCCTCTTCGTGATCGTCTACACGATCCTCTATCCGAGCTGGCCGGTCGGTCAGCAGGCGACGCCCGGGCTCTTGGGGTGGACGCAGATTCAGGAGTACGAGCAGGGAGTCGCTCAGGTCGACGCGAAGCGCGGCCCGTTCGAAGAGCAGATCAGCCAGATGACCGCCGAGGAGATCATCGCTGATCCGGGGCTGCTGCAGTACACCCTGGCATCGGCAAAGGTGCTGTTCGGCGATTACTGTTCGGCGTGTCACGGCAGCGGCGGACAAGGCAATCCCGGGTATCCCGTTTTGGCCGACGACGACTGGCTTTTCGGTGGCTCGATCGCGAAGCTCACCGAGACCATTACGAACGGGCGCAAGGGTGCCATGACCGCTCATGCGACGATCCTCTCCCAAGAGGAGATCGATGCGCTTGCACACTGGGTCGTCGAGATGACCGAAGGCGGCGCAGGCAGTGCTGAGGGTTGGGAGCTGTATACCGCTAAGGGCTGCAACGCCTGTCACGGCGAGAAGGCGAACGGCGTGCTGGTCGAGCTGGGGGATGGCGAGATCGTGAGTGTCGGCGCGGCGAATCTGACCGACAGCATCTGGCGCTTCGAGCCCGGTGGCTTCGAGAGTGCGCGTCACACGATCATGTATGGCGTCAACCAGCCCGGCGTTCCCGAGACACGAGATGCGGTGATGCCGGCCTTCGGCTCGGTGGCGAAGGTGGACGATGTCGAGGTCCGCAAGTTGGACGATCAGGATATCAAGAAGCTCGCCATCTATGTTAACCAGCTCGGTGGCGGCGGGTGAATCCGGTAGGGTGATGCACGGGCCGGCGCGCCGGCCCGCGGACAACAGGGGGGAGAAGGGGAGGAGATCGGCATGACCGGAGGACTGACGTGGGACTTCGTGACCTTGATGTCGATCGCGATGGTGATCATCGCGATCCTGATCATCGTGTTTCTGGTCTACAAGGTGATCACCTTGATGAACCGGGATGCGCAGGCGCATAAGAACAACGAGCATTGACGATGAGTCGGGCGTGCTGACACCTCATCGAGGGGGATCTGAGATCCCCCTTTTTTTGTACCGTAAATAGCTTCCGAATCAATTGGTTGCGTTTGCGAAAACGCATGGCGAAAAGGCGCCCGGAGGCGTAGGCTAATTTATTTAGTGGAGCGGCGGTACGGCGGACCCGACTCTTTAGGTCCGGCGTCGTTTTCAGGCAGACCCGTTCAACCGAATCCGGTTTCCCGGACTGGATCGGGAAGAGTAGTGCCCCCGCCGATTCTCGGTTGCGCGGCGTCCCGATGCGCCTGCAAGGCGATAAGCCACCGCGATCTGTCGTAAACGTTGACCCTGTCGTGGAGATGGTCAGTGAGCACGAACCCTTTGGCAACTCAAACCGCCGTCGACGACCTCTACGCCGAGGCCGAGCATTGGCATGTCAATACCGGCGGCGAGACGATCCACGCCAAACGTCTTGCCGGGCGGTGGCGCACCATCAAGTGGGCGGCCGCGTCGGTCTGGTTGATCTACTTCCTGGGACCCTATGTGCGTTGGGACGGCCGACAGGCGGTCTTGTTCGATATCCCGAACCGGCAATATCACATCTTCGGCGCGACGGTCCTTCCGCAGGACTTCTGGATGCTGTCGCTGTTGTTGCTGTTCTTCGCCATCCTGCTTGCCGTGGCGACCGCGTTGGTCGGCCGTGTCTGGTGCGGCTATTTCTGCTTCCAGACGGTGTGGACCGACATCTACACCTGGATCGAGGAGAAGCTCGAGGGCAGTCCGCCGCAGCGCCGCAAGCTCGACAAGGCGCCCATGTCCCTGAGTAAGTTTCGGATCAAGGCAACCAAGCACGCCCTCTGGCTGTTGATCGGCTTCATCACGGGCATCAGCTTCGTGGCCTGGTTTACCGACGCACCCGCTCTGTGGGTGAACTTCTTCGCCGGCGAGTCCGGTCCCGTGGCCTACATGACGGTCGCGCTCTTCACCGTCGGGACCTACGGTCTCGCCGGTTTCATGCGCGAGCAGACGTGCTTCTGGCTTTGTCCCTACGCGCGAATCCAAGGCGTCATGCTCGACAAGACGACCATCGTGCCGACCTACGATGTGGCGCGCGGCGAGCCGCGCGGACGCGTGAAGCGCGGCGAAGCCGGTGACGCACGCACGGGCGGGGATTGCGTGGACTGCAACCAATGCGTCGCCGTCTGCCCGACGGGTGTCGATATCCGCAACGGACAACAGGAGGGCTGCATCACCTGTGCACTCTGCATCGATGCCTGCGACCAGGTGATGGATAAGGTCGGACGTCCGCGTGGACTGATCCGCTATGCCTCGCTCGACGAACTCGAAGGATTGCCCACCAAGGCACTCTTGCTGCGTCCGCGTGTCTGGGTGTACGCGGCGATCATGGGTGTCGCGCTGGCCGGGATCCTGTATGGGTTCTCCACCTTGGCGGCGATCGACCTCAAGGTCCTGCACGAGCGCGCGCCGCTGTATGTGCGGCTCAGCGATGGATCCATTCAGAACAAATACACGCTGAAGATCCTCAACAAGATGCCCGAGGAGCTCTCCGTGCGGATCAGCGTGACGGGCCCCGACGGCTTGACGCTCGTCGGTGCGGAAGAGCCGATCGTGGCACCGCCGGGCGGAGTGACCCCCGCCATCGTCTTCGTCAAGGTGCCGAAGCGTTCGCTCGATGGCGAACAGCATCCCGTGCAGTTTCATGTCGAAGCGGCGAGGCCGTCCGGTGCTGTGGTCGAGGCCGACCGGGAAAGCGTCTTCATCGGGCCGCGTCGCTAGGCGGGTGCGGGCGATCGAGAGCCGACGCCTGCGTCGGCTCTCTCGAAGCGGTTACCGGTCGACACGGGGAATGGCAACAAGAGATTGAGGCGAGATAAAGCGATGAGCTCGATGACCCGCACCACTGAATCCCCTTCCAAACCGACCCCGGCGCTGCGCAGCCCCTGGGTTCTGGCCTGGATCGGCCTGATCGTCACGGTACTGGCCGTGAATCTGATCTTCGTGTTTCTCGCGATCCGCACCAATCCCGGGTTGGTCAACGCGAACTATTACGAGCGCGGCCAAGACTACGAGCGCACGATGGTTTCGCGTCTGGCGCGCGATCCGGGTTGGCTGATGCGGGCGGATATTCCAAAACCCCTGACGGCCGGTGCGGAGGAATCGATTCGCCTGATTCTGGTCGACCGAGTCGGGCAGCCCGTCGATGTCGAGGAGGCGACCTTCTACGCCTATCGACCGTCGGACGTCTCGCGCGATTTTGCGGTGCCGATGATTCGGGAGGCCAAGGGACGTTATCTGGTGGAGACATCCTTTCCGCTGATCGGTGTTTGGGACATCCTGATCGCCGCGAAGACCGGCGAGGACGAATACAGCGTCGGCGAGCGTGTCAACGTCGCTCGCCCCTGAGGTCCGAACGCCTCCGGTTTCGAGCCCCGAAGCTGACTCGGCATCGGATGCGGGAGCGCATCCGGAGGTGGCCTCGGCTCGAATGCGTTGCTTTCACTGCGGTCTTCCGGTCGCCGAATCAGCGCGTGAGACGGCGACGATTGCCGGGCGCGAGCGGGAGTTCTGCTGTACCGGCTGCAAGGCGGTCTGCGAGGCGATCTTTGCCGCCGGACTCGAGGGTTTCTACAAGCGCACCCCCGAGGGCGAGATCTTCGGCCCGCCTCCCGAGCCGCCGAAGGATCTGGCCTTCTTCGACCTCGATGCCGTGCAGGAGGAGTTCACCGATACCGCCGGCGAGTCCCGCGAGATCAATCTGCTGGTCGAAGGCATCCACTGCGCGGCCTGTGTCTGGCTGATCGAGAAGGGGCTTTGCACCATGCCGGGGGTCGAGGAGGCCCGCGTGAATCTCACCGGCCGGCGGCTGCGCGTGCGTTGGGACAACGGGCGCTTGAAGCTCTCGCGGATCCTGCGCCGACTCGCCGATCTCGGCTATGCGGCGGCACCCTTCGATCCCGAGTCCGCCGAGGGTGCGATCGGGCGCGAGAACCGCGCCATGCTCTACCGCATGGCCTGGGCCGGTTTCGCGATGATGAACCTCATGTGGATCTCGATCGCGCTCTATGCCGGCGCCGATCAAGGCGAGTTCCGCGGTCTCTTTCAGTGGCTCGGCTTCTTGATCGCCACACCCACGCTTCTGTATTCCGGCGCGCCCTTTTTCCGCGGGGCCTGGTCCGGTCTGCGCTCGGGGCATCTGAGCATGGACCTGCCGATCGCGATCGGCGTGACGACCACCTACGTTTACTCCCTCTATGTCACGCTCGGCATCTCCAGCATCGGCGACGTCTATTGGGATACCGTCGTTAATTTTCTCTTTGTCATCCTGGTCGGGCGCTATCTCGAGGCGATCTCGCGCCGCAAGGCGGTGGCCTCGTCACAACGGCTGCTCGATCTGCAGCCGAAGGTCGCGACCCGTCTGGACGGGAAGGGTGGGGAGACCGAGTCGGTCGTTCCCGTGCGCGCACTCAAGCTCGGCGAGCGCGTGCTGGTGCGTCCCGGCGAGCGCATCCCGGTCGACGGCGAGGTGATCGCCGGCGGCAGCGGGGTGGATGAATCCATGCTGACCGGCGAGTCGCGACCGGTCGCCAAGACGCTCGGCGATCAGGTCGTTGCGGGCACCATCAACGGTGCCGGTGTCATGACCGTGCGTATCGGTGCGTTGCTGCGTGAGAGCGCGCTGGGTCGCATCATCCGACTGGTCGAGGACGCCCAAGCCAGCAAGGCCCCGATTCAGCGGCTTGCCGACCGGATCGTGCCCTGGTTTGTCGCGGCAACGCTCGGTCTGGCGACCCTGACCTTCCTGATCTGGATGCGGGTGGATGTCGAGGTCGCGGTCATGGCGGCGACCGCCGTGCTCATCATCACCTGTCCTTGTGCCTTCGGAATGGCCACGCCCATGGCAGTGGCCGTGGCGACCGGGCTCGCCGCCTCGCGCGGCATCTTGATCAAGAACGGCGCCGTACTCGAGCGCTTGTCCTCGATCGATCATTTCGTCTTCGACAAGACCGGGACGCTGACCGTCGGACGACCGACCGTGACCGGGCTCGCGAGCGCGCCCGGTGGTTGGCGCCGACTCGACGGACCGGATGATCTGATGCCCGAGGAGCGCGATGTCCTCGGTGTGCTCCAAGCGCTCGAACGGCTCTCCGAGCATCCGATTGCCGCCGCGATCCTGGACCTCTGCGAACGTGCCGGGATCGGCCGCATCGCCGTGCCGGTGGATGCGGTCGAGATCGCGCCCGGACTCGGGATCAAGGGGCATGTCGCGGGCGTGGAGATCCTTGCGGGCTCGCGGGAATGGTTGATCCGCAACGGCGTGCAACCTTGGCCCGACGGTGAGGGGCAGTCGGCCGGGACCTCGGGTCTTGTCCATTGCGCGCGGGCCGGCCAAGAGGTGCTGCGGCTCGGCGTCGCCGATCCGCTGCGTCCGGAGGCCACACGCGTGATCGGGCGGATGCGCGAGCGCGGGACCCGGGTGACGCTCTTGAGCGGTGATCGCCGCGAGACAGCCGAGGCGATCGCAGCCCAGCTCGGAGGCGGGATCGAGGTCATTGCCGAGGTGATGCCCGAGGACAAGGATCGCGTGATCGCCGAGCTTCAGCGCGACGGGCACCGAGTCGCCATGGTCGGCGACGGGGTGAACGACGCGCCGGCCTTGGTGCGGGCCGATGTCGGCATTGCCATGGGCAGCGGGACGGATGTCTCGATCGCCAGCGCCGACATCGTCCTCATGTCCAGCGAGCTCGGGCGTGTCGAGGAGGCCGCCCGACTGTCGCGACGCACCCTTCGGACCATCCGCCAGAACATCGGCATTTCGGTGGTTTACAATCTCATCATGGTCCCGCTCGCGATGGCCGCGGTCATCACGCCCCTGATCGCCGCCGTTTCGATGCCGCTCAGCTCCCTGGCGGTCATCGGCAACTCGGCACGGATTCGTGCGGTCTTCAAGCCGAGGGACGACGGCGCCCCGCGCGCGCACTGACCCGAGCGGGCGCTTAAACCGCGCAGTCTCCAGCGGTCGGCAACACTGCCGGGGCTGATCCCATCCGAAAACATCGCATATCGCAACGAGCGCGCTTTAATGGCATGAAGTGGAGGTTCGATCGACGATGGACGTGATCTACGGCCTGATCCCCGGCATGCTGGTCCTCGGACTCGCTGCGGTCGCCGTGCTCTTCTGGGCGACCCGAACCGGCCAATACGACGATCTGGACGGCGACGGTCGGCGTATCCTGATGGACGAAGACGAGGAGGATGTCGCCCCGCGGCGCGCGCCCCCCATGGATGCCGATCCCGATCTGAATCCAACTGAATCCCGTCGCGAGTGATCCGCCAGGTGAGACGCGTTATCGACGCCGTACCAATTAAAGACCTCAGTAGACGACGGGATTCAGGAGATAAAAAACCGAAAAATAGTGACTTAAACTTCGGCATTCACCGGCGATCCAGGGGGCTCCGACATCACCGGAGCCTACCCACATCTCAAGCCCCAAAAGGCCGAAGTTTAATTTAGAACTCGTTTTGGAGGCGTTTGTATCCCCGTACCAAGTCGACATTGGCTCGGATCACGTCCTCCGAGAACTCGCTCGCTTGAGGCGTGACCCGCCGGATGGAGTCCAGATCGGTCGAGGGGCCAATGCGCGTCGTGGAGGGGACGTAGAACTCGGGCGGAAGATCGCAGCCGTCGACCACCGCGTTGTGGCGAACCACGCAGCCGTCCCCGACCCGACAGTTGAAGAGTACGCTGTTGAAGCCGATGAACACCCGATCTCCCACGGAGCAAGGGCCGTGTACGATCGAGCGATGCGCAATCGATGTGTTGGTCCCGATCGTGACGGCCGCGCCGGACTTGGAGTGTATGACCACGCCGTCCTGTATGTTCGAGTTGGCGCCGATCACCACCGGCTCCATCTCCCCCTGCGCATCGACCTCGTCGGCGCGGATGACGGCGTAGGGACCCACGAAGACGTTCTCGCGAATGATGACCTTCCCGCAGATGATCGCGGTCTTGTCGATGTAAGCGGATTCGTCGATCACCGGCAGATCGCCGGAAGGGTTCTTGCGGATCATTCGGGATGCCTGTTTGGATCTGTCTTTGGCCGCATCGAGCGCCGAGATGCCCTGCTCTGTACCGATTCGAGAGCCCGCGCCGCGAGTGCTTTGAACCGGGCCCGGTGTGGTATGCGCCATGTGTCGGAGTGGTTTGGCCGAGGCAGCTCCGACGATTGTCGCATCTAAACCGCGCCCAGTCCGGTATGCGATGTTTTTGGATGGAATCGGCCCCGGCAGACTTGACGACTGTTGGAGCCGGCGCGGTTTAAGAGATCAAAAAATAGATCAGTTTAAAGCGCGTCTCCGCTAAGTGTTTTGGATGCACCGAACGTCGAGCTCACGCGAAAACGAGCATCTCGCTCTGGACGTGCTTTAGGTGACGACGTCCGGCTCGCTGCGCCCGGTCCGTGCCTCGATCTGAGCAAGTTCGCGCGCGATCAGGATCAGCGGTTGCATCGCCTCTTGGGTGTCCCGCTGATGACGCTCGGGATCCGGCTCGAAGAATTCGAGATAGATCCGCAGTGTCGCCCCCTCGGTACCCGTGCCCGAGAGACGGAAGACGATGCGTGCGCCGCTCTCGAAGCCGATGCGGATGCCCTGTCGCTCCGAGCGGCTGCCGTCGATCGGGTCGGTGTAGGCGAAATCATCGGCATAGCTCACCGTCTGATCGCCGAGCTGCCGGCCGGGCAGGCCGGGCAGGAGGATCCGCAGGTGGTCTATCAGGCCCTCCGCCGCGGTCGCGTCGACCGCCTCGTAGTCGTGCCGGGTGTAGAAGTTGCGGCCGAAACGGCGCCAGTGCTCGGCCAGGATCTCGGCGACGGATTGCTGGCGCACGGCCAGCAGGTTCAGCCAGAAGAGCACGGCCCAGAGGCCGTCCTTCTCCCGGACATGATCCGATCCGGTGCCGAAGCTCTCTTCGCCGCAGAGGGTGATGCGCCCGGCGTCGAGCAGATTGCCGAAGAATTTCCAGCCGGTCGGGGTCTCGAAGCATTCCACGCCCAGCTGCTCGGCGACACGATCGGCGGCCTGGCTGGTCGGCATGGAGCGCGCGATACCGCGGATGCCGGCGCGATAGCCGGGAACCAGATGCGCATTCGCCGCGAGCACCGCAAGGCTGTCGCTCGGGGTGACGAAGCACTTCTTTCCGAGGATCATGTTGCGGTCGCCGTCGCCGTCCGAGGCGGCGCCGAAGTCCAGTGCATCCGGCCCTTCGGTCATGGCCACCAGCTCTTTGGCATGCGCGAGATTCGGATCCGGATGACCGCCGCCGAAATCCTCCAGCGCTTCGCCGTTCAGGACAGTGCCCGGTGCCGCGCCCAGGCGCGTCTCGATGATCTCCTTGGCATAGGGTCCGGTCACGGCATGCATGGCGTCGAAGCGCATGCGGAAGATGCCCGAATTGAACAACTGGTGGATGGCGTTGAAGTCGAAGAGCGACTCCATCAGCTCGGCGTAATCGCTCACCGGGTCGATGATCTCGACCTCCATGTCGCCGATACGCACCGTGCCGAGCGCATCCAGATCGATCGCCGGGCAGTCGAGCGTGCGGTATTCGCGGATCGTTCGGGTCCGCGCGAAGATGGCGTCGGTGACCGATTCCGGCGCAGGTCCGCCCGCCGCGATATTGAATTTGATGCCGAAGTCGCCGTCCGGGCCGCCCGGGTTGTGGCTCGCCGAGAGGATGATGCCGCCGCGCGTGCGGTACTTGCGGATGACGCAGGAGGCGGCCGGTGTGGAGAGGATCCCGCCACGTCCGACCAGTGCGCGTTTGACCCCGTTGGCGGCCGCCATGCGCAGGATGGTTTGGATCGCCTCGCGATTGTAGTAACGTCCGTCGCCACCGACGACCAGTGTCCCGCCCGCGACATCGGTCTGGGTGTCGAAGATCGCCTGAACGAAGTTCTCCAGATAGTGC
Source organism: Thiocapsa sp. UBA6158 (assembly GCF_002423035.1). GTDB lineage: Bacteria > Pseudomonadota > Gammaproteobacteria > Chromatiales > Chromatiaceae > Thiocapsa. The sequence goes on from NZ_DIUM01000003.1 coordinate 71,616, forward strand.
GGCTGCCGGAACACATCGACCTTCTTGCGCAGGCCGGAGGTGCCGGGGCGCTGCCCTTCGAATGGCGTTGTGGCGATCACTTGCGGTTGCATCTTCGACCCCTTGACGTGTAGTGACATGGCCGGCTCCGGTCATGATCTGGCCGGCTGCGGGCGCGAGGGCGTGCCTGCGATCGGGTCGGGCCAGCGGCGTCGGCCGGCTCTGTCGGCGATGCAGGTTCCCGTCCCGAAAGGCGTGCTCGGGCGGCATTGTATCCCCGCAAGCCCATGCGACAATACCGGATCGGCTTGGGTGCGCGCCGCTCGGACCTCGTGCGGGTTCTCGGGCGACAGGGCGCCTCCAGGTGATACTCCCTTAAATTCAGTTGGATCGAAGAACGATCGAGGTACTACAGACGATGACAGTCGAAGCGCACAAAGAAACACTGGAGTTCAAGGCCGAGGTCAGCCAGGTGCTGGATCTCGTCATCCGGTCGCTGTACTCGAACAAGGAGATCTTTCTGCGCGAGCTGGTCTCCAACGCCTCCGACGCGGCCGAGAAGCTGCGCTTCGAGGCGCTGAGCGACGACGGGCTCTACGAAGGCGAGAGCGATCTGCGCATCCGGGTCGAGGTCGACAAGGAGGCCGGCACGCTCACGGTATCGGACAACGGGATCGGGCTCAGCCGCCAAGAGGTGATCGACACCATCGGCAGTATCGCCAGCTCCGGCACGCGCCGATTCGTCGAGGCGCTCTCGGGCGATCAGGCCAAAGACAGCAAGTTGATCGGCCAGTTCGGTGTCGGTTTCTATTCGGCCTTCATCGTCGCGGACAAGGTGACCCTGATCTCGCGTCGCGCCGGGCTGGGTGCCGAGCACGGTGTGCGTTGGGAGTCCGACGGCCGCGGCAGCTTTACCCTGGAGACGCTCGAAAAACCCGGACGCGGCACGGACGTCATCCTGCACCTGAAGGACGACGAGAAGGAGTTCCTGGATGCCTGGCGTCTGCGCAGCATCATCGGCAAGTTCTCCGACCATCTCGCCTTGCCGGTGGAGATGCGCAAGGAGCTCTACGGCGAGGAGGCCGAAAAGGCCAAGGATGCACCGCCCGAGTACGAGCAGGTCAACCGCGGCACGGCGCTGTGGATGCGCAACAAGTCGGAGATCACGGAGGAGGAATATCACGACTTCTACAAGCATGTGTCGCACGACTTCGATGTCCCGCTCGCCTATGCCCACAACCGTGTCGAGGGGACGAACGAGTACACCACGCTGCTCTTCGTGCCCAAACGTGCACCCTGGGACCTGTGGGAGCGTGACGCCAAGCATGGCGTGAAGCTCTATGTGCGCCGCGTCTTCATCATGGACGAGGCCGATAAGCTGATGCCGCACTATCTGCGCTTCGTCAAAGGCGTGGTCGACTCCGACGACATGCCCTTGAACGTCTCGCGCGAGATCCTGCAGCACAACCGCAAGATCGACACCATCCGCCAGGCCAACACCAAGCGGATCCTCGGGCTTCTGGACACCCTGGCGAAGGACGAGCCCGAGAAGTACGGCGAGTTCTGGGGCGAGTTCGGTCGCGTGTTGAAGGAAGGTCCGGCCGAGGACTTCGCAAATAAGGAGCGCATCGCAGGCCTGCTGCGCTTCGCCAGCACCCACAGCGAGAGCGATGCGCAGCGCGAGTCGCTCGACGGCTACCTGGAGCGCATGAAGGACGGCCAGGAGAAGATCTACTACATCACCGCCGACAGCGCGGCCGCGGCGCGTCACAGCCCGCATCTCGAGGTCTTCCGCAAGAAGGGTATCGAGGTTCTGCTGTTGTCCGACCGCGTCGATGAGTGGTTGGTCAGTCATCTCACCGAGTACAAGGGCAAGACGCTGCATTCGGTGGCCAAGGGCGATCTGGATCTCGGCGGGTTGGCGGATGCGGAAGAGAAGGAGGCGAAGGAGAAGGCCGCGGCCGAGCACGGCGGTTTACTGGATCGACTCAAGTCCGCCTTGGGCGAACGGGTCGAGTCGGTCCGGCCGAGTACCCGCTTGGTCGACTCCCCGGCCTGCCTGGTCGTCGGCGAGCACGACATGAGTGCCAATCTGGCACGCGTGCTCAAGGCGGTCGGTCAGAGTGCGCCCGAGAGCAAGCCGATCCTGGAGGTCAATCTCGAGCATCCCTTGGTGAAACGCCTGGAGTCCGAGACCCAAGACGATCGCTTCGCCGACCTCGCACTCATCCTGCTCGATCAGGCTCAACTCGCCGAGGGTGGGCAGCTCGACGATCCGGCGGCCTTCGTCGCGCGTCTCAATAAACTGATGCTCGGCATGATGATCGCCGGTCGTTGACGGCGCATCCGGCGACCGCGACCGCGCGTCTTGTCGTCTCGCGCGTGCCGCTCGAGGCCGTCGCGAGAGCCGCGAGCGGTCGTCGGAGCGACGTTCAGGCTAAGCCCGCCCGATCCTGTGCCGGATTTGTTCTATGGTCCTGTCGAATCGGACTGTGGCACACTCGGGCGCACCGTTAAAAACATCACTGAGGGAAAGCGAAATGCGCGTCATCCTATTGGGCGGCCCGGGCGCGGGAAAAGGCACGCAGGCCGGCTTCATCAAAGAGCACTTCGGCATTCCGCAGATCTCCACCGGCGACATGCTGCGTGCGCACGTCAAGCAGGGGACCGATCTGGGCAAGGCGGCCAAGAAGATCATGGATGAAGGCGGCTTGGTCTCCGACGACATCATCATGGGCATGGTGAAGGCGCGCATCCTGGATGAGGACTGCAAAGGCGGCTACCTCTTCGACGGTTTCCCGCGTACCCTCGGTCAGGCCGATGCCCTGAAGGCGGCCGGCGTGGGGATCGATGTCGTGGTCGAGATCGACGTGCCGGACGAAGAGATCGTCCGACGCATGTCGGGTCGTCGCGTTCATCCGGGCTCGGGCCGGACCTACCACGTTCTCTTCAACCCGTCGAAGGAGGCCGACAAGGACGACGAGACCGGCGAGCCGCTGATCCAGCGCGACGACGATCGCGAGGAGACGGTGAAGGAACGGCTGCGCGTCTATCACGATCAGACCGAGCCGCTGATCAACTATTACTCGGCGTGGGCCGAGCAGGGCGGTGCGGATGCGCCCCGATACGTCAAGGTGACCGGGATCGGCTCTGTCGACGGAATTCGCGACGAGATCATCGCGAAACTCTCCGCAAGCTGACGTCGTTCCAAGCGCGTGTCGCCGACGCGCAGCACCCGGTGTCGGGTCCGGCCGTGCCGGCCCGACCGGGGTGTGCGCCTGCGCAATATCCCTGTTTCGAGTCGGTGAAACTGCCCAAGGGCCGGGTTTCTGCTACCATCCTCGCCAACGTTTCATCGCCGAATGCATCGCAGGATATCCTTATGGCCGTAATCGAGCTCGACGGGACCAATTTCGAACAAACAATCCAGGACAACGCATTTGTCGTCGTGGACTTCTGGGCGCCTTGGTGCGGCCCCTGCCGNNTTCTGGGCGCCTTGGTGCGGCCCGTGCCGATCCTTCGCGCCCGTCTTCGAGAAGGTGTCCGAAGACCTGGCCGATGTCGTCTTCGCCAAGATCAACACCGAAGAGCAACAAGAGATTGCGGGTCACTTCCAGATCCGTTCGATCCCGACCCTCATGATCTTTCGTGAGCAGATCATCATCTTCTCGCAGCCCGGCGCGCTCCCGGAGAGTCAGTTTCGAGATCTCCTGACCAAGGCCGGGGAGCTCGATATGGTCGAGGTCAAGCGTCAGATCGCAGAGCAGGCTCAGGCCCGGGCCTCCGGCAACGCTTAGCTCGACAGTCACGCACACCCCTCTCGGTTCCGGTTCCGATCGCGATGCAGCGCGCTTGCCACCCTTGGGCGACCGCCTGCGTCCTGTCGGGTCGCCCCAACGTGGGTGCGCTCATGAGTCTCTGCGAAGAGAACTTCATGCGTCTCTCTTGTTTGGTGCCGGATCTGGTCGCGCGCCCCTCTGGGGTCTACGGCTCGCGTTGCTCCGAAGGGATCGATCTCTATCTCGAGGTCGAAGAGCAGGCGCGCTTCACGACCACCCTTCGGCTGACCTATCTCTTCCCCGTCCAAGGGGTCGTGCTTCCGGATCCGGATGCACGCTTGCGCGTGTATCACGACGCCCGCCAAGTCGAGGTGATCGACCTGCGCCAAACGGTCCTGCCGCTGCGGGCCGATTATCGTGCGCCTGCGCTGGTCGAGAAATGGCAGGCGAATGTCTTCATCGGCAAATGGCTGACGTATTGTCTGCGGCAGGGGAGGGTCTTCGCAGATGCCCCGGTCACCCCCCCGGCATGCGCGTCCGGCGCGCGGGTCACGCTCTGCCCTTAGTGCGGCATCACTGCGCACCGCTCCGTCTCCTCGGGCCCCTCTCTCAAGCCCCTTCGCTCCAGCCGTTCTCGGGCGATCGATCACGCGGTTGCGCATTGAAATGTCGAAATTGTTGACTACTTAACTGGAGGATACCGGGCGACCTCGCGACGATCCGCGCGCCCGTCGGCTCACTCACTCCAGGCATCCTACGATGAGACTATCGACGAAAGGCAGATATGCGGTAACCGCTATGCTCGACCTCGCTCTGCATTCCGGCAATGGGCCGGTGACGCTGGCGGACGTCTCGGTGAATCAAGGGATCTCGTTGTCGTATCTCGAGCAATTGTTTGCCGCACTGCGCAGCAAAAAGCTTGTACGGGGCGTGCGCGGACCCGGAGGAGGCTACTATCTCGGCCGGCCGGCCGAGGAGATCTCGATTGCCGACATCATCTGCGCGGTCGACGAGTGGGTGGAGTTCACCCGCTGCGGCGGTCGCGAGAACTGCCGGGACGGACAGCGCTGCCTGACGCACCATCTGTGGGATCAGCTCAGCGATGAAATCTTTCGTTTTCTCAGCGATATCTCCTTGCAGGACTTGGTCGATCGCGGCCGCGGTCGACCCGGTGCGCCGAAGATCGGGATCGAGGAGCTCGAAGGCGACGCCAAACGCCGCGCGGCCTAGCCGAGCCGCTTTGTTATCCCGAGGCGGGGCCCGCGCCGGGCCCATCTTCGCCGTCGCCCGGCAACGGAGCTGAACAGGGGCTCGCGGTAGTGGTATCCTGCTGCGCTGGATTCACTCACGCGTTCTTCTCGAAACTTCGTATGGCCGAGCAGCCGGATGGTTTGATCACGATACAAGACTTCGTGCGGTGGGGGGCAAGCCGCTTCAACGCCGCCGGACTTTTCTTCGGTCACGGGACCGACAACGCGATCGACGAGGCCGCGCACCTGGTCCTCAGCGCGTTGACCTTGGACCCCGGGCTGCCCGCCGCCTTCCGCGACTGCCGGTTGACGCCGGCCGAGCGCGTGCGGGTGTGCGACATGCTCGAGCGCCGCGTCGTGGAGCGTCTCCCGGCGGCCTATCTGACCGGGCGGACCTGGTTTGCCGGTCTGGAAATGATCGTAACACCGGATGTCCTGGTGCCGCGCTCGCCGATTGCCGAGCTGGTCGAGGCCGGATTCGAGCCCTGGATCGACGGCGAGATCGTCGGTCGTGTGCTGGATCTATGTTGCGGAAGCGGGTGTATCGGCGTTGCCGCGGCCGTGCATCTTCCGGATGTGGACGTCGACCTGGTCGACATCTCGCTTGATGCTTTGGACGTGGCGCGACGCAACGTTGCGCGCCACGGGGTCGAGGATCGGGTGCGCGTCTTTGCCTCGGACCTGTTCGCGTCGCTTCCGAACGACCGCTATGACGTCATCGTCTCCAATCCCCCGTACATCTCACGCTCCGAGCTGGATGCATTACCGCTCGAATACCGCAACGAGCCCGAGCTGGGTCTCTTCGGCGGTGACGACGGTCTGGATCTCGTCGTGCGGATCCTGGCGGATGCCGCGAGCTACCTGAGCGACGAGGGCATCCTGATCGTCGAGGTCGGGAGCGCAGCCCCCGAGTTGGAGCGCCGCTTGCCGAGCGTGCCCTTCACCTGGATCGAGTTCGAGCGCGGCGGGGAGGGCGTCTTCCTGCTGACGCGCGAGCAGCTCGATCGCCATCAGCTCGAGCTGCTCGAAGAGGCCACGGCCCGATGAGCTTGTCCCGGGCGAAGCGCGACGCCCTCGGGCGCGATCTGCCGTTCATGGATCCGGTCGGCAAGTATGCGGAAGAGATTCCATCCCATACCCTGCTCAGACAGATCGACGAGACGCACCGTCGCGGCCTCGATCTCGGCGGGGATGATGCCTGAGACAGGCGCTACGAACATGGCCGAGCGGGTGGCGCAGCCGACCCCGCGGCCGGAGGGTTGAACGGTGGAGCAAGGTATTTCATTCGATCTGGATCTGATCCGTCGCTACGATCAAAGCGGTCCACGCTATACCTCGTATCCGACTGCGGTGGAGTTCGACGAATCCTTCGACGCCGCGGCCTATCGTGCGGCCTGCGAGCGTAGCAATCACAGCGGTCGTCCGCTCTCGCTCTATTTCCACATCCCCTTCTGCGACACCGTCTGCTTCTACTGCGCCTGCAACAAGATCGCGACCAAGGACCGCTCCCTGGCCCCGCCCTATCTGGAGCGGATCTACAAGGAGCTCGCCCTGCAGTCGGAGCTGTTCGACAAGTCCCGTGTCGTGGAGCAGCTGCATTGGGGCGGCGGCACGCCGACCTTCCTCAGCCACGCTCAGATGACCGAGCTGATGGACACGACGCGCCGGCACTTCAACCTCGCCGGGGACGATGTCGGCGAGTATTCGATCGAGATCGATCCGCGCGAGGCGGATGCCGCCGGTGTGGCGTTGCTGCGCCGTCTGGGCTTCAACCGGATGAGCCTGGGCGTGCAGGACTTCGACCCGCGGGTTCAGCAGGCTGTCAATCGCATCCAGACCGAGGCGGAGACCATGGCGGTGCTCGAGGCGGCCCGTTCGGAGGGTTTCCGCTCGATCAGCATCGACCTCATCTACGGCCTGCCGTTCCAGACCCCCGAGAGCTTCGCGCGGACCCTCGAGCGCATCATCGCGGTGGATCCGGAGCGCCTGTCGGTCTTCAACTACGCGCATCTGCCCGAGCGCTTCAAGCCGCAACGGCGGATCAACGAGGCCGATCTGCCGGCGCCCGAGGCGAAGCTCGACATTCTCCAGTCGACGATCGAGCGCCTGACCGAGGCCGGCTATGTCTATATCGGCATGGACCATTTCGCCCGCCCCGACGACGAGCTGGCCCGCGCCCAGCAGGCCGGGACCCTCTATCGCAACTTCCAGGGTTACTCGACCCATGCCGATTGCGATCTGATCGGGATCGGTGTGACCTCGATCGGCAAGATCGACAACACCTACGGCCAGAATCGGCGTGGGCTGGAGGAGTATTACGCGGATCTCGACGCCGGGCGTCTGCCGGTGTTCCGCGGCATCGAGCTGACCCGCGACGATCTGATTCGCCGCGACATGATCACCCGCCTCATCTGTCACTTCGAGCTGGACATTCCGTCCGCCGAGGCCGCCTGGGACATCCGCTTCGACGAGTATTTCGCCGATGCGCTCATGAAGCTGCGCGACATGGCCGGAGACGGGCTGCTGGAGGTCGATGCGCACAAGATCCGCATCCTCCCGCGCGGGCGTCTCTTGGTGCGCAACATCTGCATGGCCTTCGATGCCTATCTGGCCACCAAGACCGGGCCGATCGGCTTCTCGAAGGTGATCTGACGGCCTCCTCGATGGTGAGTACGCGCGTCTCGCCCGACATCCCCGCACGTTTTCGGGCGGCGGCGGCAAGATTCGGCGAGTCGGTCGGCGTCTGCTCCGATCAAGGTGATTGGAGCTACGCCGCGCTCGATCGGGCCTCGGACGGGGTGGCCGGTGCGCTCGCCGCAGCCGGGATCAGGGAGGGCGACCGGTTGGGCCTGCTCTGCGGCAACGGTGCCGAGTTCGTGATCGCCTATCTCGGTGCCCTCAAGGCCGGCGGCACGCTGGTGCCGCTCAACCTTCTGCTCAATCCCAAGGAGATGGCCTACATCCTCGCCGACAGCGGGGCGGTCGGTCTCATCCATCACGAGGCGTTCGATGCGGCCGCAGCCGCCGCGCTCGATGACCGAAACGACGTGGCTGTGCGGATGAGGATGGGCGTGACCCCTTCGGATGATCCGGCGATGCTGGATTTCGCCGCCATGATGCGCAGCACGGAGCCTGCGCCTGTCCGGGTGTGCGATCCGCAGCACGCGACCGCCGCGATCCTTTACACCTCCGGCACCACCGGTCGTCCCAAAGGCGCCATGCTGTCACACGCCAATCTGATGGCGAACGCCGACGGCGTCGCGCAGGCGCTTGCGCTCAGGCCGGCCGACCGCATTCTGGTGGTGCTCCCGATGTTTCACGCCTTCGCCGCGACGGTCGGGGTGCTGACGCCGCTGCTGCACGGGCTCGGGATCGTACCTGTCCCCAAGTTCGATCCGGGCGCAATCTGCGCGGCGATCGGTCGTCACGGTGCGAGCATCTTTCTCGGCGTGCCGAGCCTCTATGGCGTACTGCTTCGGCTCGATGCCGATATGCTCGCGCACTGGCGCAGCGTTCGGGTCTGCGTGAGCGGCGGCGCGGCCATGCCCGCCTCGCTCATGGCGGCATTTCAGGAGCGTTTCGGGATTCCGATCCTCGAAGGCGACGGTCCGACCGAATGCGGCCCCGTGACCTGCGTGAATCCGATCGCGGGCGTGCGCAAGCCCGGCTCGATCGGGCTGCCGATCCCCACGGTCGAGACCCGGATCCTCGATCCCGAAGGTCGCGAGGTGGCGGACGGGACCTACGGGGAGGTCTGTGTCCGCGGCCCGAGCGTGATGCAGGGCTATCACAACCAGCCCGAGGCGACTCGCGAGAGCTTTTTCGGCGATTGGTTTCGCACCGGCGATCTCGGCTATCGCGATGCGGACGGATACCTCTACCTGGTCGACCGCATCAAGGATCTCATCATCACCAACGGCATGAATGTCTATCCGCGCGTGATCGAAGAAGCGCTGTATGCGCATCCGGAGGTTGCGGAGGCGGCGGTCGTCGGCGATCCGGATGTACGTCACGGCGAGATCCCGGTCGCACATGTCGTCCTGTGCGGCGGCTCCTCGGCGACCGAGTCGAGCCTGCGCGCCTGGTGCCGTGCGCATCTGGGGCGGCATGAGGTCCCGCGCCGTCTGGTCATCCGAGACGCCTTGCCGAAGAATGCCGCGGGTAAGATCCTCAAGCGCGAGTTGCGACGCTGCGGCGAGCATGAGCGTGGGGTCGACACGGCGTGAGCGTGCGGATGGTCCGATAGCGTTCGCGACGGCCGGTCGGTGCGCTATACTGGACAGCTTTTATGCGGTTTGGGCATCTCTGCCCGATCCAAGATTCAACAACCTACGGACCCCTCGGCGAGGGGGCCGACCGGAGAGACATGATGCAGGTTTCGGTGGAGACGGGCGAGGGACTGGAGCGACGGATGAAGGTCGATCTGCCTTTCGAGCAGATCGCGGCCGAGGTGGAGAAGCGCTTGCAGAAGCTCGGTCGCAGCGCACGGATGCCCGGATTCCGGCCGGGCAAGGTACCCATGAAGGTGCTGCGTCAACGCTATGGCGATGCCGTGCACCAAGAGGTCTTCGGCGAGCTCGTCGAGTCCAGCTTCTCCGAGGCGCTCATGCAGGAATCGCTGCGTCCCGCAGGGATGCCGCGCATCGAGCCGGAGATCGATCCCGTCGAGCAGCGTTTCGGCTATACGGCGATCTTCGAAGTCTTGCCGCAGGTCGAGGTCGCATCCCTGGCCGGGCGTGTCGTGAAGTCCCCTGTCGCCGAGATTTCCGAGGAGGATGTCGATGCGATGATCCTGCGTCTGCGTCGACAGCACGCCACCCGAAAGGCGGTGGAGCGAGCAGCCGCGACGGGCGATCTTCTGACCATTTCCTTCGTCGGAACACTCGACGGCGAGCCCTTCGAGGGCGGCTCCGCCACCGGGGTCAAGCTCGAGCTGGGCTCGGGCCGCATGATCCCGGGATTCGAGGACGGCTTGATCGGCGCCTGCGCCGGCGAGCAGCGCACGCTCGATCTCGTGTTTCCCGATCCCTACCAGGCCGAGCATCTCGCCGGCAAGCCGGTACGCTTCGAGGTGACCGTCGAGACCGTGGAGGAGACCGTTCTGCCCGAGGTCGATGCGACCTTTATCGAGACGTTCGGTGTCGCCGACGGGGATATCGCGCGTTTTCGCCGGGACGTGCGTCAAAACATGGAACGGGAGATGAAACAGCGGCTCGATGCCCGCAGAAAGGATGCCGTGATGGATCTGCTCCTCGAGGCCCACGAGATCGAGTTGCCCGCGGTGTTGGTTCAGGAGGAGATCCGTGCGATGAAGGGGCAGATGCTCGAGACGTTCGGCTCCACGGATGTCGATCTCCCGGACGCACTGTTCGACGAAGCCGCGAAGCGACGTGTCTCGCTCGGTCTCCTCATCGGCGAGATCGTGAAGCGGCAGGGGCTTCGTCCCGATGCGCAACGTGTGCGCGCGGCGGTCGAGGAAAACGCCTCGACCTACGAGCATCCGCAGTCGGTCGTCGATTATTTTTACTCCGACCCCAAACATCTCGCCTCGGTCGAAGGTCTCGTGCTCGAAGGTCAGGTCGTCGACTGGGTGCTGGGACAGATCGAGGTCGAGGAAGAGGTTCTGACGTTCGCTCAGTTGTCCGAGTCGGGCTCTCGCCCGGGCTTTTGACGGCGGCGGACACGACGGGTCCGTATCCATACGTCGGCCCGGTCACGCATCCGCTCGCGGCGACGCTCCGCGTTCGGGCGCGGGCGTCGATTTTCACTCTGAACGCGGTTTAAGACGATGAGACATCCTATGAGCTATTCCTCGATCCGTTCGGATTGGCAGCCTTCCGGGCTGGGGCTGGTGCCCATCGTCGTCGAGCAGACGGCGCGCGGCGAGCGGTCGTTCGACATCTACTCGCGGCTTCTTAAAGAGCGGGTCATCTTCCTCGTCGGTCAGGTCGAGGATCACATGGCGAATCTCGTCGTGGCGCAGCTTTTGTTCCTCGAGTCCGAGAACCCGGACAAGGACATCCATCTCTACATCAACTCGCCCGGCGGCTCGGTGACGGCGGGTTTGGCGATCTACGACACCATGCGGTTCGTTAGGCCCGACGTCAGCACCATGTGTATCGGTCAGGCGGCCAGTATGGGTGCCCTCTTGTTGGCCGGAGGTGCCAAAGGCAAGCGCGTGTGTCTGCCCCATTCGCGGATGATGATTCATCAGCCTCTGGGAGGCTTTCAGGGCCAGGCGACGGATATCGACATCCACGCGCGCGAGATCCTCTACATTCGGGATCGACTTAACCAGATCCTGGCCGACCATACGGGGCAGCCGATCGAGAAGATCGCGGACGATACCGAGCGCGACCGTTTCATGAGCGGCGAGGAGGCCGTGGCTTACGGTTTGATCGACAGGGTCATCGAGGAGCGCGGTCCTGCGCCGACGAAGGCTTGATCTCGAGGTTCCGCGCAGGTGGCGTGCATCCCCGGCTTCGGATGGTCGCGCTGCGCCGGATATCGCGGATCGGATGCCGGATCCCGTGGTGACGAACGGGAATCGTCACCATCTTGCCATCCAACAGCAAACCGTTATGATTAAGTTTGCGCCTTCAGGGAGCCTTTCATCCTGAAACCAACCGACCGCACGGAGACTCGACCGCGATGAGTGGAAACAGCCACGGCAAGAGCGACGACGGGAAATTACTCTACTGCTCGTTCTGCGGCAAGAGTCAGCATGAGGTCCGCAAGCTCATTGCCGGCCCGTCCGTTTTCATCTGCGATGAATGCGTCGAACTCTGCAACGACATCATTCGCGAGGAGATGCAGGACGGTGTCGGCGAGGCCACCAACAACCTCCCCAAGCCGCGCGAGATCAATGCGCGACTCGACGAGTTCGTGATCGGCCAAGAGCAGGCCAAGAAGGTCCTGTCGGTTGCGGTCTACAATCACTACAAGCGTCTCGAGGTCGCCGAGGCTAAGGAAGACATCGAGATCGCCAAGAGCAACATCCTCTTGATCGGCCCGACCGGGTCGGGCAAGACGCTGCTCGCGGAGACACTTGCCCGACTGCTGAATGTGCCCTTCACGATCGCGGATGCGACGACCTTGACCGAGGCCGGTTATGTCGGCGAGGACGTCGAGAACATCATCCAGAAGCTACTTCAGAAGTGTGATTACGACGTCGAGAAGGCGCAGACCGGCATCGTCTATATTGACGAAATCGACAAGATCTCGCGCAAATCGGACAATCCGTCGATTACCCGCGATGTCTCCGGCGAGGGCGTCCAACAAGCGCTGCTGAAGCTGATCGAGGGCACCGTCGCCTCGGTCCCCCCGCAGGGTGGGCGTAAGCATCCGCAGCAAGAGTTTCTGCAGGTCGATACCTCCAATATCCTCTTCATCGTCGGCGGAGCCTTCGCGGGTCTGGATAAGGTGATTCAGAATCGCTCGCGCAAGACGGGCATCGGCTTCGCGGCCGAGGTCCACAGCCAGGACGATCGTCGGCAGATCGGCGAGCTTTTGAGTGCAGTGGAGCCCGAAGATCTCATCCGGTACGGCCTGATTCCGGAGTTCGTCGGTCGACTCCCGGTGATGGCAACCTTGGAGGAGCTCGACGAGCCGGCGCTGATGCGGATCCTGACCGAGCCCAAGCATGCGCTGGTCAAGCAATATCAACGACTCTTCGAGATGGAGGGCGTGGAGCTCGAGCTTCGCGAGGACGCCCTGCACGGGATCTCGCGCAAGGCCATGGAGCGCAAGACAGGAGCGCGCGGTCTGCGCACCATCATGGAGCAGGTGCTCCTGGACACCATGTACGATCTCCCGTCGATGGATCACGTCGGCAAGGTCGTGATCGATGCGTCGGTGATCTCGGGTGAAAACAAGCCGTTTCTGATTTACGAGGGCTTGGAAAAACAGGCCGTCGCGGCCGACTGAACCACGCTTGTCTCCCTCGTGCCCGCGCTCGGCGCGGGCACCGACTGCACCGGGTTTCTGTTGAAGTCGGCTCGGCGCGCCCTGATCCTTACCCCAGACCACTACTCCACCGACGCACCGAGCCGACGCGCGCTCGCGAGCCGCAGCGACACAAATTGCTGGCTCGGGTCGTCCACTTCACGAGAACGGATCCACATGGCGCACCACGATTCAGTATCCAGCTCGGCATCCGGTACCTTTCAGGAGGTTCCGGTCCTCCCTCTGCGGGACGTCGTCGTTTATCCGCATATGGTGATTCCGCTGTTTGTCGGTCGGGATAAATCGATTCGTGCGCTCGATGCCGCGATGGCGAGCGACAAGCAGATCCTGCTGATCGCCCAGAAGAGTGCCGATGTCGACGACCCGGGCGTGAAGGATCTTCACGAGATCGGAACCCTGGCCAATATCCTGCAGCTGCTCAAGCTCCCCGACGGGACCGTGAAGGTCTTGGTCGAAGGCAATCAGCGGGCACGGATCGATCGCTTCCTGACCACGGAAAGCTCCTTCTCGGCCAATATCGAGCCGATGGACGAGACCCTCGAGGTGGACGAGCGCGAGCAGGAGGTGCTCATGCGCTCGGCGGTCACGCTGTTCGATCAGTACGTGAAGCTAAACAAGAAGGTGCCGCCGGAGGTGCTGACCTCGCTGTCGAGCATCGACGAGGCGGGTCGACTCGCGGACACCATGGCCGCGCACATGTCGTTGAAGCTCGACGAAAAACAGCGTGTCCTCGAGATGATCGACATCCAGGTGCGCCTCGAGCACCTGATGGGTCTGATGGAGTCCGAGAACGATATCCTTCAGATGGAGAAGCGCATCCGCGGGCGTGTGAAACGCCAGATGGAGAAGAACCAGCGCGAGTACTATCTCAACGAGCAGATGAAGGCGATCCAGAAGGAGCTCGGCGAGCTCGAGGACGCGCCCAACGAGATCGAGGACCTGGCCAAACGCATCGAGGCCGCCGGGATGCCGCGCGAGGCCAAGACCAAGGCGCAGAGCGAGCTCAACAAACTCAAGCTGATGTCGCCGATGTCGGCCGAGGCGACGGTGGTTCGCAACTACATCGACACCCTGGTCGCAGTGCCCTGGAAGAAACGCACACGCATCCGCAACGACATCAAGGTCGCCGAGGCTGTGCTGGACAAGGATCACTATGGCCTGGAGCGCGTCAAGGAGCGCATCCTCGAGTATCTCGCGGTTCAGCAGCGGGTGCGTAAGCTCAAAGGCCCCATCCTCTGTTTGGTCGGCCCGCCCGGCGTGGGCAAGACCTCGCTCGGTCAATCCATCGCGCGGGCGACCAACCGTCAGTTCGTGCGCATGTCGCTCGGCGGCGTGCGCGACGAGGCTGAGATTCGCGGCCACCGTCGGACCTACATCGGCGCGCTGCCCGGCAAGATCATCCAGAACCTCTCCAAGGCCGGCTCGCGCAACGCCTTCTTCCTGCTCGACGAGATCGACAAGATGGCGATGGACTTCCGCGGCGATCCCGCCTCGGCGCTCCTCGAGGTCCTGGACCCCGAGCAGAACCATACCTTCAACGATCATTACCTGGAGGTCGATTTTGATCTCTCCGAGGTGATGTTTGTCGGGACTGCGAATACCTTGAACATCCCGCCGGCACTCCTCGACCGCATGGAGGTGATTCGTCTCTCGGGTTACACCGAGGACGAGAAGGTCGCGATCGCCGAGCGCTATCTACTCCCCAAGCAGATGAAGAACAACGGTCTGAAAGACGGTGAGGTGGTGATTCGCGAGAGTGCGTTGCGCGACATCATTCGCCACTACACGCGCGAAGCCGGTGTGCGCAGTCTCGAGCGCGAGATCTCCAAGATCTGCCGCAAGGTCGTCAAGGAGGTGCTGCTCAAGAAACGCGACACGGCCACGACGGTCAGTGCAAAGAACCTCGAGAAATACCTGGGCGTGCAGCGCTTCCGGTATGGTCGTGCCGATGAGCATGACCAAGTTGGCCAGGTCACCGGTCTGGCCTGGACGGAGGTCGGCGGCGAGCTGCTTCGGATCGAGTCGGCTTTGGTTCCCGGCAAAGGAAAGTTCACCTACACGGGGCAGTTGGGCGACGTGATGCAGGAGTCCATCCAGGCCGCGATGACCGTCGTGCGCTCGCGCGCCGAGGCGCTCGGGGTCCCTACGGACTTCCACAACACGCTCGACGTGCATATCCACGTGCCCGAGGGGGCGACCCCGAAGGATGGCCCGAGCGCAGGTGTGGCCATGTGCACGGCGCTGGTGTCCGCCTTGACGAAGATCCCCGTGAAGGCAAGTGTCGCCATGACCGGCGAGATCACCCTGCGCGGGGAGGTGTTGCCGATCGGCGGGCTGAAGGAGAAGCTGCTCGCGGCCCACCGGGGCGGAATCGAGACGGTGATCATTCCGCTCGAGAACGAGCGGGATCTCACCGAGATCCCGAAGAACATTAAGCAGCATCTGCACATCCATCCGGTGCGCTGGATCGACGAGGTTCTTGATATCGCGCTGACGAAACACCCGGAGCGTATCTCGGTCGAGGCCGACGGAAGCGACCCGATCACGGTGGAGGAGGACAAGCGCGAGGCCCCTGCCGAGCCCGTGCGCGATCAGACTGCCCGGCTCCACCATTGATCCCGACCGGGCCGGGAGGGCTCTCGGGGCGACCCGGGTCCCTCCGGGCCAGGGCGCGACCCTTCGATCTCCTTCCCGTCCACATTCTCCGCCGAGTCTGATTGTCGGAGTCACTGCTGTCTCGGCATCTTTGAATCGCCTCGCAGGCGTGTCTTGTCGGGACGAATCAGGTCTCGGGAGGCGCCGTCGCGCTCTGTCCGGTGCGGCTGCGCGCGAGTCGTGATCGTTTCGTCTACAGAAAGCCGTTTTATCGACACGAACAGCAAAAAGCCGGTTGCCCTCGTCTGGACTCCGATTTAGCATGCAGCGCAGATCGGTCGGGCCGCTGAGGCGGTGTTGCGGTCCCGCTCATCGGGGGGAAGCCGGTTTTGGCTACCTCGATGTCGGGACGCGCATTTGCGCAAAGTGAACGAATCAACAGGGGGAGCAATGAATAAGTCGGAACTCATCGAAAAAATGGCGGATGCCGCCGATATCTCGAAGGCTGCGGCAGGCAAGGCCCTGGATGCCTTCACCGATGGCGTCGCCGGTGCACTGAAGGCGGGCGATACGGTCTCCCTGATCGGTTTCGGAACCTTCGCAGTGAAGGAACGTGCTGCGCGCACCGGTCGCAATCCCCAGACGGGTGCGGCGATCGAGATCAAGGCATCCAAGACACCTTCATTTAAGGCTGGCAAAGCTCTGAAGGACGCAGTACAATAGTTGTTCGTCTGAAGGGTGCTTAGCTCAGCTGGGAGAG
>NZ_DIUM01000003.1:87988-127234 GCF_002423035.1 Thiocapsa sp. UBA6158
GTTCGAGCCCCGTCCGCTCCGCCATCACTGCCAGTCGGGGATTCCACCTCCGGTATCCCCGGCTTCTATCCCGGATCCATCCTCCATCTCCCCAATCAGCAGTTGAAAGCCTCATGCTTCAAGCCATTCGGGAACGTGCCCAGGGCTGGCTCGCCTGGGTCATCGTCGGACTCATCAGTATTCCGTTCGCCCTCTGGGGCATCCAATCTTATTTGGGTGTCGGCGGTGAGCCCGTCGTTGCCAAGGTCAACGGGGTCGAGATCACCGACCGTGACCTGAGCCGGCGTGCTCAACAGGCGCGCAGCGAGCTGCGCGAGCGTCTCGGCGCGGCCTACGATCCGGCGCTCTTCGAAGAAGGGCGCCTGCGTGCCGAGGTCCTCGACGACATGATTCGGCAAACGCTGCTGTTGGACGTGTCCAACCGCATCGGCATGCGGGTGTCGGACGAGGAGGTGCGTCTGCAGATCCTCTCCGAACCTGCCTTCCAGCGCGACGGCCGTTTCGATCGTGAGTCCTACGAGCGGTTGCTCCGCCTGCAAGGGCTTTCTCCTGCGCAATTCGAGGAGCAGCTGCGCCAGCAGTTGATCGGAAACCAGTTGCTGCGCGCTGTCGTCGGAAGCGAGCTCATGACGAGCCGGGAGCTCGGCGACTATCGGCGACTCGCCGGTCAAACGCGCGAGCTGTCTTATGCCGTCATGCCCGCCGCGGATTTCCGCACTGACGCACCGATCTCAGATGACGTCATCCAGGCCTTCTACGAGGCCAACGCGGCACGCTTCCAAAGCCCGGAAATGGTCAAGCTGGATTACCTCGTGCTCGACGTCGGCGAGCTTGCGAAGGGTACGGAGATCGGCGACGAGGAGTTACTGCGACTCTACGAGGAGGATCAGTCACGCTTTGGTCGGGCCGAGCAGCGCAGCGTGCGCCATCTGCTCGTGACCGTCCCGCAGGACGCGGACGATGCGTCGGCGCAGGCCGTCGAGGCGCAGGTGCAGGCCATTCGGGAGCGGATCCTCGCGGGCGAGGCGTTCGACGAGGTCGCACGATCCGAGTCGCAGGATCCCGGCAGCGCGAGCGAGGGCGGATCGCTCGGGACCATCGAGCAAGGCATCATGGATCCGGTGTTCGATTCGGTTGCCTTCGCGCTTCCCGAGGGCGAGCTCAGTCAGCCCGTACGCACGCGCTTCGGCTATCACCTGATCGAGGTGACCGGGATCATTCCCGCGGCGGTGAAGCCCTTCGACGAGGTCAAGGAAGAGCTTCGTGCCGAGGTCTCGCGCCAGCGTGCGGAGTCCCTCTTCTACGATCTCGGCGAGCGGCTCGCCAATGTTGCCTACGAAACCCCGGATAGCCTGGAACCGGCGGCCGACGAGCTCGGCCTGACGCTCCTGCAAAGCGATTGGATCGGTCGCGCGGGCGGGGAAGGCGTGCTCGCGCATCCCCGGGTGACGGGCGCCGCGTTCAGCGACGAGGTTCTCGTCGGTCGCACCAACAGCGATCTGATCGAGCCCGAGCGCGACGTCCTTCGGGCCGTCGTCCTGCGCGTTGCCGATCACCGTGTAGCGGCGATTCGGCCGCTCGAGGAGGTGCGGGACGAGATCGTCGAGGAGCTGCGCGCGGAGCGAGCACGCGAGGCGGCCCTCCAGGCGGCCAGTACCGCTGTCGAGCAGCTTCGACAAGGCGTGAGTTGGTCCGAGGCGATGCCCTCGGCGATAGTGGAAACCCCGGGTCCCGTGGGCCGAGATCTCGCGAGTGTTCCCGCGCCGGTTCGGCAGTTGGCCTTTACCCTGCCTGCGCCCGTCGAGGGCGGAGCAAGCGTCGGCACGACGTTGCTGGAGAATGGAGACGTGGCGGTGATTCAAGTCACTGAGGTGAAGGACGGCGAAGCGACGCCGTCGGAAGGTTCCTCAGCCGCATCCGAGTCCGAGATGCTCGCTCAATTGCTCGGGCGTCACGTCTACAACGGGATGCTCGGGGACATGCAGTTGCGTGCCAAGGTGGAGCGCAATCCGATCAAAACGACTTCGGACCTCTGACCCGAGGTTAGACCCGGCTTCGCCGGTCGCTCTCCTGCGGGCAATCGCTCGGCCGGGCGGCCGGTACCACTGCCCGGCCGCCCCGCGGCTCTAGCCCAGACCCAGGATGTGGTATCCGGTATCGACGTACAGCACGTCTCCCGTAATGCCGCTCGCCAAGTCCGAGCAGAGGAAGGCGGCGGCATTTCCGACCTCTTCGATACTGACGTTGCGTCGCAAGGGTGTGCGTTCCTCGACCTTCTTCAGCATGTCGCGAAAGTCCGAGATCCCGGCTGCAGCAAGCGTGCGGATTGGACCGGCGGAGACGGCGTTGACGCGCGTCCCGTGCGGACCGAGAGAGGCCGCGAGATAACGCATGTTCGCCTCGAGACTCGCCTTGGCCACCCCCATGACGTTGTAGTTGGGAACGGCCCGCACGGCGCCCAGATAGGTCATGGTGACAAGCGCCCCGTTGCGTCCCTGCATCATCCCGCGGCCGGCCTTGGCCAGAGCGGCGAAGCTGTAGGAGCTGATGTCGTGGGCGGTCGAGAAGCCTTCGCGCGTGACGGCGTCGACATAGTCGCCTTCAAGCTGTTCGCGCGGGGCGAAGGCCACCGAGTGGACGATCCCGTCCAAGCCGTCCCAGCGCTCGGCAAGCGCGGCGAACAGGGCCTCGATGTCCTCGTCGCTGCCGACATCGAGCGGAAAGGTCAAATTCGAGTCGCACTTGGCCGCCATGTCTTCGACCCGGGATTTGAGCTTGTCGTTCTGATAGGTCAAGGCGATCTCGGCGCCCTCGCGGTGCATGGCCTCGGCACAACCCCAGGCGATGGATCGGTTGCTCGCGACCCCGGTGACGAGGATCTTCTTTCCGCTTAGGAATCCCATAATTCGATATCTCTTCCGTTCAGTGGGCGTTCAATGGGCAGCGCCGCAAGGCGCGCAGATCGGCGGGGGCGGGAAGGGCATGCGCGGATGAATTCACCCGAGAGCTTGTCCGCGCGATCGTTCGAAGAACGCGATCGGCGCCGTCGCGGGCCCGACGCGTGACATCTCCGCCTCGGCGCGGACACCTCCAAGCCGATGCAATCTCGCTTCTTACCCCCATGTGCCTCGCTAACATTACAGAAACTCGGTTATCGGTGAAAGGGTCAGGCGTGCGGTCAATCGAGCGGTTCGATATCCGAAGACGTCTTCTGCTTGGCGTGGCCGCCATCCTGCTTGCGGGATGCGGCGAGGCGCCTTGGAATGATCCTTACCCTGCGAATGACGCGACCGGCAACCGGGTCTACAGCTCGTTCGCCGAGCGGCCCAAGCACCTGGACCCCGCACGCTCCTATAGCGCCGACGAGTATGCCTTCCTCGCCCAAATCTACGAGCCGCCGCTGCAGTACCATTTCCTGCTGCGTCCCTATCGTCTGGTGCCGCTCACCGCGCTCGAGGTGCCCGAGCCCGCCTACTTCGACGCCGACGGCAACCTGCTCCCGCAGGATGCACCGGCCGAGTCGATCTATCGCAGCGAGTATCTGATCCGCATCCAGCCCGGGATCCGCTACCAGCCCCATCCGGCCTTCGCCACGAACGATTCGGGCGACTATCGCCATCATGCCCTGACGGCACGTGATCTGCGCGGCATCAAGCAGCTCGGAGACTTCGAGCAGACCGGGACGCGTGAGCTGACGGCGGAGGACTATGTCCATCAGATCAAGCGTCTGGCCGCGCCCTGGACGCATTCGCCGATCGCCGGGGTGATGCAGAAACATATCCTCGGGTTCGACGAGTATGCACAAGGCCTGGCCGAGGCCGCCGAAACGGATCCGTTGCAGCGTGTGGCCCGACTGCGGAGCTCCGAGATCGCCGGTGTCGAGGTCGTGGATCCCTACAGCTACCGCATCGGCGTCAAGGGCAAGTATCCGCAGTTCGCCTACTGGCTCGCCATGCCCTTCTTTGCCCCCATGCCCTGGGAGGCCGAGGTCTTCTACGCCCAGCCGGGACTGCGCGAGCGCAACATCATGCTCGACTGGTATCCGGTCGGCACGGGGCCCTTCATGCTCGGGGAGAACAATCCGAATCTGCGGATGGTGCTCGAGCGCAACCCGAATTTCCGCGGCGAGCCTTATCCGAGCGAGGGCATGCCGGGCGACGCGGAATCCGGGATCCTCGCCGATGCCGGCCGGCCGATGCCCTTCATCGAGGAGGCGATCTATAGCCTCGAGAAGGAGAGCATCCCGCGCTGGAACAAGTTCCTGCAGGGTTTTTACGACAGCTCCGGGATCGCCTCCGACGCCTTCGATCAAGCCGTTCAGATCGACGCCGGGGGCGAGCCCGTGCTGACCGATGCGATGCGCGAGCGCGGGATCAGCCTGCTCACATCGGTCGAGCCGTCCGTCATGTACATGGGATTCAATATGCTCGATCCCGTGATCGGCGGCGACTCGGAGCGGGCACGCCTCCTGCGCCGAGCCATCTCGATCGCGGTGGACTTCGAGGAGTTCATCTCCATTTTTACCAACGGACGCGGTCTGGTCGCGCAGGGACCCATCCCGCCCGGGATCTTCGGCTACCGCGAGGGCGAGGCGGGGATCAATCCGTTCGCCTACGAATGGATCGATGGCCGGGTCGTGCGTCGGAGCCTCGACGAGGCGCGTGTCCTGATGGAGCAGGCCGGGTATCCGGGCGGTCGCGACCAAGCGACCGGGCGGGCACTCACGATCAACTACGAGGCGATCGCGACGGGCCCCGACGACCGCGCGCGTCTGAACTGGATCCGCAAGCAGTTCGCCAAGCTCGGCATCGAGCTCGTGATCCGCTCGACCGACTACAACCGCTTCCAGGAGAAGATCCGCAACGGGACCGGGCAGGTCTTCATGTGGGGCTGGAACGCGGACTACCCGGACCCGGAGAACTTCCTCTTCCTGCTCTACGGCCCGAACGGCAAGGTCGAGCATCAAGGCGAGAACGCGTCGAACTATGCCAATCCGGAGTTCGATCGTCTCTTCAACGCGATGCGTTTCATGGACGACGGCCCGGAGCGTCAGGCCGCGATCGACCGCATGGTCGAGATCGCGCGTACCGACGCGCCCTGGCTCTGGGGCTTCAATCCCAAGGCGTTTAGCCTGCATCATCAATGGATGTACAACGCCAGTCCGAACCAGATGGCGAACAACACACTCAAATACCGCCGGGTCGACCCCGAGCTGCGCGAGCGGCTGCGCCGTGACTGGAACACGCCGATCCTTTGGCCCCTGTGGGCGATCGGGGGACTCCTCTTGGTGATCATCCTGCCGGCGCTCTGGCTGGTGTGGCGGCGCGAGCGGAGCACCGCGCTGTGACCGCCTATATCATCCGGCGATTGATCTATGCGATCCCGATCCTGATCGGCGTGAACCTCATCACCTTCGTGCTCTTCTTCGTGGTCAACGCGCCCGACGACATGGCGCGGATGCATCTCGGCGAGAAACGGGTCACCGAGGAGGCGATCCAGACCTGGAAGCGGGAACACGGCTATGATCGACCGCTGCTCTACAAGACGGATGCCTCCGGTCTCGCGCGCTTCACCGACACCATCTTTTTCGAAAAATCGATCCGCTTGTTCGTCTTTGATTTCGGCTCGTCCGACAATGGTCGCGATATCGGCTACGACATCTCCCAGCGGATGTGGCCGAGTTTGGCCGTCGCCATTCCCGTGCTGCTGGTCGGGCTTGCCTTCAACATCTCCTACGCGCTCTTCATCGTCTTTTTTCGCGCGACCTATGTGGACATCGGCAGCGTCGTTCTGCTGGTGGGCATGATGTCGATCTCGGGCCTCTTCTACATCATCGGCGGACAGTTTTTGCTCGGTAAACTCTTCCACCTGGTGCCCATCTCGGGCTACGACACGGGCCTAGAAGCCTGGAAATTCCTGATCCTTCCGGTGATCGTGGGCGTGATCGGCGGGATCGGGGCCGGCACGCGCTGGTATCGCACCCTCTTTCTGGAGGAAATCTCCAAGGACTATGTGCGCACCGCGAGGGCCAAGGGCTTGAGCGAGCGGCGTGTGCTCTTCCGCCATGTCCTGCAGAATGCCCTCATTCCCATCCTGACCGGTGTCGTGGTGGTGCTGCCGCTGCTCTTTATGGGTAGTCTCATCACCGAATCCTTCTTCGGGATCCCGGGGCTCGGCAGCTACACGATCGACGCCATCAACAGCCAGGATTTCGCGATCGTGCGCTCGATGGTCTTCCTCGGGGCCGTGCTCTATATCGTCGGGTTGATCCTGACGGATATCTCGTACACCTTGGTTGATCCGCGGGTCCGGTTGTCGTCATGAGCGAGAGCCCCGTCCGCCGCCGGCCACCAGCCACCAGCCTTCTGACGACCGCCTCCGGCCCAATGGTGTGCGTCGCCGGCAGGTGGCTGGCGGCCGGCGGCTGGAGGCGACTGTCCCACACGCCCGACTGCTCGGGATGCATGTCATGCCCGTGATGCCGGTCGTTCTTTGGACCGACGGTCTAGTGTTTTTGCTCTTGGCGTTGATCGGAGCCTTCGTCCTCCATGCCTCGCGGCACGAGCACATGCGTGCACCCTGGCGGCGTGTCGTGCGCTCTCGGGTCGGGGTGGCGACCATTGTGGTGCTCGGCTTCTATGTCGTTGTCGGGTTGCTCGACACGGTGCATTTTCGGCTTGCACTGGACCGGCAAGGCGACGGCAGCGCCGAGACCCGCTATTCGCCCGAGGTCCTGAGTCTGCTCGACCTGGCGTTGAGCGGGTTGCGCGAGCGTCAGGAGAAGACCTATTCGGCGCCGTTCGCCACCCATCTCTTCGTGAAGGAGGCGATCGAGCAGCCGGACGGGACCCTGGTGCGTGATTTTCCGCGGCTCGAATACGGTGGCGCGCATCTGGAGGACCCCGCGCGTCAGCGCGGCTTCGACATCGCTTGGCGCGCCGCCTGGGGTGCGCTGCAGGGCCTGGTCATCTGGGTCGTGCTGGCGACCGGCATCCTTTGGTTGATCGCCCGCTCGCGCGGGGAGACCCCGGCGGCGACCCGTGCGGTCATCCTGGCGGGACGCACTCCGACACCCTGGCGGACCGCCCTCGCGATGCTCGGCATCATGCTGTTGCTCAGCGCCGTTGCCGGCGAGCTGGCGCTCAAGTACCACATCCTCGGGACGGACAAGGTCGGCGAGGATGTCTTTTATCAGACGCTCAAGAGTATCCGCACCGGTCTGTTGATCGGAACTCTGACCACCCTGGTGATGTTGCCCGCCGCGGTCTTGCTCGGCATCATGGCGGGCTATTTCAGGGGCTGGGTCGACGACGTGATCCAGTATCTCTACACCACGCTGAACTCCATACCGGGCGTGCTCCTGATCGCCGCGGCCATTCTCTTGCTGCAGGTCTACATGAGCAACCATGCCGATGACTTCGCGAGCCTGGTCGAGCGCGCCGATCTGCGCCTGCTGTTCCTGGTGCTGATCCTGGGCGTGACCAGCTGGACCGGTCTCTGCCGACTGCTGCGCGGGGAGGCGCTGAAGCTGCGCGAGGTCGACTATGTCCAGGCGTCTACCGCCTTGGGCGTGGGTCACTTCACCCTGATCGGCCGTCACATCCTGCCCAATGTCATGCACATCGTGCTGATCACACTGGTGTTGGACTTCAGCGGACTGGTGCTCGCCGAGGCCGTACTCTCCTACATCAATATCGGCGTGGACCCGACCATGAATTCATGGGGGAACATGATCAACAGCGCGCGGCTCGAGTTGGCGCGTGATCCGGTCGTCTGGTGGTCCCTGACTGCGGCCTTCATCTTCATGTTCGCCTTGGTGCTCGCGGCGAATCTCTTCGCCGACGTGGTGCGCGATGCCTTCGATCCGAGGCTCAAGGGTGCACGCTGATCGCGTCTGCGAGCCCCCGGCGCCTGCGGTGCATCCGTGCAGTTCAATCGTTGGTTTCGAAACGAAAAAGGTAAGCGTCTGATGTCGTCCGATGTGTTGCTCGAGGTCTCGGGACTGACGACGCTGCTCGGGGATGCCGCGCGCCCGGTGCGGGTCGCCGACGCGATCGATCTCGAGATTCGCCGGGGCGAGACCTTCGTGCTGCTCGGTGAATCCGGCTGCGGCAAGTCCATGACGGCGCTCTCGCTGATGCGCCTCCTGCCGCCGTCCGGACGGGTCACGGCGGGTACGGTGCGCTTGGCCGGAACCGATCTGCTGCGTCTGACCGAGGCCGAGATGCGCGGGGTCCGCGGCGGGCGTATGGCGATGATCTTTCAGGAGCCGCAGACCTCGCTCAATCCCGTGATGAGCGTCGGCGAGCAAATCGCCGAGGCGGTCCGTGTCCACGAGGGCGGATCGCGCGACCGCACACCGGCGCGTGTCGTGGAACTGATGCGCGCGGTCGGCATCCCGGATCCGGCCAGACGGGTCGATGAATACCCGCATCAGCTCTCGGGCGGCATGAAGCAACGCATCATGATCGCCATGGCCTTGGCTGGCGACCCGCAGCTCCTGATCGCCGACGAGCCGACGACGGCGCTGGACGTCACCATCCAGGCCCAGGTTCTGCGTCTGTTGAAGGACCTTCAGGAGAAGACCGGCATGGCCGTGCTCCTGATCACCCATGATCTCGGCGTGGTCGCCGAGACGGCGGACCGCCTGGCCGTCATGTACGCAGGCCAGATCCTGGAGACGGCGACGACCGAGGCCTTCTTCGCCGCGCCGGCTCACCCCTACAGCCGCAAGTTGATGGAGAGTCTGCCCGGTGCGGACAAACGCAGTGCGCGTCTGGCCGTCATCCCGGGACGCGTCCCGCACCTGGATCAGACGTTCGTCGGCTGTCGATTCGCCGAGCGCTGTTATGCGGTCATGCCGCAGTGTCGCGATCAGGCCCCCGTCTGGCGCGACCTGCCGAGCGGGCAAGGTGTGCGCTGTCATCTCTGGGACCAAGGCGGTGCGCAGCCCGAGGGTTTGACGCGCGCGCTCCGAGATCCGGTTGCAGGGCCGGATGCCGCGCTCGAGGACGCGCCGGATCCGGAAGCAGCCGTTGACTCCAGGCTGCAGGTCCGGGATCTGAGGGTCCACTTCCCGATCCACGACGGTGTCTTTCGCCGTGTCGTCGGACATGTCCGCGCCGTCGACGGCCTGACCTTCGACCTGACCCCGGGACGCACCTTGGCCCTGGTCGGGGAGTCCGGCTGCGGCAAGACGACCGCCGGCAAGGGCATCCTGCAGTTGACGACACCGACCGGCGGCTCGATCCGCTATCGTGGCGAGGAGCTCGTCGGGTTGGGGCATCGGCGGATGCGTCCCTTCCGCAAGGATCTCCAGATCATCTTCCAGGACCCTTACGCGGCGATGAATCCGCGCATGTTGGTCGGCGATCTGATCGGCGAGGGTCTCCATGCGCTCGGGATCGAGCGCAGTCGGGCCGGGCGGATGCGGCGCGTCGTCGAGCTGCTCGATCTGGTCGGCATGGACTCCGACGCCGTCGAGCGCTACCCGCACGAGTTCTCGGGCGGGCAGCGCCAGCGCATCTGTATCGCCCGCGCGCTCGCGGTCGAGCCCAAGCTGATCGTCTGCGACGAGCCGACCAGCGCGCTGGATGTCTCGGTCCAGGCGCAGATCCTCAATCTGCTGAAGGATCTTCAGGATCGGCTCGGGCTCGCCTATCTCTTCATCACACACGACATCTCGGTGGTGGCCTATCTTGCGCATGAGGTGGCGGTCATGTATCTCGGGCGCGTGGTCGAGCGCGGTCGGGTCGACGAGATCCTCGACGATCCGCGTCATCCCTATACGCGCGCGCTGCTCTCGGCCGTACCGGTCATCGATCCGGAGAAGCGGCGTACGGTGACTCGTCTCGCAGGCGACATGCCCTCGCCGAGTAACCCGCCCTCGGGCTGCTACTTTCACCCGCGCTGCCCGGATGCGGTCGCGGCCTGTGCGTTGTCGTATCCGCAGGAGGCGCGCCTGAGCAAGACCCGTCTCGTCCATTGTCTGCGGGTCTGAGCCGAGCGCTCCGACCGTTTCGACGGCAACCCTTGTCTTGCGCGCCGGCGCACCTTATGGTTCTGACACTCCACCAGGATCCGTGCGCGGCCCCGTCCAATCGTAATGAGCAAAGCGAAGCAAATCCTCTGTATCGACCCCGAGCCCTCGGACCTGCACATTGCAGCGCTCTTGAACCGGCAGGGCATTGCGGTCGATCTGACCGAGGTCACCTCGCCCGAGGGCTTGCGCAACGCCTTGGAGCGTCCCGATTGGTGGGACCTGATCCTGTGTGACGGCGCGAGTGTCGAGAGTCTCGCCGTGGAGGCCGTCATCCTGTCCATTCGGGACGATCTGGATGCCTCGCTGGTCCTGGTGAAGGCGGTCGAGAGTCCATTGAGTGCAAAACAGGGCCATCGTCTCGGTGCCGCCGACTTGGTCGTGCGCGACGATTTGGATCACCTTCTGATGGTGTGCGAGCGCGAGCTCCAGAGTTGTGCCCTTCGAAAGGAGCTGCGCGGTCTTCGCCGCTCGGCGGGCATCCTCGACCAGGGTGCCTCGCGGTCGGTCATGCTGGCGACGATCCATGACCTGAGTCCCACCGCGCGCCCCGGCAACGACGATGCCGCGTCCAGCGCGCCGGCGGTCGGGGAGAGTCCGGTTGCCGATCAGGCCCGCATCCGCGCACTGATCGATGCGGGCGGGCTCACGCTCGAGTTTCAGCCGATCATCTCCCTGAGTACCCACGAAGAGCATCGCAGCATGTTCGAGACCCTGGTGCGCCTCAAGGATGACACCGGCAAACTACTGATGCCATTTGAATTTCTGCCGATCCTGGAGTCTGCCGGCTGGATGAGCAAGATCGACTTGTGGATTTTGCGTCGTGCCTTGGCGACGCTTCAGGAGATGCAGGAATGCGGGGCGCAGGATGCGGTGCTGTTCATCAACGTCGCCACCGAGACACTGAGCTCGACGGAGACGGCGAAGGCGCTCGGCGCCTTTATCTCGGCCGCCCGACTTGCTCGCGGTTCGGTTGTCATCGAGGTGCGCAAGTCCGCCTTTACCGATGCGCGGGCCGCCTTGGAGCGGTTTGCCCGGGTGCTGCAAGCAAAGAATCACGGCCTTTTGATCGAGGATGCCGGGATCAAGGACTGCGCCTTTCTCGCCGAGCACCGCGACCTCATCACACATGTGAAGCTCGAGCGTGCGATGACGCAGGGGTTGGTCGAGCGGCGTGTGCCGCAGGATGCCGTCAAGGCGTTGGTGCAGTGTGCAAAGAAGGAGGGCATGCGGGTGATCGCTTTGGCGGTCGACAACGCCGAGCTTCTGCCGATGCTGTTCGCCGCGGGCGTGGACGCGATTCAGGGGCATTTCGTCAGCATGCCTTACCGGAATCTCATGTATCCCAGCATTCAGAGGGTCGAGTCCAGCTCCGGACCGGCTTGGCAGGGGCCCGTGCGGTCGGGCTGAAGAGGTTTCGTCCAGGCGCAAATTTTTTTGCCCGGACGGCTGCAATCGGCGCGCATTTTTCGAATTTCGCGTTACACTAGGCGCAAGTGAACGCCTCGCGCATGGACTTTGGATCAGGTTCTTCGAATCGCTCGAGTCCACCTGATGCCGATCTTGCACGAGATTAGATCCCGATATCAGACGATCGACCCCATTCCGACATCCGCATCTTATTCCTGCCTCCTCTTCAATCCCGTTACGATGAGCATCCGCCTTCCGTTAGACGTTTCCGTGTCCGGTTCAGCGCATTCGCTTTCGAGCGCTTTATCGGCGTCTGCGGAACAACGCCGATTGCAGGCATCGATATCCTCGGGTAGGGTGCGCTGCACGGCGCTATGGGGTACGGAACGACAACAAAAAATCCGGTTAAGGCATGCTGCACGCGAACCATGGACCGCCCTACGGTGACCGGGATCCGACGCATGATAAAGACTGAGTCAGATGGTCTTGATTCAGATTCCACTCCAGACCGAGTGGAGGACACACTAGCCTTGTTTCAAGGCTGGGTTTAAGTAAAGCCAACTCAGGTTGGTCCGTTAAGTGATGAGGTTGATATGCCAGGTGAATTGGTTTCCGGGACGGTCAAGTGGTTCAATGACGAGAAGGGATATGGCTTCATTGAGCGCGAAGGCGGCAAGGACGTCTTCGTCCATCACAGTGCCATCAACGGCTCCGGGCGCAAAACGCTGCTCGAGGGTCAGAGGGTCACCATGGAAGTGACTCAAGGCCCCAAGGGCCCTCAGGCGGAGAACGTGACTCCCGACTGAGGTCGCGACACCACCCGGAGCCGAGCTGGATTGCTCGATCCGACGGGGGCTGGGGTTCTTCGTAGGATCGGCCCTGCGGCCTCCGCTCCCCGTCGCACTGCTCTCAATGGGCTTCGGCCCTTGAGAGCACTCTGTCTCACTTTGTTTCGCCGGGTCCGATCCTCTGCAGCGACCGGGCTCGCCCCTGACTTTCAACTCGGCTGCATCAGCTGCGATGCGAGTCGCGCGACGTCCTCGGCCGAATTGATGTTGGCGAACGCCTGCGACCGATCGCTGAAGTCCGCCAAGGCAGGCCGATATCGAGAGATCCACTCTCCGACCTTGCGAGTGCCCGCTTTCAGATCGGCCGATAGCGCCTCTTCGAGCGAGACCGGGATGAGTGCATACACTGGGTGAATACGCCCACCTTCGGTGACCGTCGCCGAAGACATCTCGCTCGACGCCAGCGCTGCGATGAGTCGGCTCGCTAGATCCGGCGGCAACAGAGGCCCGTCGCACGGGACGGTCAGGATCCAATCGGTTCGGGCCGCGCGCATGGCACTCAGCATCCCGGCCAAGGGTCCGTTGAATCCGGGGTCGGGGTCGGCGATCACGGGCACGCCGTATCTCGCATAGATCTCGTGGTGACGGTTTGCGTTGATGAGCAACGCGCCCACCTGTGGCGCGAGGGCGTTCAGTACCCATTCGATCAGCGGGCGACCGGCGAGCTCCGCCAGACCCTTATCCACGCCACCCATGCGGCTCGCTCGGCCACCGGCCAAGATGACCCCGGTGATCTCGCTCGGTGTCGGCGCGGTGCGCTTCATTTCGAGTCCGAATGTGAGTTCGCTCGGGGGTATCGCCCCGACGTGCGTCCCGATCAACCCGCATCCTCGTCCCGGCTCGCGGCGCTGTAGGGGAAGCGGACATGCCCGAAACGGATGAGGAACACGGCGAGTGCCAGAATCAAGATGGCGACCGAGGTGGCGATGATCGCGGTCTCGGTCATCTCCTTCATGTCGATGATCAGGTGGCGTGCGAGGGCAACCATTCCGATATAGAGCGGCATGCGGATCGGCAAGGCGCCGGATTGCAGGTAGATGCCGACCATCGTCAGTACTTCCAGATAGATGAAAAGCAGGAGAAGATCGCCGAGATTGACCTCGTGGCGCTCCACCATCTCCATGATCTCCTGAATACCGGCGATGACCGTCGCGATGGCGATCACCACCAGACCGACGACCTCAACCCAGGCGAGCAGACGCCCGCCGACCGACATGATGCGTGATTGCGATGGCTTAGGGTTCATGGCAGGATCTCGATCGGCGTCCCGTCTAGGGTCAGTGACCAAATCTCGTCGATCTCCGGGTTGGAGACGGCGATACAGCCAAGCGTCCAGTCATCCTCGGTCTGCATCGAGCGATTCTTCCCGTTCGGTTGGCCGTGGATCAGGATCATCCCTCCGGGCGGCTCGCCGCGACGCTCGGCGCGCCACCGGTCGCCGGGGCTCGGATAGGAGATGTGCAGCGCCTTGTGGAACCGGCTTCGGTCGTTTCGCCGGTCGAGCAGGTAGCGTCCCTCGGGAGTGCGGCCATCGCCTTCGCGTGTCTTGTGCCCGATCGGTTGAAACCCGAGTGCGATCTCGTAGCTCCGCAAGGCCCGGTCGCCCCGCATCAGGTAGAGACGACGCTCGGCCTTCTTGACGACCAACCGGTCTGCTTTGCCCGAGGGTGTCGGATGCGACGGGTCGCGGTTGCGAGGTTCGCTCGGATCCGCGAGGGGGAGATACGACATCCCCGGTGCGTGCGCCGAAAGCATCGACAGCATCGCGATGATCAAGGCGCGTCCTGCTGCTCGACCTGATCTCGCCCGCGCGTCACGACAGATCGAAGGCATGCGACTTGAGGTCGGCGAGGCTGACGATCTCGAGTGCGCGCTCGTGGGTTGCTCTCAGGACGACGCGCGGGGCTGCGCCGGCTTCGAAGGCCTCCCGCCATCGCGCGGCACAGAGACACCAGCGGTCGCCCGGTTTGAGGCCGGGGAAACCGTATTCGGGTTGGGGGGTTACAAGGTCGTTGCCGCGGGCGAGGCTCAGCTCGAGGAACTCGCGGGTCATGCGCGCGCACACCGTGTGGGATCCCGCGTCCCGCGGGCCGGTTTCGCAGTCACCGGTGCGCGTGAAGCCGGTCAAAGGATCGAGCGAGCACACCTCGAGCGGCTCACCCAAGACGTTTTTGTGGTCGTTCATCGGACTGTCCCCTCGGGAGCGCCTCTGGAGCAGGTAGCGCCATACCGGCGAGTGTATCAGTCGCAACAATCCGGTGTCAGGAGGTCGGTGCGCGTCGCGGCGGATAGATGAGGATCAGGTCGCCCGGATTCAGTCGCGTCTCGGCGAGCCGATTCCAGCGCTGGAGATCCTTGACGCTGACGCCATAGCGTTTTGCCAGTGTCTTGACCGAATCGCCCTTGGTGACCAGGTGCGTGATCAATGCGGAGTCGTCGGTCGCCTGGACCTTGAGCGTCTGGCCCGAGAGCAGTGACTCGCGAACGGAGACGCCGTTCAGCTTCGCGAGTGTGCGTGGCTCGATACCGTACGCGCGCGCGATCGAGGCGATGGTCTCGCCGCCCTTCACCGTATGCATCTTGTGGTGTTCGGCGCGCGCGACCTTCGAGCGGGTCACGGCGCTGGATCGAGACTGGACCACGGAGGCCAAGGCCGGCATGATCTGGATCTGGCCCATCTTCTTGCCGATCCGCTGACCGGTTCCGGCCGGAACCAAGATGTGACCGGGGCCGTCGGGGGCCGTCCGTCCGAGCTTGAGGGCGGGGTTGAGTCGCTGCAGCTCGTAGAGCTGAACACCGGTCGCCGAGGCAACCCGGTTCAGATCGACCGGCTGATGCGTGCGGACCACCTCGAGCTGGGGGCGATCGGGCACCGGGGGAAGGTTGAGGCCGTAGCGGGTCGGTGCGGCGACCAGGCGTGCGGTGGCGAGGATCTGCGGGACGTATTGCTTGGTTTCGTTCGGAAGGTCGAGTGACCAGTAGTCGGTTGGCTTGCCGCTGCGGCGATTGGCGGCCTGTGCCGCAGCCACGCAACCCGGGCCGCAGTTGTAAGCGGCCATCGCGAGCGCCCAGTCGCCGTCGAAGCGTCGGTTGAGCTGCTCGAGATAGTCGAGTGCCGCGCCGGTGGAGGCCAGGGGATCGCGCCGCCCGTCGTACCAGGTATCTTGTCGTAAGCCCATCTCGAGCCCGGTGTAGGGCATGAATTGCCAGATCCCGGCGGCCGCCTTGGGCGATGTGGCAACCGGATTGAACCGGCTTTCGACATGGGGCAGGAAGGCGAGCTCCATCGGCAGCCCGCGCCGCTCGATCTCGGTCACGATCATGTGCAGATAGGGCATCCCCTGCTGGGACATCCTGGAGAGATACTGAGGGTCTCGGCGGAAGCGCTCTGCGGTGCTGTCGATGCGCGCGTCTGCGTAGAGATCGAGGGTCATCCCCGTGCGGACACGGTTCCAGAGGTCACCGTTCGAATCCGCACGCCCCGCACGCCCCGCCGTGCGTCTTTCCATGACCACCACATCCGTGGCCGGTCGGACGAATCCGTATTCGCGCGCCGACACCATGCCTGAGTAGCCGGAGTCTCCGAGGTCGTTCTCGACCGTGCGGGTCTCTGTCGCGCAACCGTTCAAGAGCAGCGTGAGAACGCCGAGCGCGCCGAGCGTGCGCGCCATACGAGCGGCATCGGGCATGTTTCCCCCCTAGGAATTCCCGGTAAGTAATTGTTTAATCGCGTTTTCCAGGAATTAGGAAGGCATCATACCCAAAGCCGGCCATCAATTCCAGATCCGACCGCAGGAAATTCGGCCCACGCCTGCACGACACTGCGCTCAATCACGGTTAACATGCGTCCCTTCAAGAGGCATCGGAATGACTGTGCGCAAGGGTCCGGGTTCACCCCTGGCAGAACTACAAGACTGGTACCGGTTGCCGCTCGGAGCCGAGGTGGCGGCGCTCGAGAGCGCGTGCGTTCAGAGGCTGCTGAGCGACACCTTCGGCTATTACCTGGTTCAGATCGGCGTGACCGAGAGCTTTCGCGACGCGATGGCCTCGAGTCGGATCCGCCATCGCATCCTGATGCCCTGCGAGCAGCCCTCGGGTCACGGTGGACGCGAGATCGTCGGATTGCCGAGCCGGCTGCCGCTCGCGAGCGATTCGATCGATGCGCTCTTGCTGCCGCATACCTTGGATTTCTCGCCCGATCCCCAGGCGGTGCTCCGCGAGGCCGAGCGCGTCCTGATCCCGGAGGGGCGGGTGATCCTGTTGGGGTTCAATGCGCTGAGTGCCTGGGGCCTTTGGTCACTTCTGCACGGTTCCGGTACGCAGGTCCCCTGGTGCGGGCATTTCCGTACCGCATTTCAAATCGAGGTTTGGTTGTCCATGTTGGGTTTCGATATCGAGCGTCGCGAGCACATCATGTTTCGGCCGCCGTTCCGGCGCGCCTTGGGGCCGAGCTGTGCGGCATTCGATACCCTGGGGCGGCGCCTCTGGCCGATCCTGGGCGGCGTCTATTTGATCCGCGCCGTCAAGCGCGTGGCGACCTTGACGCCGCTGCGCCCGGCTTGGGGGCGCCGGTCGCTGTTGCGCGGCGGTGCGGCGGAGCCGACGACACGCAGTGCCGGTCATGCCTGACTGCGTGCGCGCTTACACCGACGGCGCCTGCAAAGGCAACCCCGGCCCCGGGGGCTGGGGTGTGCTGTTGCGATGGGGCGAGGTCGAAAAGGAGCTCTGCGGCGGCGAGCGCGCGACCACCAACAACCGCATGGAGCTGATGGCGGTCATCATGGCGCTGGAGACCATGAAGCGTCCGACCTGTCTCGAGATCGTCACCGACTCCCAATATGTGAAGCGCGGTGTCGAGGACTGGATGCCGCGTTGGAAACGCAACGGCTGGCAGACGGCGGATCGCAAGCCGGTGAAGAATCGCGACCTCTGGGAGCGTTTGGATGCGGCCATCGGCGCCCATCAGGTGCGCTGGAAGTGGGTCAAAGGGCATGCCGGGCATGTCGAGAACGAGCGTGCGGATCGACTGGCGAATCGAGGAATCGGGGGCTGAGTCGCGTTCGGCAGGAGATGCGCGGTTTTCGAATCGATTCTGCGTCGCCTGACTCGGTTTGCGTCGGCGCAAACGCGATTCGGACAGCGAAATTTTCCTCTTTAAACCGCGGCAGGTACGGGCCATTTGGAGTCTGCGTGGATTCGCTTTCCCGCAACGCAGCGGTTTTCACTTTGGACGCGGTTTAAATGAGACAGATCGTGCTCGATACCGAGACCACAGGTCTCGATCCCCAGGCCGGCCATCGCATCATCGAGATCGGATGCGTCGAGCTGATCGACCGCCGCCTGACTGGACACAACTTCCACCGCTATCTCCAGCCGGATCGGCAGATCGACGCGGGCGCCTCGGATGTGCACGGCATCACCAACGCCTTTCTCGCCGACAAGCCGCGCTTTGCCGAGGTCGCCGAGAGCTTCCTGGACTATGTGGAGGGGGCCGAGCTGATCATCCACAACGCGGCCTTCGATCTCGGGTTTCTCGATCGCGAGATTGCCGTCTGGAATGCCGAGGCACCGCGGATCGGGGATCTGTGCGAGATAACGGACACGCTGCTCATGGCCCGGCGCATGCATCCAGGGCAGCGCAACAGCCTCGATGCCCTGTGCAAGCGCTACGGCGTGGATCATCGCCATCGCGACCTGCACGGCGCTCTGCTCGATGCCGAGATCCTAGCGGATGTCTATCTCGCCATGACCGGAGGGCAGGTGGCCTTGAGTCTCGGGGAGGAGCTTGCGACACCGTCTCGCTCCGGGGAGGAGGTTCGGCATCGCGGCCGGCTCGATCCGAGTCGGCCGCGACTGCGCGTGGTCACCGCCGACCCGGCCGCGCTCGCCGCCCACGCCGAGCGTCTCGCGGCGATCCAAGCGGCAAGTGCCGACGGTTGTCTTTGGCTTCGCGTCGCAGGATGACGCCGCCACGGCCCAAACCGCGTCCAGCGCAAAATGCGTCATCTCAATCTTGGGTGGTCTTGGGGGCTGCAGTCTCGGTGGCGATGCGGTTCGGAATTCTGGTTTTTTAAGCTCCTAAACTGCGCCGACTCCAAGGATTGTCGATCGCTCCGGGCCCGATCCAGGCCGACGAGCATCTCAAACCGCACCGGGTGCAGTTTCGTTTAGCTCTGCTGCTGTTGGCGCCGATTCTGCCCGGCGCCGCCCACCAATGACTCCAGCATGCCCACGTCGAGCAGTTGGATGTGCTTGCGGTCGACGTTCATCAGGCCGTCGTCCTGGAAGCGCGTGAAGAGTCGGCTGACGGTCTCGACGGCGAGACCCAAGTAATTGCCGATCTCATGCCGAGACATGCTCAGATAGAAATCGGTGGCGGACAGCCCGCGTTTGTGCAGGCGTTTGGAGAGGCTGAGCAGGAAGGCGGCGAGCCGCTCTTCGGCGTTCTTCTTGCCGAGCAGCAAGAGCATATCGGTGTCGTGCCCGATCTCTTTGCTGAGCAGACGGAACATCTGATGCTGCAGACTGGGGATGGTTGCGGTCAGCTCTTCGAGCCGGGTAAACGGGAGCTCGCAGATGGCGGACGTCTCGAGCACCTTTGCCGAGCAGGCGTGGATGTCCTTGTCGATGGCATCTAGCCCGATCACCTCGCCGGGGAGATGGAAACCCAGCACCTGTTCGCCGCCCTCGGGGCTGGGTGCGAAGGTCTTCACGGAGCCGGTTTTCACGACATAGAGCGAGCGAAATCGGTCCCCGTCGCGAAACAGAAAGTCCCCCCTGTGGAGCGGGCGTGTGCGTTTTACGATCTCGTCGAGCCGCTCGACATCGTCCGGTGCAAGACCCATGGGCAGGCAGAGCGACGACAGTGAACAATTCCTGCAGGCGATGCGAATCGACTCCAGCGAGATGACTTTATGGTGGCTCACGGCATCGACCCTCGATCTTCGGTCGGCAGATTTTGAACCGTCGCTTGATCTGGATCAAGCGAAGATTATCTTCTTGTCATCGGTCCGACCGGCACCCGCAAAACACCCGCAAAAAAGGCCGCGCCCTCGCGGGCGCGGCCTTGACGCGAGCATGCCGAATCTGCGTTTGGTTTACTTTGCTTCGCCGGTCGCCGGCGCGGCGGGAGCGGCATAGGGCGCGCCGTAGTAGGGGACGCCGTAACCCGGATAGCCGTAACCGTAGCCGGGGTAACCGTAGCCGTAGCCCGGATAGCCGTACCCGTAACCGCGTCCGTACCCGTAGCCGCGACCACGGCCATAGCCGCGACCGCCGCCGCTCATATTCATGTTGAAGTCGCCCCAGCCGTCGCCGAGCATGTCGCCGAACAGGTCACCGAGGCCGGAGCCGTAGCCGGGGCCGTAGCCGCCGTAGCCCGGACCACCCCAGCCAGGTCCCCACCAGGCCTGCGCCGGGCTCACGGCGAAGGCGGCGGCACCTGCGATGGCGGCTGCACCCATCAATCTTGCTGTCTGACGCATCGTTGACGCTCCTCTTTTTAGTTCATCAGTCTTCGACATCGATCAAGGCCGCTGCGACGGCGCCCGATCCTGACGAGCGCCTGCAACGCCGAGAGGGTGTGTCTCGCCGATCGCGAAACCGTGCCGACTATAGAACACCTCTTCGGGTCTTGTGAAGGTCTCGCCTTTACACGTATACACGGAGCTGTCCTCTGTCGGAGTGCACCACGTTTTCTGTCGAGCCCCTTCCGAGCAGCGGCTCGGCGGCATTCGCATTGAGCAGATGCGGGGTTTTTGGTAGCTTGTTGGCGGATCCGGGCCACTGCCCTCGACTGCCTCCTCTACCCCCATGACCAAGTTCATCTTCATCACCGGCGGTGTCGTCTCGTCGCTCGGTAAAGGCATCGCGTCGGCGTCTCTCGGGGCGCTTCTGGAGGCTCGCGGCCTGCGGGTGACCATGATCAAGCTCGATCCCTATATCAACGTGGATCCGGGCACCATGAGTCCGTTCCAGCACGGCGAGGTCTATGTGACCGACGACGGGGCCGAGACCGACCTCGACCTCGGCCATTACGAGCGCTTCACCGGCCGGTCGGCGAACCAGCAGGACAACATCACCACCGGGCGCATCTACAAGAACATCATCGAGAAGGAACGCCGCGGCGATTATCTCGGCGCCACCGTCCAGGTGATCCCGCACGTCACCGACGAGATCAAGAACTTCGTGCTGGAAGGCAATGACGACTATGATTTCGTGCTCTGCGAAATCGGCGGCACGGTCGGCGACATCGAGGCGATGCCCTTCCTCGAGGCGATCCGNNATCCCGCACATCACCGACGAGATCAAGCAGGCGATTCGTCTCGGTGCCGAGGGCGCGGACGTGGCCATGGTCGAGATCGGCGGAACCGTCGGCGACATCGAATCCTTGCCTTTCCTCGAGGCGATCCGCCAGATGCGGGTGGAGGAGGGGCGCGAGAACGCGCTCTTCATGCATCTCACCCTCGTGCCCTATATCCGGACCGCAGGCGAGATCAAGACCAAGCCCACACAGCACTCGGTCAAGGAGCTGCGCTCGATCGGTATCCAGCCGGATATCTTGCTGTGCCGCGCCGAGAAGAATCTGCCGGACGAGGAGCGTCGCAAGATCGCACTCTTCACCAATGTGACCGAGGATGCAGTCATCTCGGCCGTGGATGCCGACAACATCTATCGCATCCCGCGCCTGCTGCATGATCAGAAGCTCGACGATCTGGTCGTGCGCCAGTTCCGGATCGAGGCCCCGGAGGCGGATCTGCGCGAATGGGATCACGTCCTGGAAGGTTTCGATCATCCCGAGCAGGTCGTGCGCGTCGGCATGGTCGGCAAGTACATGCACCTCACCGAGGCCTACAAGTCGCTCTCCGAGGCGCTGGCCCACGCCGGCGTGCACACCAAGACCAAGGTCGAGATCGTCTATCTGGACTCGGAGGTGCTCGAGCAGGAGGGGACCGACGGTCTCCAAGGGCTCGATGCCATCCTGGTCCCGGGCGGGTTCGGCGAGCGCGGGATCGAAGGCAAGATTCAGGCGGCCCGCTACGCGCGCGAGCAGCGCATCCCCTATCTCGGGATCTGTCTGGGGATGCAGATCGCCGTCATCGAGTACGGGCGTCACGTCGCCGGGTTGGAAGGCGCGCACAGCACCGAATTCGATCGCCAGACCCCGCACCCCGTGATCGCGCTCATCACCGAGTGGCGCGACGAGCGCGGGCGGATCGAGACCCGTGCCGAGGGCGTGGACCTGGGCGGCTCGATGCGATTGGGCGGTCAGAATTGCCGTCTGGAACCGGGCAGCCTGGCGCGCAGCGTCTACGGCAAGCCGCAGATCCGCGAGCGCCATCGGCATCGCTACGAGTTCAATATCTGCTACCTGAACGTCATGAAGGATGCCGGGATGCGCTTCTCCGGCTGGTCGCTCGACAACCGTTTGGTCGAGATCGTCGAGATCCCGGACCATCCCTGGTTTATCGCCTGCCAGTTCCATCCGGAGTTCACCTCGACCCCGCGCGACGGGCATCCGCTCTTCTGCGGATTCGTGCGCGCCGCGCTGACGCGGCGTCAGCTGGTGCAGGGTGCACCCGCATGATGCTCTTCCCCGGTTTCGAGGTTGGGCTGGATCGACCGCTCTTCCTGATCGCCGGTCCCTGCGTGATCGAGAGCGCCGGACTGGCCGAGGACACGGCCGGTGCACTCAAGGAGATGACCGACGACCTGGGGATCCCCTTGATCTACAAGTCGTCCTTCGACAAGGCCAATCGCTCCTCCTCGGCGAGCTTCCGCGGTCTCGGGCTGGAGCAGGGATTGGCGATCCTGCAGGCCGTGCGCGAGCGTATCCACGTCCCGATCCTGACCGACGTGCACGAAGACACGCCGCTGTGCGAGGTCGCGGATGTGGTGGATGTGCTTCAGACGCCGGCCTTTCTCTGTCGCCAGACCAATTTCATCCAAGCGGTCGCCAGCCAGGGCAAGCCGGTCAACATCAAGAAGGGGCAGTTCCTCGCCCCGTGGGACATGCGCCACGTGGTCGAGAAGGCGCGCGCGACCGGAAACGAGCAGATCATGGTCTGCGAGCGCGGCGTCTCCTTCGGCTACAACAACCTGGTCTCGGACATGCGCGCCCTCTGTGTGATGCGCGAGACCGGCTGCCCGGTCGTCTTCGATGCCACACACTCGGTGCAGCTGCCGGGCGGACAAGGCGATCGTTCCGGCGGTCAACGCGAGTTCGTCCCGGTCTTGGCCCGTGCCGCGGTGGCCGCGGGGGTCGCCGGTCTCTTCATGGAGACCCACCCGAATCCCGATGTGGCCCTGAGCGACGGCCCGAACGCTTGGCCTCTGGATAAGATGCGCGCCTTGCTCGACACCCTGGTTCAGATCGATCGATTGGTGAAATCGGCAGGTTTCGCGGAGCAATCGCTCTGAGGTCGGTGTGAGGCGACATTCGGTCTGGCCGGCGAGCCCGGCTCTTCCCGTCTGCCCGAGCGGGTCCGTGTTCAGGAGTGTCCTGCCGGATCCAGGTTGAGTCGAACAACGCGATCGGCCGCGCGCCTGCGTCGGACCGATCGTCGCGAGACTCCCCGTTGAGGTATACCGAGCGCAGGTGGGTTTTTCGGTAAGCAGGGTGCATCCCGCGCGCGTCGGGACAAGGCGCGCCGATGAGACGCAGCGGCCCCTACGGCGAGGAGGCGCAACGCCGGCCCGGCGTGCGATGCGGCGAAAAACCCACGTGCGCTCGGTATATGTATACCCATGCGATTCCCTTGATGAATCGCTCCGTTCCTGTTTTTGGAGAGACATGCCATGTCCGAGATCGTCGATGTCCGCGCCCGCGAGGTTCTGGACTCCCGCGGTAACCCCACAGTCGAGGCCGATGTCATCACGGCCGACGGTGCGATCGGCCGTTTCATCGTGCCGTCCGGCGCCTCGACCGGCTCGCGCGAGGCCCTCGAGCTGCGCGACGGCGATCGCTCACGGTTCGGCGGCAAGGGCGTCTTGACCGCCGTCGCCAACATCCAAGGCGAGCTGCGCGACGCGATCGTCGGCATGGAGGTCGGCGACCAGGCGGCGCTCGATCGCACCATGATTGCGCTCGACGGGACCGACAACAAAGCCCGCCTCGGCGCCAACGCACTGCTCGGTGTCTCGATCGCCGCAGCGCATGCCGCCGCGCAGGAGAAGGCGCTGCCGCTCTTCATGTCGCTCGCGACCGGACCCTACCGTCTGCCCGTGCCCATGATGAACATCATCAACGGCGGCGAGCACGCGGACAACAGCGTGGACTTCCAGGAGTTCATGATCCTGCCGGTCGGCGCGCCCAGCATCCGCGAGGCTGTGCGCTACGGTGCCGAGGTCTTTCATGCGCTGAAGGCCGTGCTGCACGGGCGTGGCCTCGGGACCGCCGTCGGCGACGAAGGCGGTTTTGCCCCCGACCTGCCCTCCAACGAGGCGGCGATCGAGGCGATCCTGGAGGCGATCCACAAGGCGGGATTCAAGGCGGGCTCGGACATCTATCTCGGTATGGACGTGGCCGCGTCAGAGTTCTACACGGACGGCAAGTATCATCTGAAGGGTGAAGGCCGCACGCTCGACTCCGACGGCATGACCGACCTTCTGCTCGAATGGGTCGAGAAATACCCCATCATCACCATCGAGGACGGCTTGGCCGAGGGCGATTGGGACGGCTGGAAGCGCCAGACCGAGCGTCTCGGGGGCAAGGTCCAGATCGTCGGCGACGACCTCTTCGTCACCAACACGAGGATCCTGCAGGAAGGGATCGACAAGGGCATCGCCAACTCCATCCTCATCAAGGTCAATCAGATCGGTACCCTGACCGAGACCCTGGAGGCGATCGCCATGGCCCACACCGCCGGCTACACCGCCGTGGTCTCGCATCGCTCGGGCGAGACCGAGGACACCACCATCGCCGATCTGGTCGTTGCGACCGGCACGGGCCAGATCAAGACCGGGTCGCTGTCGCGCTCCGACCGGGTCGCCAAATACAACCAGCTGATGCGCATCGAAGACCAGTTGGGCGACGAGGCCACCTATGCGGGTCGCTCTGCCTTCAAGTGGCTTTGATGGTTGGCGGGCAGGGGTCGGGCGTCTCCGTCCCCTGCTGCCGACACTGAAGACACCCTCCATGCGCCTTCTCATCCTCGTGCTGATCCTCTTGTTGACCGGCCTGCAGTTTCGGTTGTGGGTCGGCGAGGGGAGCTTGGCCGAGGTGCATGGGCTCAAGAACGAGATCGCGGCTCAGGAGGAAGAGCTGGTGCGTCTGCGTGCGCGCAATCAGGAGCTTCAAGCCGAGGTGATGGACCTGCGCGAAGGGGCCGAGGCATTGGAGGAGCGCGCGCGCCGCGATCTGGGGATGATCAAACCGGGCGAGATCTTCATCCAGGTCATCGAGCGCAACGCACCGGAGAAGACGCCCCCGGAGGTGAAGCGATGAGCCCTTCACCGGCCTTGTGGGCCGTGCTCCCTGCCGCCGGCGTGGGTCGACGCATGGGCAGTGCGACGCCGAAGCAATATCTGGATCTCGCCGGTCGCGCGGTGATCGATCATGCGTTGGATCTCTTCGTGGCCGACGTGCGGATCCGAGGCGTCGTGGTTGCGCTGGACCCGACCGATCGCTACTGGAGCGCGACGGCCTATGCCGACCATCCCAAGGTGAGCCGTGCGAACGGCGGTGCCGAGCGCTGCCATTCGGTCCTGAATGCGCTCGATGCACTGGGTGCCCACGCCCATGCCGAGGATTGGGTGTTGGTGCATGATGCGGCGCGACCCTGTCTGCGCCCGGCCGATCTCGACCGCCTGATCGATGGGCTGATCGATGACGAGGTCGGCGGCCTGCTCGGCATCCCGGTGCGCGACACCATGAAGCGGGCCGAGCCGGACGATCGCATCGGCGCGACGCTGGATCGCTCCTCGCTCTGGCATGCCTTCACACCCCAGATGTTCCGTCTCGGCCGGTTGCGTGCCGCATTGATCGACGCACTGACCGCCAACCATCTGGTGACCGACGACGCCTCGGCCATGGAGCGCATCGGTCAAGCCCCGCGCCTGATCGAAGGCCATGCCGACAACATCAAGATCACGCGCGCCGAGGATCTCCCGCTCGCCCGCTTCTATCTGCAACAGCAGGGGCGGCTGGGCTAATCCAAACTCGCAAGAGCCCCCAGCCTCCTGCCTCCGCCCACCGTTGCGCGCGCGTGCACGTGGCGTGAGGCCGAGGGCTGGAGGCTGGAGGCTTTCCAACATGCTCATCGGTCAGGGCTTCGACGCCCATCGTTTCGGCCCCGGACGCCCGCTGGTGCTCGGCGGCCTACAGATTCCGCACGATCAAGGGCTGCTCGCGCATTCCGACGGCGACGTGGCTATCCACGCACTCTGCGATGCCTTGCTCGGTGCGGCCGGGCTCGGCGACATCGGTCGGCATTTTCCGGATACGGATGCAGCCTATGCCGGCATCGACAGCCGCATCTTGCTCCGGCGCGTGATCGAGAGCCTCGCCGAGCGCGGGCTGCGCGTGCACAACGCCGATCTCACCATCATCGCCCAGCGCCCTAAGCTCGCGGCTCATATCCCGCAGATGTGCGCCCGTCTTGCCGCGGACATGGGCTGCGACCCCGCGCGCGTGAACGTGAAGGCAACCACGACCGAGCAGATGGGATTCACGGGCCGAGGCGAGGGCATCGCGGCGAGCGCCGTGGTGCTGTTGGCGGACGCCTGAGGTGTCGCTGCCGAGCTGGATACCGGTCGACTCGCTACCCCGAGCGCACGGCGCTGCCCTCGCCGGTGGACGTTTGCGCGCTCGACCGGAGGACTTCCGGGTCGAGGAGCAGCTCGGGTTCGCCCCGGACGGCGAGGGCGATCATCTCCTGTTGTGGGTGCGCAAGACCGGCGCCAACACCGAATGGGCGGCACGCCGCCTGGCCCGTGTCGCGGGTGTGCCGGTTTCCACGGTGGGCTATGCCGGTCTGAAGGACCGGCATGCCGTGACGCTGCAGTGGTTCTCGATCCCGCGTCCGCGCGAGGGCATACCCGATTGGTCGGGCCTTGTCGAGGAGGGCATCGAGGTCCTGGAATCGCACCCGCATCGACGTAAGCTCAAGCGGGGCGCCCTGGCCGGAAACCGTTTCGAGATCCTGGTCCGCGAGCTCGACCGCGAGACCCTACCCGGGCTCGACGAGCGGCTTGCGAGGATCCGCGTGCGCGGGATCCCGAACTACTTCGGCGAGCAACGCTTCGGGCATGACCACTCCAATCTGGTGCGTGCCCATGCACTCTTCGCCGGGACGGCCGGTCGTGTACCCCGTCATCTGTCCGGCCTCTGGCTCTCCGCGGCACGCTCGCAGATCTTCAACGAGGTCTTGGCCGAACGGGTTCGGCGCGGGGACTGGGACAGTCCGCTCGACGGAGACTGTCTCCAGCTCGCCGGATCCAACTCCTATTTCCTCGCCGAGACCCTCGACGCATCGACGATCGCGCGCTGCGAGGAGATGGACGTGCACCCGACGGGTCCACTGTGGGGCAAGGGCGAGCTGCCGTCGCGCGCTTCGGTCCGACAGCTCGAAGACGCGGCAGGCATGCGCTTCCCGACCTGGTGCGAGGGGCTCGCCGCCTTCGCTCTGGCGCAGGAGCGTCGGTCACTGCGCCTGCCGGTGGCCGATCTGGGCGCGCAACGGGTCGACGGCGGATTGCGGCTGACCTTCTCTCTGCCTGCGGGCGCCTATGCGACGACGCTTCTGCGCGAGCTTGTCGAGATCGGAGGGCTTGTATGAGTGTGATCCGGGCGCCCCGGCGCCGACTAG
Source organism: Thiocapsa sp. UBA6158 (assembly GCF_002423035.1). Taxonomy (GTDB): domain Bacteria; phylum Pseudomonadota; class Gammaproteobacteria; order Chromatiales; family Chromatiaceae; genus Thiocapsa. Next base: position 115,093 of record NZ_DIUM01000003.1, read on the forward strand.
GGCAGCATTTCGCCTGCATCTGCAGGGCCTCTTGCGGCGCGGGTCCGGCAGCTGCCCTGAAGCGCAACCCGAGCCAAGCCGACGCGTTCGCGTGATGGTCGAGGAACCCCGGGTCTTTGTCGGGCTTGGTGTCGCTTTGGCCATCGGTCTGCTGATCGGCGTGGAGCGCGGTTGGAAGGAACGCAGCGCCGAAGAAGGACGACGCGTGGCCGGTGTTCGCACCTACACCTTGATCGGGTTTCTCGGCGGGATTTCCGGACTCGTCACTGGACCCTCGGGCGGATTGACGCTGGGACTCATCTTCGTGGGGCTTGCCGGGGCACTGACGGTTGCCCACATCCTGGACTACAGGCACGACGAGGATGTCGGCATCACCAGCCTCGTCGCCGGTTTGATGACCTTCTTGCTCGGGGCGCTTGCGGTGCTCGGCCATCCGGCCGCCGCCGCGGCGGCGGCCGTGGTCACGGCCCTGCTGCTCGGGTCCAAGCCGCTCATCCATCGCTGGATCCACGCCATCGAGCAGAAGGATCTCAAGGCCGGTCTTACCCTGCTGCTCATCTCGGTGGTGGCGTTGCCGCTGTTGCCGGATCAGGGGTATGGCCCCTGGAATGCCGTCAACCCGCGTGAAACCTGGTGGATGGTCGTGCTGATCGCAAGCATCTCCTTCGTCGGTTATTACGCGATGAAGCTGGTGGGGACTCGGCGCGGAATTCTGTTCACCGGGCTCTTCGGCGGGCTTGCGTCGTCGACCGCGCTGACTCTGCATTTCTCGCGCCTGGCGCGCGCCCGCGTGGAGATGGCCCCCGTTCTGGCCACCGCCATCCTGGTGGCTTGCGCGACCATGTTCCCCCGGATGCTGTTGGTGTCGACGCTGATCCACCCGCCATTGCTGCCGTCCTTGCTCTGGCCTGCCGCGACGATGGCCCTGATCGCCTACGGATTCGCGGCCTTCTTTTGGATGACCCAGTCGCACGACGGCGGCGAGGCGGACGCGCTCCTCGACAACCCGCTCGAGCTGAAATCCGCGGTCGGCTTCGGGCTTCTGCTGGCGTTGGTGATGGTGTCGGCGAAAGGGATCGAGAGCTGGGTCGGTACGAGCGGCGTCATGATGCTGGCCGCCGCCTCGGGTATTGCGGATGTGGATGCCATCACACTCGCGATCGCGCGCATGAGCCGGGATGAGCTCCCCGCCGGCATTGCGGTCTCGAGTATCGTCATCGCCGCGGCGGTCAACAGTCTGGTCAAAGGCATCATTGCAGCTTCGGTCGGTGGCCCTGCGCTGGGTCTGCGCGTCACCCTGCCGTTGCTCTCTGCGGGCCTGGCCGGCCTTGCCGTCGCTTGGTGGACGTTTGTTTGAACGGCCGTTGCCTTTGCTTGTCATCTCGATCAAGTCGATCCACGTGGTCGGTTAAACCGTGCCCGGCGCGGTATGCGATGTTTTTTGGATGGGATCGGCCCCGACAGACTTGACGACCGCTGGAGCCGGCGCGGTTTAACATCTCGCTCTGGACGCGGTTTAAAGGAGGCAATCGTCAATGAGGATGAGACAGTCCGGCTTCATGCGCGATCTCCTCGGGGTCGCGGCTTGCGTGATGACCTCGATGTCGGCAGACGCCGGGTCGGTCACGGCTGAGTTCAGCGAGGAGGATGCGACGCCCGCAGTCTCGGTGACCGATGCCGTCTATACCACGGACGGCAGTACGCATGAGCTTATGCTCGCGGCCTATCGCGCTTGGTCGGAGACTCGGTGGCGCGACTACGACCGAACACAGGATATCTCTCCGCGACAGATGCTCGTTCTGCTCGAGGTCGCCGAGCGCACCGGGGCCAATCTCGGGCAGGCTTTGGCCACCGGAGAGATGGAAAGCGCCTACACCTGGAACGACCACGTTCGGCCCACCATCGCCGAAGGCCGGCTGGGCTCGGCGACCGGTGTGTGGCAGTTCCTCCCGGCAACCTTCCACGGCATCGTCAAGAAGTACGGCGCCGAGCTGCTGAGCGCGACCGAGGCTGCGGCGGATCGCGATCCCATGGATCTGGGTGAAGGCCCGTTCTCCGACGCTCAGGTGCGTCATCTGATCCGAGACACGATCGAGGGCGTGCGCGATGCCAAGGACGAGGAGCTCCAGCTGCTGCGTCACAACTTCGCGGTGCTTGCCTTTGCCAAGCATTATCTGAGTCTGGATTCGGGTGCGACGACACCCGAGGAGGATTATCTCTTTCACTTTCTCGGCGCCGGGGAAGGTCGCCGGATCCTGGCGCTGGCGCGCGGTGCGGCGCGGGATACCCTCTGCGTGAAGCCTGTCGAAGAGCCGCCGTCGCCCCTGCAGGATTGGCCGGGCGGCGCGGCATCGGGCACCGATATTGCGAGCCTGCACGGGGATATCGCGCGTGATATCGCCCGGTGGGCCGACGCGGATTCGAGCCTCGGCTCGGTGCGCAATCGCTCCGAGCCACTCGGTCTGCGCCGGGCGGATCCCTTGTCCGGGTCGCTGCAGCAGCCCGCGGATGTAATGATTCGCGCGCGCCGGCCCTCGGAGGATGTCGCCGTGTCGAGGCCGGCGCTCATGGACGCGGCCTATGCGCCCGCGCCCGACACCGACACCGCCTTCGACGCGCCGCCGGTGCTGTCGTCGCAATGGGGTCTGCCCGCCGACTCGCCGACGGTCACGGGCAACCTCGGGATGTTCTATCGCGATGGCCGCGGGCAGACGCAGCCCTACACCTGGGGCGAGTTCATGGATCATCTGGCCCGGCGTGTGCGGGCCGAGAGCCAGCCGTCGATGGTGCGGGCCAAGTACGGTGTCGGCTTCGATTTGGCCGGCGGCGACATGCCGAAGTGGGTCTTCGATCCGGCCAAGCCGGTCGAGCCCGCGAACTTCAATCACGGGCCGGACCAACGCGTGACAGTGTCTGCGGCCCTGGTGACCGGGCCGCTCGATCGAGACGAAACACGCCACTACAAGGCCCTCTTGGCCGCGCTGGTGGGCCGAGGCGAGGACCTGCCGATGCAGACGCTGCCCCCGAGCGCAGCCGCGGCACTGCGTCACCTCGGATTCTTGCCCGCGGATGCGTCGGGGACCGACACGGGCGATCCTGCGGTGCAGAGGGCACTGCGCGACTTCAGAGAAGCGGTCGGTAAGGCCGAGCCGGACGATCCGGAGCATCGGCATCGCCTCATGCCGGCCGAGCGCGTCGCGCTCGCGATCTACGATCGCCGCATCGCGCGCTATGCCGCGCTGCAGGCCGGCCAGCAGGTGTCGTTGGTCGACGCGCCCGATCTAAGTCGAATCAAGACGTTGCCGAGCCGATTGCAGCGATTGGCCGCGCCGCACCTGGTTCAGCTGCAGACGGCCTTGGCCGAGCGCGAGCTCCTGAAACAGCCAACCCGGAAATCCGTCTGGCGCGACAAGAACAAGAAGAAGCGCGTGTCCTATAAGACAATGCCGTTCGCGGGCAATGTCGACACGGCAACACTCGACGCGCTCGACGCCTTCCAGTGGCGCAACGGTCTGCGCAAGACCGGCGGCGCCTTGGACGCCGCGACCCTGGGTCTGCTGGGGTTGCCGCCGATGGGTGCCGAGATCTTCCGGCCCTTGTCCGGTCCCATGTGCTCGGTTCAGATCTGGGCGGGCAGACCGCCGATCTGCGGGATTCGTCGAGAGGCGCGGGGCCCGGCCGATGTCCTGCGGCTCGCCGGGCTCGCGGACCTCGATCCGGAGCCCCGGTTCGAGGGCCTCTTCGAGGGTCTTCCGCATGTCCGGTGAGTCGACCCCGAACGTCTCGGCTCGGCGCTCGAAACGTCTGCGCGATTGGGTCATCAACATCGTGCTGATCCTGGTGATCTTCGGCGCCGTCCAATGGTGGAAGGCGCGACCTTTGGCCACGGGCGCTGCACCGCCGCTCGTCGGCGTCACCCTGGATGGCCAGGCGTTCGACCTTGCCGCGCTTGCAGGACGGCCGGTGCTGGTGCACTTCTGGGCGAGCTGGTGCCCGGTCTGCGGTCTGATGGACGGTGCCGTCGCCGCGATCGCACAGGATCACGCTGTGGTGAGCGTCGCGATGCAATCGGGCGGTCCCCGGGAGCTGAGTCGCTACATGGCGGAGGCGGGTCACGCCTTCCCGGTCATCGCCGACCCGACCGGGCAGATTGCGCATCGGTGGGGCGTGGTCGGTGTGCCGGCCACCTTCGTGGTCGATTCTTCCGGCCGGATCCACGATGCCGTTGTCGGGATCGCCACCCAGCCCGGCCTGCGTTGGCGTTTGTGGCGGGCCGACCCGGCATCGCCCGAGAGTGCACCGGAGCCCGCAGCATTCAGGCAGCCCGAGCAGGGTTTCCTTTCCAAGCAGTCGCGTTGAACACCGACATACCGCAATCCAATCGTAAATTAGCGCTTGCTAATTTAGTTATTTCTAATATACTGCTCGCCAGTGGAGGCCGATACGGACTTCACGCTTGCTGCCGACAACATATAAAACGATTCGGAGACTAGAATGAACAAGCTTGCAACTGCTGCTGCCATCGCCGCCCTCCTCGGTGCATCTGCTTCCGCGTCCGCGTGGTGGGGTCCGGGTGCCGGCGGGTACGGCCCGGGCTACGGCTCCGGTCTCGGCGATACCTTCGGCGACATGTTCGGCGACGGCTACGGCGACTTCAACTTCGGTATGAGCGGCGGCGGCAGCGGGCGTGGCTACGGCCGCGGTCAGGGTCGCGGTTATGGCTACGGCTACAACAACCCCTACTACGGTTATGGCGCCCCTTACTACGGTGGCGGCTACCCTTATGCCTACCCCTACGCAGCGCCGGTTGCCCCGATGGCGCCGGTTGCTCCGGCTCAGCCCCAAGTCAAGTAAGCCCTGCTTGAATGCCGGTGTGCCTCGGGCGCATCGGCACAAAAAAGGCCAGGCATCAGCCTGGCCTTTTTCGTTGTGCGCGTGCGCTCTCGATCAGCCGACCATCGCATCCGCCGAGACCGACCATCAGCTCAGGATCAGCTTGCGTCCGAACGGCTGCTCCGGCGTTGCATAGGATTCGGGCACGGCCCAGATCACGGGCCAACGTGGTCTGAAATGTGCGGGGCCGTCCAGATCGGTCAGGACGACGCCGATATCCGGGCCGTGCTTGTCGGCCTCTTCGAGGAGCGGGGTGAAATCCGTCCCGCCGCCGCCGTTGAATGCGATTGCGCGCAGGTCCGATTGCCCCGGCTTGAAGTGCGCGACCCGTTGCACGATGCGGTCGCCGATCACCAGCACGAGGCCGGCCTCCAAGCGTCGCGTGATCGCCTCGATCTCGCCGGCGAAGCGTTCCATCAGCGTGTCCTCGATCGAGCCGGAGACGTCGACGATCACCACCAGGCGCGGCACCGACTTCGCCGAGCTGATGCCGGGCTCCCAAGGCAGGCGCCGACCCGGCCCGATCCGGCCCTGATTGGCGATGTAGGATCGGGCCGGTCTGGACCAGGAAAGATTGGGCTGAATCGAGAGACCGCGTGCCAGCTGGGTGCGCAGGATCTGCTCCCAGGGCGTGCGGATCTTCGGAAGATCCGCGATCAGGGCACGCAGCATCGAGTGCGCACCGTCTCCCGCATGGGCACGCAGGATGCGCTCGCTCCACTCGCGTGCCTGTTCGGCCTCCAGCTCGGGTTGCTTCTGCGCGTCGGGTTGCGGGAAGAGGTCGGCGTGAGTCTCGGCGCCGAGTGACCTGACGCGCGCGGACATCGGACCGTCCTCCCGCGCCTCGGATCGGGACGACTCGTCGATCTCCTCCTGCGACGCGCGACCCTCCGCACCGGGTTGGCTGTCGCCGATGCCGCCGCGGCGACGTCGGCGGGTCTTTCGGGCGCGGCTCTTGTCGGCTGCCCGGCGGTCGTCGATCGCGCGATAGAGGCGCTCGACATCCCATTCGAGCAGGGCCTTCTCGACACCGACATCGATGCCGAGTGTGGCGAGCAGGAGCTTTTCCAGAAACACCGAGGAGACCGGCAGCTCGAGCCAGCTTAAGTGACTCAGGGCGCTGTTGACGATGGCGTCCGCACAGATGTTGAAGAGCTCGAGGTCCACGTCGCCCAAAAGCTGTTGCAGATCCAGATAGCGTTGAGGATGCCGCAAGGCGATATGCAGCACCTCGTGCGCGACGAGACCGACCTGTGCGTGCAGCGCCAACCGCCCGAAGGAGGCGCCGTAATAGACGGTATCCCCGTCGGTGGCGACCGGGCCGGGGTCGATCTCGGGCGGCAGATCCCGGTGCTTCACCCAGAGCGCCAGCCCGCCCGTGGACGGCGCGAACTCCACCATCTGCTGAATCGCCCGCGTCCCGCGATGCCGGTAAAGATCATGCATCAGGATTCAACTCGTCCCTCGCCACTCACCACTTATCCATCACTCCGCCGCTCTTCCAGGTAATGCCGGTAGCTTGCGCTGTCCAAAACGGTCGCCTCCAACCCGAACTCCAGCGCCCTCTGAAGCAGCAGCTCCATCGCGAGCGTTTGAGACTCGCGTATCGGCAGCGGGACTTCGCTTCGGATGTCCGGAAACTGCTCGACGATCTCGAGTGCTCTCGCCAGGGTGTCGGCGTCCGTACTGGCGGCGAGCAGCCCGTAGATCATGCCGTAGAGCCCGTCGAGTGTGCGGGGCAGCAAGGCGGCGGTTTCCGGACCCGGGCGGCTGGCCAGCAGGCGCACCACGTCGGTGCCGGCCTGGATCTCGCGCAGCACGCCGAAGAACTCCGCGGCATTGGCGGCGCCGATGCGCCCCTGCACGAAGACCCGCTTGGTCCCCTCCGACAACCCCGATTTCAGGACGTTTGAGATGTCCTCCCAGCCGCGCGGGCTGGCACCGATCAGATGGTCGTTGGCAAGCTGAGACTGGGTGTCGTCGAGCTTGTCCGGGCGGACCTTCAGAAAGGCCATCACCTCGGGTGCGAAGTCCCTGGCCATCGCATACGCCAGAAAGGAATCGATGGCGGTCTGCACGTTGAAATGGAACATCCGATCGGCCAGGGCCGTGCCCATGTCGTGACAGACCGCACCGTGGAAGCTCGCATTTCCCGCGGCCACCACCTGCCAGCCGTCCGGCAGCCGATAGTGACCGACTCGACGATCGAGGATCAGCGAGTAGGCCGAGATCTGCAGTCGCTGATCCGCGGCAGTGAGCTCGTCGAGAAAGAGGATGCCGTCCGGTTGGGCGGGCGAGGGTAGGAACTCGGGCGGGAACCAGACCGTCTTGGCCAGGGTGTCGTCGGCATAGATGGCGCCGCGGATGTCGACCGGCTCGATCGTGGTCAGGCGCAGATCCACCAAAGGCACCCCGAAGTGGTCGGCGACCTGACGCACGATCGAGGACTTGCCCACGCCGCGCGTGCCCCAGAGCATGGATGCGCGTCGGCGCAGAATCGGATCGGAATACTGCTCGACCAGCGCGGCCTTGGCCGCGGCAATCGAGACGGGCGGGATGTTCATCGGGTTGCCGAGCATCTTGACTGCTGATCTCCGGTTAAACTGCGCCCAGTGCGGTATGCGCTGTTTTTGGATGGGATCGGCCCCGGCGGATTTGACGACCGCTGGAGACGGCGCGGTTTGAGAGATTAAAATTATAAACCGCGTCCCCGCTCAGGGCCGTGGATGCGCCAAACGTCGAGCTCACTCGAAAATTGAGCATCTCGCTCCGAGCGCGGTTTAAACCTCCTGAGTCGACGTCTTCGGGATCTCGCCGGGCGGGCTCGAGGGGGCTTCTCGCCAAGCCGATGCGGTCAAGGGTTTCGGGAAGGGCGGGATCTCGATGCGCGGCATCTCCTTCATCGAGAAGAAGAGCACCATGAGCAGGGGCGGGGAGTGGAAGATCAGCATGCGGATCAGCGATTCGTCCGAGAGCTCCAGAAACTGAATCGCGGGTGCACCCAAGATCAGGCCAAGACCGATCAGCAGCGGGAGCGCGCGCCGAAAGGCGACGTTCCAACGTGCCGCGACCAGCCGCTCATGATAGTGCAAGGGCGGCTCGCGGAGCGTCTCGGCCAGATGCGCGACGGTTCGGGTCAGCTTGACCTCGGCATCGCGGCTGCGGTCGGGCTCCTTTCCGCGTAAGCGCAGGGTGCTCTTCCAACAGGCCTTGACCCGATTCAGACGACGCCAATCCCATCCGATCACCGCCAGCATGTCCTCGGGCAACACGATGGTATCGCCGTCCTCGGCGTGCAGCTCAAGCTCCGCCGGCATGCCGCGCCCGGTTTGTGTCTTCATGGTCAGGGTCAGACCCTCGACGTGGGCCACGCCGCGTGTCAAGAGCAGGCGCTTCGGGGTAGCGGCATCGACGCCACCTCCCGCGGCGGATTCCAAACGGTAGCTGCGGGCGATCCTGTATCCGCTTTTCTCGCGAAAATGACGCCTTGGATCAACGGACTCGACGCGATCGAGAAGCTCACCGGGGTCCGGGCCTTCGATCACGAGATCCGCTTCCAAGCCGTCGGGATGGCGCAGGGTGCGCGTGAGTCGGAATCTGTCCGGTTTGGGGTTCTCGAGCAGTAGGATCTCGCGCACGCCGCTCAGCTCTGCCGCGTCCTCGCCGTGATCGAAGGGTTTGAAGAGAAGGCGTCGCTCGAGACGGTCGCTCGCGGCGAGGTCGACATGCCGTGCGCGCCGCGTGAAGGGCTCGACCAGTGTGAAGATCTCGTGATGTGTCAACGGATGCGTGCTCATAGCCAGTCCTCGCCGGCAACGGATTGGGGAGACCGGGACGTCACCGCACCCGCATCGAGCCGCGCGTCCGAAACGCAACTGTAACGCCCGAACACTCGTAGACAACATCAACAAATGTCCGGTTATGGGTCCGGACACCGGTTCGGTGCTTGGCCGGGCGCGAGTGGGTCGACACGGCGCCGCGACCCGGTTCGTGTGATCATAGCCGAGTTGCCGAGACGTCCGACACATCGGATGTCTTGCGGCGCGCCCTGTCGACGATTGATGCCCCGGAGCCGTCCATGCTCGAGATTCGCCCTATCCCTGCCTGCGAGGACAACTACATCTGGCTGCTGACCGAGACGCCTGGAACGGCCGTGGTCGTGGACCCGGGCGATGCCGATCCGGTCCTTGGGCTCCTCCGTGCCGAGAATCGCGTCCTCACCGCCATCCTGGTCACCCACCATCACGGCGATCACATCGGCGGATTGAGCGAGCTGCGCTCGGTCTTTCCCGAGGCGCGTATCTATGGCCCCGTCGACCGGAGGATCCGCGACCTGACCGATCATTTGGGCGAGGGGGCGGTCGTGCGCCCGCAGGGCCTGAGTATCGATTGTCGTGTCATGGAGGTGCCGGGTCACACCTCCACGCACATCGCCTACCTGGGGGCCGGCAGCCTGTTCTGCGGCGATACGCTGTTTGCCGGCGGGTGCGGACGCGTCTTCGACGGCACCTTCGAGCAGCTTTCGGATTCCTTGGACCGAATCGCTGCACTGCCGCCCGAGACACAGGTCTACTGCGCGCATGAATACACGCTCGCGAATCTCGGCTTTGCCGACTGGGTCGAGCCCGGCAGCGCCGCGCTGAGCACGCGGATGGAGTCCGATCGGAAACGACGGACGATGGACCTACCCACGGTCCCGTCGCGTCTCGAGCTGGAGCTGGCGACCAACCCCTTTCTACGCACCCGCATTCCGGAGGTCGTTCAAGCCGCCGAGCGTGCCGCGGGACGCTCGCTTGGCTCGGCTCGAGAGGTCTTCAAGGCGTTGCGTCGATGGAAGGACGAGGCCTACGACTGAGCCGCGTGCAAGATGAGACGTCGGGCTTGCAGTCAGCTCAATGCTCGGAGCTCCTCCGGGACCTCGGCAGGGACGCGGTTTAGGTTTGACCCGGATCCTGTCGGCTGTTAGAACCCGCGCAGTCATCCTCCGCGTGGTCATTTGCAAGCCCGGGACGTGAATCCATGTTGTCGCCGCCCTCTCGCGTTGCCCCGCTCCTGTCGGCCGTGCTCGCCTGCGCAAGCGGCGCCGTCACGGTGCTCGGATTCGCGCCCTTCGGTTGGTATCCGTTCGTCTTGATTGGCCTCTTGGGGTTCTTGGCCGCGCTGACCGGGGCCTCGCCTCGGATCGGTTTTCTCAGGGGTTGGCTCTTCGGCGTCGGTCTGCTGGGCTTCGGGGTCTTCTGGATCCGGATCAGCCTGAACGAGTTCGGCAATATGGACACCTGGGTGGCGCACCTGCTGACCGGGGTCTTCGTGGCGTCGATGGCGCTCTATTTCGGGCTCTTGGGTTGGCTGGTTCGACGCCTGGATCGGGGGCCGGCGTGGCTGGTCCCGCTCCTTCTGTTCCCCGGTCTCTATCTTTTGGTCGACTGGCTGCGAGGTTGGTTGTTCACCGGTTTTCCCTGGCTGAGCTTGGGCTACACCCAGATCGACGGACCGCTCGCGGGGTTTGCACCGATCCTCGGCGTTTACGGCGTCGGTCTGTTGATCCTGTTGTCGGCGGGTTTGGTTTGGGGGATCCTGCGCTGGCCCGGGCGGGGGCGCATGGCGGCTGCCATCGCGCTGGTCTTGATTTGGGGCGGCGGGATGCTCCTGAAGCAGGTGTCCTGGACCGCGCCGTCCGGGCCGGGATTTCGTGCCGCGGTGGTGCAGGCGAACATCCCGCAGGCGATGAAGTGGGATCCCGATCTACTGGTTTCGACGATGGAGATCTACTGGGAGCTGACCGAGCGGAATCTGGACGCCGATCTGGTGGTCTGGCCCGAGACGGCGATCCCGGATTTCCTGCATCATGTGCGCGAGGTCCTCGTCGAGCCCATGGCCGCCCGGGCGCGGGAGGAGGGGACCGAGATCGTCCTCGGCATCCCGGTCATGGAGTCGGACACCGGGCGTCACTTCAACGCCTTGCTCAGCATCGGTAGTCGGGAGGATCTTTACGCCAAGCGCCATCTGGTTCCATTCGGCGAGTTCATGCCTTTCAAGGCATGGCTCGGGCCCTTGGTGGATCTCTTCGAGGTTCCCATGTCCGATTTCAGTCGCGGCAGCGCGGAGCGTCCCCTGCTTGCGGTGGGCGATCGCGTGGCGGGTGTCTCCATCTGTTACGAGGACGCCTTTCCGGCGGAGGTGTCGCAGGCGTTGCCCGAGGCCGAGTTCCTGATCAACGTCAGCAACGACGCCTGGTTCGGCGATTCGCTGGCGCCGCATCAGCATCTGGAAATGGCGCGGATGCGGGCGCTCGAGAACGGTCGTTATTTGCTGCGCGCCACCAACACGGGGATCTCGGCGATCATCGATCAGCACGGACGGGTGCTCGGGACGGTGCCCTCGTTCGTGCGCGGGGATTTCGCAACAGAGGTTCGGCCCTACGTCGGCGCGACGCCTTATGTGCGGCTCGGCAATGCTCCGGCGATCGGGCTTGCGGCGGGCTTGGTGCTGCTCGGTGTGGGCTTCGTGCGCTTTGCCCCTGCGCGCTCCGGCGTCGCTTGATCGAGACGAAGGTTGTCCCGGCAGCGACTCGGCCGGTTATGATTGACTCAGGTTTCGCCGAAGGATGTGACCGTGCAGGCCTTGATCTTATTTTTTGTTGAGCTGTGTGCATTGCGCAGAACCCCGCAGGATCTTCCGGCCTCGGAGGTTCTGCTCGCCGTCGTCGCGGTTGCGAGTCTCGTCGTCGGGGTGTTGATTGGTCTCGTCGCCGGTTTGTCGATCGGGGCGAGCTTTGCGCAGACCCTGTTCGAGCTTGCGATGACGCTCGCGGCACTCTTCGTCGCCTTGCGTATCCTGCGTCTCGATGCGCGTTTCAATCAGTCTGCAACGGCGCTTTTGGGCAGCGGGATCGTGATCGGCGCGATCGCGCTGATTCCGCTCAGCTTCAATCCCACCGGCTCGCAGGAGACCGATCTAGCCGCACTCGGCGCGCTCCTGCTTCTGGTGGTCTTCGTGTGGAGCGTCGTGGTGGCCGGCCATATCCTGCGCCATACCTTTCAGATCACGCTCGGTCAGGGCGCGGCGATCGCCGTAGCCTTCAAGGTCGGCGTGGTCCTTTTGATGGGCATCGCCTTCGGCTCCTAAACCGCGTTCAGAGCGAGATGCTCACTTTCGCGTGAGTTCGACGTTTGGTGCATCCACGGACCTTCGCGGGGACGCGATTTCGAATTTTATATTTTTTTAGGTGATTAGCGTCGTTCCTCAG
>NZ_DIUM01000118.1 GCF_002423035.1 Thiocapsa sp. UBA6158
TCAAAGTTGTGTATAATGGGATGCGTCTAAGGAGCGTATCGCGTCCGGCCGCCTGAGCCGGACGTGAGGCGCTTGCACGAGCGCTTCGTTTCATTTGATCGGTACGCAGTGGGCATCGCCATCGATGCGGCGGCCTGCGCCGCGACGTGAAACGCGTCGCGGCTTTTGCTGGGTCTCGAAAGGGCCTTGATGCAGGTGCCGATCTACTCGTTCGCCTCGACGACCGCACCCGTGCCGTCCGGCCCGATGACGATCACCAATTTGCCGAGCGTCGGGTGGCGCGCGGTCACCACGGTGAATGCGGGTAGACGCATTTCGCCGATCAACTCGCTTTCGTCCTTCAGGTCTGAAATCAGCGCTGCTTCGGCTTCCAAAAGACGCATCTGTTGTCCCCGATCCTGTTGTGGGCCTAAACCGCGTCAGGCGCGACATGCCATGTCTTTAGCGGGAGCGAAACCCCCTGAAGATCGCCGAGACGCCGTGCACGACGCGGTTTAGACATTTTCGGATAATGACCCATCCCGAGCCGCGTCGCGCCGAGATCGTTTGTCGAACTGACAACGATGTTCCTACGATCCGACTCGAATCCAACCGGACGCGGCTCAGCCCTACATCGCCATATCCAGGTCGTCCTGGATCTCGGCAATCCCGGCGAGCGCACATTCCTCGTCGGTCTCCCCGGAGGGTGCGCCGCTGACGCCGACCCCGGCCACCAGCGACGAGCCGCCGAGCAGGACAGGAACCCCGCCTGCGGACATCACCAGACCCTCGACACGCCCGATCGGCGTATCGGCACGGTCGGCCATGGCCGAGGTCGCGGCGTTGAAGTTCACTGCGGTGAAGGCCTTCATCTTGCTGATCGGCACCGTGATGGGCGCGGCGATGGTGTCGCGGAGCGTCACCTGCACCGTGCCTTCGCGGTCGACCACGGTCACGGCGATCTGGATCCCTTTCTCGCGACATTCCTCGATCGCCCCTTGCGCGATCTTTACCGCCGCATCCATCGACAGACGCTGCAACGGAACCACCATCGGACCATCGGCGATGGCCGGTCCGCAGATCGACACGGCGGCGATGAGTGCGGGAATCGTTTTTTTCATGTCTCCTCCTCTGTTGCACACTGGTCGTTTTTTCTCCGAAATGATCGGAGTGGACCCGATCGACGTCCCGTCACTGCGCCCGATAGTGGGTCTCGATATAGTCGTCGACCATCCGCTTGAACTGCTCGGCGATCCCGTCGCCCTTGAGTGTGGCGACCTTTTCGCCGTCGACATAGACGGGTGCGGAGGGGCGCTCGTCGTTGCCGGGCAGGCTGATCCCGATGTTGGCGTGCTTGCTCTCGCCGGGGCCGTTCACCACACAGCCCATGACTGCGACCTGCATGGTCTCGACACCCGGAAAACGGGTGCGCCACTCCGGCATCTGCTCGCGCAGATAGGCCTGAATGTCTTGGGCCAGATGCTGAAAGGTGTCGCTGGTCGTGCGTCCGCATCCCGGGCAGGCGGTGACCATGGGTGCGAAGGAGCGCATCCCCATGGTCTGCAGGATCTCCTGGGCGACCAAGACCTCGCGGGTGCGTGCCTCGCCGGGTGCCGGGGTGAGCGAGATACGGATGGTGTCGCCGATGCCCTCCTGCAGCAGCACCGACAAGGCGGCGGTGGAGGCGACGATCCCCTTCGATCCCATGCCGGCTTCGGTCAGGCCGAGATGCAAGGCATAGTCGCCGCGATCGGCCAGCATACGATAGACCGCAATCAGATCCTGCACGCCGCTCATCTTGCAGGACAGGATGATGCGATCGCGCGGCAGGCCGACCTGCTCGGCGCGCTCGGCGCTCGAGATGGCGGACTCCACCATCGCCTCGCGCATCACCTGCTCGGCATCCCGCGGCTCGGGCGCGCGCGCGTTCTCGTCCATCATGCGCACGATCAGGTCCGGATCCAGGCTGCCCCAGTTGACCCCGATGCGCACCGGCCGGTCATAGCGGCAGGCGATCTCGATCATGGTCGCAAACTGGCTGTCCCTCTTCTCGCCGCGACCGACATTGCCCGGGTTGATGCGGTACTTTGCGAGCGCCTCGGCACACTCCGGATAATCCGTGAGCAGGCGGTGGCCGTTGAAATGGAAGTCGCCGACCAAGGGCACGCTGCAGCCCTGCGCGTCCAGCGCCTCACGGATCGCCGGGACCGCGCGCGCCGCAGACTCGTGATTGACCGTGATCCGCACCACCTCCGAGCCGGCGCGCGCCAGCTCGGCGACCTGCCGGACCGTGGACGCGATGTCCGCGGTGTCCGTGTTGGTCATGGACTGGATCACGATCGGGGCCTGACCGCCGACCGTCACCGGGCCGATGCGTACCGGGACGGTGCGGCGTCTTTGAATCGGGAATCGAGTTGGGCTCATAGTGCCTTTGCCGCCGCAGCGGCCCTGTCAGTTGGTCGGAGTCGGGCGTTGATCCGACGAGGGCAATGGGGAACGCAGACCCTGTATGATCGCGACATACTGCGGGTCATCTTGAGGGATCAGTCCGTGGCGGACCAGAAAATCGATGATGACCAGGTTGCAGTTGAGCTTGAAGTCATGGGTCTCGCGGACGATCTGCGCGACCTCCTTCACCGGCAGGCGATAGAAGGTTTCCACCTCCCCGTCGGTGCAGCGCGGCTCGAACTCCTCGGGAAGCTCGAGATCGTAGCAGAACATGACATCCGGCTTCAGTCCGCGATCCGAATCGCGACAGTAGGTGACGGCTCCGACGGCCACCGCCCGGTCTACAAGGGTAGGGGGCATGCCGGCCTCCTCCGCGCATTCCTTGCGCAGATTCTCGACCAGAGCGATGCCGTGGGGCAACCCGCCCGCAACAAGGTTATCCAGGCGACCGGGGTAGAGCTTGCGATCCGCGGAGCGCCGACCGATCCACATCTCGATCCCGCGCGCGGTCCGCACGAAGCCGTTCAGATGCTGACCGAAGGCACGCATCCCGAAGAAGGGCGCGCAGGCCCGGTCGACCAGACAACGTGCCGCCTCGCGCCCGCCTGCAGTGACGGGGTATTGCTCGCCGTGCAGATAGGGGATCACGCCCTCGTCGACGAGCCCTCGCGACACCTCGGCCAGCGCCAAGGTGCAGCCCTCGAAGTCATCCGGCGTCTCGACCCACTCGACCGCCGTCTCCGTGACGCGAAACTGTGTTGGCCAGCGCCGAAGCGCCTCGGCGGCACTGCGCCGCAGGCTCCCGAGACGCTCGCCCCTCCGGATGAAGGGCACAAATACAGCCGGCTCCCAGTCATTGCAGGCATAAATCTTATCGAGATAGCTCATGGGTGAACCGCGTCCAGAGTGAAATCCGACCGTTAAGGGTCAAGCCAGCACCACCTCCTGCACATGCCTCGGCAGGATGCGGTTCGGTCTTGGAAAACATCTTAAAACCGCGTCCGCTCCGACGCCTGTCGATGACTTCGAGAGTGAGTCCGGGTGACGACCGAGCTTATCGCCAAGAGACGCGGTTTTAACGCTCCTCGGATTTGATGAGGTTCCACAGCCGTTCCATCTCCTCGCGCACCGCAACACTCGGCGACTGGCCGCCGGCGCGCAGACACACCTCGACACGCCCGAAGCGTCGTTCGAAACGGTGGTTCGCCGCCCGCAGCGCCTGCTCGGCGTCCACGCCCATATGACGGGCCAGGTTCACGCAAGAGAACAGCAGATCGCCGACCTCATGGACCCGCTCGGTGGGCTCGGCGTGGGCGCGCAGCGTCTCGCGACACTCCTGCAGCTCTTCGAGCACCTTGTCGAAGACCTCTTCCATCTCGTCCCAATCGAAGCCGACGACCGCCGCGCGCTTCTGCAGCTTCTCGGCCCGTACCAAGGCGGGGAGGGCTTGAGCAACCCCTTCGAGCACGCTCCCCACCGGTCGCTGACGCTTGCTTGCGCGCTCCGCCGCCTTCTCGCGCTCCCAGTTCGCCCGCACCGCTTCCTCGTCCTCGAGCGTCGCATCCCCGAAGACATGCGGATGACGGCGGATCATCTTCTCGCTGATCGACTGCACCACGTCGGGGAAGGCGAAGCTGCCTTGCTCCTCGGCGATCCGCGCGTGATAGACCACCTGCAACAGCAGGTCGCCCAGTTCTTCACGCAGCTCCTTCATATCCTCGTTCTCGATCGCCTCGGCGACCTCGTAGGCCTCCTCCAAGGTGAAGGGCAGGATGCTGCGGAACGTCTGCTCCTGATCCCAGGGGCAGCCGTCCTGCGGATCGCGCAGGCGCGCGACGATCGCGATGAGATCGGCAATGGAGTCGTGTCGGTTCATGGTTTCGGGTCGTCGAACATTGGGCGGATGAGATGGCCGAGGCGACCCGCGGCCAAGCAGTGTACGCCGTCGGACGGATCCTCAGACGAATCCATCAAAGGCCAGACCGAGCAGAATCGAGCCGATTCCGCCCCATTTCCAGTAGGCGCGTGGAATGCCGATGATCTCGTCGGGTCTGGAGCGGCTCGGGTCACGCACGATCGCGTACAGGTGCGGTCCGGCCAGGAACCAGGGCAAAAAACCGAACAAGGTCGGCACCGCGAGCCAAAGCGGCACAGGCTCGTTCAGAAAGAGCGCGACGACCAGGACCGGCCAAGCGAGGAGATAGGCCGCGGTCAACTTGGCGTCGAGCGTTTTGTTGGATGTCGTCGCGAAGGTCAGGAGCGCGATGGTTCCCCAAGCGGCGACGATCAGGATGAGGAGGATGCGCATGGTCTGACGCCGAAGGATGGTGGTCGCTGCAAGACGCCGGCACGACAACCCGGATTCGGGGTCGTCTGCCCTTCGATTCGCGGATCCCGCCCGAGTCCCGGACCTCAAGATGCGCGGTCCAGCTTGGACGTATGACCCGAGCCGATGGTAGCGGATGCCTGGGGCAGCGGTCCAGCAACCGCGTCGACCCGGATCCGGCCGAGGCCGCGCCCCGAGGCTTCCGCCCGACCACACACCGCATTGGCATTACGAACAAAATAGCGCGGGGCGCTTGACAATGACCCTCCGGATCCGGAAGATACGCGGCTCGGTGGTGGCGGCAACAATCGTCCCGCCAACGCTCAATCAGTCCGCAGGCATGCCGGACTGGATAGAGCCTCCACGGATGGAGCGCCAAACTTCAAGCGCCCGTAGCTCAGCTGGATAGAGTACCTGGCTACGAACCAGGTGGTCGGAGGTTCGAATCCTTCCGGGCGCGCCATAAAAACAAGGGGTTACTCGAATAACCGAGTAACCCCTTCTGCTTTTCAGGCACTTCCGTCCCCGCTCGGTCCCCGTTTGGTCGTGCTCTTGAGGCGATTCGCTCGCCCCGGTCTGCTGTCGTCGGAGGCTCACCCCGGACCAGCGACGAGGCTGTTCGTGGATTCTGACTGCGCAAGTTTGCGCAGTGAGATTTCGCCGGGCACCCCGAGTGCACTCGCCCCTGACCAGCCGCGCGACCTTAGCTTTTCTTAACCGATCGGCTGGCCCGGTTGCGGGTGCCGTTAGTGCGATCCATCGCCCGGCGCTCGCCGCGCGCTCCACGGGCTTGCTGTGCGGTCTCGGGGCCTGTCCCTGCTCCGGTCTCGTCACGGTGACGCGCTATCAGGCTCGGCACCATCCTCGGCTGTCTGCGTGACTGTCACGCGAGCCGCTTGCAGTCTCCGCAGCAATTCAGCCGACAGCGCCGCGAAGTCATGCGGGAGCTTGCGCCGGTAGCTGTAGAGCAGCGCCTCGATGACCAGGGAATCGGCGGCTTTGAGCAGTGCCGCTTCGTCGTCCATCAGCAAGGTGACGGCACGCGCGCGAAGGTCCGCGCGTCGCTGTGCCGGTGTGCGTGCCGGTCGTTTTTGTGTCTCGGTCATGTGCGTGACTGTCACGGGGGATGGGTGCCCTCAGTATCGTGACTGTCACGGAAGCATGCAAGCGTGTGACTGTCACGGGCGGACAGTCGGCTAGGTGCAGTTGCTGTTTGAGGCGGATGCCTGTCGGAAGGCGAGACCCGATCGGCGAGCGATTCGGACAGCCCAAACTTGAGTTTTCGTGAGCAGATCCAGCGGCGGACATCTCCTCAGAAATGAGGAGATCCCTGCCGCCGTTGGCTGCCGCTACCCCACGAACCGAACGCGGACCTCCGAGACAATCGGCCCGCCGTTCGCGCCCGTGATCTCGGTGCGGCTGATGAAATCGCCCTGACTCTTACCCAGCAGCTCGGATGCCTTGAGCCGGTCCTTCATGTCCTCGTCCTTCGATCGAGCAACCAGCGTCCAAAACGCTTGGCGCTCTTGGCGGGTCATGATCGCCGCGGAGGTTGTCGCGAGGCGCAGCTTCTCGATAGCGGCCTTGATACTGGGTTTTCCTAGGTTCTCAGCGCCTTGGGGATCAGGCTTCTTGTAGCCCGCTTGACGAGCCGCATCGAGCGCATTCCCGCCGTTGGACGAGTAAGCCTCGCAGAACCGCCTCTGCCTCTCGGTCAGCCCATCCGCCCAGTCCGTAGGTCCATTCATGTCCAAGCCCTCGATAGCCATTCGTTCGCGGTCGGTGCGGGGCTCGCGATGAGATGCCGCGCTTCACGGTCTTGCGGGACTCGCCGGATCTCGGATCGGCCAGACCAGCGGTACAGCTTGGCGGGATAGCGCACGTTGGATCTGTCTCGACGCTCCGTGGTCCCGGCAGTGCGGATAACCCCGCCAGCCACGAGCCAAGCCAGCGCGCCCCGCACCCGGTATTCCTCGCAACCGAGCCCGTCCGCAATGTCGATGGTGCTGAAGACCTCGACCTCGAATCGACGACGAATCAGATCGAGGACATCGGCGCGGGTGACTCGGCTTTGCATGGCGGACCTCCGGTGATTCGACCTCCGCATTTTACGCGCCCGGTCGGAGCCGGGCGCATTCGCCGATCAGAAGGTTCGACCATGCAACAAGTTGGAGACCTCAAGCGAAGGACTCCAACGCTTCCGATCCCCGCCGTGCACACGCATTGCGCCGGACACTTCCACGATGACACCCTCGGCGATCAGGGCCAGCTCGGACAGCGCCCCGGTCCATGCGCCCTCGACCGCTCCGCTCCATCGACGCTCGGCCTGGGCATGACGGTCGGTTGCCTCGGATAGTGCCGTCTCCAGCCGATTCAGCTCGGCCGCGGTACGGCTCGCCAGACCTGACAGTCCTTCGATGTCGGCGTCCAGCAAGGCCAGCGTCGCCCCGTCAGTGTCGCGCTCGTCGCCCGCCAGCCGACGCGCGATCACCGACTGACGATCGGCCGTGAGGCTGCTCAGGCGCGTCTGTTGGCCCGTCAGCCGCTCGCGGACGGCTTCGACCTCGACGCGCAGTGCCGCCAGCTCGCGACGCGCCCGCGCAACGCCCACGGCCCACTGCGCTTGGATGCGTGGCTCGGGCAACGGGCCGATGCGCTGAAGGATCTGCGCAACGCCCGCGGAGACCTCCCCCGCGACCTCGGCGATCAGCTCGCCGGCCTCGGCTTCGATGCGCTGCTCGTCGGCGGCTTGGCGCTCCTGCGCTGCAACCTGCGCGGCTTCGAGTTCGTTCTGTGCGGTGAGTAGATCCGCACGCGCGGTGCTGGCGTCGGCGCCGTCCTCGAGGCGCCGGTCGATCTCGGCTTGAGCGCGCCGGACTTTGCGGGAGGCTTGTTCGGTTTGTGAAATCGTCACGTTTTCGTTCCTTTCGGTTGGTGTGAGGGCAGGGGTACCCCTGCCCGGTTGGGAGTGATCCGGGGCGCCGATTCGGTGCCGCGGGTCTAAGGTTTTCCTAGGTTTTCGCCTGCGGTCAGGCTGCGCTCGTTCGGTCGTCCATCGCGGCGGCCAGCATCGCGGCCTCGATGACGCCATGCACCTCGATGGTTTCGAGATCGGACAGACCGGGGCGAAACCGCACGCCGACGGAGCCCCCGCCGATGCTCACCAGCTCCGAGAGCAGATCGAGCATCCCCAATTCCACCAGGCGGCGGCGCACGCGCTCGATCGGCTCGGGCCGGTGTGTCCGCACCTCGGGCGGTGCCGACGCCTCTACGGGCCGTTCCTGCGCTTGCACGGCACGCGGCTCGAAGGCGTCGCATCGACGCCACGCTCGGGCGCTGCGGGCCTGCTTGCGTGCGACCGGGCACCAGCCGTGCCGCCCACGCCAGTGCGCGCAATCGGAGCAGCGCACGGGGTATGGTCCGTGCCCGGTCCACCAGGCGGGGCCTTTGCTCGCTTTGGGTTTTGGCTCGGGCCGATACCGGGGCGGCGGGTTGACGAGGTATCCGTTGGCGATGCGGGCCTGCCAGCCTGGGTTGTTGTCGTCCTCGGCGGTAGAGAACTCTGCATGGTCGCTCATGGTTTGACCTCCCGGATCTTGGCGCGGCGGATGCGGATCTCGGCTTGCCGTTCGGCCTGCTCTTGGCGCTCGCTCCACCATTGGCGAAAGACCGAAAGCGCTTCGTCCCAAGGAAGGCCCGCAACCTCGCCGAACGAGCTTTCATCCGATCCCCACGCGCAATAGAACTCGTCTTCGGCGATGTACGGGCGTCGCGGAAATCCGTGTTCGTCGCGAGGGATCGGCGCGGGGTCAGGCTCGATCAGGGTGAACGTGGGCTTGATCGTGGTCATGGCTTGGCCTCCCGAGCGCACCCATGCGCACGACTCGCCCGCTCTCGAATTCGCCCTCCGGTCGTGCCGTTTTCTGTCCTCGGGACAGGCGGGACACCCCCTATAGGGTGGTGTCCCGTGTCCCGGTCGGGACAGGCGGGACATTGGCCCGGTTTGTCCCGGTTGTCCCGTTGGCCTTCAAGCCCCGTGGTTGCTGGATTTAGGCGGGACATCGCGAGCGAAAACCCTATACATGACTCGGGTATCCGTTTTCGGGGGCGGGACATTGGCAAAATGTCCCGCTTCGCGAGCGTTTCGGTTGGTCTTTCAGGCGGCATTTTTGACCTCCCGAAGTCCTCGAACGACGGCGTGACCCTGGACCATCCCGAGCAACCCGGCGTTGCCTCCGCAACCGGGCGTAGGCCAATAGGCGTCATCCTGATGCCCGATCGCTCCGAGCGTTGCCAAGTCGCTCCGCGCCCGCTGAAACGCCTTCTTCTTCGCGTTCGTCGAGTCGCCCATGTGCCGGGCGTAGAACTCGCGTCGCCAGCTCTCCAGCCCGGCCAGGCGTGCGCCTTCGGGCAGCGTCTCGGCGATGTGTGCCGGTGGCGGAAACCCGCTTTCCTCGATCGCGAACAGCAGCGCCTCGAACGCCAGGCGTTGCGTCGGCGTCACGGCCTTGCGCGCCTTGCCGGTGCCCTCGGTCTCGACCAGGACGACGGAAGTCTCGGGCTCGCCTTGGTCGTCGCTCCACGGGAGTTGCACCTGCTCCAGCTCGAAGCCCATCGGCGCGGGCTTGGGTGCGTCCTTCATCTTCGTGGCGGCCAAGGTCCGAACGCCGTCGTTCTCGATCAGCCCATATTCGACATCCAACGCGCCGCGAATCGCGCTCGATCCCCGCGAACGGGTCTTGTCCCCGTGCCCCGCGTGATGGACGGTCAGCACGGTGCAGCCGTAACGCTGGATCAGTGCGTCTGTCGCTCTGGTGTAGAGCCCCATGTCCACGCTGCTGCTGTCGTCGCGTCCGCCGATGTTGCGATGCAGGGTGTCCACGACGATCAGGGCGGGTGTCCCGGCCATGCCTGCAATGCCGTCCACGACGGTTACGACGGCTTCCAGGCTCCCCGCGTCGGTCAGGTCGGCACCACTGTCGGAGACGAACAGCGGGGCCATGCGCAGCGCCTCAAGGCAGTCGTTGGCGATTCCCCATGCCAGCAGGCGGCGGCGGATGCCGAATTGCCCCTCGCCGGCCAGATAGATGACGCAACCCGCCCGCGCGGTACGCCCGCACCAGTCCCGACCCATCGCGATGCTGGCAGCCCATGACAGGGTGAGCAGAGACTTCCCCACGGCCGGATCCCCGAACACCAGGGTTTGAGCTCCGGGCAGTAGGACGCCTCGGATCAACCAGGACAGCGGCGCGGGTTGCTCCAACAGATCGCAGACAGGCGTAAACCGGATGACGGGCTTCGGCGCCGGTGCCGGGGGCGGCGGGCTCTGTGCGGGTTGGGGTTGCTCGGGCTCGGCATTCGTCTCGGGCTCGGGATCGGTCCCCGCCTCGCCTCGAATCCGCGCGAGAAATGCGTCCATGTCGGCGGTTCCCTTTGCGTAGCCCTTCGCCCGCGCCCCTTGAATCATCCGATCCAGCTCCGAGCCGGTCAGGTCCGCGGCGCGCTCTTGCCCACGGGCCGCAGCAACATGCACGGCGAGCCCTGCGAAAACCTGCTTGATGGTCAAATCGTCCAGACCCTTGCACACCAGGCGCCCCACGATCTTCAGGGCATTGCCATGCACGTCGTCGCCGGCCAACAGTTCAGCGAGGTAATCGTGTTGCGTGCCGGTGGCGGTCCCGCCTGGATCGTTTGCCGCTTCGGCCTTTGCTCGAAACGCGATGCGCTCGGCTTCGATGCCGTCGATTTCGTCGAGACAGAATCCGTCCGCAGGATCATCGAAGGTGTGCAGAACCCGGAACTCGGCTCCCGGTTTGCGACCGACGAAGTAGGATTGCGACAGAACGCCCGACTCCGGGGCCAGGATGCCCCCGAGCATGCCGTTCAAGGTCTCGGCATAGACCAGTCGCCGGGCGGGCTCCACGGGCCGCGCAAGCGGAACCAGGACGCGCCACTTCGGGGCCTCGGGAGTGTGGGACCAGGAGGTATAGACGCAGGCGCGGAGCTGGAATTCTTCCAGGCGTGCTATCGCGGCCTCGGGAGTCATCTGCCCCGCGTCATAGTCGCCTTCGATCCCGAAGACCTCGATCACATTTAGGTCGTGTCGAAGGCTCCCTTTCTCGGTGCGGGCCGGTCCGAAGCTGGCGAGCTTCACCAGGGGGCAGTCGGTCTTGACCTTGTATTCGGCTTGGGCCTCGATCCAGCCCGTGAGCTGTGCCCAGGGCTTGCCCTCGATGCGCTGAATCGTCCTTCCGCCCACGTCCGGCCATACCGTATAGGTCACGGTCGCCTCATCGAACCGATGCCCGCAAGCCTCGCAATCGGGATATTCGGCGGACGCCCCGCACTTCGGGCAGGCGCGCGTGAGGATGTCCCCGTCTGCGGCGGGTGATGCGGCGGCGCTCATGCTGAACCACCGAGAATCGGACCCACGCCGGAGCACCATGAGGCAATCGCGACGCCCACGAAGCAGGCGGCGCCGAGACGGATGCCGACCTTGATGCTATACTTCGTCTCGCCAATCGGTTGTTTGTCTTGTTGTTTTGCGCCTCGACCGCTCCTCACGGTCGAGGCGTTTTCATTTGTGGACAGTGCCATCGGTTGATCCTCGGGGATGTCGATGCCGAGAGCACTCTTGCGCTGAGGGCGGGGTGTTGGTTCATGGGTTGCGGGTCCGGTCAGGGGGGCGGGTCATTCTTGGGTCGCAAACTCGATCGACTCCCCGAGCTTCGACGCCGATGCGTCGATCAATGCGAGAACAGCGTCCACGCGCCCAGGGTGCCAGGTCGCCGGCCAATTGCCGTTGTGGTCGAGCGATTGCTCGGTCATGACCTCGCGCAACAGGGTTGCGGTGGTGCCGATTGCGGCGGCCACGTCGGTCAATTCGTCGGCATGGGCAAGAATGATGTTTCCGCAGCGTTCGGGTGTGCGTTCGGTGGTTTTCATGGTCGGCACCTCCTATGCGCATTCGCGCTGCTGATGGGAATCAACCCATTGGCGCAGCGCATCGGCAGCGACGAAGCGGCGGCGCCCGACCCGGTAGGTCTTCAGCCGCCCTTCAGCGATTTCCTTGTAGATGCTGGTCCGGCCAAGGCCGGTGGCCTTGATCGTCTCTTCGATGGAGAGCCCGACGGGCTCGATACTGCGAGGCTGTTGTTTCATTGTCCGCGTGTCTCCGTTTGGATGTACGCGGTACTTTACGGAGCGGCGGGACTCGGCGGGAGGGAACGAAACCGCCCGATTTCATTACTCATCGTGGCGTGTACGCACGCAGCGGCGAGTGAAGGTGACTCCCGCGCCCAGTACGCCATCAGGGACAGTGAAGGTCACGACAGGGTGGGCCGCGGCAAGTCTCCATGCCTCATCGACCCATTCGCGGTTGTCTTTGCAGTATTGCTTTAGCGTGTCAGCAGAATACCCGGTCATTGAGGCAACCCACTCTATGGCGTCGTCCTTGGTGCCTCCGAATGACCACTCGCCCACGACCATCCAGACGGCTTTTCGCTTCTTTTCTTCGGTGGCCTTGGCTCGGAGTCGCTGCTTATTGCCGGGTTGGCTGGCGGCTGCGCTCATGGCCTTGCGCAGCCAGGGATAGAAGATCGGTGGAAGCGGGAGCCCGCCATCGAGGTATGCGTTGATTGCGACGATCGCGTCCACCTCAGAGAGCGGGTTCGCAGCCAGGCGCAGCATAGCCCCTTGTCCGTCGAGCGACAGGCCGGCCGCTGTCGCTTCGTCCAGCCTATCGAGGATGATTCGCCTGATACGCGCGCGGCGCAGTCGCGCCTTGCCATCTGTCCCGGCCATCAGGCAGCCCCCGCGCGACGCTTGATCTCGACCACGTTCGATCCCGTCTCGCCTTCCTTTAGCTGCCCTAGGTGCCGCTCCCATGCGAGCAGCGCGGCCCGCTTCTCGTCCATGTATGTGTGTCGGTCATAGTGGACGGCCTGCACGCCCGAGATCCCGTGACTGAGCAGTTGCGCCCGAACGTCCCGGCTGACTCCCAAACCCGCCAGTTGTGTTTCTGCCGTGCGGCGGATGTCGCGCAAATCGAACGACTCGCCGCCCATTGCTTTCGAGATGGCCGAGACCCGCGCGCTCGCCGTCGTGTAGACCATCACCGCGGGGTGGCCGTACCGATCGGTTGATCCGAACAGCGAAGGGTTAGGGTCGCCCGCGGAAAGCTCCCGCGCCCGAGCAATCAGCCCTTCGACCACTTCGGCACCCTTTGGGCCCAAGCGCAGCAGGTGCTCGCGGGGCTTCTGCCGCTTCCCCTTGCCGTCCCATAGCCTCAAGACTCCCTGATCCCAATCCCCGACACGCGCCCGCAGCAGTTGAGCCATGCGCTGACCGCCAGCCAGTAATGCGAGCAACAACACCTGATCGACAATCCCGTCCCCCAGGTGCCCTAAATACTCCAGTAGTTCGGCCTTGCTCAGTGCGCGCTCGCCGGCCCGCCTGCGGATCGTAGGCACGGCCGCTACGGGATTCGTCTCGACATTGAACGGGATGAGTTCGCTCGGCAGAGAGGAATCAAACGGCGCGCGGATCGCCGCACCGAACGCAGCATGGAGGTAGGTGCGCAGTTGTCCGCTTGCCGACTCCTTCCCAGCCTCTCGGACCGTGCGCACCATGGCTGCGATCTGCCGCGGAGTGATCTCGTTGGCCGGCAGCCCCGCAATCTCCGGATGCGCCTTCGCGACGTGGACGTTGAGGATGGATCGGGTGTCGCTCGCGCTCTTCGTCTTGCCGTTGGCTTCGAGCATCCGCACGTAGGCGCCGCACAGCGCGGACAGGGTGTATTGCTCGCGTTCCAGGATCTTACGCTCGGCTTCCTCTCTCGCTCGCTCCAGCGCCTTGCGCTCGGCATCCCGTGCCGCCTTCTCGGCTTCTTGGTCCGCTCGCACGTCACCCGAGCCGGACTGTAGCCGCTCGCGCATCTTGACGGCTTCATCCCTGACCTGAATCAATGTCCAGCCGTCTCGGCCCCCTTCGTCGTACCAGCCGAGGGGGAGCTCGTCGCGGCTTCCGTCCGGCTTGGTGAACCGGAAGTAGACCCGGACCCGTCCCCCGGTCTTGCGGAACCTCAAGGTGCCCTGTCCCCGCCCCGCACTCTCGCTCAAGCGGTCCCCGTCCTTCATCGCCCGCAGCTCTCGAACCGTCAGTAGTGCCATGTCATGCGCCCCCGAGTCGCTGATACTCTCGTCCCCGTTCCGTCCCCGTTTCACGCTGGCAATCGGCGAACAAAAGCGAACGGGGACGAACACATGGTAGCACTAGATGACTGGTAATTATCGGTATATTTTGCTCGCAGTTGTTCGCGGATTTTCGCGATAATCCGCCACGATATGGCTACGAACCAGGTGGTCGGAGGTTCGAATCCTTCCGGGCGCGCCAAATAGAACAAAGGCTTAGCACCGATCAGTGCTGGGCCTTTTTTCATTGTAGTGTGCTTGGGTGGAATTTAACCCCACCTCCGGATTTGCTTGATTGATCCATCGGCCACCGGATCCTTTGCGTCCGCCGCGTCATCGCCGGTTTCCCCTCACTGTCTGGGTCAAGCGATCGCAGTGTCGGTAGTCAGATATGCTGATGCCACCGACAGGAGTTCGGCTACTCGTCGTCCGCAGCCATTCGCCGGGAAGAGGAACCGATGGCGTGATCTGCAACCGGTGCAGGTAGTCCGGGCCAACAGGACCCCGTACCCGATCGGCGGTCAATGAACGCCGGCATGCCGGTGCCGACACTTACGGTCAGCGAGCCGACTTCCTTCCGCATGACGTCGATTCGGCGCTTGGCGGGTGCAGGTGTCTTCGCAGCCCTACGCCGACGGCCCGGAGCGCACGGTAGAGAGGTTGAAGGGGCCCCTTACCGGTCCTGCCGGCTCCCCGAGAGGCCCTCGAAGAGAAACAGCGGCAAGTCGCAATGGTTGCCGTAGTGATGATTGTAGAACGCGAACTCCTGCTGGCCATGGGTGGCATCCTCGGAGTGGTCCATGTCGAGCACGATCACTTGCGGTGTCTTCGGGTCGCTGGCGATGAAGGTGTCGACGAAGGCCTGCGCCATGCGGTAGAGGCCGCGCGCGCCGACCCCGTTCTCCAGACGCGAGAAGGTCGGCCCGCTGGCCAGGTCCGTCGTCGCATCGAGCGTCTTGCGCTCCAGCCCCAGCTTGAACAGCGCATCACGGCGCAGCGCCTTGGCGTCGTTGCCGTCTTCGTAGGCACAGGCAATCTGGAACACCCGTTGCGCGATCAGCTCACGCATCGGACGGGTGATGTAGGACGGATGGCGCCAATCATCGATCGCTGCGCTCAACCGCTCGGTCAGGCCAATCCGGCGATCAACCCCGCGCAGGATCATCGGGCCGAAGTCCGACGACATGGCGACGCCGTCGAAGTCGCCGCGGACACTGAACCCGGCGACCGGGGGAAAACGCAGCTGTTTCGGGGTAGATTCGGGCATGGGCGACCTCGTTGAGCCTCTTCCGAAGCCGTGTTGAAGGCGTCGATCAGACGCTCTTCCAGCTGCGCTTCGGCATCGGCCGGGCGACGAAGATCGTGCGGGTAAGGCTTCGAGTACTGCATCTTCAGCCGGTGGCGGAGGATGCGCCAGAAGTCACCGCTGAGTCACCAGGACGCTTGCTTTTCGGTGGTGACTCTAAGCCGTTTTTGTTCTGCTACACCCTTTGGATTCATCGATCTGCGCGGTATTGTCTCGCCGGCTCCCGCGCCAAGCGCTCAACCTCTTCGTTTGATGCAGAAGACGGCGGGGCTGTATCCATCCTGTGTTCGATTGCCGACGCAAACCGACAGGTAGCTTTTCCGAAAGGCATCGCGATGTCGAAGCGCTTGCGCGCAAGCGGGAATCGGGCATTTTCACGGCTCGGTGGCCAAGCAACCTCGGGGTCACCGATTCCGACCCGCACCTCACCGAGCCAGGCAGTTCCGCCGCCGAGTTGCAGCACCGAGCCTTCCGCCACCATGCGCCCGGCGACCGCCACCTCGCTGCTCATGGTTGAGAAGAGCGCATTGACCGTGGTCTCGATCTTCCCGAGCGCGATGATCAGACGCTATCGGTCGCGCGTGCACTTCTGCACGGGCTCGCTCTCGACCTCCTCGACGGACGCACCCTCCATGTCCACGGAGGCGCAGACGCCGATGTCGAGCGGCCCATCGTCGGTGTCGATCTCGGTCGCGGCGGTCGTCGTGACGGCCCTTCCGCCGATGACCCATTCACCGATGTAGCCGTCCGCAGGTCGGCTCTCGACGATCCCGTGGAAATCGTCATCGGCCACGACGCCGAGCGAAAAGGCGAGGGCGGAGATGGCCAGGGTCATGGCCGGGAATTTTGGATGCTTCATCGGGGGTCTCCTCGGTTCGATGGTTCGATAGGGTTCGGAGATCAAAGTAGCCGATGCTCGCTGACGAAATGCTGACGATCGCGGTTTCACGGCATCGATGGTGGCCGTCGGGCAAGCGTCAAAGCCGCAATTCGCCTGACCGTCCGCCCGGACGCCCGGCGGTCCGCCCAGAACGACGACTTCAGTAGTGCACACGCCCCGGATTGGCGGCATAGGCTTCGAGGATCTCGAGTGCCTCGGCCCGCAGCAGCGGAATCTCGGGGATCGCTCGCTGTCCCGGTGGCTTTGCCAGTTGCTCGTGAATGAAGTGGTCATCGAATCCGATGCCGGCGGCATCCTGGATGCTGAATCCGTAGAACACGCGCTCGATCCGCGCCCAGTAGATCGCACCGAGGCACATCGGGCAGGGCTGGCCGCTGGTGTACAGCTCGCACCCGTGCAGGCTGATGCTCCCGATCCGTCGGCAGGCATCGCGGATTGCGACCATCTCGCCATGGGTGGTTGGATCACGGGTGGCGATGACCCGGTTCCAACCCTCCCCGATGATGTGCCCGGAGCGCACGATCACGGCACCGAAAGGCCCGCCGTCGCCCGCTGTCGAGCCCCGACGGCCTAGCTCGATGGCGCGCCGCATAAAGCGCACGTGATCGGATGACCGCTCGGTCTCCCCGAGCCTTCCATCCGAAAGCTCGGACTGCTCGCCCACATCAATCCCCATCGGTCTGCAGCCTCCCGAGCCGCTCCCTTGTGATCGTTCGGCACAGCGCCATAAAAGCCTCGTTCGATTGACCTGCTTCGACTGACGAGCAGCTCCTCGGGGTATTGGGACCCTGCAAACCGAGCAGGAGGATACCTGTTGCGACCGTACTGACAAGACGCTCACGCTCAAACATGGCTCCAAGGCGCTACGCGGACAAGGGTGCGGCGACCCGATCGGGGCGAGGGGCCATGTGAAACCGATCGGCTCCATCAAAGACCGGAGACCGGATCTCGACTTTGGGCGCACGGCGCTCGTTGCATACGATGATGTGAACCTTTGCCTCATCGCGCGAACGGCCCGGGCGCGAATCCGCCCTGATCGCCTGCGTCCTCGTTGAGGGACCAAGGATGGATTGACAGGCCGTCGCCCCATGCGGCTCAATGCGTCGCTCACAGCAGCGGACTCGAGGAACCTTCGGAACCGATGGGTGCTCTATGCTGCGGCCTTTCCCTTTTTTAACCCGAACCCTTTTGACCGGAAGGAGAGTTTCCAGTGGATCACGACGAGCAAAGCATGATCGGCAACCTTTTCGCCAAGCTCAAGCAGGCAGAACAACAGGCCGGCCCCCGCGATCCGGCTGCGGAGCAGGAGATCGCCGCTGCCGTGAGCCGCCAGCCGGCCGCGCCTTACTACATGTCTCAGGTCATCCTGATTCAAGAGCAGACGGTGCAGGCTCAGAACCAACGGATTCAGGAGTTGGAGAAGCAGCTTGCCGAGCGTCCCGCGGCGGGCGGTGGATTCCTCGGCGGTCTCTTCGGGGGCGGGGCGGCTCCGGGCGCAAGCGCCGCGCGGCCAACGGCCGAGCGCACGCCGGCCATGACTCCGGGCAGTACGCCGGCGACGGCTGCGGGCGCAGCTCCGGGCATGGCGTTCGGCAAATCGTCCGACCCCGCAGCTCCGAGCCGAGGGTGGTCGCAGCCGACACCGTCCGCCGGGGGCGGCTTCCTGGCATCGGCCCTGACGACCGCTGCGGGCGTCGCCGGCGGCATCATGATGGCCAACGCCCTCACCGGTCTGTTCGGCGGCAACGAGGCCCAGGCGTCTGAAACACCGGCGCAACCCGAGGAGGCGCCCCTCGAGTCCGAGGAAGCCTTCCCGGACGATGGCGGAGATTTCGAATCCTTCGAGGAGTTCTGATCCGCGCCCGGCGCATCGCCTTTGCCGATGAACGGGGCCGGTTTAGCCCCCAAAGGTCGGCGATGCGCCTCCTCCGTCGGGCGAGGCTGGTCCGCGTTACGGGCACTCATGGATAAGCGTATGAGGAATCGACGTTTCGGACAGCTTGCGACCGCGCTTGTCTGCGCCCTCTCGGGTGTCCTGGCGGATGCGGCTTGTCTGGATATCGACGCCGCATCCAGTCCCTGTCGATATCCGGCGGGCGATGCCTGGTGTGCCCGCAACGACGGCGTCAATCTTTACGCCTACAAGGACGGCTGTGTCGACGCAGGTCGGCTCGCACAAACCGACGCGCCGGCTCGTGCGCCGGCCAAGCCCGCACCGGGGGATCCGGTTGCCGTCTGGGACTGCGCCAAGGCTAGAACCGCCGTGGAGCGCTTGATCTGCGCCAACCCCGACATCCGAGCCCGGGATGCGAGAATGGGCGTCCTCTACACCGAGTTGCAGGCGCTCGGCCTGTCGCCCGAGCGGATGCAGAAAGCCTGGCTCAGCAACGAGCGCGCCGCCTGCGGTGATGCGGATTGTTTGCGCGCCCTCTATTCCGAACGCATCCGCTACTTCGAATCGCTCGTACGATCCGGTGCTGCGGAGCGCGAGACACTCCGGGTCGAGGCAGATCCGCAACCCGTCGTGCCGATCGCCGGTCCGCCGACGCCCGAGACCGAGGTCGATCCGAAGCCGGTGCTGCTGCCCGCGACCGAGCAGGCATCGACAGAGCCTTGGGCATCGAGCTCCGAGACGACCTTGCCCACCGATGAGCCCGTGGCCTTCCTCCCCGAGCTGCCGCAGCCGGAACGACCCTCCGCATTTTCGGGTGACGACTCGGCTGTCGGCGGCATGCCCGTTTCATCCGACGCTACTCCGGGCCAGTCCGGCCATCAGGTGTCTTCTGGAGGGCCGGGCGTCGGCGTTGTCACTGGGGGTGCCGCCGCGTTGATCCTGGCGATCGGTCTCTTCGCGTGGCTGCGGCGCGCCCGGATCCGCAGCGCCATCGCCGTCTGCCGCGATCGCCTTGCATTTCTGCTCGGGAGGTTGCAGAGGGTATCGGCGGGCTGGCTCGCCACGCTGCGGCGACTCCGCGCCCCTGTCCGCGACCCGCGGCTTGCTTCCTCGAAGGTCTCGCAGGAGCCATCGTGCACCGCTGAACCAGGTTTTTCGGACGAGATCCTCGCACGCCTGCACGCGCTGGCAAGGCCCGGAGAATCGCTATCGTCCGTGCTCGGACGCGCGGTCGCCGCGCTGGAAAGCGCCTCGGACCGGCCGCGGGAGACGGTTGTCTTATCCCGCATGGCAGCGCTGGAGGCCCGCTTGGCAGAGTTGGAAGGCCAGAGGTCGACGCCGACATACCCTTGAGCGACCGCAGTGGGATGGCTCCGTTGCCGAACGCCGCCTTTCCCTCCAAGCACACTCTGCTACAGTGCCTGCCCGCCGTCCACCCGGGATCGTCCGCTCGTCATGCCTCGCCGCCCGTCTCGCAAAGCGCCTCCGCCTCAAGCTGCAAACCGACTCGCCGGGCTTGCCCGTTGGGTGCCGGCGCTGCGCCGAAGCATGATCGCGCTGCGGGATCTCGGTATCGGACTGGTCTTGATCTGCATCGTTTCATTCCTGCCGATGAGCCTGACGCAGAGCTGGCCGGAGCCCGCGGGTCGTGCGGTCGAGATCGCGCGCGACATCCGCGTCTTGTTGTTCGACGTGGTGCGCGAGACGGCTGTCGGCGTCGGATCCCTGCTCTCGTTCGGCGATGGGGGTGTCGCGGCGCCGGTTCGTGCAACCGCCGAACCTGCCCTAGGGTGGTGGCGGTTCGATCGTCGGGCGTTCGGCGCTTTGGCTGCGTCCGACGCTCCTCGGTCCGGGATTGTCGGCGACTTCGATGAGGCTCGTGCAGTCTTGCTCGACACCGTCTACGCGGATCGTCGGGCGAGCTTCTTCTGCGGCTGTCGCTACGACCTCCGGGGTCGGATCGACCTTGCGGGCTGCGGTCTGGGCGTGCTGGTCGGCAGCCGCCGGGCGGAGCAGGTCGAGGCCGCGCATGTCGTCTCGGCGGCCCAACTCGGAGGCTCGCGCCGCTGTTGGCGCGAGCCCGCGGCCTTCGCCGCCTGCACGACCGGCGGGGCGGCTCCCCTCTCGGGGTCGGCCTGCTGCGAACGGGTGGATCCCGCCTTCGCCGCTGCACACAAGGATCTGCACAACCTGGTTCCGGCGGTCGGAGCGATCACGGCCGCGCGCTCGGATCACGCCTGGGGCGAGCTGCGCTCGGGACAACAGCTGGGCGATTGCGCGATCCGTTTCGACCCCATCCTGCGCCGGGTACAGCCTCCGGAGGGGGTGCGCGGGGACATCGCCCGGACGTTGTTTTATATGCGCGACACCCACGGTGTGCGCATCGGCCGTCAGGACGTAAAGCTCTATACGGCCTGGAGCAACGCCGATCCGCCCGATGCCCCGGAGGTCGAGCGCAATCGGCGGATCAGGAGCCTGCAGGGTAGGGGGAACCGCTATGTAGAGGACGAACGGCAGTTCTGAGCCTCCTCGAAACGGCACCGGAGTGCAGGAGGGATGTGGGCACGTCCGTTGTGCCCGGGCCTCGGGCTATTTGAGGTTCTTGTCGCGCAACCGCCATTGGAAATGGCTCAAGAGCTTGGATCGCACCTTCTTCTCCTTGTGCTTGGCCGCCGCGGCGAGACGCTTCTCGGCGACCCCGATCAGGGTCTCCTGAGCACCCTTGGCGTTCTCGTCTTCCGGTGTGCGTTGGGTGTAGTTGCCGTCCGAGTCCATGTCCCAGGCCGAGCGGGTGTCGGCGAACTGAACGTCCAGGATGAGTCGCAGCTCTTGGCGCAGCTCCGGGTTCTCCACCGGTGCATGGACCTCGACGCGGCTGTCGAGATTTCGGCCCATCATGTCGGCCGAGCCGATGTAGTACTCCTCCGCGCCGCCGTTTCTGAAGTAGATGATGCGTGCGTGCTCGAGGAAGCGCCCGACGATGCTGACGACGCGACCGGTCTCGCTGATCCCGGGCAGTCCGGGTCGATAGCGGCAGGTGTCGCGAATGATGAGATCGACCTTCACGCCGGCGCGGCTGGCCTTGTAGAGCGCGCGCGTGATCTCGGCGTCTTCCAGCGCATTCATCTTCATCTGGATGAGTCCGCCGCCGTCACGCTTGTGATGCTCGATCTCGCGGTTGATCTTCTCGATGATCCCGCGCTTGAGCGTATAGGGCGCGGCGAGGATCTTGCGATAGCTCGGGGGCGGGGAATAGCCGGTGAGATAATTAAAGAGCTCGGTGAGATCCTGACCGATATCCTCGTCGCAGCCGAGCATGCCCAAGTCCGTATAGAGCTTGGCCGTGCCCGAGTGATAGTTGCCGGTGCCGATGTGGTAATAGCGGCGCAGCTGCGAGTAGTCGCGTCGCACGATGAAGATGAGCTTGCTGTGGGTCTTCAGCCCCATGACACCGTAGTTGACATGGATGCCCTCGGCCTCCAGACGCCGCGCCCAGACGATGTTGGCGGCCTCGTCGAAGCGCGCCTTGAGCTCGACCAGCACCGCGACCTGCTTGCCGTTGCGCGCCGCCTGCATGAGTGAGTCCAGGATGGGGCCGGCCGAGGTGCGATACAGCGTCATCTTGATGGCGAGCACCTTGGGGTCTTCCGCGGCGGTGCGCAGGAAACGCTCGACCGAGGTGCTGAAGGCCTGATAGGGGTGCTGGAGCAGGAGCGGTCCGTTCTCGCGAATAATGTGGAAGATGTTGCGTCGGTCGTTGGCGAGCAAGGGATGATCGACCGCGCGGTGGGTCTTGTCGTGCAGCTCGGGCTTCTCGATGCCGGCAAGCTCGAAGAGATCGCGCAGGGCCATCATGCCCTCGACCTCGAAGACGTCCTCGTCCTCGTTCAGACCCAGCTCGGCGGCGAGCATGCCGCGATGGATCCGTTCCATGCCGGGCTGCACCTCCAGACGTACGATGGGTGCGAAGTGACGCTCGCGCAGTTCGGTTTCGATCATCTCCAGCAGATCGTTCGCCGCCTCGGCTTCCGGCTCCACGATGGCGTTGCGGGTGATCCGGAAGAGGGCGCAGGAGTCGATCTCCATGCCCGGAAAGAGCATGTCGAGGTTCTTCACCATCAGGTCTTCGAGCGTGACGAAGGTGGTGGTGCCGTCGATGGCGATCAGACGCCGCGACACGTCCTTGCTCACCGGCACCTTCACGCGTGCCATGTAGACCTCGCTGCCGCCCGGGAAGCGCAGGGTCACCAGCAGGTTCAGGGTCAGGTTGGAGATGAAGGGGAATGGATGCGCCGGATCCATGGCCAGCGGGGTCAGCATCGGGAAGATGTTGGCGCGGAAATAGTCGCGCAGCCGCTCGCGTGCATCGGACGGCAGATCGTCGTAGAGGGCGATGCGGATGTCGTGTTGCGCGAGCTCCTGCATCAAGATGGTGTCGATTCGCTGCATCTCGGTCTGAAACTCACGGGCCGTGGCTTGGCATTCCTTGAGCTGCTGCGGCGGGGTGCGGCCGTCTACGCTCGGGGTATGCACCCCGGCGGCGATCTGCTGCTTGAGACCGCCGATGCGTTTCATGAAGAATTCATCGAGGTTGTTGCTGACGATCGCTAGGAACTTCACCCGCTCCAAGAGCGGAGTGCGGCTGTCGTTCGCCTCGTTGAGGACGCGGCGGTTGAACGCAAGCCAGGTCAGCTCGCGATTCAGATAGAGTGAGGGATCGTCTAAGTCGATCTCCTCCGGGATGCTCGGGGCGACGCCAGGGGCCGGGTCGACCTCCTGCACGAAATCGGAATCCTCGTCGATGGCTTTCTGAATCTCTTTTTTGTTCAGCATGTTGCGTTCCCTTGGACGGCAGGTCGGCAGTGGTGTGGGCGGGGCGGTTATTCTAGCAACCGCGCACGGGTCGAAGATCGCGGTTTCATGACGTGACTCTGCCTTGCCTTGGGTGCCGCTGCAAGCCCATCAGGACTGTGATCGAGGATGCGAAGTATGACGATGAACGAACCCGATGACCTTGTCGATCGGCCGAGTGCGCCGGTCATGCCGTTCGAGCTCGACGGTGCCGAGGTCGCATGGACCTGACGCCGTTCGAGCCCTTTCTGGATCGGCTCGGGCGGACCGGTTTGGGCGCCCGGGGCGAGACGCTGGCCGAGCGTATCGCGCTCCGGATAGGTGTACGGGCACACGGGGATCTGCCGAAATGGGAAGCGGCGTTGGCGCGGCTGCCGGACCTGCCGCAAGGTCGGTCGCGTCTGAATTGTTCCTGTGTCGGGATCGAAGGCGCCGGGCTGCTCGACGCCGATCTCGGGCGGACTCTGACCGAGGCGCTGATGGCTCTGCACCCCTGGCGGAAAGGCCCTTTCTGCATCCAGGGCGTACACATCGACACCGAGTGGCGCTCGGATCTCAAATGGGATCGCTTGGCCGAGGCCATCGCGCCGCTCGCCGATCGCCTGGTGCTCGATGTGGGCTGCGGCAACGGCTATCACGCCTGGCGCATGCTCGGGGCCGGCGCTCGGTTGGTGCTGGGGATCGATCCGACGCTTCTGTTCGTGCTCCAGTGGTTGGCGATCAACCGTTATCTGGTGCGGGACGATCTGGCGGTTCTGCCGCTCGGCATCGAGGATCTGCCGGGCGATCTCACCGGCTTCGATACGGTCTTCTCGATGGGCGTGCTCTATCACAGGCGCTCGCCGATCGATCACCTGATGGACCTGCATCGACTGCTGCGCCCCGGCGGCGAGCTGATCCTGGAAACCCTGGTGCTGGAGGGCGAGGGCGAGGGATTGCTGGTCCCGCCGGGACGCTACGCCGCCATGCGCAATGTCTGGTTCATCCCGAGCGTCGATGCGCTCGCGGTCTGGCTCGGTCGCTGCGGGTTCACCGGGATCCGTGTCGTCGACGTCACCCGCACCGGCCCGCAAGAGCAGCGCTCGACCGATTGGATGCGCTTCCAATCGTTGCCCGATCATTTGGATCCGGCCGATCCGAGCCGCACCATCGAGGGACACCCGGCGCCCGTGCGCGCCGTCCTGATTGCGAACCGACCGGAGTCCAGCCCATGACCGGATTCGTCGACAAGCTCAAGCTCAAGGAAAAGGCCGAGGAGGATCTCTACTTCGCACGACGGGAGGCGGACCTTCTGGCGGCACGCAGGTCCGTCGAGGGGCATGATCCGAGCGTGCCCGCGGCGGGCGTCCGGGTGGTCTCGGGAGGTCAGACGGGTGTCGATCGCGCGGCGTTGGACGCAGCCATCACGCTGGGTCTGCCGATCGGCGGCTGGTGTCCGCTCGGGCGTCGCGCCGAGGACGGTTCCCTCCCGGAGCGCTATCCGCTGCGAGAGACCCCGAGCGTCGATGATGCGGAACGCACCGCGTGGAACGTCCGCGACAGCGACGCGACCCTGATCCTGCATCGCGGCCCCATGACCGGCGGCACGCGCCTGACCGCGGAGCTGGCGCGCAGACTCGGTAAACCCTTGCTGGCGCGCGACCTGTTGGCGCCGATCGATGTCCCGGCGATCGCCGATTGGCTCGTCGCGAACCACGTCCGGGTTCTCAACTGTGCCGGGCCTCGGGAATCCGTTGCACCGGGGATCGGCGAGGAGTCGCAGCGGATCTTCGTCGAGGTCTTTCGCGCTTGGCTTCGCCTTAGCGAGGCGTGGGGTCTTCTCCGCGAGTCAGGAGACGCGTGACCTTCAGGATGAGCAAGACCCACGGGGTTGCATGCAAAACCAGATCGAAGATGTCGATTGCCTTTACCAAGGTCCCGTCGGCCAGCATCTTCAGCTTTTCCCAAAGATGCGGCTCCGGGGCGAAGGGTGATAGCCCCAGGGTCAAGGCGGCGATGACGAAGAGGTAAAGCGGAACGCGGTCGGTCCAACGGAGCATCGGGTCAGTCCTGTGTGCGCGCCGGGTCAGGCCGATCCCGGCGCAATAGCGTCATAGAGTAGGGGGCGAGGGTGGAGGGTTGTCTGCCCCGGGTGTCATGGGGCGATCAAGCCGCCCTCTCATCATCGGCCCCGCAGCCATCAAGACCGAGCTCGACCGATGCCGCCTCGTCCCGCAACCCAAGCAAGCTCGCTCGGAGACGCGCTTCAGCGCCCCATTTGATTGAGATGAAAGCGGTTTCGTAAGAAGGCCTGAAAGTGGCCGACCTCCTCGAGCGCAAGCTTCAAACGTCCCTCTTCGATCCGATTCAGCCGCTCGAGCGGTAGATAGTTGTTGGGCTCGCGGCCTTCCTCGAGTGCGAGCAGCTGCGCGCGCAGCCGCAAGGTCACCAGAAAATCCAGGGCGGCGATCAGACTTTCCGCTTGCTCGGCACGCAGGATTCCGGCTTCGCGCAAGCCGAACACACGGCCGCGGGTACCGCCGTCGCCGACGCCCGCCTGCAGGGCCATTGCCTTGACCCCCTCGGTGATCGGAAAGATACCGGCCTTCTTCAGCTCGATGCTGCCGCGATGCGGCCCATGTCGTTCCGGCTTGATCCCACCGAAAAACCCCAAGGGCGGCTTGAAGCCGACCGCATTGGCGGCGCTGTGAGCCAAAAACAGATTATTTGCACGCAACTGCGCAGTGATGTGGGCCTTCAACGCGGCCTCGAAGCTCGCATCTCCGTAAAGGGTGCGCAGATCGAAGAACATGCTGCCCGAGAGGATGTTCTCGGGCGACGGGGTGCGCAGCCATCCATCGAGAACACGTTTCCACTCGGAGAGACTGCGCCGCCACGCCTCGTTCTTCGCCATGATGCCGCCGTGGCACGCCGGCACGCCGATCCCCACGAGATGGTCGATCAAGTCGACACTGAAGGCCGCAAGGCGCTCGCGCTCGTCCGCCGTCAGATCGTCCGCGTAGACGATCGCATTGTCCTGATCGGTCGAGAGTGTCTGCTCCTGCCGGCCTTCGCTCCCCAGTGCGAGGAAGGCGAAGCGATCCGTGAGATCGGGATAGCGCTCGGTGCGCACCAACTCGATCAGACGCACCAGGATGCGGTCGTTCAGATGCGCCACCGTCTGCACCAGATCCTTGGTCGCCACGCCTGTGCCCGACAGGTGCACGACGAGCTTCTCCAGCTTCTCGTGCAGGATCTTCAGATCATCGACGTCGGCCGCCTCCTCGATCTCCTTCATCAACTGCTGGGGCGAGCGACTTTGCAGCCGCAGCGCGTCGGTATCCGTGACGATCCCGCAAAGCGCACCGCTCGCATCCACCACACACAACCGGTGGATTCGCCTGCGGCTCATCAGGTGAAGCGCCGCGAAAAGATAGTCGTCCTCGCCGATCGTCACCAGGGGGCTGTTCATGATGTCGCTTACGCGCAGCGCGCCGGGATTCTGCCCCCGCGCCACGACCTTGTTGCGCAGGTCACGGTCCGTCACCATCCCGACCGGAACCTGATCCGAGCACACCACAATGCTCGAGATGTTTCGCTCGCTCATCATCTCCGCGGCGACAACCAGCGACTCATCCTGCTCGCAGGTTACGACATCGCGTTGACACAGATCCCTGACGGGAACGAAAAACACATTATCAGCGGACATTGGGCCTCGATAGCGACTGATTTTGATCACTGCATCGACGGTGGAGCTGCGCGTTGGACCGCAAAGCGCTCCATCCGCGATCCGATGCATTCGTGAGATGGATCGATCCAACGGGACGGGACCGAATCCGCAGACGCCACTTTATCCCGGGGAACCCGATCACGCGAGACCGAGCGAGCGACACCGGCGACTCGCGCCGCCTCGGCGACGTTGACCGCGCCAACCTCGCCTGGTACATTGCATCGCTCAGTCGGGCGCATAGCTCAGCGGGAGAGCACTGTCTTCACACGGCAGGGGTCGGTGGTTCGATCCCACCTGCGCCCACCAACAAAACAAGAGCTCACGAAGAACCGGCCCAAAGCCGGTTTTTTTGTACGTGTGTCGGAAGTGCCGGCCACCTCGAACACAAAAAACCCGACACATGGCCGGGTCCGATATCGCGTCACGTCGGCTGGAAGGGTGTTCATCGTCAGGCGGCCGGCGTCCGTGCCGACCTCGCCGAGATCGATGTAATGGGCCGAGAGGTCGAGCGCGATGGTCTCCGTCAACGCATACCCGGTGCCGATGGCAAGCCGATAGGCAAAGTTGGTCCGTTCGCCGTCGGGCGTGACGCTGATCTTGTGCCGCCTGGTGTTCTCCGGGAAGAGATAGGTTATCTCTCCGAGGCTGTTGCGAGCCACGCCGACGCCGGCCCCGATGTAGGGCTGAAAGCGGCCCAGGTCGATCCCGCTGAGTGGAGAGATCAAGGAAGACATTGGCCATGCCGTTCCAGGACTGGAGGTCCGCCGAGACCGGTTGATGGGAGCCGACCGAGAGAAAGTTCGCGTTGCCCTCGTAGTCGATCTCGAAGCGATAACCGAGCGAGAGATCGGTCCGTAGCCAAGGCAACAGTCGTCTGCCCACTGCAACCTCCAGCACGGGGTAGTTGCCGAAGTCGCCATAGGCCCCGATGGGTCTGCCGTCGTACCCCCTTGCACAGCCAAAGAGCGCGGCCGGCTGCCGCGATGAACAATCGCGATCGGAAAAGTCCGCGTCTTCGGACTGTTCATAACCGAGGGTGGCACGGACGTACCAGTCAGAGGCTTCAGCCAATGTTTCGAGGCCGAGAGAAAGAGGTTGGACGGGGCCGTCGTGCTCGGTCACCGCTCGGTCGACTATCCGGATTCTCGGCCGCCATGGCCAGCTCCTCGGCGTCGACGGTCTTGCCAAAGAAGAGATCGGCCCCCTGACGGGTCAGGCTGAGCTGGATGGGCTCGGGAGGCAGGCCATATTTGCAGGCGTTGTCGAGCAGATTGGCGAGGATGGTGGTCAGCAACAATGGATCGGCCGCGCCGAGCAGAATGATCCGCGCCCGCATCACGAGGCTCTGCGGCGCGCTGTGCTGGCCCACGATGGCCTCGAGACGGCGGCGGGGTTTGTTGGACAGGTCAATGGGGGCAGCAACACAGCGGGCCATGGCGAACGCGCCGACATAAGTGATATTGAACATGGCCATCATGTTGGCGTGTACACTTCACAAACGGTATCAGGATTTCCACTCTGCAGCCACTCTGCAGCACTAGCCAACCCCCATCAGACGGACGGGTTCAGGCTGTAGGTGCCGGTCAGTGTGGCCGTGGCCAGGACATGCCCCTCAAGCGCTTTGCGAACGGCTCTCCCGTCGAGTGTGTCGCTGATCTCCAGCGCCGGCACATCAAGAGCGTATAGCGTGAATAGGTAATGATGGATGCGCTCGTCATTCCAGGGCGGACAAGGACCGTCGTAACCGAAGTAGTCGCCCGCCATGTCGGTATCAGCGGCGAACCACCCCGTATAGTCATTCAGGCCATGACGCAACCCATCGGGCGCGCCCGGTCCCGACTTGCCCCGCGCGATGACGCCGCTGGAATGACTGCCTTCTGCAATCTCTGTGACGGAGGCGGGGATATCCATCAGGATCCAGTGGAAGAAATCGACCCGAGGCAAGGACGCCGGCACCGTGCGGCCCTCTTGATTCACGTCGCCGCCCCGACTCGGAACGTCCGGATCATGGCAGATCAACACGAACGAACGGGTGTCCTGCGGGACATCCGTCCAGGCCAGATGCGGATTGAGGTTGTCGGACAGGGCGATATGCGTCTCCGGTGCGATCCGGGCAAACGCATAGCGGGCGTTAATCGCCTCGCCCTCGGTGATGCTGGTGCTGAATAACTTCATAGCAGTCCTCTTTGTCGTGGTCTTGGTGGGGGCTTTTCATCGCTCCGCCCATGTCGGCGGGCGACGTGCGCAGTCAGGCCATCTTGGCCTGAGAGGATCAGTGCTGGAAGCCCTGATGGCCTCTGGCACGCGTGGGCCTCGATCTAGGATCATCGTTTCGGTCACATCGATCGGCCGTGTCCAGGTCGCCGCCCGCAGCCCGGGTACGCCGGATTCATCCGGCCCCCGAGCGCGCCCACGCGGCGGACTGAAGTCCGCCTCCTCAGGTGCCGACTGAAGTCGGCGTACCCGGGCGCAGGTCACGGGCACGGTGAGTCGCACCCCGTCACATCCATCCTAGCACCAGCGCACTTAAGACGAGATAACGGCCGCCTTTGGCAATCGTGACCAGGCAAAGGAACGGCCAGAGTGGCTCCCGGAGGAGGCCGGCGACCAGAGTGAGCGGGTCGCCGATGATAGGCACCCAGCTCAACAGCAACGACCAACGGCCGGTGCGTCGATAGAATCGCTGTGCCTGCGCCAACCGGGGCGCGCTGACCGGAAACCAGCGTCGATGGGCATAGCGCTCCAGGCCGCGCCCGATGGCCCAGTTCACCACCGCACCCAGAACATTGCCGACGGTCGCGACCGTCAACAACGCCCAGATTGCGTGGGCGTCGGCGAGCAGCAGTCCGACCAACAGGGCTTCGGACTGCAACGGCAGGAGACTGGCGGACCCCAGCGCGGCGAGGAACAGGCCGAGGTAACCGGCGAGCCCCGCCATCAGGCGGGCACGCCGGGCGTGACGCCCGTTTGGGTCTCGGCGCTAACCGGTCTAAGGCGTCAGCCCGAGCGCACTGCGCAGGGCTGCGGCGTCGGGTAGGAAGCGAATGGCGGTAATGGTTCCGGCATCGGCTTCGATCAGGGTGATCTTACCGGCCTCGCGCGGCAGCGTTGCAGTATCTTCCGGGCTGCGCCCGAGCAGCATCGGATAGGGTCGCTTGCGCATCTTCGGCAGGGCGATGACGCTGGTGATGATCCCCGGCATGGCGCTGATATCCGCCACGTAGAGGATGCCGGCGGCCTCCAGGCTCGCCGTCGTTTGGTCTTCCAGGGCGGTCTCGACCAGGCTCGACACATCCCGTTCGGCGCTGAAGATCACGGCCTTGGTTTGCGCGTTCAGGGCATGGGAAGCATCGTGCTGGTCTTTGTAGGTCAAGGCGGGCAGGGGCGCGCCGACCTCAACCGGTGTGCTCGCGGCTGCGAGGATCGGAAACAGGAGCAGGGTCAGGCAGAGCATGCGCGTCATGGGTGTAGTCCTCAAAATAAGGTCGTGATGACTGTGTGGTTACCAACCGGACTGGACGCCCGGACGGTTCGGATCTGCGGCGTCTGCGGGGTCTGCGGCATCATCGGCGGCGGCGGGGCCGCTACCCCAGCCGTCGCCGCTGCCGGGCTGGCCCCAGCCGTCACCGCTGCCCTGCACCTCGATGCGGATTTGATCCAGATCGACGTCGACGGGCTTCTCCAGACCGAAGGTGACGAGCTCCGGGAAGGCGATCAAAGCAACGACCATGCTGATCTGAATCAGCACGAATGCGATGGATCCGCGGTAGATGTCCACCGTGCGGATCCCTTCGATCCGCCGTCGGGTCACCCGGTCGATGTAGGCCTGCTTCGGTGCGACGCTGCGCAGATAAAAGAGCGCGAAACCAAAGGGTGGAGTCAGGAACGAGGTCTGCAGGTTCATCGCGAGCAGAACGCCGAACCAGACCGGATCGATGCCCAGGTTGTTGGCCACCGGGACCAGTAATGGGATGAGGATAAAGGCGATCTCGAAGAAATCCAGAAAGAAGCCCAGCAGAAAGACCAGGATGTTGACGAACACCAGGAAGCCGAGTTGACCACCGGGCAGTTGATCGAACAGGTGCTCGACCCAGGCCTGGCCATCCACCGCGGTGAAGGTGAAGCTGAAGATGGTCGAGCCGATCAGGATAAAGAGCACGAAGCAGGAAAGACGCGCGGTGGATTCCAGCGCCTGCTTGAGCAGCGCAAATGTGAGCTTGCGCCTGACAACGGCGATCAGCATGGCGCCGACGGCACCCAGGGCGCCGGCTTCGGTCGGTGTGGCCACGCCCAGAAAGATCGTGCCCAACACCAGGAAGATCAGCGCGAGCGGTGGGATCAGGACGAAGACCACGCGCTCGGTGATCCGTG
The DNA here is from genome assembly GCF_002423035.1 of Thiocapsa sp. UBA6158. Taxonomy (GTDB): domain Bacteria; phylum Pseudomonadota; class Gammaproteobacteria; order Chromatiales; family Chromatiaceae; genus Thiocapsa. The sequence continues at coordinate 30,977 of NZ_DIUM01000118.1, forward strand.
AGAGCAAGCCGAGACCGAGCAGCCGATTCAATACCGCCAGGACCGTCGCCAGCAGTGCGCCGAACAGCATCGACACGACGATGACGACATCGCGTGCCGGCGTGACCTCGGTTCCCTCCAACAGGCTCATCAGCTCACCGTAACCCTGTCCGAAGGCCGTGGTGATCACGAGGATCGCGATGCCGAAGACCCCCAGCGAGCGCAGCCCCGAGTGTCCGTTGGATTCGCGGCAGGTGCGCGCCTGCGGTGGCAGTGCCGGCACCAGCGCGGGCTTGAAGATCGCCAGGACGATGATGTAGAGCACATACAGGCCAATGAGCATCAGCGCCGGGAGGAGTGCGCCCTTGTAGAGATCGCCGACACTGCGGCCGAGCTGATCGGCCAGCACGATCAGCACCAGCGAGGGCGGAACCACTTGCGCCAGCGTGCCCGATGCGGTGATGGCGCCGGTGGCGATCGCCGGGCTGTAGCCATAACGCAGCATGATCGGTAGCGAGATCAGCGCCATGGAGATGACCGAGGCTGCGACGATACCGGTGGTGGCCGCCAGCAGGGCACCGACGAGGATAACGGTCAAGGCCAGTCCGCCGCGCACCGGGCCGAAGACCTGGCCGACCGTATCGAGCAGATCCTCGGCCATCCCGCTGCGCTCCAGAACCAGCCCCATGAGCGTGAAAAAGGGAATCGCCAGCAGGGTCTCGTTCTGCATGATGCCGAAGACCCGCAGGGGCAGCGCCTGGAACAGACTTGGCGGGATCAGCCCCAGCTCGATGCCGATGAAACCGAACAGGAGTCCGCAGGCAGCCAGCGAGAAGGCGACGGGAAAGCCGGAGAGGAGAAAGAGGACAAGCGACCCGAACATGAGTTCGGGGCTGTGGGCCGCGAAGAATTCGATCATCGCGCCGCCGAGTCGACGCCCGGTGCTGTGGTGGCGCTGTCCGCCGGGCCGATCGCCGTCGGGGACACCGCAACGTCCTCAGGTGATTCTTTGATCAAAGGGTTCGGCCCAAGGCCGCGCAGGAAGGCCACCCGCTTGATCAGTTCCGAGATTCCCTGCAGTCCGAGCAGGGCGAACCCGGCGGGCACCAGTGCATACACCGGCCAGCGGATCAGCCCGCCCGAGTTCGACGACACCTCCCCGGATTGGTATGCCTGCACCAGGATCGGCCAGGAGAAGACAATCATGAACCAGCACAGCGGCAGCAAAAAGACCAGGATGCCGAGAATGTCGATCAGGATGCGCGTGGACATGGACAGCCGATTCGCGACCACATCCACGCGCACATGGGCGTCCTTCAGAAAGGTGTAGCCGGCACCGAGCAGGAAGACGGCGGCAAACAGATACCATTGGATCTCGAGGATGGCATTTGATCCGATATTAAATAGCTTGCGGGCGATGGCATTGGTCGCGCTGATCAGGGTTGCGGCCAGCACCAGCCAGATGATGATGCGACCGAAGAGGCGGCTGATCGCATCAATGACGCCGGAGAGACGCAGCAGTGCCTTCATTGGCCGACACCGGGCTGATCCGTGCGTTCGCGCAAGGTGCCCGACAGGGCGCAGTGGCACTGTTGGGTGGCGCGGCGCCTCTGTTCCTGACAGCCCCGCGTCATCGGCGTCGTCGTCCTGACGGAGAATGGCCGAGTAAGAAAGACTGAGAACAGCGCACGGCTCGGGCGCCGTCTACAGCTTCTGTGCCCCGAGGTATTGCGCATAGTTGCTTTCCGCCACGGCATCCCACTGCACTTGCTCGGCCTGAAAACGGCTGTAGTCGGTGAAGACCTTGCGCCAGCGCGGATTGGTCTCGTCCAGCTCGGCATAGACCTCGCGCGACGCCTTGAATGCGGCATCCATCACATCTTTGGGAAAGCGCACGAGCGTGGTGCCTTCGGCCACCAGTTGCTTCAGGGCGGCAGGGTTGCGTGCGTCGTAACGCGCCTGACAACCGGAATGCGCTGCTGCGGCGGCCGTCGTGACGATGCTCTGATACGCCTTGGGCAGGCTGTTCCACTGCTCGGCGTTGATGTAAAGCGAAAACTGGGTGCTGCCTTCCCACCAGGCCGGGTAGTAATAGTATTTGGCGACTTTATGCAGCCCGAGGCGAAGGTCGTCGTAGGGTCCGATCCATTCGGTCGCATCGATCGTGCCCTTCTCCAGCGCCTGGTAGATCTCGCCGGCAGGCAGGTTCTGCGGGACCACGCCGAGTTTGGCCAGCACCCGGCCGCCGAAGCCGCCGACGCGGAACTTCAGCCCGTCCAGATCGGCCACCGACTTGACCTCCTTACGGTACCAGCCGCCCATCTGTGCGCCGGTATTGCCGCAGGGGAGGTTCACGATCTGGTAAGGCGCGTAGAACTCGCGCAGCAGCTCCAGACCATTGCCCTCGTACATCCAGGCCGTCATCGCGCGGGAGGTCATCCCGAAGGGCACCGCGCAATCGAGCGCGAAGGTCTCGTCCTTGCCGAAAAAATAGTAGGGGGCCGTGTGTGCGCACTCCACGGTGCCTTGCTGGATCGCGTCCACCACACCGAACGCCGGCACCAGCTCGCCGGCCGGATGGACCGAGATGATGAAATTGCCCCCGGTGGCATCGGCGACATGTGCGGCAAAGGCTTCGCTCGCGCCGTACACCGTGTCCAGCGACTTGGGAAAGCTCGAGGCCAGGCGCCAGCGGATCGGTGCCTGTGCCTTGAGGATCGTCGGTGCAATCCCCGAGGAAAGAATCCCGGCGATGCCGGCGCCCTGCAGAAGTTGGCGGCGTTGCATAAAACTGTGTCCGTGGATGGGGGATTGCCTGACCGGAGATTGTAAGAACCAGGGCAGGGTGACACAACCGCGCGGACGGGCGCGGGTGGATCGGTTAGGTTGGCGTGTCTGCGGCGACCGGGTTGCGCCCGCGCTGTTTGGCCAGGTCGAGGGCGGTGTCGGCGCGTTTCAACAGGCTTAGCTCGGAGTCCCCGCGCTGGAATGTGGTGACCCCGGGGGGCATGTCCGACAGGCTGCCGGGAGGGGGAGTCGCGACCTGCCTGCGCGGATGAGCCGCTGAGCCAGCATGCCAAGCGACTCGTCTCATGAAAACCGACCCTTTGGTACGGCCGTTGTCCGGCGCTGGAGGCCATGAGATAAAAGAGTCCCGCCCTTGCGTGCGCGAGCCGAGGGGCAAAGCGTCAAAGGTGGCGTTGGCCGCTTTGAGAGCAACGTCTCCGTCCGCTTGCACCATTCGACCGTCTCGGGCAGCGTCGGGACTTTCCCTGCAGCACGATGGTTAACCCCATGACCACGCTCTTCTCGATCATCGAATCCCCGAACCATCCTCGATTCGACGCGCTCTATCAGCGCATCGGCATCACGCAGATCAAGCTCGCCTCGCAACGCAAGGCGCTGCAGGCACTCAAGTCGATCTCGCCGGACTGGATCGTGGCGGAGTTCTTCTACGGCTTCGGCAACAACTACGCCGGAGCCAATGTCAGCAACCTGGACGTCCTTCTCGCGGCCCTGCGCAAACAGGCACCGACGGCACGAACCATCGTGCTGGTCGGTAAAGAACAGGCGCAATATGTCCCGCGACTGGCCGAGCGCTTCCGGATCCATGCCGTGCTGACCATGCCGGTCACCGAGGCCGATCTCGAAGCGATCCTGCGGGGCACGCAAGCGCCCTAGCCGCGCTCGGGCAACCGACTCGCGGTCCTTGCGAGGAATAGCCGCCTCGCGATCAGACCGCCCCGCGTCGCACTCCCGAACCGACCCGGCCGGCTCAGGTCACCGCCGGGCATTGGTGCAGGTAAGAAGCATCCGTCAGCTGGCGCAGGACGAACTCGGCCACGTCTGCCCGGCTGACGAGACCGGCCATCAGGGATGGATCGGTGCCGCTGCGATAGTCGCCGGTGCGCGGTCCGTCGCCGAGCCCGCCGGGACGCACGATGGTCCAGTCCAGTCCGCTCGCCCGAATGAGACGCTCCTGTTCCGTCTTGGCCGCGATGATGGGTTGCAACACAGTGTCCATGGCCTGCTGAAAATCCGCGCCGACCTGCTCGCGACTGTCGCCGACCCCGAGCGAGGTCACGGCGATGAGCCGGCGCACGCCGTTGGCCTGCATGGCCTCGAGGACGCGTTGCGTGCCCTGTGCCTCGACCGGTTCGACGCCGACCCCGGAGCCCAGCACGCAGATCACGGCATCCGATCCCTGAACACAACGGCTGGTCGCCTCCTGATCGAGCACATCGCCGTGGATGAGCGTCACCCCGCTGTGCGCCTCGATCTTGGCGGGGTCGCGCACCAGTAATGTCACATTGTGACCCGCCGCGACGGCCTGCTCCAGAACCTGCCGGCCGGTCCCGCCGGTGGCGCCAAAAAGTGCGATCTGCATACGCGGATGTCCTCGAGGAAGGTGGTTGATCGAGACGGTCACCGGACCCGGCGACCCGGCGACCCGGCGAATGATACCGCGCCGGTTCGGTAACTCCCGCAACGGTCGCGCTTGTGCCAATCGACGCTGATCACTTCGCCGGATCGTTGGCGGCGGTGATCACGCGGCCGGTCAGGCCGTCGTCGTCTTCGTCTCGTCCGAGTCGTCACCGGGACACCTCATCCGCCGCGCCAGAAACTCGATCAAGGCCTGCACCCGGTGGGGCATGTAGCGATTGCTCGGCAGCAGGGCGTAAACGCCCAAATCCGGTGGCGTGAAGTCTTCGAGCAAGGTGACCATGCGGTGGTCCCGCAGATAATCCTCCGCGACGAAGTCCGGCACGCTGGTGATGCCAAGATCCTGCGCCGCCGCCGCCGCCAGGGCCTCGCCGTTGTTGGCCTGGAGCTTGAACGGCAGATAGAAGGTTTCCACCTCGCCGTCGATCCGGAAGGCCCAGGGCTGCACGACGCCCCGGTGGGTGTAGCCGAGCAGGGCATGGCCGGCGAGTTCGGCGGGATGCCGGGGCTGACCGTGGCGGGCCAGATAGGCCGGGGTGGCGATGACCTGGAGCCGCGAAGTCCCCAGCTTGTGCGCGATGTCGCCCGGCTCCAGGCGGGCGGTGATGCGCACCATCAGGTCCTTGCCTTCCTCCACCAGGTTCTGGGGGCTGTCGGTGAAATCCGTCGCCAAGGTGATGGCCGGATAGATTCGGGAAAACTCCAGCAGCAACGGCACCAGCTTCTTCAGCCCAAAGCTCAGGGGCCGGGGTCTTTGCGGGCAGCTTCATCCTGCGCCGGGGTGACTTCGCGATCGGCGAAGGCCCTGGTTCGCCTTCGACATCGTCGCCGACGACGTCGAGGTCAACTTTCAACTCGCCGTCACGCCCGACGACCAAACCCTTCCCATCACCCAACCACAACCACAACCTCAACCGCAATCTGAGACGACACATGAACAGACTGAGCCAACATTCCGCCGCCGCCATCCTCGTCGCCGCCTAGGCCACCGCCCTGGCCGCTCCTGAGACTTACCAGGTGGCCGGTTCCCACACCTTCCCGAGCTTCTCCTACAGCCACTTCGGCCTCTCCACCCAGGTCAGCCGCTTCAACACGACCACGGGCACGCTGATGCTGGACCGGGAGGCCAAGAACGGGGCCGTGGACGTCGTCATCGACACCCGCTCGGTCGAGAGTTGGTGCATTTTCTGCAGATTTGGATCATCCCGAGCCGCACCGGTGTCGCCCCGCGTTACCGGCGGCAGCGCTTCGAGGAGGCGGACAAGCGCGGCAGGCTGCGCTTGATCATCTCACCCGAGGGTGAGGAGGGGGCCCTGTCGGTCGATCAGGACTCCCGGGTCGATGCCGGACTGTTCGATGGACCGGAACAGCAGGTTCTGACCCTGCCGGAGAACCGCTTTGCCGATGTCCATGTGGCGCGCGGCGCGCTGTCGGCCAACGGCCAACGCCTCACTGCGGGGGACGGTGCCCGCCTGCGCAATGTCGAAGCGATCAGCTTCGGAGAGGGGGAGAACGCCGAGGTGCTGGTCTTCGACCTGCGCCCGGTCGAACTGTCCGGTGACTGAGGGCTGTTCGACCATCCGCGCAGACATGTATTGTTGTCGGCGAAGACATCGTCTCGGTCTGAACCGGGTCTGCGCAGTAGACTCGGCACCTAACCGTCCACCTCGCCAACGAGAGATCCCGATGCCCATCCTCCTACAGATCGACTTCCCCTTCCAGGGCCCCTGGGGCGCCGAGATGAGCGCCACCATGCAGGGTCTCGCCGCATCCATCGCCCAAGAGCCCGGCCTGCTCTGGAAGATCTGGACCGAGAGCCCCGAGACGGGCGAGGCCGGCGGCATCTACCTCTTCGCCGACCGCCCCAGCGCCGAGACCTATCTGGCGATGCACACCGAGCGACTCGTCGGCTTCGGTGTGCCGCACGTCAACGCCAAGCTCTTCGAGGTGAATCGGGAGCTCTCGGCGATCGACCGGGCACCGCTCGGCGCTTGACCGACAAGGATCCGGAACGTGAACACCGTCGGACAAGCCTACGGCAAGATCCAAGGGGCGACTCGGCGGATCTCAGGGAGGGTGACATGATGGTCGAGGCAGAGCGAATCGCAGTCATCGGCTCCGGCATGGCCGGACTCGCCTGCGCGCGGCGCCTGACCGAGGCGGGCCACGCGCCGGTGGTGTTCGACAAGGGGCGGGGCATCGGTGGGCGACTGGCCACGCGGCGCACCCCCGAGGGCTGGCAGTTCGATCATGGCGCCCAATACATCACCACCTCATCCCCCGGCTTCCAGGCCCTGCTCGAGCAGGCCGAGCGCGCCGGTGCCGCCGCGCGCTGGGCCGACGCGGGTCGGAGCGCCCGCATCTCGTGGGCATGCCGGGCATGCGCGGATTAGCCGCCGAGCTGGGACGTGGCATCGCGATCCACCAGGGTGTCGAGGTTCTGGCCCTGCGTCAGTCTGATCGGGGCTGGGAGCTGACCCTTGCCGAGGGCACGCGGGTGTTCGACCGGGTCGTCGTCACCGCGCCCGCGCCACAGATCGCGCGCCTGCTCGGAGCCGAGCATCCGATCACCCGGACGGTCGCCCAGGTTCGGCTCGACCCCTGCCTGACCCTCATGGCCGCCTTCGATCCCGACACCCCGCGGCCCTTCATCAGCCAGGCCGATCCAGAGGCGCCCTTGGTCTGGATCGCCCAGGACAGCAGCAAACCCGGACGCGCCGCGCCGCTCTGTTGGGTGGCGCAGGCCAGCCCGGCCTGGAGCACCGCGCATCTGGAGCTTGATCCCGAGGCCATCGTCGCGCAGATGCTGCCTCTGCTGTGCGCGCGCCTCGGCGCGACGCTGGAGACCGTCCGACATGCCGCCGCGCATCGCTGGCTCTACGCCCGGGTCGCCGTGCCGCTCGGGCAACCCTTCGTCCGCGACCCCTCCGGCACGCTGTACGCCGGCGGCGACTGGTGCCTCGAGGCGCGGGTCGAGGCCGCTTGGGCCAGCGGCGAAGCCATCGCGCAAGACATCATCGCGGGTTGACCCCCTGCACCACGTCGACCGTATCATCGAAGCCCCCGCCGGCGTCCTCTGGCGCATCCTGACCGACCCCCGCGAATGGCCGCGCTGGGGGCCGAGCGCGCGCTGTGATGACCCCGGCGGCGCTGATCGGCCCCGGCATGCACGGTCGGATCCAGACCCGGGTCGGCCTTTGGCTCCCCTTCGAGATCACCCGCTGGGCGCCCTTCTATCGTGATGGGGCGATCCCACCCCGGCACGCGGAAGGGATCACTCCGCAAGCGACGGCAGCACCCAGGTCGGGCGTACCGCACTCCCGCCCGCCCCAGTCCCCGGCGCCAGCCCGGTGCCGACCAGCACCGCATCGAGACCCGCACCCAGGGCACCCGCGATGTCGGTCGCGAGCTGATCGCCGAGCATGACCGGCCGGGATGCACCGAGCCGCCGACAGGCCGCATCGAAGATCGCGCGGCTCGGTTTGCCCAGGCGCGTAAAGCCGATGCCCCGCTCGGGCCAGCGCTCGCGGATAACCGCTTCCAGCATCGCGGCCAACGCCCCTGCCGTGAGCGCGACCCGCCCGGGGCGCACCGGATACATCAGATCGGGGTTGCAGAGCAGCAACCGCAGCGGCGCGCCGGCATCGAGGCGGCGCACCAGCAGACTCAGCGCGAGATCCAGGTGATCGGGCCAGCACAGGTCCTGCTGATCGGCGACGATGAGGGCCTCGGCGTCGACATCCTCCTCGAAGGGCACGACGATGGCGCCCGCCCGCTCGGCATAGCGGCGCGACCCCTCCGGTCCCAGCACCAGGGCGCGCACCCCGCGGAGATCGCCGGCCACGCCGGGATCGGCCAACAGCGCACCCGAGGTCAGAATGCGCTCGGGCGGGATCGCCAACCCCACCGAGGCGAATCCCCGGCTCAGCGTCTCGGGGAGCCGGCTGGCGGCGTTGGTGACCACCAGCCACGGGCAACCGTCGCGCTCCAGGTCAGCGAGCAGCGCGGCAGCCCCCGGAAGGGCACGTTCCCCATCGAGCAGCACCCCGTAGGCATCGAGCAGGAAGCCATCGTAGCGACGACGCAGCGCCGCCAGGTCGGTGAGCGGTACATCCGACGTCATCGCATATCCTCCAGATCGAGTCGGTACCGCATCAAGGCATCTTCAGCGCCGGAGCAAGCGCCCGTCGGTCCCTGCGCGGCATTGATGTAGGTCCGCCCGCGTGCTCCTCACCGTCACTGGCGGCGAGGGGCTCACCTCAGCCGCGCTTCGGCGGCATCCGGCATTGGTGCGGGTAGGGTAGACCAGTGCGCCCCCGAGGGCGGCTGAGGTGGCCCACGCACCCTCTATAGCTCACTCCGCATAGATCATGGTCCGGGTCATACCGCCATCGACGACCAGATTCTGGCCGGTGATGAAGCCCGCACTCGGGCCGGCGAGGAAGCGAACCGCCGCCACGATATCGGCAGGCTCGCCGACGCGCCCGACGGCATGCTGGGTCCGGTCGATCGTGCGGTGGTTCGGGGCGCGCCGGTGGGCCGACCTCTGAAGGGGCCCCGTCTCGATCCAGCCGGGGCTGATCGCATTGACGCGGATCAGCGGCCCGAGACTGATCGCCGCGGCATGGGTGAAGGCGAGCAACCCGCCCTTGGCCGCGGCGTAGGCTTCGCAGTGGGGCTCCGATTGCAGGGCACGGGTCGAGGCGATGTTGACGATGGCGCCCCGGCGCGCGCGCAGCCCCGGGATGGCCGCGCGGGTGCAGAGAAAGGCCCCGGTCAGGTGACCGTCCAGCCAGCGCCGCCAACCCGCGAGCGAGAGCGCTTCGAGCGGTCCGCTCACCGGATCGGCAAGCCCGGCGTTGTTCACCAGCAGGTCCAGCCCGGCAGGCTCGCACGCGCGCGCCTGCCACGCCTGAAGCGCGGCGAAGCCAGCAGCGACCGCCGTCTCCTCACCCACGTCGGTCGTCAGCCCGAGCAATGCGAGACTCGCCGGATCGGCCGTCAGCTCGGCGAGGGCCTCGGCATCGCGATCGAGCGCCACCACCCGCCAGCCCTCGGCCAGGAAGGTCTGCGTCAGGGCGCGACCGATGCCTTGCGCACCGCCGGTGATGAGGGCGAGGGGAACAGTCATGATCGAACGGACTCCCGCCGCGTCCCGATCAGGATACCGCTGAATCCCTTGCGGCGGCCGCGCTCGCCACGGCTAGGGTGGTCATGTTCAGGGTACGGCGCACGGTGGCGGCGGGGGTGAGGATGCAGGCCGTCGCGGCCGCCCCCATCAGGATCGGACCCACGGTCACGCCACCGCTGGTGGTGGTCTTGAGCACCGTGTAGAGGATGTTGGCGGCATCGAGGTTCGGACAGATCAGCAGGTTCGCCGAGCCGCCGAGGGTGGTTTCGGCCAGATAACGGCTGCGGATGTCTTCTTCCAGCGCGGCATCGCCGTGCAGTTCGCCGTCGCATTCGATCTCGGGGTGACTGGCCACGAAGAGGTCACGCGCCAGACGCATCTTTTTGGCCGACGCACGCTTGGATGAGCCGAAGCTCGAGTGCGACAGAAAGGCCACCTTCGGCGGCAGGCCGAAGCGCTGAATCTCCTGCACCGCCATCCAGGCAATCTCGGCCAGCTGTTCCGCGCCGGGGTCTTCGTTTACGTAGGTATCGGCAATGAAGAGCGGTCCGCCGCGCTCGGTCATCAGCGCGTTGAGTGCGGCGTAATTGCTCACGCCGGGCCGCAGGCCGATGATGCTGTGGATGCGCTCGAGATGGGTCTCGTAGCTGCCCGCCAGACCACAGATCATGGCGTCGGCGTGGCCCAGGGCGACCATCAGCGAGGCGATGATGGTGTTGGAGCGACGCACCGCCGCCTTGGCCACCTCGGGCGTGACGCCGTTGCGGCCCATGAGGCGGTGGTAATGGTCCCGGTACTGGTTGAAGCGCGGATCCTGCTCGGGGTTGACGTTCTCCACATCCTCTCCGAGACGCATGCGTAGGCCAGCCTTCTCGATATGGGCCTGGATCACGGCCGGACGTCCGATCAGGATAGGCCGAGCCAGGCGATCGTCGAGCGCGATCTGGGCGGCACGCAGGGCGCGTTCGTCCTCGCCGTCGGCGAAGGCCACGCGCTTTCTGGCGTCGGGCAGGGCCCTGGCGGCATTGATGACCGGGCGCATCAGGATGCCTGTTTGGTAAACGAAGAGCGTCAGGCTCTCCCTGTAGGCCTGCATGTCGGCAATGGGGCGCGTGGCCACACCTGAGTCGGCGGCGGCTTGGGCCACGGCGGGCGCAATGCGCAGGATCAGGCGCGTGTCGAAGGGCTTGGGGATCAGATAATCAGGACCGAAAACCAGGTCCTGTCCGACATAGGCCGTGGCGACTTCGGCGCTGGTCTCGCTCTTGGCCAGATCGGCGATCTCACGAACGCAGGCGAGCTTCATCTCCGCCGTGATCTTGGTGGCGCCGCTGTCGAGTGCACCGCGAAAGATATAGGGGAAGCACAGGACGTTGTTGACCTGATTGGGNNGCTCGGGGTTGGCCAGGGCCAGGATAACGGGCCGATCGGCCATGGTCTTCACCATCTCGACGGTCAGCACGCCGGGTGCGGAGCAACCCAAAAAGACATCGGCGCCGTCGACCACGTCGGCCAGGGTGCGTGCCTCTGTCTGCTGCGCATAGCGGGCCTTGGAGGCGTCGTATCCGCCCGGACGGCCCTCGTAGATCACGCCTTTGGAATCGACCATGAAGACGTGCTCGCGCCGGATACCCAGACCGACCATCACGTCGACGCAGGCGATCGCCGCCGCACCGGCA
>NZ_DIUM01000041.1:0-23478 GCF_002423035.1 Thiocapsa sp. UBA6158
CCGAATCGGATCGACTGTCAAGACCTGTGTGACGACTCGGTTACGGAAGGGCTGAAGATCGCCGCAGCCCCGGCGCGATCTAGCGAACCTCGCGATCCTTCACGTCTTCGGCGAGGTCGGTGTACTTGCAATGGATGCGTTCGGCTTGCGCCAAGAGGGCAGGGAGGTCGCCGCTGTTGTCGAGGATGTCGTCTGCTCGGGCAAGACGTTCGGCGCGACTGATCTGGCTGGCGACAATGCGGTCGATCTCGCTGAGCGTCAGAGCGCTGCGCCGACGCACCCGCTCGCGCTGTGCCCCCTCCGGGATATCGACGACGAGGACGCGATCGACGTGGGTGTGTTGGTTGGTCTCGAAGAGAAGCGGGATGACCAAGACGGCATAGGGCGCGTCGAGTGCCGCAAGTCGCTCGAGCATCCGGTCCTTGATCCTTGGATGCAGGATGCCCTCCAGCCGAGTGCGTGACTTCGGGTCGGAGAAGACCTGCGTACGCAAGGCGTCGCGGTCGAGCCGCCCGTCCGGCCCGATGAGGTCGGCGCCGAAGGTTGCGGCGATCTCGGCAAGGGCCGGTTGCCCGGGCTCGGTCAATTCACGCGCGATGACATCGGTGTCGATCACGCCCGCGCCGCGAGCGGCCAACGCCTCCGCAACAGTGGACTTGCCGCTGCCGATACCGCCGGTCAAGCCGATTACAAGCATCTCTTGGTCCGAATCCGTGCGCCGCGTCGCGGACGCGTTCAAAAGGAATCCCATCTAAACCGAATGTGCCGGACGCGGTTTAGAGCCCCACCATCTGTAAGTAGGTCTGGTTGATCTGCTCTCCCCAGATCAGGCTGATCCAGCCCGCTGCCGCGAGAAAGGGACCGAAGGGCATGGGCGCGCCCCGCGCATGGCGGCCGCCCAGGATCAATGCGACCCCGAGCACAGCCCCGGTCAAGGCGGACAACAGGATGATCTGCGGCAGGGACTGCCAGCCCAGCCAGGCGCCGAAGAGTGCCAGCAGCTTGAAGTCGCCGTAGCCCATGCCTTCCTTGCCGGTGGTCAGTCGAAAAAGATGGAAGACGGACCAGAGGCTGAGGTAGCCGGCGACAGCGCCCATGATCGCCGAGTGACTGTCGGTGAAGACCGTGAAGAGGCTCAGGACCAAGCCGAGCCAGAGCAGCGGCAGTGTGATGCTGTCGGGCAGAAGCTGGGTATCGAAGTCGATCACGGCGAGTGCGATCAGTGCCCAGGTCAGCAGGAGGGCGGGGCCGGTCTGCCAGCCGAGACCCAATTGCAGGACAACGATCAGTGTGAGCAGCGCCGTGAAGATCTCCACCAATGGATAGCGTAGACCGATTCCCGCGCCGCAGGCCGAGCATCGACCGCGCAGGAGGAGATAGCTCAAGACCGGGATGTTCTCGTGGGCCCGAATCCGATGGCCGCAGTGCGAGCAGGTCGACGGCGGATGGGCCAGCGAGAGACGTTTCTGATCCGGTCGGTCGTTGGGGCTCGGCGTGCCGGAGAGCTCGGCACAGTCGCGCGCCCATTCGTCTTCGAGCATTCGAGGAAGCCGCAGGATGACAACATTGAGAAAACTGCCGACGATCAGTCCGACGAGGATCGAGACCGCATAGAGCAGCAGCGGGGTTTGCTCGAAGACGTCAATCCAATCCATGCAGGGTCCCCTTGGCCGTCGAGTCGGTGTTTCGTTGAACGCAGGTTTCCGAGCCGTATCCGCGACGGCGCCCGGTGAGAGCGGCATGGGCAAGGCCCGATGCGAACTAAACCGCGCCCGGCGCGGTTTAAAGTATTCAAAAATATTAAATTTTAAACCGCGTCTCCCCGAGATCGAGGACATCTCCGAAGCCAAACGCAAAATGAAAATGTCGCATGTCGCTCTGGACGCGGTTTAAACCACCGAGGCCAGTTTGAAGATCGGCAGGTACATGGCGATGATCAGACTCCCGACCAGGCCGCCGATCACGACCATGATCAGTGGCTCGAGCAGGCTGCTGAGACCGTCGACCGCATTGTCGACCTGCTCCTCGTAGAAGTCGGCGACCTTCGCGAGCATGTCGTCGAGCGACCCCGACTCCTCTCCGATGGATGTCATCTGAATGACCATGTGCGGGAAAAGGTCTTGCTGGCGCATCGACAGTTGCAGCGATTGGCCGGTCGCGACCTCTTCGCGCATCTTCAAGACCGCGTTTTGGTAGACGATGTTGCCGGTTGCACCCGAGACCGAGTCCAGCGCCTCGACCAGCGGTACGCCGGCCGCAAACATGGTCGAAAGCGTCCTGGCGAAGCGCGCGAGCGCGGCCTTGTTGAGGATCGGCCCGATGATCGGGATCTTCAGCGCCGTTCGATCGATCGCCTCGCGGAATGCGCGCGAGCGTCTGAAGGTGTTGGCGATGACATAGCCGACCGCGCCGAGTCCGAGGAGGATTGCCCACCACCATTTCTGCAGTGCATCGGACAGGCCGATGACCATGAGGGTGAAAGCGGGCAGATCGGCACCGAAGCTCGCGAACAAGTCCTTGAACTGCGGGATGACGAAGATGAGCAGAACCGCGCTTACGATGATGGCCACCGCGATGACCGCCACCGGGTAGAACATGGCCTTCTTGATCTTGCCCTTGATCGACTCGGTCTTTTCCTTGTAGGTCGCGATCTTGTCGAGCAGGAGGTCCAGTACGCCGGCCTGTTCGCCGGCAGCGACCAGGTTGCAGACCAGGTCGTCGAAATACAGCGGATACTTGCCCATCGCCAGCGCCATGGCATTGCCGCTCTCGATGTCTTGCTTGATGCCTAGGATCAAGTCCTGCATCGCCGGGTTTTCGTGGCCGCGTCCGACGATATCGAACGCCTGCACCAAGGGAACGCCGGCGGACATCATGGTCGCGAGCTGACGGGTGAAGATGGCGAGGTCGCTGCTGGTGATCTTCTGCTTGTGGCTGAAGAGCGGTTGGGGCTTCTTCTTGACCTTGGTCGGGCTCACGCCTTGCCGTCGTAGATCGGCCCGCACCATCGTCATGCTGGCCGCACGGGTCTCGCCCGTCACCTTGGCCCCGCGCCGGTCGCGTCCTTCCCAGGTGAAGACGTAAGCCTTCTCGGCCTGCGGTTTGGGTTTCGGCTTTGCTTTAAGTGCGGTTGCCATGAGCGTTCTCGTCACTCCTTGGTGACTCGGTTGAGCTCCTCGAGGCTCGTCATCCCTTCTTTGACCTTGCGCAGACCGGACTCACGCAGGTCCGCGATGCCTTCTCGACGGGCCTGCTCGGCGAGCTGCATCGCGTTTCCGCCCTCGAGGATGAGCCGCCTGATCGACTCCGAGACCGGCATCACTTGGAAGATGCCGACACGCCCACGGTAGCCCTTGGTGCAGCGATCGCATCCCACGGGTCCGAAGACGACGATCCCTTCCTCGATGTCTTCTTCGCTGAAGCCCTCCTGGCGCAAGATCTCGCGCGGAAGGTCCTCGGGCGCCTTGCAGTGCGGACAGAGGCGACGCGCAAGACGTTGGGCCATGATGAGCAGGACGGAGGAGGCGATATTGAAGGGCGCAACGCCCATATTGGCGAGACGGGTCAGCGACTGCGGGGCGTCGTTGGTATGGAGTGTGGAGAGCACCAGATGTCCGGTCTGCGCGGCCTTGACCGCGATCTCGGCGGTCTCCAGGTCGCGAATCTCGCCGACCATGACGATGTCCGGGTCCTGACGCAGGAACGCCCGAAGCGCGGCGGCGAAGGTGAGACCCGTCTTGGGATTCATGCTGACCTGATTGATCCCCGGAACCTGAATCTCGACCGGATCTTCGACCGTCGAGATATTGATGTCCGGCTGATTCAGGAGATTGAGCGCGGTATAGAGCGACACCGTCTTCCCGGAGCCGGTCGGGCCGGTGACCAGGATCATGCCGTACGGCTTGTGGATGGCCTCCAGGAAGGCCGTACGCTGATCGAGCTCGAAGCCAAGTGCCTCGATGCCGACTTGAGCCGACGCGGAATCGAGGACCCGCAGCACGACCTTCTCGCCGTAAAGGGTCGGCAAGGTATTGACGCGAAAATCGATGTCGCGCGTGCGGCTGACCTTGAGCTTGATGCGTCCGTCCTGAGGGACACGACGCTCGGCGATATTCATCCGCGACATGACCTTCAGGCGTGCAACCAGACGCCCGGCGATATTCATGGGTGGACTCGCCACCTCGCGCAACATGCCGTCTTGTCTGAAGCGCACGCGAAAGAATTTCTCGTAGGGCTCGAAGTGGATGTCCGAGGCGCCCGATGAGATGGCATCCACCAGTACCTTGTTCACGTACCGGACGATCGGTGCGTCGTCGACGTTGATGTCGGCGTCTTCGCGCAGATCCTCGTCGTCGGGCGTGATCTCGAGCTTTTCCAGGTCCGCATCCATGAGCTCGGTCATGGTCGTGTCCTGGGCCTCGATCGCGGTCTCGATCGCCCCTTTGAGCTTGTCCTCTTCAACCAGCACCGCGTCGGTGGCCAGCCCGGTGTTGAAGCGGATCTCCTCGAGCGCTTGATCGTTGGTCGGATCCGACAGCGCCAGGAAGAGGCGGTTGCCGCGGCGGAAGATCGGCAGCGCCCGGTGTTTGCGCACCAATCGCTCGTCGACCAGGTTCACCGGAAGGTTCAGCAAATTCAGTGCATGCAGATCGAGCAGCGGCACCCCGAATTCGTGCGAGGCCGCCACGGCGATACTGCGGCTGTCGAGCAGCTTCTGCTCGACCAGGTAAGGGACGAAGGCTTGCCGGCGGCGGGCCGCATCCTCGTAGGCGGCGATGGCGTCACGCTCGGAGATGAGGTTATCGCGCACCAGGCGCAAGGCGAGTCCCGAGAGCTTGTTCTTGGCTGTTTGGTCCGTCGCCATGGCTTGTCTGTCGTCGCGCGTCAGCGGTTGACTGAAAAGGCGAGTCGGACATTGCTCGCGACCAGGCCGTTGTCCTTCTGCTCGCTCTCGTTGAGATAAAACTCAAGCACCGTCTCACGGTTCATCAACATGTCCTCGGTGACATCGTCGGCCAACTCGTTGACATGGCAAAAGACGCTGATGTAGGGAGAATCCGCTTCTCGTGGATCCGTTACCCACAGCGAGGGCGAGATGCGGTCCATGATCCTCAAGAAACCGTAACCCTTGTCCGCAAACCACTTTGTACAGACTCCGCGCACGCAGGATCCGGGCTTGCCCCACTCGTTGCGCGGCTCGTATGAGATCGGCAGCAGATCGGGGATCAGAAATCCGGAATAGTAGGCGTCGACCTGTTGCTGAAGTTGGCGCGAGACGTTCTTGAAGCCCATCAGCTCGACCCGGCAACCGGTGTTCTGCAAGGCTTCGACGACCTGAAGAAAATCGCCGTCGCCGGTCACCAGCAGGACTTGATCGAGTTTGTTGGCCTGAAGCATGGCATCGACCGCCATGTCGAGGTCGGCGTTGGCCTTGGTGGTGACGTTTCCGCTTTCGTCGGTATAGCGCCGGACCAGCTTCACGGTGATCTTCCAGCCGAAGTCCCGCACCATCTGCTGGTAGGTCTGTGCTTTTTTCTTGTATTCCATGTCCTCGCGAGCCCGCTCGGCATCGAAGGCCATGTAGGTGTTCAAACGTTGCAGGATGCCGCCTTCGCGAGCGGCGAAGCGTCGCAGCACGTCGTAGCGCATCTGAAAACCGCCGTTGTAGCGGACATTCTCGGCATCGACGAAGACGCCGACTCTGAAACTCGAACTCATCATGACCGCGCTTTCGCATTTTGCGCACGGCAGCGCGGCCATCGCTCCCGCAGGTGTCGCGAGCGATGGCCGCGGGTCGGCGAACCGTTTCGTTTGGCCGATCGCCCCTGCCTTGCGACGCAGGCGATCGGCCGCGTTCCGCTATTTGTTGACGCGGTTCTCAATCAGATCGTTCACCACCGTCGGGTCGGCCAGGGTCGAGGTGTCGCCGAGCGAGTCGATCTCGTTGGCTGCGATCTTGCGCAGAATCCGGCGCATGATCTTACCCGAGCGGGTCTTGGGCAGGCTGGGCGACCACTGAATGATATCCACGATGGCGATCGGACCGATCTCGCCGCGCACCATGGCGACCAGCTCCTTTTTGAGCTCGTCGGTCGGCTCGACACCGGACATCGGGGTGACATAGGCGTAGATGCCCTGACCCTTGAGGTCGTGCGGATAGCCGACCACCGCCGCCTCGGCGACATGCGGGTGCAGCACCAGGGCCGACTCGATCTCGGCGGTACCGAGACGGTGGCCCGAGACGTTGAGCACGTCGTCGATACGCCCAGTGATCCAGTAATAGCCATCGGCGTCGCGACGCGCGCCGTCGCCGGTGAAGTAATACCCCGGATATTGCTTGAAATAGGTGTCGATGAAGCGCGGATGATCACCGTAGACGGTGCGCATCTGCGCCGGCCAGGGCTGGCTGATGACGAGCGCGCCCTCGCCCGGGCCCTCGATCAAGGTCCCCTCGGCCGGGTCGACCAGCGCCGGGACCACGCCGAAGAAGGGCAGGGTGGCCGAACCGGGCTTCAGCGCCGTGGCGCCCGGCAGCGGTGTGATGAGATGCCCACCGGTCTCGGTCTGCCACCAGGTGTCGACGATCGGGCAGCGCTCGTCGCCGACGACGCGGTGATACCACTCCCAGGCCTCGGGGTTGATCGGCTCGCCGACCGAGCCGAGGATGCGCAGCGACTTGCGCGAGGCCTTCTTCACGGGCTCCTCGCCGGCGCGCATCAGCGAGCGGATGGCGGTTGGCGCGGTGTAGAAGATGTTGACCTGGTGCTTGTCGACCACGTCCCAGAAGCGCGACATGTCGGGGTAGTTCGGGATGCCCTCGAACATGATCGAGGTGGCGCCATTGGCGAGCGGGCCATAGACGATATAGGTGTGGCCGGTGACCCAACCCACGTCGGCGGTGCACCAGTAGACCTCGCCGTCCTGATAGTCGAAGACGAGCTTGTGGGTCATGGCGGCATAGACCAGATAGCCGCCGGTGGTGTGCAGCGCGCCCTTAGGCTTGCCGGTGGAGCCGGAGGTGTAGAGGACGAACAAGGGGTCCTCGGCATCCATGTCCACCGGCGCGCACTCGGCCGAGGCGGCGGCCAGTGCCTCGTCGTACCAGAGGTCGCGACCCTCGGTCCATTCCACCTTGCCGCCGGTGCGGCGCACCACGAGGACGGTGTCGACGTTCGGGCACTCGGTCAGGGCGGTGTCGGCATTCTTCTTCAGCGGGATGTGACGCCCACCGCGCACGCTTTCGTCGGAGGTGATGACGAGCCGGCATTCGGAGTCGAGCACGCGGTCACGCAGCGAGTCGGGCGAGAAGCCGCCGAAGACGATCGAGTGCACCGCGCCGATGCGGGTGCAGGCGAGCATGGCCACCGCCGCCTCGGGGATCATCGGCAGATAGATGCAGACGCGATCACCCTTCTCGACGCCGCGCGACTTGAGCACGTTGGCGAGCTTGCAGGCCTCGGTGTGCAGCTCGCGATAGGTGATCTTGCGGTCGAGGTTGGGGTCGTCGGACTCCCAGATGATGGCGACCTGATCGCCGCGGGTGGCCAGATGACGATCCAGACAGTTGTAGGAGACATTCAATTTGCCGCCCTGGAACCACTTGATATGCAGATCCTCGGCGTTGTAACTGTAGTCCATGACCGAGTCCCACTTTTTGGACCAGGTCAAGAACGTCTCGGCCTGTTCGGCCCAGAACCCCTGCGGGTCGTCGATGGACCGCCGGTACATGGCGGCGTACTGCTCGGCGTTGACATGGGCCTTGGCCGCGATGTCAGCAGGAACCTGGTAGACCTTTTCTTCCGACATGATTGTTGTCTCCTCGACTTGGTGAGTGAGCTGTGCCCGCGCAACGCGCGCATTCTTTCGGTGCCGGCGGACGCGAACGGCTAATAGTAAACCCTCCAATAGGGCGCAGCCAGCCGGGAACGACCGGGGTCTACTCGGGGGTGCCTGATCTCAGCACAGGAAATCCCGCAGCGGCAGTCCGTCGCTGTTGTCTCGATAGGCGGCCTGGGCGAGGAACAGCTCGGCCGAGGCCAGAGCATCGCTCAGCGCATTATGCGCGCTGTAACGGGGCAGGTTGTAACGATCGCCGAGCGCATGCAGGCGCAGATCGGACGCCTTGAACGGGGTCTGGCGTCGCTCGAAGGTACGGTATGCCAATGTTTGGGTATCCACGACAGGCATCAGAAGTCCCTGCTTCCATAGCCGCTTGCAGGCGTTGGTCAGGAAGCCGCGCTCGATGCGTGCATGATGGGCAATCATCACCTTGCCCGCCAGGACCTCGAGAAGCTCTTCGAGGACGTCGGCAAGCTCGCTGCCTTCGGCGGACTCGTCGTCCGTGATCTGGTGGATGATCGCCGTCGCCTCGGGGATGGAACGATCGATCCGCACCACCCGATGGCGCGCGCTCGACAGGTCGATGGATGTGCCTCTGACCCAGACATAGCCGACGCTCAGGATCAAATCGTTGGCGAGGTCCAGTCCGGTCGTTTCCAGATCGATGGCGAGATAGTCCACCTCCCGATAGTCCGTTCTCGGCGCCGGAAACGGATGTTCCAGGTAGGAGCGTAAGGGCCCCGGGGGGGTCCGGCGCAGTTGCCAGCGGCGGCGCCAATCGAGCAGTCGCGACATGATCAGTGCCTACGCAAAGCGCCCGGCTTGATAGCGCTGTCCGAGGGATTCCTGCATGGTGTTGATCAGCAGAAAGGCGTCCTTGAGATGTCCGCGCTCGAGCGGAGAGAGCTCGTCCGGCGACAAGAAGTTATCCGCCTTCTTCCCGTGAGCGAGCTGATTGGCCTGATGGCGCATCCGCAGGGTTCCGACCAGCTCGATGGCGTCGGTCAGGTTGGCGGCTCCGTCTTTGCTCAAGGTTCCGTGCTCCGCGGCGGAGCTCAGGCGCTCGATGGTATTGGTCTCGGGGAGTCCGCCCGAGAGCGCGTAGATCCGTGCCAAGTCGACGATCGGCACGATGCCCTTGTGCTTGATATCGAAGGTGTGGTCGTGGTCGCCGCCCTGGATCAGCACGATGTTGCGGAAAAACCCTATAGGTGGCCGGTATTTGAGCGCGTTTGCGACCATGTAGGCGACGAAGATTCGATTCGCCTTGGAGCGCTCGAGGATAAGCTCCTGCAGCTCGGGGAAGAGATTGTCCGGGTCATGCACCGCACGCAGGTCGAAAAAGACGTTTGCGAGCATCAGTGACATCGGCTCGGGCTTGAGGATCCAATTGGCGAAATATTTGTGCCAGATTCTAAGAGGTTGGCGCCATTTTGGATTCGAGGCCATGACATCGCCCGGGCAGTAAACGAAACCGCAAGCGTCGAGGCCGTCGTTCACGATCTTCGCGAGTGCCGCAAAGTAGGCGTCGTCGTCCGGTTTTGCGTGGTCCGCGATCAGGAGGGCGTTGTCTTGGTCGGAGTGCGAGGATTGCTCGCGGCGTGCCTGCGAGCCCCCGACGATCCAGGCGTAGGGGACGGGCGGACTGCCGAGGTCCGCCTCGGCCAGCGCGATCAGACGCTGCGTCATGGCGTCGGTGATGGCGCTGATGGCCTGACCGACGTGGTTTGCGGTCGCTCCCCCGTTGATGAGGTGGACCTGAAGCTCGGGGATCTTGGCACTGATCTGCACCAGCGTCTCGATCGATGTCGCGCGATGGATGTCGCCGACCAGATACACGGCGTTGGCGCTTTGAAAGCGGGTGAGATCGGTGGTCGAGATCAGTCCGGCCACACGCTGACCGTCCAGCACCGGCAGATGATGCACATTCAGCCGGGTCATGGTGATCAGGGCCTGGAAACCCAGCGTGTCGACCTGTGCGGTCTGCAGCTTCTCGGTCATGATCTCGCGGACCGGGCGGTCGGTCGACAGGCCGACGGCGACGCATCGGCTGCGCAGATCGCGGTCCGTGATCATGCCGGCGAGCCGATCGCCTTCCATGATCAGAAGCGAGGAGACGCGGTGCTCGGACATCACCTGAGCGGCCTCGCGAATGCTCGTCTCCGGGCTCGCGACGATCGGCGTGCGGTTGATCATGTTGCCGATCTGCACCGTCATCAGGCCGGTGCCGGCGGCCGGCGCGTCCACAATGATGTCCAGCGCCTTGCGCAGTCGACTGGAGATGGATTGGTCGAAATGCTCCGCGAATGCGGCGTGCCGATCGCGTAGATCCGCCAACTCGGCGCAGGGCAGGGCGTACACGAGGGTGTCTTCCGAGGTGTTGCCGAAAAATCGACCGCTCTCCAGTGTGGGCCGGCAGAGCATGTCGCACAAATCACCCTCGGCCAGCTTGCCGACCAGCTCGCCGTTGGCGTCGCGCAGCTCCACTGCACCGCGACGCAGGAGATAGACGCAGGACGGATCGGCGCTTTCCGGCGGGAAGGGTGTGCCACGGCGGAAATAGCGCACCGAAAGGCGCTGCGGAAGGCGTTCGAGCGTGTCTTGCGGCAGTTGAGCGAACGGCGGGTGACTGGCCAGGAAGTCTCGGATCTCGATCAGCTCGATGTTCATGGCGAGTTACTCTGGTTCTGACTCAGCGGCTTGGTCGTGCTCGGCAGGAGCGATGTCGATGAAAAAGCCCCGCCGAAGCGGGGCTGAAAACCTTTCGAGGATGCCCCGAGGTCTTGCTACGGGGCATTCGATCAGGTACAGGCGGTGATTGCGCTTCGAGTGCCTGCACCGCGGTCCTCGATCAGTGGCCGGTCGCAACTCCCGAGCCACGCGGAATGCGCACATCCTCGACAAGGTGCTGGATGTGCTCCGGAGGCGGTGCCGCGAACTTGAAGACCACTGCGGCGATGATGAAGTTGAACAGTGCGCCGACGGCACCGAATGCCTCCGGCGTGATCCCGAAGAACCAGTTCGCGCCCATGCCCAGTTCGGGCATCAGGAACTCGGTCCCCTTCACGAAGAAGATGCCCTTATGCTGGAACACATACAGCAGCGTGATGGTCACGCCGCCGATCATGCCGGCGACGGCACCCAGCGAGTTCATCCGTTTGGCGAAGATCCCCAGCATCAGCGCCGGGAAGATCGACGAGGCTGCGAGCCCGAAGGCGATGGCCACGGTTCCGGCCGCGAATCCCGGTGGATTGAGTCCCAGGTAACCCGCCAAGATGATTGCGCCGATCATCGACAGACGCCCGGCCATCAGCTCTTTCTTCTCGGAGATCTTCGGCATGAAGACACCCTTGAGCAGGTCATGAGAGATCGAGGAGGAGATGGCCAGCAGCAAACCCGCCGCTGTGGAGAGCGCCGCAGCGAGACCGCCGGCAACGACTAGGGCGATGACCCAGGCGGGTAGATTCGCGATCTCGGGGTTGGCCAGCACCATGATGTCGTTGTTGACCGTGACCATCTCGTTGCCCTTCCAGCCGAACCCTTCGGCCGTCGCGGCGAACTCCGCGTTCTGATCGTTGTAGTACTGGATGCGACCGTCGTCGTTCTTGTCTTCCCACTTGAGCAGACCGGTAGTCTCCCAACGCTTGAACCAGTCCGGGCGCTCGTCGTAGACGAGGTTTCCGGTTTCGCTGCCGATCGGACCGACCTGGATGGTGTCCATCAAATTCAGGCGAGCCATCGCGCCGACAGCTGGTGCGGTGGTGTAGAGGATCGCGATGAAGACCAGTGCCCAGCCGGCCGAGAAGCGTGCGTCACGCACCTTCGGGACCGTGAAGAAGCGGATGATGACGTGCGGAAGTCCGGCGGTACCGATCATGAGCGATAGGGTGTAGACGAACATGTTGAGCGAGCTGCCCATCACCTGCGTGGTGTACTCCTTGAACCCGAGGTCGGTCACGACTTGGTCGAGCTTGGCGAGCAGAGATATGCCGCTGGCGACTCCGTCGCGCGCGTATTCGCTGCCGAGGCCGAGTTGCGGGAGCGGGTTGCCGGTGAGGTTCAGGGAGATGAAGATTGCCGGGACCGTGTAGGCGAAGATGAGGACGACGTATTGCGCGATCTGGGTGTAGGTGATGCCCTTCATGCCGCCGGTGATGGCGTAGATGGCGACGATGCCCATGCCGACGAGGATACCCATCTCGTAGGTGACGCCCAGGAACCGGGAGAAGGCCACACCGATACCCGTCATCTGACCGATAACGTAGGTCACTGATGCCAGGATCAGGCAGACGACGGCAACGACGCGCGCGGTCTGCGAGTAATAGCGGTCACCGATGAATTCCGGCACCGTGAACTTGCCGAACTTGCGCAGGTACGGAGCCAGCAGCAATGCGAGCAGCACGTAGCCGCCTGTCCAGCCCATCAGAAAGACCGATCCGCCGTAACCGCCAAAGGCGATCATGCCGGCCATGGAAATGAAGGATGCGGCCGACATCCAGTCCGCGGCCGTCGCCATGCCGTTGGCGACCGGGTGGACGCCGCCGCCCGCGACGTAAAAATCACCGGTCGTCTTCGCGCGGGCCCAGATCGCGATCCCGATATAGAGCGCGAAAGTCACGCCGACAATGCTGTAAGTCCAAAGTTCAAGTGATGTCATAGAATTGCGCCCCTTATTCCTCGCCGAAGTCGTATTTTTTGTCGAGCTTATTCATCGCGATGGCGTAGAAGAAGATCAACGCCACGAAGATGTAAATGGATCCCTGTTGTGCAAACCAGAAACCGAGCGGATAGCCCCCGAGCATGATGGTGTTCAATGGCTCGACCAGTAGGATGCCGAACCCGAAGGACACCACGAACCAGATCGTCAGCAGGCTGGCGAGTAGACGCAGATTCTCGCTCCAGTACTGCGCGGCCTTGCTCGGTTGTGCATGTGCATTGTCGGGGTGCGTGCCGTGACTGCCGGCTTGATAGGGCGTGCCGCTTCCCGAATCCTCGCCGACGTCGAACTTATTGTCGAGCTTATTCATCGCGATGGCATAAAAGAAGATCAGTACGACGAAGACGTAGATGGATCCCTGCTGCGCGAACCAGAAACCGAGCGGATAGCCCCCGAGCATGATGGTGTTCAATGGCTCGACCAGCAGGATGCCGAAGCCAAAGGAGACAATGAACCAGATCGTCAGCAGAATCGCCAGGAGACGCAGATTCGCGCTCCAGTATTCCGCTCGTTTGCCAGGTGTCATAGGTTGTGTCACTCCGTAGTGTCGGATGAGTGTTTTGGGTCGGGGTGACGGGGCGATGACGGAACCCTTCATGCGGCTGGCCCGTCGGCCGTAACCTGTGCCCCCTCTGTCGATCTTATTGTTGTCGACTGCTCGCGGCGCGCGTGATGTCGAGCGATCAGTCGGTCGCGCAACCCGTACCCACGCTCTCATATCGAGTTGCGAAGCCGGTCTTGCCCCTTGGCGCGGTCCGGCAGATTTCCATTTTTTTCTCGTCCGAATCTCCGGGCGAGGCGCCGGCATTGTCTGGCCCGCTACGTCATGCTGTCAACGACGGTGGGGGCCTCCGGCGCAGCGAATGTATCGGTAAAGCACGACCTTCGGCAACATCTCGTTACGCATTTCAGGGTTCGGACGGAATCTCGGTTGCCAACGGCCGCGCTGTTTCTTACCCTGCAACGCGATAAGGTCACAACATTCAGCGGTGGGTTCGAGCGATATGCAGTATTCAAGCACGCGCGGCGGGATTGCCTCGGTCGGCTTTGCCGAGGCCGTCTTGATGGGATTGGCGACCGACGGCGGACTCTTGGTCCCGGCGGATGTGCCGCGCGTGGATGCCGCGACCCTGCGTGCCTGGTCCGGTCTAAGCTTCCAGGATCTGGCCCTCGAGGTCATGACGCCCTTCGTCGGGGGCGAGATCCCGCAGGAAGACCTGCGCGCGCTGATCGCACGCTCCTACGCTACCTTCACGCACCCCGAGGTGACGCCCGTCGTCGAGGTCGGCGACCTGCGGATTCTCGAGCTGTTCCACGGGCCGACCGCAGCCTTCAAGGACGTTGCGCTGCAGTTCCTCGGTAATCTCTTCGAGTATCTGCTGGCTCGCGACGGCGGGGAGCTCAATATCTGCGGCGCCACCTCCGGGGATACCGGCTCCGCAGCCATCTACGGCGTTCGCGGCAAGGCGCGGATCAGCATCTTTATGCTCCATCCGAAGGGTCGGGTCTCGCCGATTCAGGAACGTCAGATGACGAGCGTGCTGGATGACAATGTGCACAATATTGCAGTGAGGGGGAGCTTCGACGACGCCCAACGCATCGTCAAAGATCTCTTCAACGACCTGCCGTTCAAGTCCGAATTCAGCTTGGGCGCGGTCAACTCGATCAACTGGGTGCGGATCCTCGCCCAGATGGTCTATTACGTCTTCGCATGGGCGCGCGCCGGCGGCGGGGATCCCGAGCGACACCTGAGCTTCGCGGTGCCGACCGGGAACTTCGGAGATGTCTTCGCGGGCTACCTCGCCAAACGGATGGGCGTGCCGATCGATCGGCTCATCATCGCGACGAATCGCAACGATATCCTCACGCGGTTCGTCGACACGGGCGTCTACGCCGTCGGCGAGGCCTATCAGACCCTCAGCCCCGCCATGGATATCCAGATCGCCTCGAATTTCGAGCGCTATCTCTACTTTCTTCACGACGGAGACTCCGGGAAGGTGCGAGCGCTGCTCGAGACGCTGCAGGCGACCGGCCGGCTCGAGGTCGACGCGGCACATCATGCCCGCGCGCGGGCCGACTTCGATGCGGTCGCGGTGAGCGATGCGGAGACGCTCGAGCAGATTCGCCTGACCTACGCCGCCAGCGGCTACATTCTCTGCCCGCATACCGCCGTCGGGGTCAAGGCGGCGGGCTCCGGGGACGCCATCTGTCTCGCGACGGCCCATCCGGCCAAGTTCAGCGAGGCGATCCGCCTTGCCATCGGCTGCGATGCCCCGCTTCCACCCGCGCTGCAAGGGTTGATGGATCTGCCGACGCGTTGTCTCGAGCTCGATGCCGGTGCGGAGACGCTCAAGGCGCATATTCGGGATACACTGAAGGACACCCGATGAGCCCGACGACGCCTGCAGCATATGACGAAATCCCGGCCGCGAGTGCGCCCGGACGCTATGTCTACGTCATGGATACGACCCTGCGCGACGGCGAGCAGACCCAGGGCGTGTCCTTTTCGCCCGATGAAAAGGTCAATATCGCCAAGGTGTTGCTCGAGTTGGTTCGGGTCGACCGCATCGAGGTGGCCTCGGCCCGCGTGTCCTCCGGCGAGGCCCATGCCGTGGCTCAAATCATCGCCTGGGCCGAAGAGCGCGATCTGGCCAAGCGCGTGGAGGTGTTGGGATTCGTCGACGGCGGACGCAGCGTCGACTGGATCCGGAGTGCCGGCGGGCACGTCATCAACCTGCTCGCCAAGGGCAGCGAGAAGCACTGTCGCGGCCAGCTCGGCAAGAGCCTCGATCAGCACGCCGCCGACGTTCGGGATACGATCGTCATCGCGCGTGACCGCGGGCTGGCCGTCAATCTTTATCTGGAAGACTGGTCGAACGGCTATCGCGACAACCCGGCATACGTCTTCGGACTGGTCGAGCGCCTTGCCGATTGCGGGATCGGGCACTTCATGCTCCCGGATACGCTCGGGGTCATGACGCCCGAGCGGGTCTTCGACGCCTTCACCGACATGCTCGGGCATTTTCCGGGCATCAAGCTCGATTTCCATCCGCACAACGACTATGGGCTTGCGACCGCCAACGTGCTCGCCGCCGCCCGAGCGGGTGCAGCCGCCGTTCACTGCACCGTGAATTGTCTCGGCGAGCGCGCCGGCAATGCCTCCTTGGCCGAGGTCGCCGTCAACCTGCGCGATCAGCTCGGGTTGGAGATCGGGATCGACGAGAGCCATCTCGCGCGCATCAGCGAGCTGGTCGAATACTTCTCGGGCAAGCGGATCGCCGACAATGCGCCCATCATCGGCGCCGACGTCTTCACTCAGACCGCCGGTATCCATGCCGACGGGGATCGCAAAGGCAGTCTCTATCACACGCGACTCTCGCCCGAGCGTTTCGCACGACGGCGCAAATATGCGCTGGGCAAGCTCGCCGGCAAGGCATCGCTCGCGAAGAATCTGGAGCGTCTGGATATCACGCTCTCCGAGGAGAACCAGGCGAAGGTCCTCAAACGGATCGTCGAACTCGGCGACTCGAAAAAGACCATCACGATCGAAGATCTGCCGTTCATCATCGCCGAGGTCCTGGAGAGCAAGGATTACAACCATGCCGAGCTGCTGGCCTGCTCGGTCTCCTCGACTCTGGATCTGGAATCGACGGCAAGCATCAAGATCCGCATCGCCGACGAGGTCCACATGGCCGCCGGCAGCGGCAACGGCGGTTTCGACGCCTTCAACAATGCGCTGGCCAAGATCGCGAAGAAGCGCGGCCTCGCCCTGCCGACGCTGCTCGACTACGAGGTCCGCATCCCCAAGGGCGGGCGCACCGACGCACTCACCGAATGCAGCATCACCTGGGCGACCGATCAGGGCGAGCTGCGCACGCGCGGCGTGCATTCCAATCAGGTCTTCGCGGCGATCGGGGCGACGGTGCGGATGCTCAACATCGTCATGCATCGAGCACTTGCCGCGCAGCGCTCCGCCGAGGCGGCATCCTCGGCGGCGTAACGGCATGTTGCCATTGAAACGACGCACGCCGAGGAGCACCCTTGCGCCGACAGATGCGCGCGATCGCGCAAGGAGATCCGCTACATGAATCCCGAGAAGGTCGTCTTCGGCTTCTTCATCATCTTGGCCTTGACCCTGAACTTCGGCTTCTTCGTCGGCGAGATCGACAACCCGGAGCATCATCACGTCTGGGAGCTGTTCGGCGTCATCTTGGTCAACCTGGTCGCGACCGTACTGAAGTTCGGCGACCGCACCCATATGGGCGCCTTGCTGTTGGCGACCAGCCTGGTCGCCATGTTGCAGCTGATCGGCGCAGCCCTGGTCTGGACGATCGCCGTTCATGCGACCGAAGCGGGCATGACACCGGCAATCATGGCGAGCATCGTCTCCCTGAGCGGCGGAGCCATGATCGCCAACGTGGTGTCGGTAGTGCTTCTGGTGATCGAGACCTTCACCCTGCGTCGCTAAACCGCGTCCAGAGCGACATGCGTCATTTTCATTTTGCGTTTGGCTTTGGAGATGTCCTCGATCTCGGTGAGACGCGGTTTAAAATTTAATATTTTTAATATCTTAAACTGCGCCGGCTCAAGCGGTCGTCAAGTCTGCCGGGGCCGATCCCATCCAAAAATATTGCATGCCGCGCCGGGCGCGGTTTAATTATGGACAACGTCGTCTACCTCATCATGCGGCGGATGCGCACGCCGCTCTTGGTCCTGATCGGGACCTACGCGGTGGCGATGGCGGGTATGGTGCTGATTCCCTCGCAGGACGCGGCCGGCAACCCGGTTCCGACGAGCTTCTTCCATGCCTTCTATTTCGTCAGCTACATGTCGACCACCATCGGTTTCGGCGAGCTGCCGAACGCCTTTACGGATGCACAACGAATCTGGGTCTCCTTCAGCGTGTTCGCGACGGTCGCGGTCTGGCTCTACGCGATCGGCACCCTGATCACGTTGCTGCAGGACACCACCTTTCAGCGTGCCATCACGGAGGCGCGTTTTCGCCGCCGGGTCCGGCGACTGCGCGAACCCTTCTATCTCGTCTGCGGCTACGGCCAAACCGGTACCGCCTTGGTGCGCAGCCTGACCGATCGACATCAGCGCGTGGTGACGATCGACGTCGATCCGCAGCGTGTAAATCTGCTCAAGCTCGATAACCTGCGCGAATATGTCCCCGCCTTGTGCGCCGATGCCCGCGAGCCGTCCAGTCTCGAGGCCGCAGGCCTGAAACATCCGCTCTGCAAAGGCGTGGTCGCACTCACCAACGTCAACGAGGCCAATCTCAAGATCGCCATCGCTGCGAAGCTCCTGCATCCCGAGATCACGGTCATCTGTCGGGCCGATTCGCATGAGGTCGAGGCCAACATGGCCTCGTTCGGAACCGATCACATCTACGACCCTTTCGATACCTTCGCCCTGGATATGGCGATCGCCATTCAGGCACCCTGTTTGACCCTGTTGAGCAAGTGGCTGGCCGGCTACGAGGACCAGGCGCTCGATACACCGATCTTTCCGCCGGCCGAAGGGCGTTGGGTGATCTGCGGTTTCGGGCGTTTCGGCAAGGCCATGTATCGCCATCTGAGCGATCAGGGCCTGGAGCTCACCGTGATCGAGGCGGTTCCGCACAAGACCGGCATCCCCAAGCAAGGCGTCGTGTACGGGCGTGGTACCGAGGCGGTCACGCTGGAGCAGGCCGGGATCGTCGAGGCCGTCGGCTTGGTGGCCGGCACCGACGACGACGCGAACAACCTCTCGATCATCATGACCGCCTTGAAGCTGAATCCGACCCTGTTCGTCGTGGCCCGTCAGAATCACCGTCACAATAAGGTCTTGTTCGAGCGCGTCGGTGCGCAAGTGGTGATGATGCCGAGCAGCATCATCGCCGACCGTATCCGGGTGCGCTTGGGTACGCCGTTGCTGGCCGAGCTGACGATACTGGCGCGCTATCGCAAGGACGACTGGGCCTGCGAGTTGGTCAGCCGGGTGGTCGCACTGGTCGACGATCACCCTCCACATGTCTGGGAGATCACGATCGACGAGATCCATGCGCCGGCCTTGTGTGCCATGGATCGATGCGGCAACCCCGTGACCGTCGAACAACTCTCGCGCGATCCACGCGACCGCGATCGGGCGCTGCCGCTGATCGTCTTGTTGCGAATGGACGACGACGAGCGCGAGCTGCTGCCGGCCGCGGATGTGCGGTTGCGCAGCGGTGACCGTCTGCTGCTGTGCGGGCCCGCCGACGCGAGCCGCAGTCTGGCGTGGACGCTGCGGAACCTCAATGTGCTCGAATATGTCTTGACCGGGAACGTCGCTCCCGGCGGACTGATCTGGCGCTGGTTGGCACGGCGTCGTGCGCGTGCCGCGTCCGACACCTGAACCGCGTCCGTCGGCGCTTCGTCTCGGCGCGACCTTCGCTGTACCGAGCGCACCCGGGTTTTCGCAAAGCAGCGCGTGCAATGCGGCGAAAAATCCGCGGGTGCTCGGTATCGGGATGAGGATGATGGCATACTGGGGCAACGTCGACCGCTGTCACGAGGAAAAGGCCCATGTACCCGGTAATGACTCGACTCGCCGAGGACCACGTCCGTCTCGCAAGGCTGCTCGATCTGTTCGAAGACCTGCTGAACCGTTTTCACGAGGGTGCGGAGCCCGATTACGAGCTCATGTGCGAGATGCTCGAGTACATGGACAACTACTCCGATGTCGTCCATCACCCGACCGAGGATCTGATCTTCGAGCGTGTTCTGGAGAAAGGCACCGAGCGCCGCGACGTCTTCGATGTCCTCATGCGTCAGCATAAGGCCTTGGGTCAATTGAGCCGCCGTTTTCGCCAATCGCTCGACGGTATCCTCCATGAGGAGGTCTTGCTGCGCGAAGATGTCGAGGCCCACGGTCGCGAGCTGATCGGCACCTTGCGTGCTCATAAGCGGCTCGAAGACGATGAGGCCTTCCCGATCGCACTCGAACGTCTGTCCGAGGAGGATTGGGCACAGATCGAGGCGCAGGCGCCGAACCTCGAAGACCCCTTGTTCGGGACCCTGGATCCGCTGCGCTATCGAGCGCTCTACGCGCGCCTCTCGGCGGAGTCCAGGGACTGAGCTGCGCGGTGTGTGAGGGCGTCCGAGCGATCAGTTACGGCCTGCGACGTGTCGGACAAAGACCTCTTCAAACCGATTCGGGTCAAGCCCCGGCTCGGACGCGTTCGCGCCCGAGATCCGCTCGACCCGTGACCGGATCCACTCCAAAGCCGAGACGGAGTCATGACGTTCGTAAGTACCCCTGATTTTCGCCACGATACCCCTGAATGCCTCGGGATCCTCCTCGTCAACCTCGGCACCCCGGATGCCCCGACCGTGCCGGCCGTGCGCCGCTATCTGGCCGAGTTTCTGGCCGACCCGCGCGTTGTGGAGCTGCCGCGCGCGCTCTGGCTCCCGATCCTGCACGCCGTCATCCTGCGCGTGCGTCCCGCCCGTTCCGCCAAGGCGTACCGGGCGGTGTGGGCGGAGGACGGCTCGCCGCTCCTGAGCATCGCCCGGCGGCAGGCCGCTGCCCTCCAGACTCGCCTGACCGAGCGGTTTGTAGGCCCGGTCAAGGTCGCGCTGGGGATGCGCTACGGCAACCCGTCCATCCCTTCGGCCCTGGCCCAGCTGCGCCAAGCCAACGCGCGTCGGATCCTGGTCCTGCCGCTTTATCCGCAGTATTCCGGATCGACCACCGCCTCGGTGTTCGATGCCGTCACGCGCGAGCTGCAGCGTTGGCGCTGGCTGCCCGAGCTGCGCTTCATCAACCAGTACCACGACGAGCCGGCTTATATCGACGCGGTAGCCGAGAGCATCCGCCACCACTGGGCCGAGCAGGGCGAGCCCGAGCGTCTGCTGTTTTCCTTCCATGGGATTCCCAAGGATTATTTCGAGAAGGGCGACCCCTATTTCTGCCATTGTCAGAAGACCGCGCGACTGGTGACCGATCGTCTCGGTCTGCCGTCGGAGCGCTGGGCATTGACCTTCCAGTCGCGCGTCGGCTTCCAAGAGTGGCTCAAGCCCTATACGGACGAGACACTGAAGGCATGGGGTGCCGAAGGCGTGCGATCGGTCCAGGTTTTGTCGCCCGGATTCTCGGCCGATTGCCTTGAGACCATCGAGGAGATCGACGAGGAGAACCGCGGCTATTTCCTCGGCGCCGGAGGCAAGGAGTTCGGCTATATCCATTGCCTAAACGACCGTCCGGACCATATCGAGATGATGGCCGGTCTGATCGAACGGCACAGCTCGGGGTGGGCCGAGGTCAGCCGCGTTGCGGTCGACGCCACCGCACTGGCTGCACGGCGCGAGCGAGCGTTTGCGCTCGGTGCTGCGGCTTGATGCCGACCCATCGCCGGATTCGAGGAGTTGACTATGCACCAACGCGCCCGACCGACCGAAATCAACCTGCATCAGAAGTCACGCATCCTGGAAGTGGCCTTCGACGACGGGGCACGCTTCAGACTGCCGTGCGAGTACCTGCGGGTCTATTCGCCGTCCGCCGAGGTCCGCGGCCATTCGCCGAGCACCGCGAAGCTCCAGGTCAAGAAGGAAGAGGTCAACATCACCGACCTGCAGCAGGTCGGTAGCTATGCGGTGAAGATCTTCTTCGACGACGGCCACAAGTCCGGTCTCTATGACTGGGAATACCTCTACAAACTCGGGCGGGCCTGGCAGCCGTTTTGGTTCGACTATCTGGAGAAGATCGGCGCGGCCGGGTATACGCGCACGGCTCCGGATCCCTTCGAGACCATGAAGGCGCGCGGGGAGTCGCCGTCCGAACTGCCTGACCGGCCAGCGGCGAGCCCGACCGAGACCACCGAGGAGGCGACCCCGTGATCCGCCCGATCTTGCTCGCGGTCCTTGGGTCGCTCTGGCTCCCGCTCGCCCACTGCGCACCGGTCGAAGGTCCGGTCAAACCCACCGCGGACGTACCCGAGGCGAAGGGGTGGAGCACCGAGGTGGTGGTGCGAGGGCTGGAGCATCCCTGGTCCATCGTCTGGCTCCCGGACGGATCGGCGCTGATCACCGAGCGCCCGGGGCGTCTGCGAATCCTGCGCGACGGCGCCTTGACGCGCGAGCCTGTCGATGGTCTGCCTCCCGTGTTGTCCTACGGCCAAGGCGGTCTGTTGGATGTCGCCCTGCATCCGGATTTCGAGCGCAACCAGCTGGTCTATCTCACCTTCGCGACCGGGACCCGGGATGCCAACCTCACCGCGCTCGCACGCGGACGGCTCGACGGCAACCGGCTGCGGGATGTCGATGTGATTTTCACGAACGCCGACGTCAAGAGCGGTGGACAACACTTCGGCTCGCGCCTGCTTTGGCTGCCGGACAAGAGCCTGCTCATGAGTATCGGCGACGGCGGCAATCCGCCGATTTCCTTTGCAGGCAGCAACATCCGCGATCAGGCGCAACGCCTCGAAACGCACTTCGGCAAGGTCTTGCGGTTGACCGAGGACGGACGCCCTCATCCCGACAACCCCTTCATCGATCGAAAGGGTGCGCGACCTGAGATCTACAGCTACGGCCACCGCAATATCCAGGGTCTTGCCCTGGATCCCGCGAGCGGACACGTCTGGGCCAACGAGCACGGTTCCCGCGGCGGCGACGAGCTCAACCTGATCGAGCCCGGCAAGAACTATGGTTGGCCCGAGGTCACTTACAGCATGGAATACCGCGGGCCGCGCGTCTCCGACGAGACCAGTCGTCCCGGGGTGGTCGACCCGCTGATCAACTGGACACCCTCCAAGGCGCCGAGCGGACTGGTGCTCTACACCGGCGATCGCTATCCGGGCTGGCAAGGCAACCTCTTCAGCGGGGCCCTGGTCTTCGGAGAGGTGCGTCGCATCGTCCTGGACGGCACGAAGGTCGTCGACGAGGAAAAGCTCACCATCGGCAATCGCGTGAGAGACGTCCGGCAGGGGCCGGACGGTTATCTTTATGTGCTGATCGACTCGGGCGAGGGGTCTCTACTGCGCATTGAGCCTCGCTGAAGCGCGTCCCGGGTGCCTCTTCTATCTCGGCTGGATGTGCGAGCCTCTGCGCATCCAAACAACTCGTCGCCGGACGCGCTTCAGGATTTTAAAGTGCTTCTCCCGAAACGCTTTTTTATCCTAAACCGCGTCTGGCCAACGCACTGGACGGCGACAAGGCCGGGATTGCCCCCGGCCAGGCAGGTCACCTCGGACGCGGTTTAGGGGCGGTTTTTGCGCCCCGCCACCCGCAACCTCAGCGCATTCAACCGGATAAACCCGGTCGCATCCTTTTGATCGTAGGCCCCGGCATCCTCTTCGAAGGTCGCGATCGAGGCATCGAACAGGCTGTTGGTCTCTGACTTGCGCCCGACCACCATCACGTTGCCCTTGTAGAGCCGCAGGCGCACGACGCCGTTGACCACCTCTTGGGTGGCGTCGATCGCGGCCTGAAGCATCAGCCGCTCGGGCGCGAACCAATAGCCGTTGTAGACGAGGCTCGCGTAACGCGGCATCAGCTCGTCCTTGAGGTGCGCGGCCTCGCGGTCGAGCGTCAGGGACTCCATCGCGCGATGGGCCTTGAGCAGGATGGTACCGCCGGGGGTCTCGTAGCAGCCGCGCGACTTCATGCCGACATAACGGTTTTCNNACTTCATGCCGACATAGCGGTTCTCCACGATATCGCTGCGCCCGATGCCGTTGGCCCCGCCGATGCGGTTCAGCTCGGCGAGGATCTCGGCCGGGGACATCCGCTGCCCGTCGATCCCGACACAATCGCCGCGCTCGAACATCAGCTCGATGACGGTCGGCTGATCCGGTGCGTCCTGCGGCGCGACGCTCCAGCGCCACATGTCCGCACCCGGCTCGACCCAGGGATCCTCCAGGTCGTAGCCTTCGTATGAGATGTGCAGCAGATTGGCGTCCA
>NZ_DIUM01000041.1:23537-43743 GCF_002423035.1 Thiocapsa sp. UBA6158
CGTTGCCCTTGCCGGTCGCGCCGTGCGAGATGGCGTCGGCACCGGTCTCGGCGGCGATCTCGATCAGACGCTTGCCGATCAAGGGCCGCGCGATCGAGGTCCCGAGCAGATACTCGCCTTCGTAGATCGCGTTGGCGCGGAACATGGGGAAGACGAAATCGCGCACGAACTCCTCGCGGAGATCGTCGATATAGATCTCCTTCACACCCGCTGCAGTGGCCTTGGCGCGCGCCGGCTCGAGCTCCTCGCCCTGGCCGATGTCCGCGGTGAAGGTCACGACCTCGCAGCCGTACTCCTCCTGCAGCCACTTGAGAATGACCGAGGTATCCAGACCCCCGGAGTAGGCCAGCACCACCTTCTTGATTGCGCCTTGCGCCATCGTTTTGCTCCAACTCGGAAAAGTCGCTGAGTATATACCGGTCGGGATTTCACGCACCGCCCAGCGGATCGTCTCGGCGACCCGATCGCCGATGCCGGGCACTTCGGTCAATGCCCGGGCATCCGCCGCGATGACGGCCTCGATACTGCCGAAGTGCTCGATCAGTCGTTTCGCCCGCTCGGGTCCGATCCGCGGCAGCCCTTGCAGGATATGGTTCTGGAGACGCGCCTTCCCGCGTGGCCGCTCGCCGTGTCGCGGGATTGCGCCCCTGGCGAACGAACGTTGCTGACGCGCCGCGAAGAGCATCAGCCGGGCGGATTCATCCGGATCCCGAGCGCGTAGCAGCGGCAGACCGAAGAACAACGTCAGTGTCACGAGCGCGCCCTGGATCGCCTCGCGCCTCATGCGGCTCTCGGTCAGATCCTTCGCGGTCCCTTCAAGGATCAGCGCACCGCGCGGCCCGGCACTCGCCAGACGTTCGGCCTGTGCGAAGAGACGCCCGTCCTTGATCGAGGCCGCGAGATCCATGAGCGTCTTGCGCTCGAAGAGGAGGCTGTCGTCGATCAGGTAGTCGCCGACCGTAAGGCGCTCGACCTGGATTCGGAATTCCGGGTGACGACGCAAGGCCGCGAGGACCGGACTCGATACCTCGCGATCGTCCACACGCATCGAGAACGCCTGATTCGGATCCATCGCGTCGTGCCTCCATCCGGGGATTGCGTTGCCGATGGGCGATGCCGAATCGGCGTTCCACTCGGATCCGAGCTTCGCCTATCCGAACAATCGATTCCACCAACGCCGCCGGTTCTTCGGCGGGGGACGCGTGCTCGGGAGGTCAACCGGCGGAATCAGGCTCATGACCCAGCCGGGCAGGGGAGGGGCGTCGCTGAAACCGCACACCACGCCCAGATTGTTCGGATCATAGATCTTGACAAAGGTCGGTGCGCGCGGATCGTCGGCATAGACGATGCCGCAATAGTCCTCGCGATGCTCGGCGCGCAGCAGCCGGTCGATCTCAGCGACGAAGGTCCTGACACCGGCCGCATCCGTCGCCGCAGTCGGCGGCGGCTCGCCGACCGCGTAGAGATACCAGCCCGCATCCGCACGTTCATCGATCCGCGCCCAGAGAGCGTCGAGCTGATGCCAGCGCAACGCGGAGGTGAAGCTGCCGCGAAAGGCGCGCAGATAAGGGGTCTCTGTGGTGTCCAATCGGCTTATGCTCGTCTCGGTTCGTGATCGTTGTGCCCGTCGTTTCCACCGATGCGGATTCACCACCGGCGTATGGATCGCCGAGTTGCACTCGAACGGCGGGCCGTCAGGCCGGGGGCGTCCGTTCCCCGGCGTCATGACATTGGCGACGAATGCCTGGTGCGATGTCGCGGCGCCCTGGCAACCGACGGCTGTCGCCGATCATCGTGTCGCCCCCGCCTGTTTCGGCAAGAAGGACGCGAAGCGCGGTCTCTCCGCGGCCCGCGACGCTCCCGAATCGACGAAGACCCCGTTGGTCGGGGAAAGGTCGCGCGTCGGCAGATCAGTTGGCCCGCCAGGACAACGTCCGCGTTGATGTGACTCAGTGCTGATGTTCGGGTGGCGCGAAGGGAATCAGTTCGACGCGGTCATTCCCGTCGACATACGCATCGTGGCCCGGGGGAATCTCGAAGGAGTCACCGGGACCAATCCGCGTCTCGATGCCTGACTCGATCATTTCGATCTCGATTGCTGTGTTCATATCGACGTCCCACCGCGATGAAGATCGGTCTGGAAACTTGGGGATCGGACGGCAAAGACCCCGGTTGGCCGCCGTGCAAAACGGTGGTCTCTCACTGAGTCTGAATGCCTCGCGAAGGGTCGGTGCATCGGGGCTTTATATGCACGACAGCGCTTCTTTAGTAAGGGCTTACGTAAACGCACGAGTGCCCCGCCAGGCCGCTGGAGTTTAGTGTGAAAGCGTCGGTTTTTCTACCCTGGCCTAGGCTGATGTGTATGCGGTAGCTCAACGGCGTCTTCACCCGGCGGGTCAATCGTCGTCATGGGCTGGTCGGACACCTGTTTCAGGGGCGTTTCAAGGGTATTCTCGTGAGATCGCAGGCGTCG
This sequence comes from Thiocapsa sp. UBA6158, assembly GCF_002423035.1. Lineage (GTDB taxonomy): Bacteria > Pseudomonadota > Gammaproteobacteria > Chromatiales > Chromatiaceae > Thiocapsa. Next base: position 26,011 of record NZ_DIUM01000041.1, read on the forward strand.
GCCGCCCGATCAACCCGGAGGACGAAGTATGAAGCGTTGGTATGGTGGGTGGTGGCTGGTCTCATGTTGCGCGCTTGGGCTGGCGTTCGCCGGCTCAGCCGGCGCGGGTCGGATTCTGGTGCCGGTGCACGGGTACCTCGGCGATTCTGCATCCTGGCAGCAGAGCGGAGTCTTGCCGGTGCTGGAAGAGGCTGGCTGGAGAGTCGCCGGCAACTGGCGGTCGACCCCGTCCGGCGTGCGGCTGGAGCCGGTCGGGCAGTCGGCAGGGGAGTTCGCAATCTACACGGTCGACTTGCCCTCCACCGCTCCGCTGATGGTGCAGGCGCACTTTCTCGGCGGGATGCTCGGCGCCATCGCGCAACGGCATCCGACGGACTCGGTCGACCTCGTCGGGCACTCGGCCGGCGGCGTCGTGGCACGGCTTGCACTGGTGAACTACGGGGCGGGCACGGTCACCCGGCTCATCACCATCGCCGCCCCCCATCTGGGTACCGAGCGCGCTTGGCAGGCGCTGGATGCGACCGACGACAGCGGACTGTTCGGCGGCATCAAACGCTGGTTCGTCGAGCGCAAGGTGGGAGACGACCTGTATCGCACCGTACAGTCTTCGCGCGGCGTCCTCGCGGACCTATCCCCACCGGTGCCCGGCAACCTGCTGTACTGGCTGAACGCTCGCCCGCACCCCGACATCGCTTACGTCGGAGTGGTCCGTGGGGCCGCGATCGGGATGCCGGGCGACCAGGTCGTGCCGGCCCCCAGTCAGGATCTTCGCCGGGTCCCGGCGCTGAGTGGCCGGGCCGACATCCAAGTGGTGGCCGGCGATCACCAGCTCAGCCGGCGGGACGGGCTGTTGTTGTCGCAGCTGGTGTCGAAACCCGCCGCGAGCGGCTCGAAGTGATGCTCGAAGAAGGAGAAGGGGTTGAATGGATCGACAGCGACAGCTCTCGCCGATCGGGTCGACCTTCGCACCCATCCGCCTGCCGAGCCTGACCATGACGCCTCCATCAGCGGAGGACAGGTCGCCGACGGCACGCAGGTCAATCTCGGGGCGATCGCTGCTCGCGTGTCAATACTTCCCGGTCAGCTTCATGATGAGCTTGTGGATCCCGTGGTAAGACATGCCCGGGTTCAGATACATGACGGCGCAGGTCCCGGTGCGCAGATTGATGCCTTTCTCCGCAGCCAGTGCCACCGCCTCGGGGGTCTCGTGAGCCATGTGGATCCAGACATGGCCGATCCCCGCATCCGCAGCTGCGGCAACCCAGCCTGCGGTTTCCGCCTTCGGCACCTCGATGATGAGACCATCGACGGGTTGAGGTAAGGATGCGAGCGTGGGATACGCGGGATCACGGTCGACAAGCATCGTGCTGGGGTCGATCGGATAGACGATTTTCCCCATCGCCTTCAACCGCCGGTAACTGATCAGCGGAAAGGGCTTGGCTGTCGTGTGTCCGACAACACCGAAGCGGCCGAGGGTAAAGAAGCTTTCGTAATTCGAGGCCATGAGGGCAGGGTTCCGGTTGTTCGGGTGATTGGAGCATGCACACCGACGGGGCCGGAACAAAGTACGAGCCTGTTGCGGATGGGTTCTTCCGCGGTGGCGTGCGGGGTCGTCGATACTACTCGGTCGGAGCGAGGCTGTACCAGACGATTTCCCCTCGGGGCGGGGTGGCGAGTGCTATCGCCGAGGAGAAGCGCAGCGCAAGGCGTGCGCGCCGGCCGAGACCGGCGCCATGAACGCGGCAGGTGAAGGGCTCATGGTCGCCGGCGAGGCCGCGTCAGGTGGCGCTGCCGGATGTGCCGTCTTTACCCTTGTCGGCGCCGCACTTGCCCTCGGTGCCCTTGTCGGCACCGCACTTGCCCTCCCCGCATTTGCCTTCCGCATCCTTGGTCCCGCCGCATTTGCCTTCGCCGCACTTGCCTTCGGTGTCGGCACCGGCGAGCTGCATGTAGCCTGCGTCGAGCGGCTGAGCGGAGAAGGGGTTATCTGCGGCTTGTGCAACGCCAAGGGCGCCGAGGCTGCCGACGAGGGCAGCACCGACCAGGGCAGCGGCAGGGGTGATGGTGTTCTTGGTCATGGTCTCGTCCTCGTGTCGATCGATGAGAAGGGCGGCGTCCGGAATCGGACATCCGACGCGATTATCGCAGCAGTGCGCTCGGATTTGATACGGCGGAGCCTCGAGGGTTCACTCCCGGCTCGCCAATCCGCGCCCGCGCATGCGGTCCTGTCCTCACGATCGAGACCCTGGTCATCGAAATACTCCTTCAGCCGCGTTTCGGCTCTCGGGACCAAGACGTCCTTTGCGGTCGCCTCCGAAGCTTTCGACGCAGATCGGCGCCGTCGCGGAGTCGCTCCACAAGGATGCGAAAATCGAGCGGAAACAGGTGATTCAGCGTGATTGCGCGTTCATCCAGACACGCCCAGTCGATGGGGAATCCGGCATCGGCGAACGCGAAGGCAATGTAGTTGTCGTCGTTGGTGACCCGCCCGAGGTGCACCCGGCCCTCGAAGACCTCGTCGAGGAGCATGAAATGCGGATGCCATCCGTCGGGGGATCCGCAGAAGTTGGCGACCAGCACGCCGCCGGGCCGGAGCCGACAGCGGGCCGCTGCGTAGAAATCGCGACTGAGGAACGCCGGCGAGATCCCGTCGGCGTCGAATCCGTCCAGCAGCAGGACGTCGGTGTCGCTCTCGTCGGTGGGAAGATAGTCGGCGGCGTCGGCACGCACGATGATCAGGCGCTCGTCGCGGGGTACGCCGAACTCGGCACTCAGGGCGATGACATCGGCGTTGACCTCGACCGCGGTCAGGCGTGTGCGCGGCAGATGGCGGTGACAGAATTTCGCCATGGAGCCGCCGCCGAGGCCGACCATCACGACATGCTCGGGCTCGGGCACGAACAACAGGAAGGCCATCATCTTGCGCGTGTAGGCGAAATCCAGGGCGAACGGATCCGCGATGCGCATGGAGCTTTGCACGAAACGCAGACTGAAGAAAAGGCGCCGGGTCCGGCCGTCTTCGACGATGAACGGCTTGCCGTAGCGCCCGCTCAAGATGCGCTCGTAGAGCCGCTCCGGGTCGCAGGTCGCTGATTCGAGAACGCGTAGACGGCCGTGCTCACCCAACCCCTCACCCGGTAACTCCAAAAGCGTCGGTTGCTGCTGCACGGCGTGGTATCTCGTTGGATTGCTTGTCCCGATACGGGCGGTGTTCCGTCACCCCGACGCGATCCGGTGCGACTCCTCGGACGACAACGGCACCGGACCCCGCCGAGGCATGATCTAATGGATTCGGGATGCTAATCGTATTTCGGTGACGGTGAAGACCCGAGAGTCGAACGACAGCTGCGCGAGAAGGCGATGGACGATGAACCGCAACGACCGGATGATCGAGGCGCTCCGCCGCAAGACCCCGACCTTCGCATGCGAGCCCGGATGCCATAACTGTTGCGGTCCGGTCACCGCTTCGAGCGAGCCGCCAACCCCGACACGCCTAAAAACCCATTTTAAAACAAGCATTCAGGATCGAGGAATGAACGTCAAAGACAGCAACGGAACAGCGCTCGACAACGGCGATTCGGTTCAGCTCATCAAGGATCTGAAGGTGAAGGGCACCTCCGTGACACTCAAGCGAGGCACTGTGATCAAGAATATTCGCCTGACCTCGGATGAAGAGGACATCGAGTGCAACGCGGACAAGGTGAAGGGTTTGGTGCTCAAGACCTGTTTTCTCAAAAAGGTCTGAGCCGTCTCCGCGGGACCTCCACCGCGGCGCATCCACGCCATTGCAGGTGTTTCGGGAGACCGACTCCACGGGGTCTGACCCCCCGACGTTCCGAGCACCTCACCCCCGCATGGCAAAGAGGTCATGCCGTGCCGACTCCGTGATCGTCGAGACCGCCGGATGCTTGATATGGCGCTCGGCCGAGATGGCATAATAGCGCTCCTTGATGTCGTCGACCCGGGCGATCAGCGCGACACGGTACTTTTGGAGGATGTCCTGCTCCACCGCGGTCGGTGTCGTGAAGATCCCGACCCCGGCCTCGCCGAAGGCCTTCATGAGGGCGCGGTCTTCGAACTCCGCGACGATGCGCGGCTTCACCTCGTGTCGGTCGAACCAATGCTCGAGTGCGCGAAAGAGTGCGCTCGAGCCCGTCGGCATCAGCATCGGTGCGCCGTCGAGCGAGCGCGGAAAGTCCTCGCGATGGCGTGCCGCGAGGTCCGGGACGGCGAAAAAGCTGATCCCGGATTCGCCCAGGACATGATTGTAGGCACGGATGTTGAGCGCCGGATTCACCGGGCTGTCGGCGAGGACCAGGTCGAGTTTGTGCACCGAGAGATCGGCCAAGAGGTCCGTCAGAGGTGCCTCGTGACAGACCAGGCGCACGGGTTCAGGGAGCGCCAGCACGGGCGCCAAGACGCGATAGGCGAGCAGCTTGGGCACGACCATGGCGATTCCGACCCTGAAGGTGATGCCGGAGGCCGGCGGACGGCCCGAGACCACGTCCTGCAGCTCGCTCGTCAGCCTGAAGATCTCGTCGGCATAGGAGAAGACCACCTGTCCGCTTTCGGTCAACGCAAGGTTGCGCCCGGATTTGCCGAACAGCTTCGCCCCGATCTGCTCCTCGAGCTCGCGCAGCTGTCCGCTGATGGTCTGGGGTGTGAGGTGCAGGACCTCGGAGGCGCGGGCAATGGATCCGTGCGTCGCGACGGCCCAAAAGTAGCGCAGGTGCTTCATGTTCAGATTCGGCATCGGGGCGGATCCGCGCGATTGGGGTGGAAGGCGAAGGATCCGGGCCGGGGTGTTGCCTGCGGGCTGTCTCGGCGATGGCTATCGGCGGTTGAGCGGCGGAGTTCGCGACCGGATCGCTCGGCATGATAACCCGAAAGCCGTGCTGCGGATCCGATCCGCGACCGCGTTCAAAGTTCACGTGAGCCGAGTCGAATCCGTGCGCAACGCGGCGCCGTTCCGGGCGTTGCCTGTTCCTTCGCGGGCCCCCACACTAACTGGAGCATGACGGCTGCGGCCGCGCGCTTGCGAATCACCGGGGTCGTTGCGTTTTCCCGGTCCGAGCTTCCATCAATCCCACACCGTCGGCGGATCGCCCCGGAACAGCGCGGGCCGGGTCCCGGCCTATCCCATCGAGGCACGCATGAGCAAGAAACAACCATTGGACTTCGCGGGGAAGGAGATCGACGTCCGCTTCGACGCACGGCTCTGCATCCACGTCGGCGAATGCGGACACTCCGCGGGCGACCTCTTCGTGGCCGAGCGTCAGCCCTGGTGCATGCCGGACCTGGTCTCCAAGGCGGAGGTCCGCGAGATCATCGAGCGCTGTCCGAGCGGCGCCTTGACCTACACCGACAAGGCCGGCATTTCCGAGGCGCCGCCCGCGGAAAATAGTCTGACGGTCGCCTACAACGGCCCGCTCTATCTCACCGGCGATCTGCAGATCGAAGGTGCCGGGGACGACATGCCCGGCGTGCGCTTCCGCGCGGCGCTCTGTCGGTGCGGGGCTTCCAAGAACAAGCCGTTCTGCGACAACAGTCATCTCGAGGCCAAGTTCGAGGACTTTGGCGCCGTGGGCGAGAAGGGACCCGGACTGACCGCGACGGGCGGGAAGCTCAAGGTCGAGTTGCGGCCCGACGGCCCGCTGGCACTGACCGGAAACCTGAGCATCCGCGCCGGCAGCGGTCGGCTCGCTTGGCAGGGCGAGAAGGCGTTTCTCTGTCGCTGCGGGGCCTCGAAGAACAAGCCGTTTTGCGACGGGACACATAAGAAGATCGGCTTCAAGGGCTGAACCGCAACTGAACCGCGCCCGGGGTGACAGGCGTCGTGTGTCGCGTTGTTCGGCCTCGTCGCGGCCAACGGCGATGGTGAGGCGCAGTTCAGGAGGGACGGATGTCGGTTCACATCCTGTTCGATTTCGACGGTACCCTTGTCGACAGTCTCGAGGTCGCCTTCACGGCCTTTCGGCAGGTCGGCCCGGAGTTCGGGTGCGCTCCGCTGAGTCGGGAACGACTTGAGCGACTCAGAGGGATGCACGCGCTCGAGGTGGTGCATGCCCTTGGCGTACCCGTGTATCGGCTGCCGCAACTGGCGACACGGATGCGCCGTGCCATGCGTGCCGATTTGATGGAGACGGCCCCGATCGAGGGTATCGGCGAGGTGCTCGAGACGCTGCTGCAACGCGGGCATCGGCTGGGTATCCTGTCGTCCAACGCTCGGGCGAGCGTGAATGAGTACGTTCGACGGCATCGGCTACCCGGCCTGGATGCCGTGAACGGCGGAACCGGTCTCTTCGGCAAGGCCAGTGCATTGCGCCGGCAGGCCCGCGCGCAGAGGATCGACCCCCGGTGCCTGGTCTATGTGGGCGACGAGCTGCGCGATCTGGAGGCGGCGCGCGATGCCGGGGTCCGCTTCGCCGCCGTGGCCTGGGGCTACACGCCATTGGAGAGTTTGGCGGCCGCCGGGCCTGATTTTCAGTGCCGCCATCCACGGGATCTGCTCTCGATCGATGCCGGGCTGCCCGAGCGTTTAGAAAGCACCGGGTGTTTCGGGAGCGAAGGCGATTTCCGGAAAAGCAGCCAGCGGGTGTAGGTGCGAATTTATTCGCACTGACAGCCCTTAAGGTCGTTTGGACACGTCCAGTCAGGATACTTATTTCTCGGAAATCGCCTTAAGAGACGATTCGCAAACAAGGTGAGCACTTGGTGAACGGGATGGATAGAGCGCAGCGAAACCCATCCTCCAAACCGCCGCATCGCCGGGTTTCGGTCCGGTGCCCTTGGCGCGGGCCGGATGGGTTTCGCTGTCGCTCTACCCATCCTACGCCGTGACTGACTCCCGACGCCCGGAACGCCGACAACAGAAGAGACGCATGACGGCACGGGCCGATGGCGTCCGAGACGACACCACGATGGAGGAGCCGACGACCTTGGATCAGATCACCGCCTTGAAACGCGCCGCCGCAACCACGGCCGCATCTACACCCGGATTCGCTGTTGCCGACACCTCGCCTGATTCACTCGCGGCCGAGTTTTCCGCACTGAGACAGCAGGTCGGCGAGACCATCCTCGGTCAGCGCGGCCTGATCGATCGGCTACTCATCGCCCTGCTCGCCGACGGCCATCTGTTGGTCGAGGGCGCCCCGGGCCTGGCTAAGACCACGGCCGTGAAGGAGCTTGCGGCCGGGCTCGAGGGCGATTTCCATCGCATCCAGTTCACCCCGGATCTCTTGCCGGCGGATCTGACCGGGACCGAGGTCTATCGCCCACAAGACGGGACCTTTCGCTTCGACCGCGGCCCCATCTTCCACAATCTGCTGCTTGCCGACGAGGTCAATCGCGCGCCGGCCAAGGTGCAGTCCGCCCTGCTCGAGGCGATGGGCGAGCGTCAGGTGACCGTCGGTCGCGAGACCTACCCGCTGCCGCGGCTCTTTCTGGTCATGGCGACCCAGAACCCGATCGAGCAGGAAGGCACCTATCCGCTGCCCGAGGCCCAGCTCGATCGGTTCCTGATGCACGTCCGGGTCGACTATCCGGATATCGAGACCGAGCGAGCCATCCTGCGGCTCAATCGTGAGGAGGCCCGGCGCGATCGCGCGGCGTCGCCGGGCGTCGTCCTGAGTCAGGCCAGCGTCTTCGCCGCCCGACACGCCATACTCGAGCTCTACATGGCCCCCGAGGTCGAGGATTATCTGGTTCACCTTGTGATGGCGACCCGCAAGCCCGAGGCCTATTCGCCCGACCTGGCCGGTTGGCTGCGCTTCGGCGCGAGCCCGCGCGCGACCATCGCCCTGGACCGCTGCTCGCGCGCGCTGGCCTGGCTGAACGGGCGTCACTTCGTTTCGCCCGAGGATATCCAGTCGCTCGCCCCCGATGTGCTGCGTCATCGCGTGCTCCTGTCCTACGAGATGGAGGCGGAAGGCCGCCGGCCGGACGACTTCATCGAGGCATTGCTCGCGCGCGTCCCGGCGCCTTAGGCGGTGGTCGGCATGCGATCGAATCCCCCGAGCGGGAAGGACGCGAAGACGCCTTATGCGCAAAACGACGGCGTCCTCCCCGAGCTGACCGAGCTGATCGCCCTGCGCGAGCAGGCGCGGCGGCTCGATCTCGCGCCGCGCGGCCGAGTCTTGGCGACGCGCACCGGCGGCCATGTGGCGCGCTTTCGCGGGCGCGGCATGGAGTTCGACGAATCGCGCGTCTATCAGCCCGGCGACGACCCGCGCAACATGGACTGGCGTGTCACGGCCCGGGTCGGTCGTCCGCACGTGAAGCTCTTCCGGGAGGAGCGCGAGCGCCCGGTCTGGCTGCTGGTCGACCAAGGGTCGACCATGCGCTTCGGCACCCGCATCGCCTTCAAGTCCGTCGTTGCCGCGCGCGCGGCGGCGCTGCTCGGCTGGGCCGCCGTGGATCGCGGCGATCGGGTCGGGGGGCTGGTCTTCGACGAGACCCGGCATCTGGAGCGCCGCCCGGCCTCGCGTGCCGGGGGACTCCTGCCGCTCCTCGACCGTCTGGCGAGCCCGACGCCCGCCTTCTCCGCGGAGGTCGAATCATCCGGCCAGGCTCGCGGCTACGGCTCGCTCGCCGAGGCCGCCGGATATCTCGTCAGGCTGGTGCGCCCCGGCAGCCTGGTCGCCGTGATCAGCGATTTCGCCGATATCCTGCGCGGGCAGACACGCTGGATGACCGAGCTGGCCGCCGGCTGCGAGGTCATCCTCTTGCCGGTCCACGACAGTATCGAGATCCAGGCGCCGCCATCCGGACGCTATCCCGTGACCGACGGGCGTCGGCGCGGCCTACTGGATCTGACCCGTTCCGGGAGCCGCGAGGCGTATGAAGACCTCTTTCGGACCCGGATGGAGACACTCGAACGACTGGCCCGACGCAACCGCGCCCACCTGCTGCGCCTGACCGCCAATGTCCCGGTCGGTCCCGCACTGGCGCTCGGTCTCGGCGGGCGAGGGCGCTTGCCCGCAACGGGGGGCTTCGCGTGAACGCCGATCCGCTGGCGCAATTGCGCGACTGGCATCTGCCGGATCCCATCCAATGGTGGCCGCCGGCCCCCGGTTGGTGGATCTCCGCCGCCGTGCTCCTGGTCGTTCTGCTGTGGCTGGCCGGCGTGCGCTGGCGTGGACATCGGCGTCGGGGTGCCGCCGCCCGTTCGGCCCTGCGCGAACTCGCCGCGCTGCGGGAGACTGTCCAGGCGGACGGCGACACCCGCGCCTTCATTGCCGCACTCTCGCGCCTGCTGCGCCGGTTTGCGCTCGCACGCTTTCCGCGCGAGCAGGTCGCCGGACTCACCGGGGAAGCCTGGCTCGCCTTCCTGGATGCGACCGGCGGCGGCGATGGCTTTCGTCACGGACCGGGTCGGGCACTCGCCGACCTGGTCTACGGCGGGAGCCGCGCCGGCGATCCACCACCCAATCCGGATGCCCTGGCCGCGCTGGCGGAAACCTGGATCCGCGCCAACCGTCGCCACGGCGGTCCCACCGTTCGCACGTCGAGTGCAACACATGCCGCCCAAGAGGCCGAAGATCCCTCCCTTGCAGCGAGATCACCCTAAATGGCGCTTCGGAAACAACCTGAACACCTTGATTCACGCGTAGGATGGGTAGAGTTCCTAAAGCCTTCTGAAACGCGCTCCTCCAAGGCGGGCAGGTCGCGCGATCTCGAGGCCCTGCGATGACGATTCAAACACTCCTCGAGCGCGTCTCAGCATGATCACGCTGGCCTGGCCCCTAGTGCTGCTCGCCCTCCCTCTCCCGCTCCTGGCGACCTGGCTTCCGCGCGCCCCCGACGAGCAGGGCGCGGCCCTGCGCTTCCACCTGGATCCGAACCTCGCGGCGGAGGTCGCGCGGGGCACCCGAGGCACCGGCTCGCTGAGCCCGCGCCTCATCCTCGCCCTGGTCGCCTGGGTCCTCTTGGTGCTCGCCGCGGCGCGTCCCGAATGGGTTTCCGATCCCGTCAGACTCCCGGTCTCGGGCCGTGACCTCATGATCGCGCTCGACATCTCCGGGAGCATGGAGGTGGCCGACTACGAGCTGAACAACCGCATGGTCTCGCGCATCGCACTCGTCAAAGCGGTCGCGGAGCGATTCATCGCGCGGCGCGAGCAGGATCGTCTCGGACTCATCCTCTTCGGCTCCCGGGCCTATCTGATGACCCCGCTCACCTTCGATCGCACCACGGTCGGGACCATGCTGAGCGAGGCGGTGGTCGGGCTGGCCGGTCGCGAGACCGCGGTCGGCGATGCCCTTGCGCTGGCGGTCAAGCATCTGCGCGACCAGCCGGAGGACAATCGCGTCGTCATTCTCATGACCGACGGCGCCAACAACGCCGGACACATCGAACCGCTGGCGGCCGCGCAGCTGGCGGTTCAGGCGGGCGTGCGCGTCTACACCATCGGAATCGGCGGCGGACTCGGCGGTGGGATGGCGCAGTCGCGCTCGCCCTTTGGTGCCGGTGCGGCGCGCGCGGGCAGCGATTTCGATCCGGCGACGCTCGAGCGCATCGCCGAGATGACCGGCGGGCGCTTTTTCTCCGCCCATGCCCGCGAGCAGCTCGAAGAGATCTACGCCGAGCTCGACCGTCTCGAGCCGAGCGAGCGCGACGAGCGCTCGCTCACGCCGAGGCGCTCGCTTTACATGTGGCCGGCGGCCGGTGCGCTGCTCCTGAGCTTTGGGTTGGCCGCCGCGCCGCTGCTGTCCGCGGGGGCACGCCGTCGTGTGGCCTGAGTTGCAGTTTCTGCGTCCCATGTGGCTGCTGGCCCTGATCCCGGCGTTGATCCTGCTCGCGGCGCTGTGGCGACGGCCGGCCGGGGCGCTGGTGTGGCGCCGCCTGGTCGATGCCCATCTGCTGCCGCATCTCCTGGTGGGTGCGGATCGTGCACCGCGACGCCTGCCGCTGTGGCTCTTGGGTTTCGGTTGGCTCCTGGCGACGCTGGCGTTGGCCGGACCGGCCTGGGAGCGCGTCGCGCAGCCCGTCTACGGGACTAGTGCGGCGCGGGTTATCCTGCTCGACCTCTCCCCGAGCATGAACGCAGCCGATCTGCGGCCATCCCGTCTGGCGCGCGCCCGCTTCGAGGTCATGGATCTCCTGACGGCATCGCAGGAAGGCCAGATCGCCCTGCTCGCCTTCGGTCCGGAGCCCTTCGTCGTCTCGCCCCTGACGCGGGATGCGGCGACCATCTCGGTCCAGGTGCCCCAGCTCACGACCGACCTCATCCCGGTGCAGGGCAGGCGCGACACCGCTCGGGCCTTGAACGCGGCCGGGGAGTTGCTTGGGCGCGCCTCCGCCCATCGCGGCGACATCATTCTGGTGACCGACGGGGTCGGCGACATGGCCGCGGGCCGATTTGCCGTGCAGGCGTTGGTGGCCGGCGGACATCGCGTCTCCGTGCTCGCGGTCGGCACCTTCGACGGCGCGCCGGTGCCCCTGGCCTCGGACGGGACGCGTGGTTTCGAGCCCGACCGCGACGGCGGGGTCCGGATCGCACGCTTGCCCGAGTCCGACCTGCGCGAGCTGGCCCGGCTCGGCAACGGCCGTTATGTCGAGTCGCAGGCCGGCGACGCGGACACCCGTGCACTTATGGGCCTCGGCTCCATGGATGCGGAGTTGACCGAGGAGCCCTCGCTCCTCTCCGATCAATGGCGCGAGGAAGGCCCCTGGCTCTTGCTCGCACTCTTGCCCTTCGCCGCCTTGGCCTTCAGGCGCGGTTGGCTGTTGTCGATCCTCGCCTGTGTCATGATCCTGCCGCCGTCCCCGGGGTGGGCCTTGGATTGGTCCGGCTTCTGGTGGCGACCCGATCAACAGGCCGCCCGACAATTCGAGTCCGGCGCGAACGCCGAGGCGGCCGAGCTGTTTCGGGATCCGGCTTGGCGTGCTGCCGCCAGCTATCGGGCCGGCGATTACGAGCGCGCACTCGCGGCCCTATCCGACGTGCCGGATTCGGATGTGGACTACAACCGCGGCAATGCACTTGCACGTCTCGGACGGCTCGACGAAGCCATCGCCGCCTACGAGCGTGTGCTGGAACGCGATGCGGAACATGCGGATGCGCGCCATAACCTGGATCTGCTCGAGGCGCTGCGGGACCGGCCGCCCGAGTCCTCGGAGGGCGGCGAATCGGGCGAGGGCGACCCCTCGGAGGGGTCGCAAGGCTCCTCGGGCAACGAGCCCTCGGGCGGCGGCGGAGATTCGTCCGATGCGCCCGACAGCGGCGACGCGCCGGCGGATCCGGCCGAGAGCGCCGAGGACTCGCGCGAGCAGGCGGGTGAGGGCAATGAGGGCGCCGAGCCCGAGACCGCATCCGATTCGGCCGAGCACGACGGCTCGGATGCCGCGGGCGAGCCGGGAGCCGACCCGTCGTCCGACCGGGCATCGCCGAACCGAACCGAGACCGGACCCCAACCGAGCGGAAAGTCCGGACCGACCGGGGACCCCGGCGACATCGGTCCGGACGACATCGCCGAGCCCGAGGATGTCTCGCTGCCGGAGGACGCGCCCGGCGGAGCGGCGCAGCCCTCGGATACAACCTCGGATCTGACGGCCGACGAGTCCGCGCACTCGGACAGCGCCTTGTCGGACGCGCTCGGCCCCGAGGCGCATGAACGCACGCAGGCAATGGAGGCTCAATTGCGCCGAGTCCCGGACGACCCCGGCGGCTTGCTGCGGCAGCGGTTTCTCCTGCAGCATCTGCGCCGCGAGGGGCGCTTGCCCTGAGACGCGTCATGCGCGACAACGACATCTTCACACGCACCGATGCCTCGGCCTTTACAAGGTGCAACTTGAGTCGCCCACGTCAGTCGCCCACCCGACTCGCCACCTCTGGATGTATGACTTGATTCGACTCGACCGGACCTCTTCTCGACGAGCAGACGACGCGACGGCCAAGCGGCCGCGGTACCCGCTGCTCGCCGTCCTGCTTCCGCTGTTCTGCGCCGTCGCGGTGCTTGCCCAAGGGACATTGGCCGACAGTCTTCGCGCCGAAATCGATCGCGACCGCATCGCCGCGAACGAGACCCTGATCCTGCAGCTCTACGGCGACGGCCGCCTCTCCGGAGAGCCCGATCTCCAGGTCCTGGAGGCGGATTTCGATATCCTGAGTCGCAGCCAGAGCGAGCGCATGAGCGTTCTGAACGGATCCGTCTCGCACACGCGCGAATGGCGCATCGAGCTCGCCCCCAAGCGATCGGGTCAACTGGAGATCCCCGCGCTGGCCTGGGGCGATGCGCACAGCGCGCCGCTCACGGTCGAGGTCGTCGAGGACGCCGCGGCCCATGACCCCTCCGCCGGCCCGAAGCCGATCTTCGTGCGGACCGAGACGGACGAGGCCACACCCTACGTGCAGCAGGCGTTTCACTATCGCGTCCAGGTGCTCTACCGCGAGCGCGAGGCGCCGCAGCGCGCGGTCCTCTCCGAGCCCCGGGTGGAGGGTGCGACGATCGAGCGCGACGGCGAGGACCGTGCATCGCTCGAGGTCATCGACGGCCAGCGCTATCAAGTCATCGAGCGACGCTTCCTCGTCGTGCCGCTACAGAGCGGACCCCTCGTGATCCGCGGTCCGCGACTCGAGGCGGTCATGCCCGCACCGCGGCCGGCCGGTCGTCGTCCGGTCGACGATTTCGATGCGCTGTTCGGCGCCGGACCCTTCGCGGGACTGTCGGGGATGACGTCCAACGGACGGCGGGTCGTTGAGCGGGCGCCTGATCTGGAGATCCAGGTCCGCGCGCAGCCGCACGGCTCGAGCTCGCCCTGGTTGCCGGCGGAGTCCGTCGAGATCTCGGACGAGTGGGTCCCATCGTCGCCGCGTTTCCAGGTCGGCGAGCCGGTGACGCGTGTCCTGACGGTCACGGCGCGCGGCGTCACCGCCGCCCAGCTGCCTCCACTCGTGCTCGATCCGCCGGACGGCGCGCAAATCTACCCCGGTCAGACCGGCGCCGAGGACCTGTCCGGCGCGGGTGCGCCGGTCGGACTCAGGAGCCTCGAGGTGGCCTTGGTGCCGACCCGCTCCGGGCCGTTAACCCTTCCCGAGGTGCGTGTGCCCTGGTGGGATACCCGCGAGGATCGCGAGCGGGTGGCGATCGTGCCCGCGCGGACCCTGGAGGTGGCCGCCGCGCCCGCCGGGACCGCGGACGACGGGTCGCCCCGGTCGTTGGCGAGCGCGGGCGAGCCGGCGTCGGATGACGCGGCCGCCGTGCCGGATCGCGTCGACGAGGACGCCGAGCCTCGACAATCAGGCCGATGGCCGTCGATGGCGGAGGACTGGGTACGTCGCGCGATCGCCGGTCCGATTGGCCTCGGGGCTAGCGCGCTCGGCCTGATCGCTCTCGGTTGGCTCGCCGCCCTCGTCTGGCTCGAGCGTGGATCGCGTCGTCGCGAGTCCCTGGATCGAGTCGAGACCCGCGCCTCGCCGCAGGCGCTGCGCGAGGCAAGCCGGCGCGTCGAGCAGGCCTGCCTGGACAACGACGCCCGCGGCGCGCGCATGGCCTTGCTGGCTTGGGGGCGGGTCCGCTGGGCCGGCGGGCAGGTTCCGGCGGGGCTCGGTGCCTTGGCTCTGCGGCTGGACGATGCCGCGGCGGCCGAGACACTGGCACAACTCGACCGAGCTCTCTACGCAGGCACCGGGGCCGCATGGGACGGTGTCGGCTCCTGGCAGACACTCGCGCCATATCTCTCCCGCAAAGAGTGTGAAGCCGCGTCCGATCCATCGACGGCCCTGCCGGAGCTCTATCCGCGCCGGATCTAGACCTGATTCACGCGTAGGATGGGGAGAGCGCAGCGAAACCCATCCTCCCCGCTTTTCCGAAAATCACCCGAACCCGATCCGTCCCGTCGTGCGGGCGCTCGCTTTCGGATTCTCGTCCCGGATGAGAAGATGACGTCCGGCGATTGCGGGCGTCCCGAGGTGCGTGCGTGCCGATCGCTGCATACCGCGGCAACGCGGGGCAACGGCGCCCTCCGATGGACGTCTCCAGCGCGCCCGCTCGATCACGTATATGGTTGATTCAAGTAACTTCTTTTTTGATCATTTAAGGTTAAACGATGTCGCGCTTGAGCCTGATCCTGAAGGGTGGTGCCATGGGTGTCGCGGAGGTGATCCCCGGTGTGTCCGGCGGTACCATCGCCTTCATCAGCGGCATCTACGAGCGCCTGCTCAATGCCGTGAAGGCGTTCGGTCCGGGGCTGATCGGCGTGCATCGCCGCGAAGGACTCGCCGGCATTTGGCGGGCGCTCGACGGGGGCTTCCTGGCATTCCTGCTCGCCGGCATGGCGATGGGCATCCTGGTCGGCGTCTTCGGCGTCTCCTGGATGCTCGAGCATTATCCGCCGCTGATCTGGGCCTTCTTCTTCGGGCTGATCCTCGCCTCGATCCTCTTCATGGTCCGGCGCATCCCGCAATGGCGCGCCGGCGAGGCGGGGCTCTTCGTCCTCGGCGCGATCCTGGCCTACGGCATCACCATGCTTACGCCCGCAAGCGGCAACGAGGCGCTATGGTTCGTCTTTCTCTGTGGCGCCATCGCCATCTCGGCACTCATGCTGCCGGGCGTCTCCGGGAGCTTTATGTTGCTGGTGCTGGGGATGTATCAGTTCATCGTCCAAGACACCCTCAAGGGGCTGATGGTCGACTTCTCGTGGGATAAGCTCCTGATCTTGACGGTCTTCGCCCTGGGCTGTCTGACGGGGATGATGAGCATGTCGCGCCTGCTCTCCTGGACCTTCAAGCGCTACAGAAGCCTCACACTCGCCATCCTGACCGGCTTCCTGGTCGGCTCGCTGAACAAGGTCTATCCCTGGCGCAACGCCGAGGACTGGCTGCGGGATAGCTCGGGTCAGGTCGTGATGGCCGCCGACGGACTCACGCCCGAGAAGATCCTCTCCGAGGTCAACGTCCTGCCCTCCGGTTACGAGGGCGATCCGCTCGTCCTCGGCGCGCTCTTGACCTGCACGTTGGGCTTCCTACTCGTCTACGCGTTCGACCGCTTCGGACCGCGGACGGACTGAAACTTCGCGACCTCGATCGCGGGCCTCCGACCCCATGTCTTCCGGTGATATCAGCTCGACTTCGGCCATGCTTCGCGGCCCGGTAGCTCAAGCCCCATGCCACATTCTTCCGACAATGACCTAATCATCCCGGCAAGGGTCGAGCTGATTCGCACCTATGCGTCGATAAATGCCTTCCCGGCAACCACCCTCGTTCACAAGACCCGCCGGTAGGGTAATGGGATAAGCGCAGCGCATCCACCACAACGCCTCCGATGACCTCAACCTGCCCCGCCCACCCGAACCGAATGGTGAATGCGGCGCGACCAACCGTGCAGCACACCCCGAATGCCATACCGCGGGCCTGATTCACCCGACTGCTCCGACCGGCGAGTTGGCGGGTTTCGGGTCTGGCGGGGCTCGCCGCGGCGAGGGTCTCAGAGGTTCGGAAGCAGGATCGGATCGCGCTTTTCGGGGTTGGCGCGGTAGAAGGACGCCACATGACCGATGCGTCCGACCAGAACGGCCTCGGTGCGCTCGCCGATCAGCGCGATCGCGGCGTCGCGCTCCTCGCGATCGCCGGCATTGACCTTCACCTTCAGCAGCTCGTGGTGGCTCAAGGCCAGCTCGATCTCGGCGAGCACGGACTCCGTGAGCCCGTGCTGCCCGAGCGTGACGACGGGTTTCAGGTGGTGTGATTGCTTCTTCAGCCAGCGTTTTTGTTTTTCGGTAATCGACATGATGGTCCTGATGACGGAATGGATGCCTTGCGACGGCCGCCGCCGTGCGCCCGGCTCGTTGGCGGAATGCTACACCCTGCGCAGGGCTTAGGCGATTTCACGTCCGATGATTCACCGGTCGGTTGATGGAGGCGACCACCTCCGGCACGCCCGGCGCCCGAGCCCCGAATCGGATTGTGGAAACGCGAAGGCCGGCATAAAATGACCACATGGTCATATCTTGGGGCTCAGCATGCGCAGCGTACAAGTGGTCGAAGCCAAAGCGAAATTTTCAGCCTTATTAGCCGCGGTGGAAGCCGGTGAGACGATCGCGATCATGCGGCGCGGCCGAGTGGTCGCGCGCTTGGTACCCGATGTCCCGCGCTCTGCCGCCGATGCCTTCAAGCCTCTTTGGTTACAAGCAGACGACATCGACCTGGCCCCGCCGGCGGATTCGCCGCCGGAATCTGTCGAGACGCTGTAGGATGCGTTATCTGCTCGACACCAACATTTTTATCGCCGCCATGAAGGGTGTCGAGACCGTGCGGCAGCGGCTCGAAGCAACCCCGCTGAGCGCGCTGGTGCTTTCCCCCGTGGTGCTTGGCGAGCTTGAGCTGGGGGTCGAGAAAAGTGCGCAGCGCGAAAAGAATGCGGCTCGCTTGCAGGGCGTCGTGGCAACGCTCGAGCTGGTGGCGTTGGATGATCGGGTGAGTCGGCATTACGCCGCAATCCGAGCCGACCTCGAGCGTAAAGGCACGCCGATCGGCGCCAATGATTACTGGATCGCTGCGCAGGGCTTGGCCTAGGGGGCAGTGATCGTGACAGACAATGAAGACGAATTCAACCGGGTCTCGGGCCTCCTTGTCGACAATTGGCTTCGGCCCGGCGGGGTTGGCGAGCGACCGTAATTCAATCTAAACCGCGTCCAGAGCGAGATGCTCACTGTCGAGCGAGATCGACGTTTGGTGCATCCACGGCCCTTAGCGGGGACGCGATATAAAATTTGGTGATTAGCGTCGTGCCTCAG
>NZ_DIUM01000063.1 GCF_002423035.1 Thiocapsa sp. UBA6158
AGGACATGGCGCCGGTCGCGAAACGTTTGACGATGGCGCTGGCCGGCTCGACCTCCTCGATCGGGATCGGCTCGGGTGCGAACTTCAGCTCCATGAGGCCGCGCAAGGTCAGGAGTCGCTCGGACTGGTCGTTGATCAGGCGGGAGTATTCACCGAAGGTCTCGAAGCTCTTCGCACGGGTCGCATGCTGAAGCTTCGAGATGGTTTCGGGGGTCCAGACATGATCCTCGCCGCGCAGTCGATAGGCGTAGTCCCCGCCGACATCCAGGTGTTTGCGGTAGATCTGCTCGCGTCCGTAGGCTTGTGCGTGCCAGCGCACCGCCTCCTCGGCGATCTCCTTCAGACCGATCCCTTCCACCTTCGATTGGGTGCCGGTGAAGTAGCGCTGGATAAAAGGCGTGTTCAGCCCGATCGCGTCGAAGATCTGTGCTCCGCAATAGGACTCGAGCATCGAGATGCCCATCTTCGACATGACCTTGAGCAGCCCCTTGCCGATCGCCTTGATGTAGCGCTTCTGGGCCTCTTCGAAGGTCAGCGGCTCGGGAAGATGGGGCAGCAGCGACTGGATGGTGTCGAAAGCGAGATAGGGGTTGATCGCCTCGGCGCCGTAGCCCTCCAGCGTGGCGAAGTGATGAACCTCCAAGGCGGCACCGGTTTCGACCACGATGCCCGAGCTGGTGCGCAGACCGCGTCGGATGAGATGGTGATGCACCGACGAGGTGGCGAGTAGTGCCGGGATCGGGATGTGGTCGAGATTGGTGTTGCGATCCGATAGGATCAGGATGTTGTAGCCGGCCAAAACCGCCTTCTCGGCCTGCTCGCAGAGTCGATCGAGCGCCGAGCCCATACCCTCGGCACCCTGCGTCGCGGGGTAGACCATGTCGAGCGTGCGGGTCCGGAACGCCGCCCCGGCGCTGTACTCAATGTGTCGAATCCGCTCCAGGTCTTGATTGGTCAACACCGGCTGCGGGGTCTCCAGACGCCAGTGCTTGCCGGCCTCGTTGATCCCCAGGAGGTTCGGGCGTGGCCCGATCATGCACACCAGCGACATCACCAGCTCTTCGCGGATCGGGTCGATCGGCGGATTGGTGACCTGCGCGAAATTTTGCTTGAAATAGGTCGAAAGATGCTTGGGACGGTTCGAAAGCACCGACGGCGGATTATCCGCACCCATCGAGCCGACGGCTTCTTGTCCCGTGAGGATCATCGGGCTCAACAGGAATTTGATGTCTTCCTGGGTGTAGCCGAAGGCCTGCTGGGCGTCCAGCAGGGTCGCATCGTCCGGCGACATGGGTCCGACACTGGTCGGCAGCTCGTCGAGTCGGATCTGCGTCTTCTTGAGCCATTCTCCGTAGGGCTTGGCCTCGGCGAGCTGGGTCTTGATCTCGACATCGTCGATGATGCGGCCCTGCTCCAGGTCGATCAGGAGCATCTTGCCGGGCTGCAGACGCCATTTCTTGACGATGCGCTCCTCGGCGATGTCGAGCACGCCCATCTCGGAGGCCATCACGACCATGTCGTCTCTGGTGACCAGATAGCGCGCCGGACGCAGACCGTTGCGATCCAGCGTCGCGCCGATCTGGCGCCCATCCGTGAAGGCGACCGCAGCCGGACCATCCCAGGGCTCCATCAGAGCCGTATGATACTCGTAGAAGGCGCGACGCTTCTCGTCCATCAAGCGATTGCCGGTCCAGGCTTCGGGGATCAGCACCATCATGGCGTGCGCGAGCGAGTAGCCGCCCATCACCAGCAGCTCGAGCGCATTGTCGAAGCACGCGGAGTCCGACTGACCTTCCGGGATCAGCGGCCAGATGGCGTCGAGATCGTCGCCGAGGATGTCCGAGCGCATGGTGTGCCGGCGCGCGGCCATCCAGTTGACGTTGCCGCGCAGGGTGTTGATCTCGCCGTTGTGGCAGATCATGCGAAACGGCTGAGCCAGATCCCAGGTCGGGAAGGTATTGGTCGAAAAGCGTTGATGCACCAGCGCGATGGCGGATTCGAAGCGCTCGTCGGAGAGATCGAGATAATAGTTGCCGACCTGGTCGGCAAGCAGCATGCCCTTGTAGTTGAGCGTGCGCGAGGACAGCGAGGCCGTGTAGTAGGAGGTCTGATCGTATCCGGAGCCGCGGATCTCGTTGTCCATCCGCTTGCGGATGACAAAGAGCTTGCGCTCGAAGGCGTCCTGATCGGCACAGTTCTCGCCCCGAGCGATGAACACCTGTTGGACCAGTGGCTCGGTCGGGAGCACGCTCTTGCCCAGATCGCTGTTGTCGACCGGAACATCGCGCCAACCCAGCACCCGCTGTCCGCCTTCCCGCACGTGGCGATCGATGATGTCCTGCATCAAGCCGCGCGCATCCGCGTCGCGGGGCAGAAACACCATACCGACGCCGTATTCGCCGACCGAGGGGAGCTCGAACGAGACCTGCGCACGCAGAAAGGCGTCCGGGATCTGCACCAGGATGCCGGCACCGTCGCCAGCCTTGGGATCCGCGCCGACCGCGCCGCGGTGGGCAAGACGTTCCAGGATCTCCAGCCCCTGCCGGACGATCGCGTGGCTCTTGGTATTCTTGATGTTGCAGACGAAGCCGACCCCGCAGGAGTCGCGTTCGTTGGTCGGGTCATAGAGACCCTGTGCGGGCGGATAGGCACGAAGGCTCATGATTGACCTCGCTGATACGAAAAACATGTTGCCGGGGATTGTGCAGTCGCGACCCGCGCGCTTACACCTTCAAACCTGTGAGTAATTGTCGCAACCGAAGCCCGACATCACAATCGTGTCGTCATTTCGAACGGGGAAGTCGTTTTACATCGACCGGGAGAGACGACGATCTCGGCCGGGTCACCGCAAGGCCCCGGAGGATAACGGCTTAGCAGATGCTATGCCACATCTGCCGAAATCAATCAGGTCCTGGCCGAGTACGCTCGCTCCGTGCAGAGTCGGTCTATGCGTGCCGAGAGCGCGGACGTTCAACCCTCTACGGCGCCTGCTTGTGCAGAGGATCGGGCGAGTACGACCGGACGCAGCAACGCCCCACCGTTGTGCGCGAGGCGTTCCGGCCGCTCTAAATCGGTGCGGGTGAGCGCGATCTCAGGAAGCCGCGGCGTCGAGGGTCGCTCGCAGCAGGTGCGGGTCGACGTCGCCCGTGACCAGAGCGTCTCCGGGGTGTTGAAGGAGAACCAGGCGCAGTCGACCGTCCTGGACCTTTTTATCGACCGCCATGAGCTCGAGAAAGCGATCGGCGGAGAGCTCGTTCGGTGCGGCAACTGGAAGACCTGCGCTGGCCACCAGCCGGCGGACCCAGTCGACGTCTACGTCGGTGAGCCAACCCATGCGGGCGGATAGATCGGCTGCCATGCAGATTCCGACCCCGACCGCCTCGCCGTGCAGCCAGTTGCCGTAACCAGTCGCGGTCTCGATGGCGTGTCCGAAGGTGTGTCCGAGGTTGAGCAGCGCGCGCTGCCCGGCCTCGAGCTCGTCCTCCGCGACGATCTCAGCCTTGATCTCGCAGGAGCGGCGGATGATGTAGGCCAAGGCGTCGGCATCGCGCGCAAGCAGCTCGGCCATGTGCGTTTCCAGCCAAGAGAGAAAGGTCGCGTCGCGGATGAGCCCGTATTTCAGAACCTCGGCCAATCCGGCCGAGAGCTCGCGCTGCGGCAATGTCGCCAAGGTCGAGGTATCTGCGATCACCGCTCGAGGCTGGTGGAAGGCCCCGATCATGTTCTTACCGGACGGATGGTTGATGCCGGTCTTGCCCCCGACGGAGGAGTCGACCTGTGCCAACAGGGTCGTGGGTACCTGAATGAAGCCGACCCCGCGCTGATAACAGGCGGCGGCGAACCCCGTCATGTCCCCCACCACGCCCCCGCCGAGCGCCACCAGGGTGCAATCACGTCCGAAACGCGCCTGAAGCAAGGCATCGAAGATCCGGTTCCAGACCTCCATCGTCTTGTATTGCTCGCCGTCGGGCAGCACCACCTCGCCGACGTGATAACCCTCCAGCGCAGCGCGAACCGCTTCCAGATACAGGGGCGCGACCGTCTCGTTGGTCACGATCATGACCTGCGAGCCGAGCAGATGCGGACGGTAGAGATCCGGATCCGAGAGCAGGCCGGAACCGATGTGAATGGGATAAGCACGCGCCCCGAGGGCGACGGTAAGGCTCCAGGACATGGCGTTTCTCCGATCATGCTGCCCGGACGTGAGCGGTGCTCTCGTCCAGGTCTTCCGGGCGCGGTTCAGATCTCTTCGGACTCCAAGCGTCGAGAGATCTCCTTGACCACGGAGCTGGTGCCGCGCTTTTCGGTCGACACGACCATATCGGCGACTTGGCGATAGAGCGGCTCGCGCTCCTCCATCAGCTCGCGTAGTTTCGCGAGTGGATCCTCCGTGTCCAACAAGGGGCGATTCCGGTCGCGAGCGGTGCGAGCGTACTGCTGCTCCGGGCTGCAATGCAGATAGATGACGACGCCGCGCGCCGCCAAGTCTTGCCGATTCTCCGCCGACAAGATGACCCCGCCGCCGGTCGCGAGCACGATCCGCTCCTCGCTCACCAGCTCCTCGATCACTTGGCGCTCGCGGGCACGAAAGCCGGTTTCGCCCTCGAACTCGAAGATGGTCGGGATGTCCACGCCCGTGCGGCGCTGGATCTCCTGGTCGCTGTCTTTGAAGGTGTAGGACAGCGTCTCGGCAAGCTGCCGTCCGACGGTACTCTTGCCGGCGCCCATCGGCCCGACGATAAAAATGTTCTGTGCGCGCATCATAAGAAAGGTATGCCAGATTTTCGGCGCGCGGGCAAGGGCAACGACGCCCGACCCAAGCGCGGTAAGAAAAACGACGCAAGCGGGGAGCGAGCGCCGGAGCGGTCGATCACAGCCCGATCGAGACAACGCGAGATCAAGCGCAATCCTCTGAGCTCCATCGGTTTCGCTGCGGGTTGAGGTTGCTGCTCAAGGGCGCGAGTGCAGCATGGCAGGTGTGTCGAGACCGTTCGTTGTCGTAATCGACCCTCGATACGACAACGACAACGATCTCGGGCCGTCTCGGAATCTCTGCACGGCTTCACTCGTTTCCAACCAGGTCGCCCTTGAGGATCTTGGGCGTGACGAAGATCAGGAGCTCCGAGTTGTTGTCCTCGCGAGCCTCTCGCTTGAAGAGTCGCCCGAGGACCGGGACATCCCCGATCCAGGGAACCTGCTCTTTGGCGAAGATCTTGGTGCGCTCGTAGACACCGCCCAAGACGACGGTCTCTCCGTTGTCGACCAAGACCCTGGTTTCGATCTCGCGGGTGTTGATGGTCGGCGTGCCCTCGACGACTCGGCTGAAATCGGGCTCGTCCTTGGTCACGATCAGATCCATGATGATCCGGTCATCCGGCGTGATCGCGGGCGTTACCGTTAAACTGAGGGTGGCGTTCTCGAATTCGACGTTCGTCCCGTTCTGAGAGACGGTCGGGTAAGGGATCCTTTTGCCGACCTCGATCCTCGCCTCCTTCTGGTCGGAGGTAATGACGCGCGGACTTGAGATCACCTCGCCGCGTCCCTCGCGTTGCATCGCCGAGAGCTCCAACTGAAGCAGATAGGAGCCGACCTTGCCGATCAAGAAGTTCACCGCACCAGCCGGGTCCGTCGCCGGGAGATTCACCAGCAGGGATGGGGCGGGATCTTCGTCGACTGGATTGACGATGATCGAGTTGTTCGGTTGGCCGGAGGTATTGAGTCCGAAGGGCCCGGCGTCATAGTTTTGGCCTCCAACGAGATTGCCGGGAAGCCCGCCGCCGATGAGCATCTCGTTGTTGTACAAGGCACCCATCGAGGTCGCGAGACCGAACCGCACACCCAGATCACGCGTGAAGTCGTTGTTGGCGATGACCACGCGCGACTCGATCATCACCTGCCGAACCGGGATGTCCAGACGCGCCACGATCTCGCGGATCTGATTCAGACGCGCAGAGGTATCCATGACCAGCAGCGTATTGGTGCGCTCGTCGAAGGTCACGCTGCCGCGCCCGGGGGTCAGGATCGAGTCTTTCGTGGATTCGCTCACGGTGCGATCGAGTTGGCGGGTGTCGCGCCCGATCGGGCTGCTGCCCCCTTGCGAGCTGACCGACGATTGAAGGCTGGATGCACCACGGATGAATGCGGCAATCTCGGCCGCCTTGGCGAACTTGACCGGGATGAACTCCGAACGGATCGGCGCCAATTCTTCAAGGCGCTGATCGGCGGTCAGGGTGCGCTCCTCATGCCCGACGATCTCGTCGAAGGGGCCGACCATGATGACATTGCCGTCCTGGCGCTTGGTCAGGTTCTTGGTCTTGAGGATGATGTCGAGCGCCTGATCCCAGGGCACGTTCTTCAAACGCAAGGTGATGTTACCGGCCACCGAATCGCTCGCCACCAGGTTCAGATCGGTGAAGTCGGCGAGCAGCTGGAGGACCGCCCGGACCTCGATGTCCTGGAAGTTCAGCGAGAGTCGCTCCCCGTCGTAGACGACCTTCTCACGCGCGAGACGCTCCTTTTCGGCCGAGGTCAGCGGTCGCAGCTCCAAGGTGAACAGCTCGTCCGTCTGGTAGGCCATGTACTCGAAGTCGCTGCCGGTCTGGACATTGACCTCGACGTTGCGTCCTTTGGGCCGGGACTCGATCGCCACGACAGGTGTCGCGAAGTCTACGACGTCGAGCCGACGGAACAGGCGCTGCGGCAGGGCCGCGTCGATGATGTCGACCAGGACGCGACTCCCCTGCTCCCGCACGGTGACGCGGGTGGTTACGCTCGGGAGCCTGATCAGGACACGGCCCTCGCCCTCTGGACCGCGGCGGAAATCGATGTCGCGAACGCTCGGCCCCGGGGCCGCGCCTCCGTCGGAGGCGGGACGATCCCAAGGTGCGGACACCGGTGCCCGGGGCTGTGCTCGCGCGGTCGCGGGTGCCGGCGGCGCAGGCCGCGCCGCCTCCGGCTCGCTCCGGGCGTCGATATCCACGCGCACCCGATTGCCTTCGGTCGTGACCCGATAGGGGACCGAATCGTTCAAGTTGATTACGACACGGGCGCGATCGCTTGCCTCCACCGCGACCAGGCTATGGACCGGACCGACGCCGATCGGGATGGCTCTGCGCTCGAGTCGGTTGGCGACGCCCTCGAAGTCGAGCGCGATCCGGGCGGGCGACACCGTATCGAAGGTTCGGGGAGCGCTGACCGGTCCGGAGAAGAGGAGCTGGATCTCGACGCGGTTTCCCGGCTGCGCCGCAAATTGAACGTCGGTGAGATCCACAGCTGCAACCTTTGCCGCGCCGATGGACAAACCGAGCAGGGCCGCATACCGGAGCACCCGTCGTAGGATGCCGCGAGGTCCGCGCGGGCTCGGTCGATAGGGGCTGTTCATCGCGCCATGCCTCTGCCTGTCACGGGGTGAGTTTGAGTTCGGCCGAACGTTCGCGCCAATCGCCGGGTACTTCGGAGACGATCTCCGTCAACCGGACAGTGTCGTCGGTGATGCCGACGATCTGTCCGTTGTTCATTCCGAGATAATTCCCGACCCGTACGCGATATACCAAGCCTTCGCGTGTTCGAACCAAGGCCCATCGGGTCTCTTGCTGCTGGACCGTACCCACCATACGCAGCGAATCCAAGGGATAACTCTCGAGTTCTTCCTCGGGTCGAAGCGGATCCGGGGCGAGGCTGTTGTCCGCCCCGGCCGCCGTCGCGGTTTGCGTGTCCATCACGAAAGGATCGCGTCGCCCTTCGGACTCGAAGACGAAGGCATGGACGGGTTGAATCTCGGGCAATGGCTCGATTGGCCCGGGGGGACGGGCTCTGACCTCGTCGATGTAGGACCGCAGCTCCTGCGTTCCGCTGCGGTCGCAGCCCCACAAGAGCAACGCCGTCAAGACCAGCGCCCCGAGTACGCAGGTCGCGTGAAGTCGCCTGCTCACTGTTCGGCGTCCTCGTCGAGATAGCGATAGGTCTTCACCGTTGCCTGCAGCGACAGCTTCGCCGCAACGCTGCCGGTCGTTGCGCCGGTATCGCTGATCTTGGTGTCGTGGACCGTCACGATGCGCGGCAAGGATGCCAATCCGCTCACGAAGCGTCCGAAGTCGTGATAGCTGCCGGTGACTCGAATCTGGATCGGCAGCTCGGCGTAGAAGTCCTTCAGCTGCTCGCTGCCCGGTTGAAACAGCTCGAACTCAAGCCCCGCGGCGAGCCCGGTTTGAGAGACATCGACCAAGAGCGATGCGACCTCCGTTCGGTTCGGCAGCTGACGGAGCATCGCCCCGAAGGACTCCTTCATCTCCTCGATCTGCTGGCGATACTCCTCGAGATTCGCCGCCTTGCGCTGCTTGGTCTCGAAGGATGCGCGCAGATCCCGCTCGGTCGCCTCGGCGCGATCGAGCCGACTCAACTGCTCCTGCGTGTCGAAATAGAAGACCGCTCCGGCCAAGGCGATACAGGCGAGCAAGATCGCGACGGCCTTCACCGCGATCGGCCACTCGCCGACGTTGTTGAGATCGAGTTGGTTGAGCTCGCTCAAATCCATCCGAAGGTCTCCGCTTGCCCCGTCATCGGCGACTGTCGGCCAGGAGTCGCATCCCCGACCGTTTGTCCTCAGGGTGGTACATCTGCGTCGATGCCGGGCTTGCCGCGGGGCTGACCTGATCGAAGGCCAATCGAAACTGGCTCAAGCCCGTCCCGGTCTTGTCCTCGATCAAAAGTAACCGAGGGCTGCCGATCCATTCCGATGCCTCGATGCTTCGCATAAAGGCCGAGACGCGCGCATTGGACTGGGCATGTCCTTCGACGACGACGGCCCGTCCGTTCTGCTCGAGCTTGGTGAGATAAACGCCTTCGGGAATCGCGACCACCAACTCGTCGAACAGGCGCACGATCTCCGGGCGGCTCTCTTGAAGCTCTTGGATAATCTCCATGCGCGAGAGGAGATCCGCCTTGATCTTCTCGAGATCTTCGATCTCTTTGATCTGACGGTTCAGTTGCGCGATCTCGCCCTCCAGAAGCTGATTTCGGGCCTGCTGATCGCCGATCCTCTCCTCGATCTGCAGGTGGACCAACACCGCCAGAAGCAGCGTGAAGACCAGCGCGAGACCTCCAGCGTCGGCAAACTCCTTGTGTCGCCGTTGCCGCGCCTCTTCTCGCCAAGGCAGGAGGTTGATGCGCGTCATCTAGTCGAAGCCTCGTAAGGCCAATCCAACAGCGACCATCATTCCGGGAGCCTCCCGCATCAACTCCCGGGTGTTGACGCTGGGCGAGATCGACATTCCGCGAAAGGGATTGGCGACGGCGGCCGGCAGCTTGAGGCGTTCCGCCATCAGGACATCGATCCCCGGGATGCTTGCCGGTCGACCGGCAAGCAGGATCCGATCGACGTGATTGAAGCTGGTTCCGGAATAAAAGAACTGCAGCGCACGACCGATCTGTTGCGCCAATGCCTCCTTGAAGGGCCCGAGCACGTCGGTCTCGTATCCCTGCGCGACATCGCCCTCGAGAATCCTGCTTAAGGCCACCTCGCGGGACAGGCCGTAGCGGCGCTGGACCTCTTCGAGCAGTTGTTGACCCCCGAAGTTCTGCTCGCGGGTATAGACGATCTGGCCCTCGTGCATGACATGCAGCGTCGTCGTCGCGGCACCGACGTCGGCCACGGCGACGGTTCGAGCGGACTTGAGATTGGTCTCGGTTCCCGCTTCCTCGGCGAGGATCAGCGAGCAGGCGTTCTCCATCGCGTAGGCCTCGACGTCGACGACGGCCGGGGTCAACCCGGACGCCTCCAGCACGCCGACGCGGTCGTCGACGTTTTCTTGACGCGAGGCGACCAACAGCACGTCGACCATCGAGGGGTTGCCCTTCGTCGGGCCCACGACCTGGAAGTCGAGATTGACCTCTTCCAACGGATATGGAATGTATTGATCGGCCTCGAGCTGGATCTGGTTCTCCATCTCGGCGTCGCTGAGGGTTCCGGCCATGGCGATCACCTTGGTGATCACCGCCGAGCCGGCCACGGCCACCGCCGCGCGTTTCGCGCGCGTTCCGGTGCGGCCGACGGCCTTGCGGATGGTTGCTGCCACACGTTCGACATCAGCGATCTTCTTCTCGATCAGGGCATCCGGAGGAAGCGGCTCGATCGCGAAATGCTCCACACGAAACGCCGCGGCAGTCTGGACGGGCAATCGCGACAACTCGATGAGCTTAATTGCGGTTGAGCTGATATCGATCCCGACGAGGGGTTTTATTTTGCTGCTGAGGCCGAACATCGCCATTTCCCCAGGTGATTTCCGTTCTAAACCGCGTCCTTGCTAATGGTTGTGGATGCGGCAAACGTCGAGCTCACTCGAAAACAAGCATCTCGCTCGGGACGCGGTTTAATACGGCTCGCCGCGCGAGTCCCCGAGCCGACGGGGCGTTTTGCCGAGGGCGCCCGAATCCCCACCGGGGGCGAGCCTTGGCTGGGCTCCATTATAGACACGCTCCACGCCGATGCGCGGAGTTTGAGCGCACGAACGATGCGCCGATGCCGAGATGCACGGGAATGAGGTACGCCATGCCGACGAGAGAACGGATCCATGCACAGCGCGAGCGACTTGCCTACGAGGCCGCTCGCATCGTCCTCGACCAAGGCTTGGAGGATTACGACAAGGCCAGACGGAAGGCGGCCGAACGCATCGGTGTGCCGGATCGGCGTCATTGGCCGAGCAACGAGGCGGTGCAGGACGCGGTTCTAGCGCAGCGTCGGCTCTTTATGGGCCGAGCCGACGAGGAAGCGTTGCA
The DNA here is from genome assembly GCF_002423035.1 of Thiocapsa sp. UBA6158. Classification (GTDB taxonomy): domain Bacteria; phylum Pseudomonadota; class Gammaproteobacteria; order Chromatiales; family Chromatiaceae; genus Thiocapsa. Next base: position 10,774 of record NZ_DIUM01000063.1, read on the forward strand.
ACGCCTCCGGGCCGCGGCCCTCCAGGCGATGGAGCAGCTTGAGCTGTTCGCGCCTCGACTGGTCGGCGGTGCGCTCAGCGGTGCGCTCGGCTCCGGGTCGGGCATCGACCTGCTGCTGTTTGCCGACCGCGCCGAAGACGTGATCTTTACATTGCTCGACCTGCGCATCCCCTGGCGCGAGGCAGAGCGCTCGATGCGGTATCCCGGTGGCGCGCGTTGCGTTCATCCGGTCTTTCGCTTCATGGCGGGGGAGCTGCCGGTCGAGCTGGTCGTGCTGCCGCGACGGGCCTTGCGCAATCCCCCTTTGGATCCCGTGACCGAGCGCCCGCAGCGCGGCGCGGATCGGCATGAGGTGGCGCGATTGATCGCGTTCGGCGCCTAGAAAACACCCCCGAATCGGGGTTTCTCTAACGTTTCGAGATCGGCAGATAGTCTCTTTGGGTGGGGCCGTGATAGATCTGACGGGGGCGGCCGATACGGTTGTTGGGGTCGGACATCATTTCCATCCAATGCGATACCCAGCCGACCGTGCGCGCGACCGCGAACATCACGGTGAACATGTTGCGCGGTATTCCGAGCGCCTGATAGATGATCCCGGAATAAAAGTCGACGTTCGGATAGAGCTTCCGCTCGACGAAATACTCGTCGCTCAGAGCGATCTCTTCGAGCTTCATCGCTAATTCGAACAATGGGTTGTCGGTGTCGGCGAGCTCTTCGAGCACCTGGTGGCAGACCTCGCGAATGATCTTCGCGCGCGGATCATAGTTCTTGTAGACCCGATGTCCGAAACCCATCAGCCGAAACGGGTCATCCTTGTCCTTGGCCTTTTCCATGTAGCGCTGCACATTCTTGACGTCTCCGATCTCGTTGAGCATGTCCAGGACGGCCTCGTTCGCGCCCCCATGTGCCGGACCCCACAGCGAGGCGATGCCCGCCGCTACACAGGCGAAGGGATTCGCACCGGAGCTGCCGGCAAGGCGTACCGTGGAGGTGCTGGCGTTTTGCTCGTGGTCGGCGTGCNNTGGCGAACATCATGTGCAGGAAGTTCGCGCAATACCGTAGGTCGTTGCGTGGATACATGATCGGCTCGCCGACGCTGTGCTTGTAAGCCGCAGCTGCGATGGTCGGGAGCTTGGCGATCAGACGATGTGCCGAGATCTCGCGGTGGCGTGCGTCGTTGAGGCTCAGCGAGTCGTGGTAGAAGGCGGAGAGGGATCCGACGACGCCGATCAGGATCGCCATGGGATGAGCGTCATAGTGAAAACCGTTCAGGAAATCCTTCAGGTTTTCATTGAGCATGGTGTGACGGGTGATCATCTTCTCGAACCCGACCAACTCCTTTTCCACGGGCAGCTCGCCGTACAGGAGCAGATAGGCGACCTCGAGAAAACTCGCCTTGGTCGCGAGCTGCTCGATCGGATAGCCCCGATAGAGCAGGATCCCGTCCTCGCCGTCGATGTAGGTGATGGCGCTGTGGCAACTGGCGGTGGACATGAAACCGGGGTCGTACGTGAAGATCCCGGCCTCCTTGTAGAGAGAGGAGATATCCGCGGCCGACGGGCCGACGCTGCCGGAGCGTAACGGGAAGTCGAAGCTCTCGCCCGTGACGTTGTTGGTGATGGTGATCGTTTGGTTCGCCATAAGCTCGCTCCTGGCCGTCTTCGGGACGTCGCGCCCCGTCGGCGTTGGTGTTGTTGGTCTCGAGTCTCGACTGCGGCGTGACGACAAGCAAGGCCGATGCGCCGGGGTGATCCGCGGGTACCGATCCGCGCTGCTGTTTCGAACAAGATGCGTCGACCCGGCCCGTCAGGCTCGACGGACCCAAGCAAGTATCGGCCCAACGTCAAGACAGAGACAGACTGCGCAGGCGTTCGATGTCAGCGCGTACCGCGCTCGCCGAGCGGTCGAAGTCCGCCCGTTCGTGGGCATTCAGATCCAGCTCCACAATCGATTCCATCCCCCGCTCGCCCAGAACGCAGGGGACGCCCATCGCGATGTCGCTCTCGCCGTATTCGCCTTCGAGCAGGGCGACACAGGAGAGCAGTCGCCGGCGGTTGTTGACGATGGCGTCGACCATCGCCGCAACCGCAGCCCCCGGTGCATCGTAGGCGCTGGAGTTCTTTCGCAAGGCAAGGATCTCGGCGCCGCCTTGGCGCGTGCGCTCCATAATGGCCGCAATACGCTCCTCGGAGATGAAGTGCGAGATCGGGATCCCGTTGATGGTGCAAAACCGCGGCACGGGCACCATCGTGTCGCCGTGACCGCCGAGAACCATGGTCGTGATGTCTAGCGCCGAAAAACCGGTCTCCTGAGCGATGAAGCTGGCCATGCGCGCGGCGTCGAGGACACCGGCCTGTCCGAAGATCCGATTGCGATCCCAGCCCGTGCGTTGTGCGACCCGATAGGTCAGTGTATCCACCGGATTGGAGACGATCAGCACCATGGCATCGGGCGCATACTGCATGATCTGATCGGTGACGCCGTCGATGATGCGGACATTCGCCTCGAGCACGTCCGAGCGGGACATGCCAGGTTTTCGGGGAAGTCCGGCAGTGACGATGACCAGATCGGAATCCCTGAGGATCTGCGGATCGTTGCTGCCGTTGATCGAGCAATCGAATTCGAAGAAGGGGGCCATTTGGAGGATGTCCAGAGCGATCCCCTCGGGGATCCCCTCGCGAACATCCATGAGAGCGATCTCGCGACAGAACTCTTCCTCGGCCAGGATCTGCGCAGTCGTCTCGCCGACTCGGCCGGCGCCGATGATGGTGATCTTGTTCACGTGACTGTTTCTCCGATCAGTGGTCCGTTGACCACGGTCGCGCGGACCGCTTTGACGCCGTGGCCTCTTCAGGGATCAGACGGACTGGATCCCGGAGCCTATCTTACACCGGCACTTCCATGCGTGACCCGCCAGGGGAGGAGTCGCTCGATGGACATGAAATCGGACGATCGACAGGCTGTGCGCTGGGGATTCGATCGAAGCAGGTCCCTGCAAAATTCACGGCTGACCAAGGGACGAGCCCGGGCGGAGTGATCAATTGGTGCGGATGCGCCGGGCGGCGCAGCCGAAGGGGTCGAACGTCATGCTCGGGGGGGGGCCGGCTCGGTCGACGAGCCGGGATGCGCCGGGCGGGGCAGCGCCCGATGCATGCGTATCAGCGCGCGTATTTGCGCCTGAACTTATCGACGCGCCCGGCGGTGTCGAGGACCTTTTGCTTGCCGGTGTAGAAGGGATGGCAAGAGGAGCAAACCTCGACGTGCATTTCCTTGCCCAAGGTTGAGCGGGTCGTAAACTCGTTACCGCAGCTGCAGACCACCTTGACGTCGGCGTAATTGGGATGGATTCCTTCTTTCATGATGACCCTGGCGTTGGCATTGGCCCCGATCGGGCGCTGAAAAATCAATGGAACGCAGTAGGATACAACCCCGGCCACCACCCCGCAACCATGTGTTGCGCCTCGATCGTCCTTTCCCGACCCCGGCCTCTCGACCCGACGCCGATCATGACTCGGCAGCGAAGCGCGCGACAAGGTCGTCGAGGAAACGGCGACCCTGAACGCTAGGCTCGACGCGCTCGGCAAGGGTCCGGACCATACCGTCGTGCTCCGCGCCTCGGACGATGTTCGAGATGCGCGACCAAGGCAGTCCCGTGGTGCGGGTGAAAAGACCGCACGGGAATCCCTCGGTGAGACGCAGGGCATTGAGTGCAAACTCGAAAATCAGATCCTGCTCGTCAAGGATGCGCGTGCTGCCGACCAAGTTGTCCATGGATGCGTTCAGGTAGGCCGAGGGATGGCGGTGTTTCGCGGTTCGTGACACCTGCCGGCCGCCTCGCCCCGGGCTCTCCTGCGTGAGCTTGCCGTGGGCGCCCGCACCGATCCCGAGATAGTCGCCGAACTCCCAGTAGTTGAGGTTGTGGCGACAGCGCGCGCCGTCCCGCGCATGGGCGGAGACCTCGTATTGACGGTAGCCGGCTCGCGCTAGGTCCTCGAGGCCCTGCTCGGCGATGTCGGCGGCCAGGTCGGAATCCGGCATGGGGGGCGGGTGCGCATGAAACGCGGTGTTGGGCTCAAGCGTCAGCTGGTAGTAGGAGATGTGCTCGGGTTCCAGGGTGAGCAGCGCTTCGAGATCCTGCTTCGCCTCCGCGAGCCCCTGCTCGGGCAGCGCAAACATCATGTCCAGATTGATGGTGTCGAACCCGGCCGCGCGGGCCATCCGCAGGGTCTGGTACACCTCGTCGGGTCCGTGAATCCGTCCGAGTGCATGCAAGCGGGCTGCCGATAGACTTTGCACACCGATCGAGAGTCGATTGACCCCTGCCTCGCGGTAATCCGCGAAACGGGCCGCATCGCGCGTCCCCGGATTCGCCTCCAGGGTGATCTCGATCCCCGGGAGCAGGTCGGCACGCTCCCGAATGCCGTCGAGCAGTTGCCGCACGGCCGGGCCGGGAAACAGGCTGGGTGTTCCGCCGCCGATAAACACCGAGCTCAGCGGCCGTCGTGCCCCGGCCCGGTCGAGCTCGAGATCCAGATCCGCCAGAAGGCGTGTCACATAGGGTTCGAACGGCGGGGTGTCCGCGGCATGCGAGTTGAAATCGCAGTAGGGACATTTGCTCACACACCAAGGGGTGTGCACGTAGAGCGCAAGCGGCAACCCCTGCGCGCCGTCGCTGCTGCTTGCGGATTCGGTCACGCCTGATCGCGTGCCTGCAGGTAGGCCAACTCCCCGATCCCGCTCCACTCCTTGCTCTGGCTAAGGAATTTTTTGTAAGAGCTGTAGACCTTGGAGGAGAACGCATCCTTCTGTGCGATCTCGGCGACGACATCATCCGAGAGTGCTCGCAGCTTGAGGATGACGTCGTTTGGAAACCGTCGCAGGTCGACGTTGTGCTTGGTGATGAGCGTCTGAAGGGCAACGGGGTTGCGCGCAGTGTACTCGGCGAGCATGTCCTGATTGACCACCTTGCAGGCGTTCGTGACGATGGATTGAAGATCCGCCGGCAGCCCATCGTAGACCTTCTTGTTGATCATGGCCTCCAGGATGGTGCCGGGCTCATGCCAACCCGGATAGTAGTAATACTTGGCCGCCTTGTAGAGGCCGAAGGCCAAGTCGTTGTAGGGTCCAACCCACTCGGTGGCATCGATCGTACCGTTCTGCAGTGCGGTGAAGAGCTCCCCTCCGGGAAGGTTGACCGGGGTTCCGCCGGCCCGCGCCAGAACTTCGCCGCCCAGGCCGGGGATGCGCATCTTCAGGCCTTTCAGATCCTCGACCGAGTTGATCTCCTTGTTGAACCAACCACCCATCTGAACGCCGGTGTTCCCCGCAGGGGCAGGCACCAAGCCAAACTGCGCGTAGAGTTCCGTCCAGAGCTCCATCCCGCCGCCGTGGTAGATCCAGCCGTTCATCTCCTGCGCGGTCAGACCGAAAGGCACGGTGGAGAAGAACTGAGCGGCCTCGCTCTTGCCTTTCCAGTAATAGGCCGAGCCGTGGCCCATCTCGGCGGTCCCGCGCGAGACCGCATCGAAGATCTCGAACGCAGGGACCAGCTCGCCGGCACCGAAGACCTTGACCTCGATCCGCCCGCCGCTCATCTCGCCGATTAAGGCAGCGAGGTTGTTTGCTCCCGTGCCGAGGCCGGGAAAGTTCTTTGGCCAGGTCGTGACCATCTTCCACGCGTACTCGGCCTTGGCATGCGCCGAGCGCATCCCGCCGGACAATGCCCCGACCGCCAACGAGCCGGCACCAACCCCTTTGATGAAATCGCGGCGCTGCATCCACTTACTCCAATCTGCTTGTTGATGTTTTGCTTGTCGTGGTGAGAACTCGAGGGCGGAACGCCGGCTCCGTCCCCACGCTGCCGTTCAAGTCCGCGGGGCCCGAAGATGCCTAGGAGCCTGTCCGACTTGTG
>NZ_DIUM01000084.1 GCF_002423035.1 Thiocapsa sp. UBA6158
TCAAAGTTGTGTATAATGGGATGCGGTCACGGCCTGCGCAAGCGCCAAGTCGTTTTCGTATCCGTAATGGGTCACGAGGACGATGTTGTTGATCCCCGGTCGCGCGGCCTAAGACGCGCTCGTCGTTCCGAGACATCCAGCGCTCATGCTCAACTTGCACTGATGACGAACACGCCCGCGCAGATCAACAACACGCCCAAGGTGCGCAGCAGGGTGACCTGCTCTCCGATCAGAAACCCAACCAGCAACGCCAAGGCGAATCCCAGACCTTCCAACGGGTAGGCCTTGCTGACGTCCCAACGCGCCAGCACCCACAGCCAAACGACAGCGCCGAGGGTGTAGAGCGCGAAGCCGCCGATGATGGCCGGATTGAGCATGACGGCCCCTGCCACGTGCAATGCGGCGGGCTTCGCCAACGCCGCCTTGACCGCGACGCTCGACATGCCGGCCTTGATCAGAAACTGCGCGGTGACGGACAGCAGAACACAGCCGATCGCAGCGAATGTCGTGGTCATCGGTTCATCCACTCAGCATTTCTTGGTCACGATCGCAGGGGCAACGCGATGGCGTTCTTGACGCTTGGCGCGACCGAGCTTCGGGATGTTGGACAGAGCCTTCGAGGAGTAGGCTCGCAACGCGACCGGGCACTCGAGACCGGTCGCCCGATCGGCCGCGACCAACTCGCGCTGATCCGAGGACGAATCGACCAGGCCCAACACCGGCACTCCGCCCGCAACCCGAGCAGGCTGTCGCGCCTTCTCCAGGATTTTCGCGAGGATCTGCGGCACCTCGAAAACAGCGCGGTTCTCGATCCGGCGCACCCTGGCTTGGTACTCGGGTAGGTTCCGCGTGATGTCCTCGACCGCTGCGCTGATGGACCGAAGACTGTTTCGCACGACTCCCAGGCCATGTTCGCGCACCCACTCGGTATTCCAGCGCTCCTGCGGCATGGTCCAGGCATTGCGGGTCACGATCACCGGCAGTCCCTGATGAACGGCCTCGCTCAGACTGCCCGGTCCCGGTTTGCCGATAAAGAAATCGGCCAGCCGCATCCATCGCGCAACCTCGGTCGTGAAACCGACCACGACACGCGGCGCCTCCGTCGGCAGAGCGCGCAGCTCCGCTGCCAGCGCCTCGTTGCGACCGCACATCAGAATCAGAGGGGTCTTGGGCAGACGAGCGGCGATGCCTTTCATCGCCCGGGAGCCGGTGCCGCCGAACAACACTAAGCCGGTCGGCGTCGCCGCATCCAAGCCCACACGCTGCCGCTCTTCGGCACGAGCAATCGGCGCCTGCGCATAGAACTCCGGGCGCAGGATCATCCCGCTGCTGCGATGCACGCGGTCCGGGGAGCAGCCGGCGGCCACAGCCTGCGAATACGCGTAGTCGGTCCCGCACACCAGGTGTTGGGCGAGGTCCGGCTCGATCCAGAAGTGCGGCGGGTGGTCGGCCATGTCGGTGAGCACCGTGACGAAGGGTACGCCCGAGTCGGCCAGCACCAAGCTGTCGTGCAGCGCTCGGTTGAAATTCGGGATCAGCGAAACGACGAGATCGGGCCGGGTCGTTCGCCAATGCAACGCCAACCGCTGCACCATGAGGGCATGCGTCCAGCGGATCATGCCTTGCAGAAGTTTCAGCTCCTGCGCCAGCCCGAGCGTAAAGCCGGTGGCCAAGCGCCGATTGTAGACGTCCTCGGGCTCCATCCCGGTCACTCGCCGAAAGTACCCGAGCGGGTCCAGAACCTGCGTCAGGTTGACCTTGCGCACACGCCAGGGCAGACCCTGATCATGGATCGCCTGCTCCAATGCGAGCGCCGCGGCACGATGACCACCCCCGGCGTTGAACCAGATCAGATCGACGGTCGTCATGAGGGAATTTGCCGAGCGCTACGGCAACGGCGAGGGGATCTGTGGTGTTCAGCCAGCGGGAGAAGAGTCACGACGCGAGGTTCCAGGCGGCTGGGCCACATCCGGTCAGGGTGGGCGGGATTATCGACGGTTCCGGTGACAATCGTGTGACGCCCGTCGATGCGGGTCATGCAATCGGTCACTACCACCGAGCCATTCACCGTCGATCGCTGCGTGGAGACGGGGTCGATCGGCTCGGCGAGGCCGCCCGCCGAGGCCCGATCCGATCCCGTGCAATCGACGCGCGAGAGGCATGCCATCCCGATCCGCGATCGCGAATGGGCCGGCTTCAGAACCGGTTTCAGACATAGAGCGGCGCCATGCGCCGCCAATCGTGGCCGCGGTGCGCACGGCCGTCCCACACGTGCAGCGCATGCCAGATCCCTTTCGCCCAGAGCAAGTGGCTGAATCGGCGATTGTGATCGAGAAATGGATCTTCGCTGCCGACCACCAAGGTGATATCCATGCTGCGCAGGGCACCAAGTCGGTTTGGACAGTCGAGGTTCGCGAGGAACTGAGCGGGGCTGTGGAAGTAGATCAGCTCGTCCCGATGACCGCTGAACAGATCACGGAAGCAGTCCACCTCATAGGTCAGGTCATAGCGCCCCGAAAAGGCCGCGATCTTCTTGAAGAGATGAGGGTGTCGCAGCGCGATATTCACGGCATGGTAGGCCCCCAAGCTACAGCCATGCGCGATGGTGCAGGGGTGCGGATTCTTCATTGCCATCAAGGGCAGCACTTCGTTGAGGACATAGTCCTCGAAGGCACAATGGCGGCGGATGCGATCGGCGGGGTGACACCAATCGCAGTAGAGCGACTCCCAAACGATACTGTCCACACAATAGAGCTGAAGCTGGCCGGCCTCGATCTTGTGACCGAGTGCTTCGATCAAGCGCAGATCTTCATATTCGTGAAAGCGCCCATCGCGCGTCGGAAACACGAGAACCTTGGCTCCCGCATGCCCGAAGACCAGCAGCTCCATGTCCCGACCGAGCCGGTCGCTGTACCATCGGTGGTATTCGCGATTCATTCTTGACCTCACAGCGGCGCGAAGAAGGCCCAGAGCTCGGCAAGCAGATCCTGTGTCTGGCGCGCCCGCCCCGGATAGTCGAAGTGTCCTGCGTCGAGCACGAACAGGCGCTTGTCTCCGGGGATCGCGTTGTAGACCGCAAATTGTCCGGGCGGCGCCACGGCCGGATCGAAGCGGGCGGCGGCGACATGCATCGGTTGACGGATCGACCGCGCGGCAACCGCCGCATCGTAATAAGCGAGGGTATCGCCGATTCGACTTTGGGTGCCGACGCAGCGTTGGACGGCAGCCGCGCTGCCGATACTGGGTAACGCAAGCCGCAGAGGCTGGTGACCGAAGCTGGGTACGTTGAGGTGGCCGCGTGCAATGCGCGCATCCCGGGCCATCGCCATAGCCCCGATCCCTCCGCCGAAGCTGATACCGAGATATCCGATATGTCCGGACAACTCCGGAAAAAGCAGAAGCAGGGTCGAGACCCCGACCCAAAGGTCATCCACGCAACCGCCCAGGATGTAGTTCTCGCGACTGTCGATATCGTGGAGCACATGCCAATTGGGGTCCGCCGAGATCGGCGGGCGCTGGCTGCGGCCTAAGCCTCGAAAGCAAGGCACGAGATAGACCCCGTCGTCGCGGGGAAGGTCGTAAGGTGGGGCTTCGATGCCGCCGTAGCCGTGCCCCAGCACGAACCCTCGTCGAGGCGAGCCAACTCGCGGGGTCAGGACCCAGCCGCGAATCGGAAACCCGTCGGTCGACTCATATGTCAGGTCGTGGACGCGGAAACGCGGGTGGGTCTCGCGTGAAATGCACAAGCGGGGGTTGGGCTCGACCTCCAATGCGCGAGCGTAGCGGGTGCTCCAGAAGGCACCGAGATCGGCGGGCTCGGGCGGCGGAGCGACCGCCAGAAGCGCATCCAGGCTGTAGCCGTAGCTTGGGTCAAAGGCAAAGCCATGGGCGAAAGACATCGCAGAGGAGCTCGTCGGACTTGGATCTGGGTGCTGAGTATCGCGCCGCGGGTGTGCCGATGTCGCCGCCCGATAGGCGATCACGCTACCCGAGCGCGGTTTACACCGAGCGACGAGCCTGGGGCTTGTCGACCAGCGCACCCGGCATAAATCCACGACCAAGACGCTCCTCGCGATCCTGGCAGGGTGCGCAGCGAGTCGCGTTCGGTACGTAGATCAAGCGCTTCGCAGGAATCAAGTCGCCACAGTCGAGACAGTGGTCGCGGCCTGAAACAAGGTTTGCCTGATCACGCATTGCAGCGACCGCCAGTGCAGTCAGCTGATCGATTCGAAATTGGGTCAGGTCGAGCTCGTCTGCAAAGCGTTCCAATTTAGCTGCCCCCGGATCAGTCATCGATGGCCGAGAGCATCGCAGATGGTCGTGACAAACGTATGACTCCCGGCCCACATTCGGCGGGGTGAGTAGAGCTGTCGAGCGGATGCTGTTACGCTCGGCGATCCACTTGAACAACGGGATCCGGCGCACTCGCCCCCTTTCCCGACCTTTTCTACCCGGGCCCGGCAGTCTCGACTGTCACGGCGCCGAACAGCGAGATCATGACGATGGCCAAGACAAACTATGCGTTCGAGAAACGTCAACGCGACCTGCAAAAGAAAAAGAAGAAGGAGAACAAGCAGAAACGCAAGACCGAAAACAGCGGCACTCAGTCCGAAGCGACCGACGTCGAGCAACCCGAGGGCGATCGGCCGGAGTCCGACGCCGCGCAGAGCGCTGACTGAATCCCGGTGGTGTCGGCCAGGCGGCGACACCGACCCGGAACGGCCTCGCGTGCCTGCTCCATCCATAACGCCCCACGACACGCGCGATCCACGCATGGCGGGCGGTCGAGCCGAGCCGGGATCGAACCTAGTTTTCGTCACGACCCCCGGTTACACTCGCGCCGCCTGACAAGGACCATCACCGTACGGATCATCACGGCATGTCACTCCCCTTTAAAGAGCATGTGCTCCGTCATCTCGTCACCGACGAGCTGCACGCCCGGACCTTCGAGCCCCTGCGCGCGCCCGAGCGGGTCTCGCACCTGGCCGCGGTCTCCGGCGAGCGCGGCAGCGGTCGCAACGTCGAGCACCTCAAGCGGCTCTTGGCCCACTACGGGCTGCCCATACCGGAGACGGTCGATCAGCATTATTGGATCGACCTCGGGCCCATGCGTCTGCGCTGGGAGCGTCATACCGAATTCGTCACCTACACCTTCAGCAAGCGCGGCACTTTCGCTCACCCCTTCGCCGAACCCCTGCTCGACGAGCTGCCGCAGGACTGGCTGCGCGATCTGCCCGGCGAGGTCATCACCGCGACCTCGCTGGCCATCGAGACCTGCGATTGGCCCGAACGCACCAACGAGGAGCTGGTCGCGCTCTTCGACGGCAACCCGGTCATCGGCTCGGAAGTGGTCGGGGGTGCGGGGCGGGCTTGGTCGGACCATAAGATCCATGCCGATGGCTACTCCTGGATCCTGTTGCGCGACTGCGGTCTGTCCGACAATCAGGCCGGGCGATTGGCCAAACGCGTTTTGGAGATCAACGCCTACCGGGCCATGGCACTGCTCGGGTTCCCCTTGGCTCGCGGCGTGTCTGCAGCCCTCAGCGACGCCGATCGTCGCTTGGCGATGGTGGCCTCACGTCTGTCGAGCCAAGGCGCGTCCGATCAGCCGGCCTTCGAGAGCGAGCTGCTGGGCGAGCTGACCAGCCTCGCTGCGGATATCGAGGCGGTTTCGGCCCGAACCACCTATCGCTTCGATGCCTCGCGCGCTTATTACGGGATGATCCAACAGCGGCTCGAGCAGCTTCGCCAAAACAGGATCGAAGGCCTGCAGACCCTGTCCGAATTCCTCGAGGCGCGCTTGGCCCCGGCGGTCGCGACCTGCGAGGCCACCCAGCGGCGCCAGCACGACTTGGCCGAGCGCGCGGCCCGCATCACCAGCCTTTTGCGGGCGCGCGTGGATGTCTCGCTGCAGGAGCAAAACCGGCAGCTGCTGGAGTCAATGGATCGACGCGCCCAGTTGCAGGTGCGCCTGCAAGAGACGGTGGAAGGGCTCTCCGTCATCGCGATCGGCTACTACGGCGTCGGCCTCATCGGATACGCGCTCAAAGGTCTGGAAAGCGGAGGAATCCCGATCGATGCGGGCTTGTGGATGGGCATCGCCCTCCCCTTCGTGATCGGGTTCGCTTGGTTCGGACTCAGACGGATCAAGCGGCGCCTGGCCGGATCGGAGTGATTCTGCGCCCGGCCGAGCGGCTGGGCGCCGCGCGAGCGAGTTCTGATCACGCCTACGGATGCAACAGAGTCTCCCCGCCCGTATGACCACCTTCGTTGAACCATTCGACCGACCGAGGCCGAATCAGCGAGGCGACTCGGCTGCGCAGGCGGCCGAATGGCTCGGCATCGCCTTTGGCTCACGTCACCGAGCGCGGGAAACCCTCACCATGGCAGAACCGTGCGCAGCGGCGCAACGGCCACACCGACGAGAAGTGCCAGGAGGCAGGCCACCAGGATCAGGCGCAGCGCGCGCTCGAGGTCGGTCGCCCCGAGATCGGCCGGCCAGTCCGGATCACCCATATAGTCTTCGGTGACGAGCCTCCCACCGTAGCGAATCGGACCGACCAGTCTGACCCGCAGCGCGCCGGCGCAGGCGGCCTCGCTCCACCCCGAGTTCGGGCTGGGGAGCATGGCGTGATAGTCGCGCGCGGCACGGAAGACCAGCCGCGAGTGTAGCTTGAGCAATGCCGCCGCGGCCGCGATCAAGGGGACCGAGAGCCGCGCCGGCAGCCAATGGACAAGATCGTCGGAACGCGCCGCGGCCCAACCGAAACGGCCGTAGCGTGCGTTCTTGTAGCCGACCATCGAATCCAAGCTCGACACCGCCTTCACCAGGATCAGACCCGGGAGCCCGAAGAGACAGAGCGCCCACAGGGGCGTCAGGACCCCGTCGGTCAGGTTCTCCGAGAGGCTCTCGATGGTCGCGCGCACGATGCCGTCGCGCTCCAGTTGCTCGGTATCGCGACCGACCAGCATCCGCAGCCGCGCGCGCGCCTGCGGGAGATCGTCGAGCGCTTCGAGCACCCGGCGTCCGTGATCCAGGAGATCACGCATGCAGATCAGACTGTAGGCGATGAAGACATCCCAGGCGAAGGCCGCCCAAGGGTGCAGTGCGCCGAGACCCGATCGAACGCCCCACCAGGCCGCCAGCGCACCCCCGACGACCAGCAGCCAATGTAGGACGCCGCCGGCACGACCCTTCAGCCCGACGATAAACAAGAGCCGTTCCCAGCCGAGACTCCAGGCTCCGATGATCCGAATCGGATGAAAACGATAGACCGGATCCCCGATCAGCGCGTCCAGCAGGCAGGCTGCGAGGATGAGCGCGAGATGCTCAGTCAGTCCCATTTGCGTGCGAACCCCCGCACGACGGCGAGCGCGGCCAAGCGGCCGTCGGGCAACCCTTGATGCGGCGCCAACTCCGCACGCAGCGCGACAAACCGCTCGGGCTGGACGGCGACGCCCGCCGCGAGCAGCGCCGCCTGGTTCAGGATCGCCTCGCGTGCGACCCCGGCATGCAGCACCCCGGTGCGTACCAGATCCAGGATCTCGGCCAGACCATAGGCGGCTGCGGCGCTGTGCGGATCGTGGATGATCGCCTGGAGATTGGCGGCGAAAACGGCCGCGTCCGGAGCCTCCAGCTCGGACTCCGCGCAGACCCGCAGCGCCGCCTCGTCGCAACCGAAGCGACCCAAGGCTGCACAGATGGTGCGTCTGAGCTCGGGAACGATACCGTTCTGCAGCAGCAGACAGCGGGTGACGGCGTCATGCGTCGCCCGCCCGAGCAGCTCGCCCAGCGTGTTGTGACCGCCCGCCCAGTGCCGCTCCCACTCGGCCTCGCGTGCCAGCGGGGCGGCGACCGCGAGCTGATCGGTCCCGGTACCGGTCGCAAGACACGGCGACTGGAGGCTTGGCATACGCAGATCCAGCAAAGCCGTGCTCTTCGCCTCGGTGACCATGGTCGCTGCACGCAACAGGCACGCGGGCGTGCAGGGCCGATTGATCAGGACCAGTGTGACGATGGTTCCCGAGCCGGAGTCATCGGACGGTCGATCGCCGGCGATCGGGCCTTCGGATCCGATCTGCCCCGACGATTCCGCTGAACGCCCGCGACGGGCAGGACGACTGCCGTCGGCCTCCTCGTGCCAAGCGGCCGGATCACCGGCGCGGACGGCGTTGCCGGTCACCCCGGCGGTGGCCACTACCGTCACGCGAAGATCCTCCGCATCCGCGCGCGCTACGACCGCACACTGCATGTTGGCGGCGGTCCCCATGAGGGCCGTCGTCTCGGGCGGAAGCCCTGCCTCGGCGCAGGTGCGTGCGTGATAGTCCTGTGCGCCGAGACCCAGGACGGTCTCGTAGCGCGCCAGATGGGCCACACCCTCGCAACTTTGATGGTTCGCCAAATGGGTCAGCGTCTCGGACATCCCGCCGTTGACCCGACAGGTGCCGAGCACGCGATGCGGACGCGCGAAGCCGACGACGAGATAGCGCCCCTGCCGGTGCAGGGCGTAATGATCGGTCTCTTCGAGCAGCATGCCGGACCTCGATCACGGGGACAGTGGTATAACCGTCGAGCGACGAGCCGACGGACGCGCGAGGCTATCGCAAGTGCCGGCGCAACCGCAACGACGACGAGGCGCGTCGGTACGCAAGGTGTCGGGGCGAGGGTGTAGACTGTGAGCGCGTCCAAGCAAACACCATAAACGGATACGACGACCCGGTTCGGCCCTCGCCCGTGATTCGGAGACGCGCCAAGACGGTCGATCACCGCACCCGCCAACACGGACATCGAGAGCAACGCGCATGGGAAAGCATGAGATGAAGACCTGTCCGCGCTGCGGATCCAGCTTCGAATGCAAAGCGAACCGCGTCGAGCGGTGTGGCTGCCTGAGCGTCGCACTGAGCGCGGAGGCACTTGAGTTTCTCGGGGAACGCTATCGGGACTGTCTATGCGTCGCCTGCCTGGAGCAGGTCAATCGCTTGTGCAGCGAGCAAGGCGCATCGGAAGCGGATCGTCAAGCGGGCGATTGAAGCATCGAACGACTCGACGCCGATTGCACGATTGCAGGGAACGCCCGACAGTGACCGTGGGTTACAAGCCCGGATCGGGTGGTGGTAGACTCGAACACTACGTCGTTTCACACCTGCCAAGCGCCTTTCGCGTCGGTTTTAAGGCAATCGATCACGCGGGTACTCGGGAGCCTAGGCGAACCACCATGTCATCTGCTTCGACAAACCCGATTGCACTCGCCTTGGCGGTGATCCTTTGCGTCGCCGCCATTCAGGTCGATCCGCTCCTCGCCGACACCGCATCGACACCCAAAGCAGGCGGCGACCTCGCGTTCTGAGAGGAGCTTGCCTTTTGGGAGACCATCAAAGACAGCAAGGATCCTTCCGAATTCGAGGCCTACCTGGCGCCTATCCGGACGGGCGCTTTGCACGTCTCGCCGAGATACGCATCAGGTCGCTGAACGGCCGACCGCCCGGGGACACCGAGGCGGATACTGCCGTTCAGCCGACCGACGTGGTCGCGACGACACCGCAGGGGAGCTTCCGCGACTGCGATCTGTGCCCGCTGATGATCGCGGCGCCGGCCGGTGCATTCATCATGGGTTCGGACCGACACCGCCCGGACGAAAAACCCGAACACGAAGTCACCTTTGCAGAACCCTTTGCCATCGGTGTCCATGAGGTCACCCTGGCCGAATGGGACGCCTGTCTACGCGAGGGCGGTTGCCGGTTCAGCCCGGAGGAAGGCGCCGGCAGTCAATTGCCCGTCGGCAATGTGAGTTGGGACGATGCGCAAGCCTACACCGCCTGGCTGAGCAACAAGACCGGCCAATCCTACCGGCTGCCGACCGAGGCCGAGTGGGAGTACGCCGCAGGCAGCGGGTCGACGACCCTCTTCTGTTGGGGCGACGACACCGGGACGGGCAACGCCAATTCCAACGATTGCGGAAGTCGGTGGGACGCAAGCGAGCCGTCCCCGGTCGGATCCTTCGCGCCCAATCCATTCGGGCTCCACGATGTCCACGGTAACGGGCCATGGACTGCGTGAATCGCTCCTACGAGGGGGCGCCGGCCGACGGCTCGGCCTGGCTTCGCGGCGACTGCCTCGCCCGGATGCTGCGCGGCGGCAATGGGTTGACTCTCTATGATCACGGGCACGGGCTGACCTGTACGTGTCGAGACTGCAGCGGGGAAACGCAAGCGCAAGCAACGCGCTTCGCTGCTTTGAGCCTAGTCCTGGTTATTCGCAGCAACAACCCTAGGAACAGCGCATTATTCGGTCTGTATTGAACCTCGGTTGAACGCCACGCGACCTATTCAACCGCCCGCTGAAGTGCTTGCAAACGTTCGTCGTCCGGGTTCATCCTCAGTCCCGTTTCGATCATCCTCCGATAGAGATCGGATCGGTTGTCGACCTCCAGCCCCCTCGCCTGCTCCGGACTCATATAGCCGATACTGCCGATCAGCATGCCGGTAGAAGTGAGCTTGGTCTCGTTGCCGATCGTCTTGGCGTGGTAGCGCTCAGACGCGCCGATGTCGTAGACGGTCACGATATTGGGGTGGGTGAGCTTGGCGATCAGACGCCCTTCGTTGATGAATCGCCGGCAGAAGTCCGCGTCGACCATCAGAGCGGTTTCATCACCTTCAGGGCCACACGCCTGGACAGCGACTCCTGAACAGCCAGGTAGACCGTCGCCATGCCGCCTTCGCCGAAGATGGCTTCGGTCGTATAACCGGTGATTTGCGGCAATGGCCCCCGCTCTATGTCCACCTTGGGATGGTCTCCGTCGTCGGCCGATCGGCATCCATCAGCGATGGATGTCCACGATGACCGCGGTGATATTGTCTCGCCCGCCCGCGTCGCAGGCGGCGTCAATCAAATCGCGTGCGACCTCCCCCGGCTCGGCACCGCCAAGGATGGCGATAATCGCATCCGCTCGCAGCTCCTTGACCAAGCCGTCGCTGCACAGCAGGAAGCGGTCGCCGTCTCGCAGTGCCTCGACGCGCAGATCCACGGCCATCTCGGCATCGGCGCCGACCGCGCGCACCAGCACATTCGACAGGGGATGCTGCTCGGCCTGCTCGGGTGTCAACATCCCCTTATCGACGAGATCCTGAACATGCGTATGGTCCGATGTCAGTTGCACGAGCTCGCCGTTGCGTCGCCGATAGACACGGCTGTCGCCGACCCAGAGAATGGCGCAATGGTCTCCGAGGGCGACCAGGGCGGCGATGGTGCTGCCGATCAGGTCATCGCCCCGAGCGGCCGCGTGGTCCAACAGACGGCGATTGACCTCCTGCAGGATGTTGCGCACCGATTCGACGGCAGACCCCAAGAGTGCGGGACGCCCCATCCGACCGAGCCCGTCCACCAGCATTCGGCTCGCCATGCCGCCGTCGCTGTGCCCGCCCATCCCGTCGGCGACGGCCCACAGACCCAGGTCCGGGCGGTCCAAGTAGGCGTCTTGGTTCACGTCTCGGACCCGACCGGGATGGGTCACACCGGCCGATGTCCAGCGCAGTTGAGCCGGTCGCAGACTCATCTCGGCGCCTCTCCCGGGAGCGCCGGGTCGGCTTGGTCAAGCTCCCGCCATCCCCTCTTGGACCAATCGCCCGCGAGCAGCGCGCTGAAACCTTCCATCGGCGGCAGCCCCTGACAGGCGAGAAAGGACGGCGTCACCTGCTCGGAGCCGCTCGACCACCAGAGGCTGTAGGCACAGAAGACCTGATCGAGCGCACGCCCCAACAGGGTCGAGCAGATATTGCCCAGCTCCGAGGGCGAAGCCGCAGCGATCCGCCACGCGTTGGAGCTGATCTGACTGGTGTCGGCGGCCGAGCCGAGACCGGGGAGCCGGTCGATCGGGACGCCGAGCTCCAAGGTCATTGCATCGAAGTCCTCGACCGAGCGGACCTCGTCGAGGCCGGCGAGCATCACCGCCTCGGCCCGCTCGAACCAATCGGGTGCGGCAAGCAGTCGCAACGGGTCGACCCCCGGCTCCAGCCCACAGGCCAGCGTCAAGGGAAAATAGCGCCCGACCCGATCCACACTGGGCATCAGTACGCCCGCCCAAGCGCTCCGGCCGGCCACGCCCGGGGTCAGGACGAAGCGCCACAAGGGACTGGTGAGATAGGTCTCGAGCCAGGCATCGCCGAGCTGGGCACGACTCTCCACCAGGCATTCGCGCAGCCACAGATCCCACGGCTGGACGAGCTCGGCGGGTAGACGGCGGCTCACGAAGTCGCCAAGACTCGGCAACTTGCCATAGAAGCCGGGTGCGCCCGAGTCCCGCTCGCTCATAGGCGCCCCGGACAGCGAAACCCTCTCAACTCGTCGAGTTTGAAGGGATTGCGCACGCTGATCGCGCGCAGATCGAACTGCGCGGACATCCCGGCCACGGCGAAGGTCAGCCGAAACAGCTCCGGTTGATTGGTGGCGGTCAGTCGTGAGCGGTCGAGCACGCGGAACCAGGCCCAGGGGCCCTCCTCCGTCAGACTCGGCCCGCCCCCGCTGGTGTCGACAAAGACCAGACGCGCCCTCAAGGCGCCGTCCGGCGGGGGCCATTGCAGCTTCTGCGTGCGCAACGGACCGTGCCGGTAATCGACGATCTGCCCCCCGAGATCCAAGGTAAATTGGTTCAAGCGCGCATCCATGCCGCGCGGCTGAAGCTCGAACTCGACCGACGGGGTCTTGCCGCCGCTCATGAAGAAGGCTTCGCGGATGACGGCGGCGCGTTGAAACTGGGCCAGGACCTCGTCCGGGATCCCGATGGTCTTGTCGACCCAACGCCATGTCGGGCTTGCCGTGTCGACGGACGAACTGAGATGCGCCTTGAAGAAGGCATCGATCAGCCCGTCCGGGCCGAAGACCCGACCGAAGTCATGCAGCGTCGTCTCGCGCGAGGTTCCGGCGACGAAGGGATAGCGATCGTGGATCGCCTCGCGGCAGAAGGGCAGCACCTCCGCCGTCCAGATATTGTTCAATTGAGCGCGCGCGCCGCCGGCGGCGATGTTGGCGCTGTCCTGAGCAAGGGTGCCGACCAGTCCGCCGATCGGCGCAGGAAGCTGCGCCGCGAGCGCCTTGGCATCGCGGATCTCGGCACTCTCGCCCGGCACCAGCAGACCGCGCCCAGAGGTCGCGGCCGCCGCGACGGACGACAAATGGAGCTGCAATTGCCCCATCGCGGTCAGGACCCGCTCGATGGGGGCTTGGCGTTGCTCGTCGGATCGCACCAGGTCCTGCAACCAGGCGAAACGACGCGTCACGTAGGCCTCCGGGGCCTGCTCGGACGGCGCGCCCGGGTCCGCGTCGTCGAAGTAGCTCTCGACACGCTGACGGAATCCCTGCAGTGGCCCTGCGGCCTGATCCGCGGCGGACTCCTCGTCCTGCGGGAGGCGGTCCAGCTCGGTCTGGCGGGCAGCCGCGACAAGCAGTCGCTTGAGCGGTGAATATTCCGGATCGGCAAGGATGCGCGCGACCTCCGAGGCGTGATGCAGATCGCGCACGGCGACCAGATCGATATCCTCGAGCAGTGCTGTCCATTCAACGACATAGTCACGCAGATAGCGCTCGCGAACCTCCTCGAGCACGCGCCGAGCGTCGTCGGACCCGGGCGAGAAGCGGGCATCCGGACCCAGGACCCATGCCTCCTTCTCCGCCGCCTCGATCAGTCGGCTGCTCGCGCTCGTAAATCCGCGGTGGTAGCCGTCGTAGGTAAAGAGTGCGGGAACGCCCTGATTGATCGGTCGTCCGCTGCGCCGCGCAAACACCAGCTTGGCGAAGTCTCCGCCGGCATCGCTGATGGTGAAATCGGGAAGGTCGTCGCCCGGTCCATCCTGCTTGAGACGGGCGTAGATGCGCTCGGCCGGGGACGTTCGGTTGAGGATGGTCCGCGCGTCGGCGATCAGCGCCCCATCGAGCTCGATCGGCAAGGGTGCGGGCCGGCGCACCAGCAAGGCCGACAGATGATCGCGCAACGCCTCCTGCTGCTCGGTAGTGGTCTCGCGCGGCAGACTACGCTGCCAATCGCGCCCGACCCAGTACTGCACGGCCTCGGCGTCGTAGTGCGCGTCGCTGTCGAGCATGAGATAGACGCGCAAGGCATCGTAGAGATAGTCGGGGTCGCCGCCCGCCTCGCGGACCTGCTCCTCCAGGCGTAGGATGACCCTCGGCAAGAGTGCCTTGGCGAGAATACGGTCATAGGCCCGTTCGGCTTGCGATCCAAGCTTGCCGCCTTGGTAGAGGCCAAGACCCATACTGACGGGGACAGTCTCGTCGCGGTCGGCGTATCCGCCGGGGATCGCACGAGCCGCATCCAGCAGCGGCAGGACGCCGAGCGGGTTGCGCTCTTCGACCGGGATGGCATCGATCTTGGCCTCGATCTCGACCGCGCGCTGAGCGACCTCGTCGATGTAGGCGAGATTGCGCGAGTAGCTCGTGGTCCAGGCCGCGCCGGCCAGCAACAGGGCAGTGAAGACCCCGGCGTAGGCCCCTCGCCTGAGCCAACGCCGACGACGCTCCAGACGCGGATTCAGCCCTGCGAGCCCCGACTCGGTGAAGATCAGATCGCGCAGCAAACGCGTCAAAAAGAAGCTCTTGCCCGTCCCCTTGAAGGGGAGCGGACCCTGGCGAGCCAGACCGAAACTGCCCGCAAACCCGCTCAGAACCCGGTCGATCGGGGTGCCGGTCTGAGTGCCGCTGGTGAAATAGACACCCCGCACCAGCGGACGAATCTCGAAACGAGAGGGTGTGAAGCCATCCTGCAAAAACTGCTCCAGGATATCGCCGAGTGCATTGAACTGCCTTGGAAAGCTGAACACAAAAGAACGTTTTCCCGGCTCGCGCTCCTGCTCCATGCGGGTGATCAAACGTTGGTCGAGACGCTCGACGAGGGCCGTGCGCTCCGCGGGGAAGGACGAGAGTGCCGCGGGGGTCTTCTCCTCGGGCTCGTAGGGGAAGGTCACGCCCCAGACCTGCTCGCGCCCCTCCTTGTTCAGGTCCGCGAAGAACTCCATGAAGCCGGCCACCAAATCCGCCTTCATGAAGAGCACATAGACCGGGATCGCAATGCCGAAGGTCTTGCACAGCTCCTGGACGCGCTGGCGGATCGCTGTCGCATGGGCCGTCCGCTCCGTTTGGCTCTGCTGCATGAGGTCGGCGAGACTCACTGCCACCAACACCCCGTTGATCGGCCGTCGCGGACGGTGCTTCTTCAGCAGCCCGAGGAAACCCTGCCAGGCGGCGCTGTCCACCTGCTCGTAGCTGTCCTGCGTGGTATAGCGTCCGGCGGTGTCGATCAAGACCGCCTCGTCGGTGAACCACCAGTCGCAGTTGCGGGTCCCCCCGATGCCCTGGATAGCGTCCTGACCGAGACGCTCGGCGAGCGGGAAGCGTAGCCCCGAATGCATGAGCGCGGTCGTCTTGCCGCAGCCGGGCGGACCGATGATCAGATACCAGGGCAGCTGGTAGACCCAGCGTCCGCCCAGGCGGTGCCGAATCTCGGAGCCCTTCAGCGCCGCCAATGCGGCGTCGAAGCGCTCGCGCAGCACCTGCAGCTCCTCTTCGCTTGCCGCCTTGGCCGGGTCCGGCGCAGCCGCCGGGCGGGCCGCAAGCTGCTCCATCAAGCGTCGATTGCGCAACCGCGCACGCACGACGGAGCCGATCCGCACGAAGCCCCAGAGCCCGAACAGTGCCCCGACGGCCATGTATCGGCTGCGCGCCGACACCAAGGGCTCCACGCCGGCAACGCCGACCAGCGGGCCGATGAACCAGATCAGCAGCGCCAGCGCGATCGTCCCGAGCAGGGTCAGAAACCAGCGTGAGCCGAGGAATCGAAACAGCGTCTTCATGGCCGCACACTGGCCACATCGGAGGTCGTACGTCCCCCGCCGCGTGGCCCCATCAGGGTGATCTCGACCCGCCGGTTGCGGGAATCCCGCGGCTTCTCGGGGATCCGGGGCTCGGTATCGGCCCGTCCCTCGGCAGTGAAACGCGAGGGGTCGCCGACGACCTCCACGAGCGAGGCCATGACGCGCTCGGCCCGTTCTTGCGACAGATGCCAGTTCGACGGGAAGCGCAGTGTCTTGATCGGGACGCTGTCGGAGTGCCCCGTCACCAGGACCGTACCGGGCAAGCGAGCCAGTGCCTCGCCGATTCGACGCATCAACGGCATCAAGCCCGGCGTCAAGCTGCTGCTCCCCGAGGCAAAAAGCCCGTCGCCGCGGATAATCACGGTTTGGCCTGCGGGCCTGTCTTCCACCTCCAAACGCCCGGCGGCGATCTCCTCGGCAAGCAGGAGGCGCAAGGTCAGGGGCGCGGGTGCGTCAGGCGAGGTCGGCGGCGACTCGGCGAAGGGAACCCTCGGGCGATCCACCACCACCTCCAACCCGCGGTCCAGTTGGCTGAGCGAGAGGAAGACAGGATCGGAATCACGGTTGAGCGAGATGCTGTAGAAGGCGAAAAGTCCAGCGAGAAGCAGTCCGGCTATCGCGGAGAAGACCCAGAGCGGCAGCTGGTGGATCAGCGGATCCCGCCGCACCTTCGCCCCCTGCCAATGCAGCGACAGCTCCGGATCCGGATCGCCGCGTTGCGTGCGAATCGTTTGAAAGAGCTGCTCGCGAACCCGTTCGAGCTGCGCGCGCCCGTCGGCGCGCGCCCGGTAGCGCCCCTCGAATCCGAGCGCCAGGCACAGATACATGAGTTCCAAGAGGTGCAGGTTGCCGCTCGGATAGGCGAGCAGGCGGTCCAGGGCACCGAAGAACTTCTCCCCGCCCCAAGTCTCGTTGTGGAAGCTGATCAAGAGCCCTTGACGGCTCCAGACGCTCTCGGTCCCCCACGGCGTATCCAGGACGGATTCGTCGATCAGGGCGCAGAGGACATAGCGCGCAGGCAGCACGACCGCGTCCACGAGACCCTTAGCTCGGGCGCAGGTCTCGAACTCGCGCACCTGGCGGACAAGGCCCTCGCGCAGTCCGGCGGGATCGGGATGAGCGACGGTCGCGCGCAGCTCCGCGGCAATCGTCAGGAGACCTGCGGCACAGCTCACGAGCGGATTCACGACAGGCGCCGTCTGCCCGAGCGCGCTCCAAGTCGGGGGAACACCCGAGAAGGACGGCGGCCGCGGAGCCCCTCGGGCCGGTGCGGCAGCCGAACGCCGCCCTCCGGGAATCGGACGGATCACGGTCGTACCGGCGTCGCCGGGTATGCTGAAAGGATCGTCGTCGGTCACGGTTTACTCCCGGATGGCCCAGAGCTCGAGCTCCAATCCCGGGAACTCCCCGCCGATATGCATCCCGAAGCCGCCTCCCGCACTCAGCTGCTTCCAGAATTCACCGCTTCGATCCAACTCAAAATAGTCGAAGCCCGCATGGTAGGGAATCTCCAAGGGCGTTGTGGGCATGGGCTTGAGTGCGATCCCGGGCAGGGCAAGCCTGACCAGCTCCTGGATCCGCTCGACCGGGCCGACCTTGCATTGGGCAGGAAACCGGTTGCGCAGGGTCTGCGAGTCAAGGCTCGCCTGTGCGGCAAGCACGAACCGCGCGGTCGGCAGCAGCGAGCGGTCGGCCACCAGCGCGACCCGGAATCCGAATTGGCGCTCCTGGATCGGGATGGCGATGGCACGCTCGACATACTCGCGCCCCAGATACTCGCGCAAACGCTCGATCAGCGGCGAAAAGGTCGCGTCCAGGTCATCATGCCGATAGGGCGGAAACTCGGGCGGACGTTTGGTCTCGCTTGCGAAGGTCGCCAGCTCTCCGGCCAGTCCGAGCAGATGCCGGTAGATCACCTCCGGATGCAGCCCCCGAACCTGCATCAGATGCAGCATGAGCGGCTCGGCACGATTCATCAGCTGCAGCAGCAGGAAATCGGCCCAATCCGAGACCCCGCCGCGCCCCACCCCGCGCACGCGTCCGGCGCGCGACTCGGCCTGACGGTGCAGGAGACCGCTCAGCTCCTCGACGAAATCGGCAAGACGTCGGCTGACCCGGTAATCGATACAGGGCGGGATGAAGGCGCGATCCAGCACCACCTCGCGGTCCGCACGACACTCGAGGATCCGCGCCACACCGCAACAGGCGAACCCGTCGCGCGCCTCGCGCTCGAGCATCAAGCGCAGATCGAGCCGCCCGACCTCCACCGTTGTCTCGGTGTCCGAACCCAGAGCGTTGTCGCGCACGCTGAGCTCGCCGACCCGATAGCGCAGGCCGGTCTCGGGCTGCTCCGTGCCGCCGCTCTCGGCAGCACCCGTGCGGCGCAGAGGCAAGGCGAGATAAAGGGTCTGACCCGACACTGACTCATCGAGCTGCAAGGGCTGCGGAAGCGGATCGCTCGCCGGCGCATCGAAAGGCGTGCCATCCGGCAGAACACCCGCCACCTCGCGCAGCATGAGCTTACCGATCCCCAGCATATCCGTGTCGATTTCCATCCGGGACAGACCCCAAGGATAAGGCACGCCGAGGCCCGCCTTGGCGCCGATCAGATGCTCGAGATAGCGATCGTGCTGCTGGAAATGATGCGGCTGAAGGAAGAGACCTTCGGACCAGAGTACCTTGTTGTCCCACACCGGCAGCGACTCCTATCGGGGATAGGCCGAGATGGCCTCTGCGGCAACGACGATCCGGATGGCATTGTTCGTATCCGGGGTGAGCGCGGTCGCGGCGCGCCAGCGGCTGCGATCGATGTCGCGATAGGCCGCCACCGCGCCGATGTAGGCCGCCTCGGGGGCCAACGGCCGGGTGATCTCGCGACGTTCTCCGGGCCTCAGGGTGAGCTCCTCGCGCGCGATCAGATCCGGCCCCAGCACCGCCGACTCGTTGTCGAACAGGCTGTAGAAGTCCGCCGTCATAAAGGTGCCCTGCCCCTTGAGCGCATAGACCCGCACGACGACCGGCAGCGGATTGCCGCCGGGTCCGAGATTCACGTCGGCGGTCGCCTCGATCTCCAGACTCAGCATGGGCGCGGGCTTCTTCTCCTTCCCGGCACAGCCGGGGAGCAGACCGATACCGATGATCAGGATCCAGACACCGAGCACGGAGAAGACGCGGCGCGGCAGTCCGCGCGGGGACATATGGGCCATTCTCGTTACCCTCTTCACGGATGAACCCGACCGGTCGAGAAACCCGACCGGAAATCCAAACCGACCGGGCAGTGGATCTCGCCCGGTCTGCAACAGATCAACCCTGCTGTGGACTGCGAGCCTGATCCAAGCGTTGGATCTGCTCCTGATACGCCTTCGTAAAGGCATCACCGAAGAGTCGCATGAAATCCTCCGCCGCATCCGCGGCGACCTCCTTGTAAGCCTCGGTGAAGAGGTCCCAGTATCGGGACTTGCGCACCATCGGGAGCATCTCTTCGAATCGCGATCGGGCCGTCAATCGGCGCTCCAGCTCCGCGGGCTCGAAACGAGCAAGGAGTGCGCGCAATGCGGCCTGGAGTCCGGCCGTCATCGCCATCTCATGCGCACGGATATCGTCGAAGGCCTCGCGCGCGGCGGGAACGGCCGGCAGGAAACCGGGGCTCGGACGAAACAGCAGCCGATCCAGCAGGTCGTCGGGATCGGCGGAGAACTTAAAGGGGTTGTTCTGCGCCGGCCGTATGGTGGTCACCCCCAAGTGCAGCTCGCTCTTGAATTGGGCACGTCCCATCATCGTCAGGGTCAGGCCCGCCGCCAGCGCTCTGAGGAGTCTACCGGCGTTGCGCATCAACTCCTCGGGCTGATCCACACGCACGCCCTTGCCAACCCCGAGCCCTTCGATGAAGGCATCCACGAGCGCTGCCGTGTCCGAGCTTCGCGCTTCTTGCCCGAGCGGCTGTGCGGCGGAGATCGAACGCACGTCGGCACGGGGAACCTGCATCGGTGAGGGGTTCGTCGCAGACGCAAGGGGATCAGCACGCGAGAATGGATCCTCCTCGAAGGCGGGCGCCGAGCGCGCTGGACCTTGCGGCTCGAAAGACTTCGCAAGAGGCTCCGGCGGACCCGGCGGCGACCTTGACGCGGATTTGTCGTTATGCGCCTCGCCCTCGGGAGGAGCGGCCCAGACATCGTTCAGGATGTCGTAGTTGTCCGGAATGGCTTGGATCTCGGGCGGCCGAAAATAGACATTCTCGACCGGCGTTTGGTGAGACACGCCTCTGGGTGGAGCCTCCTTGCGCCCCGCTGCGAGCCGCGAATCCAATGGAGATGCATCGGCGAAGGGATCATCCGAGAGGTGTGGTGTCGCCGCGTCGAGGCTGTCGATCCGCGGCTCTGCACCACCGCCCGCATTCAATAGATCCAGGATGTCGGTGCGGGGACCTGGCTTGGACAGACCAGGCAAGGCACTGCCGGCGATGTCATCGAAGGGATCGCGATCACCTGCGGCCGTTTCAGGCGTTGACGAGGCAATGCTTACGAGAAGCTCGTAGGCGCCGATGGCGAGACGGTCGCCGTTGTGCAAGCTCATCGGCTGATGCGTCGGCAACGGTTCGGTGGCCTGATTGAGAAAGGTCCCGTTGCGACTGGTATCCGTGATCCAGACGCCGCTGTCGCGAACCTCGATCAATGCATGCCTGCCGGAGACGACGCGCTCCGGATCATCGAGAACCATGTCGTTGTCTCGAGCGCGGCCAATGGTCGCGGCGCCCGAGGTCATTCGAAGCGCCGTCGGCGCACCGCCATCGCCGCGGCCATCGATGAGGCGAAGAATCAATTCCATGCCGCGAGTCTCCGCAAAAACAGAGCCCCGAACGCGTCGTCACGATGATGTAACCCGTGAGTCATCGCATCGTTCATCGCAGAAGACCATACCTCGGTCAAGGTGAATAGTTCATAGCCGGGAGGGCGATCCGACGACCTATGATCGAGTATAGTCGAGACGGTCGAGCTCCTCCAAAGGCATCCGAGACGGCCACACTGTGCCGATGATCGCACCGGCACCGCGAGAGGCCATCGCCCGCTCTGCGGATGGATCATGCGTTCAATGCAGACAGCATCGTGACTCAAACAGATCAGCAAACCATCCCCGTCGGCGGAATGATCGACGAGTTCCGTGTCACTCGCGTCTTGGGCGCGGGGAACTTCGGGATCGTCTACGAGTGCGAGAACATCCACCTCGACGAGACGGTCGCGATCAAGGAATTCCTGCCGACCGAGCTTGCGCGGCGCGGTGCGGACGGCCAGATCGCACCGCTGTCGCCGGCCACCGCCGAGGCATTCCTCTGGGCTCGAGACCGATTTCTCCAAGAGGCACGCACGCTCTGGAATCTCGCACGGCCCTTGCCCCATCGCAACATCGTGCGGGTCACCGGCTACCGCGAGGCCAACGGCAGCGCCTATATGTTCATGGAGTTCGAGCGGGGACAACCGCTGTCGGATCTCCTGGAGCAACGCGGAACTCTGACCTTCGAGGAGCTGCGCCCGATCGTCGCCCCGCTGCTCGATGGCCTGGAACGCGTCCACGCGGCGAACGTCCTGCACCGCGACATCAAGCCGGCGAACATCCTGATCCGCCCGGACGGATCCCCGGTGCTGATCGATTTCGGCGCGGCCCGCAATGTCGCCCTGAGCGGGGAGACCTCGGTCTTCACGACCTATACGCCCCGCTATGCGGCCATGGAGCAGCATTATCCGGGCGGAGACCAAGGGCCATGGACCGATATCTATGGACTGGGGGCCACGCTGTACCGGGCGGTAACGGGCCTGACGCCGAAGAGCGCCTCGGAACAGCTGCTCGGCCATGCCCAAGAGCCTGCGGCAGAGATCGGCCGCGGGCGCTACCCGGTCGCCTTCCTGCGGGCAATCGATGCCGCCTGCGCGCTCAAGCCCGACGACCGCCCACAGTCCGTCAACGAGTGGCGAGTGCAACTGCTTTCCACTGTATCTGCCGCGGAAGATGCGACGGTGGTGCTGCCGAAGGTCTCTGCGACGGATGTCACCCATGTCTCGGCGGGTGCACCGAGGACGACGACATCGCATCAAAGCAGCGAGTCGGAGGCGGTCGAGGCCGGCCTTCAGCCCCCGCCGCCGCGCCGAATCCGTGTATGGATTCTCGCGACCCTGGTGCTCGCAGCGGGCGCCGGGGCCTCCGCTTGGTACTGGTGGACCCAGCCGGCGCCGATTCCCACACCGGCCTTCGAGCCATTCGCCCCGCATCAGCGCTTCTCCGATCGTCTGAATTCGGGGGGGACCGGACCGAGCATGATCGGGATTCCTGCAGGCGAGTTCGCGATGGGTTCGCCCGACGACCAGGACGGCCGCAACAGCGATGAACGTCTCCACGCCGCCGTGGTCAGCCAGGCCTTCGCAATCAGCCGAACCGAGATCACCATCGGCCAATTCTCGGAATTCGCTCGGTCCGTCGGCTATCGCACCGAGGCCGATCGCGAGAGCGCTTGCCTGCGCACCGACGAAGAAGGCATCGAGCTCGTCGCCGATCTGAGTCTGTCCTGGGAGAAGCCCGGTTATCCGGTCACCCGGGAACATCCGGTCGTCTGTGTGACCTGGAACGACGCCCGAGCCTATGCCGAGTGGCTCGGCGAGCAAACCGGGCGCGAGTACCGTTTACCGACCGAGCTGGAATGGGAATACGCGGCACGGGCCACCACGACCACCAGCCGTCATTGGGACGACAACCTCGAGGCGTCATGCGATTTCGCAAACACCGCCGATGAGACCGTGCTCACGGACGCGGAAGAGACGCGACGCATCGAGGGCGCGAGATCTGCCTGTCGAGATGGCCATCTCTACGCCGCACCGGTCGCGACCTTTCAATCAAACCAGTTCGGACTTCACGACATGCTCGGCAATGTCGCCGAATGGACCTGTTCGGTCTATGATCCTGTGTATGGCGGAGCCCAAGCCGAATGCCTGGATGCGACACGACGACGCGGCCCCGCACCCATCGTGATCCGGGGCGGCTCTTGGCTGACCTCGCCGGCCTTGGCGCGCTCGGCCGCGCGTGACGGGCTACCTTCGAATTTGGGTCTCAATACGATCGGCTTCCGCGTGCTGGCGACCAATCGCCCGTGGGCGGGCCGGGCGAGCGTAACCACTCAGGGGGGTGCAGACGAATGAG
The DNA here is from genome assembly GCF_002423035.1 of Thiocapsa sp. UBA6158. Taxonomy (GTDB): domain Bacteria; phylum Pseudomonadota; class Gammaproteobacteria; order Chromatiales; family Chromatiaceae; genus Thiocapsa. The sequence continues at coordinate 23,059 of NZ_DIUM01000084.1, forward strand.
GCGCATCCGATCGTTTAAAGAATGCTTCTGTCGCATCTCGACGGGGGCAATCGCCGTCGCCATCACACTGCTCGTCGGCGGCTGCGCGACCACCGGCTCAACCACCGACCCGTCCGCCATGTACGGGCAAGTCTCGGGGGCAGCGGACGCCCCCGGCGCGACCGGCTATGTCATCGCCCAGCTGGAAGATCTCACCGTGGTCGATTGTCTGCTGCCCGGGCGACTGCGCAAGATGGGCTCGACCATCACCTGGGTCGGTCGCCCTCGCCCAGTCAAGAAGACGATCAGCGACTGCGAGATCCTCGGCGGCCAATACATCCTCTTCGACCGCGCCGACTTCGACACCGCCTTGGCCGTCTGGAAGTTCGCTGCCGAACAGGGCGACCCCACCGCGCAAACCTATGTGGGCGAGATCTTCGAGCGCGGACTGGGACGCGCGCCCGACTACGCGACGGCGGCGCAATGGTATCGGAAGGCTGCGGTTCAGGGCTCGCCACGGGCCCAGCTCCGGCTCGGCGCACTCTACGAGAAGGGTTTGGGCGTGCAGCGGGATCCGGTCGAGGCACTCGACTGGTTTCGTCAGGCCGCCGGCCTTCAGAAGGACAAGATCGTCTATCTCTCCCAAGCCGTGGCGCAGGCGAAACGGCGCTCCGGCGGGTCTGCACCTCGGCCCGCCGTCTCGCCGCGCTCGGCCCCGCTGCAATCTGCCCCGCCCCCCCGGCTCCCGGTCGCGGCGACCCAACCGCCCTCCGCCGACCTTGCCGGGCAGCCCGGCGTCGAACCCGTCTCGCCCGTGCGGCCGGACGTGGTTCAGCCCGCTCGAGCGGAGCTTCAGCAGATCACAGCGGTCGCGCAGACCCGCAATCAGGAGTTGATCCGCGCCGAGACCGCGCGTGATCGCGCCAAGGAGGACATCGTGCTCCGAAGTCGGGAGACACGACTCATTGATCAGGCCAAGCCGGTGATCCGTGCCGATCGCCGCTTGATCGACCAATACGTCGCGCTCACCCAGGAAGCCGAGACGCAGCGGGTCGCCGCCGAGGGTTTGGAGCGGGTGCTGGAGGTCGCCGCACCTGTGATGGCACAACAGTAACCGAGAGACATCGGTTCGTCATAAGAGGGGGCAAACGTCATGTCGACATGGAAAAACGCGCGCTCGGATTCAGAACGACCGGGGCGGAAGGGTGGATCGGAGGCTTCAACCGATTTCGGCTTGAGACGGAAGTTCGTCTCGCGCTGGCTGCTTGCCGGCCTGATGCTGCTCGCGGGATCCATGATGCTCTCGCAAGCAACCGCGGCACCGGTAACGACGATCACTGCGGATCCGTCCAGCATTCAGGAAGGCGGAGCACCCGGGGCCTTCATCGTCCAGGTCACCGACCCGGATTTTCCCTGTTTCCTGAGCACATCCACTGTCGAGGTCTCCGTCGCCTTCGGGGGCAGCGCAATACCCGACGTCGATTATCTGGCGACCGGCGCAGCCGCCAACCTCGTCTCGGTGCCGATGACCCTGGAAACGCCGGACTGCGAATTCGGACAGGCCTCCGGGACGGCCTCGGTCAGGATCGATCCGATCGCCGACGATCTCGCCGAAGGCGACGAGACAGTCGTTCTCGGCAGCTCGACCTGCAGCATCCCGGGTTTCGAGGCGCCGCCGACCGACTGCGTCGCGTCCGCAACCATGACGATCCTGGACACCACACCGATCGCAAGCATCGAGGTGAGTGACCCGACCGCGTCGAAAGAGACGCTCGATCCCGGCGAGTTTCTCGTCAGCCTATCGAGTCCCGCGGGTCAAGGCGGCGTTACGGTCACCTACGGGCTTAGCGGAAGCGCCACTTCCGGTGTCGATTTCGCGCCGCTCTCAGGCACGCTCGTGATCCCGGCCGGACAGACCAGCGCAACGATCAGCGTCACCCCGCTTCCCGGCAATCCGGGTGATCCCGACACTGATCTGATTGCCACCGTTCAGCCAGGACAGGGCTATGTCGTCGGCACGCCGGCATCGGCAACGCTCTCCATTACCGGTCGGACGGCATTGCCTCTCGCGTTGGTCGTCGTTTCCGGCGACGATCAGCTCGTCACCTCACAGCAGCCGCTGGCGCCATTCGTCGTCCGCGCGACCAATGCGCTCGGAGCTGTGTCCGGTTTGGCCGTGCTCTGGGAGGTCGCACAGGGTGACGGCAGCCTCTCGACAACCCAGTCGACCACGAACGCCTCGGGGGAAGCCAGCGCCGTGCTGACCCCCGGCAACGAAACGCAATATGCCGTGCGCGCCACCTTGAGCGCACAGGGTGGAACGGTCTCCACCACCTTCAACGCAATCGCCTCCTCGCCGCTCGCGGATCTGCCCGGACTGAGCCCCGGTCAACGCTCGGTGGCGGGAGCCCTCGACGCGCTCTGTCCCGCACTGAACACGCGTGGTCAGCAGGGTACGCTGACTTCGGGCGAGCAGGATTTGCTCAATCAGTGCAGGACCCTCATCGCCAACTCGGGGACGAACCCGGGTGCCGTCGCTCAGGGCATCGTCGCCTTGACACCCGAGCAGGCCAGCGCGCCACGCAAGCTCGTTACCCAGATCTCATCCGTCCAGGTCGACAATCTGACCGAGCGGCTTTCGGCCCTGCGAAGCGGCGCGCGCGGGATCAGTCTGCGCGGACTCACGGTCGGGATTGGCGAGCAGACCATTCACGGCGGGTTGTTGGCGAGCGCCATCGATCGGGGCCTCGAATCCGGAGGCGGCGCGAGCGCCGACGAGGCATGGCCCTTCGAGCGTCTGGGCATCTTCATCACCGGAGATGTCCAATGGGGCTCCAAAGACAAGACGACCAACGAGGACGGCTTCGAGTTCGACACCCTTGGATTGACCGCCGGCGCGGATTATCGCTTCACGGACGGATTGATCCTGGGTGCGGCATTGGGATTTGCGAGCACCAAGGTCGACATCGATGCCGCAGGCGGCAGTCTGGACGGCGATAGCTGGAGCCTGTCGCTCTACGGCACCTACTATCCCACCGATCATTTCTATCTCGAGGGATCGGCCACTTACGGGTGGGACAGCTACGATCAAGACCGCAATATCGCCTACAGTCTCTTGGGCAACACCAGACAAGCCAAGGCAAATTTCGACGGCGACCAATATACCCTCCTGTTCGGAGCCGGATATGACCTGATCCGCGGCGGCAGCATCATCGACATGTATGGCCGCCTGCGTTACACGAGTGCCTCGCTCGACGACTATCGCGAGCAGGGCGCAAACGGACTCGACCTCGTCATCGCAGGACAGGACGCCGCGTCATTGTCGAGCATCCTGGGCGCTCAGCTTTCTCGCTCGATCAGTACCAGTAAAGCCGTGCTCATCCCGCAAGGCTGGATCGAGTGGGAGCACGAGTTCGAGAAGGGCGACGAGGAGGTGCAAGGGTATTTCGCAAACGACCCGAACCGGTTTGGATTTGCCTTGCCCACGGATGCACTGGACACCGATCTCATCCGTCTCGGCGTCGGACTCGGCGCCCAGTTCGGCCAGGGGCGTATCGCCTTCGTGAGCTTCCAGACCTCGCTCGGCATGGACGATTACAGCGAGCACAACGTGACGGCGGGCATTCGGATGGAGTTCTGAGCCTCGCCCAGGATCCTCGGCCACTGCTCGATCCAGCAGCAGCGGTGGTCGAAACCCGGAATGCTCTTGAAGCTCGCGTCTGGATTGACCTTACGGAACCGCTCGATGGTCCAGGGAGGGACCTGACGATCGTGATCGCCGGCCAGATGGATCTGGCGGATGTGCGGGCCAAGAGGTCCTCGCCGGGCCGGATTCAGCGATCCAACCAACCGACTGTAGCCGTGGTGGTCGGCCCAGGCGTCGATATCCAGATTGGCGGCGACCGTGATCACCCCAACGACACCATCCAACCGCTCCGCGATCAGCATTGCAAGGACACCGCCGCCGCTGTAACCAATTAGGGTGATCGGCGGTCGCTCCGACGGCGGCAAGGTGCGATCGATAGCCGACACCATGCTCTCGACCACCTCCGGGCTATAACGCTCCTTTGTCCACAGCGCGGGTCGGCAGCCTTCGGCGTGAGCAAACCCCTGATAACAGGGTCGACCGACATACAACACGGACGCCGGGTCTCGCAACAAGAGCTTGAGCGCGAGCGGATTTACGGGCGTCGGGTCACTGGCGATTCGATGACGCGTCTCCCAAGGTCGGCCATCGCCCTCCAGATAGACGTGGATCCCCCTCGGTTCATCGGTGCCCGCCGGCAATGCCGGTCGTCGATAGATCAGATGATTGAACCCGCGCCCCGGCACAACCTCGCGGGTCAAACCATGCGAAGCCGCAAGCGCGTCGGAAGACTTATCCGGATCAGTCGCGCAACTCCCAAGCAAAAGATTCAAGACGAGGACAGATCCGGTCCAAGAACGTCGCATCTCTCGCCACATCAGCCGGCGCACATCAGGGCGCCAATGGATTCTCGAAGTCGAATCCGAACAACGCCGGGTTCTCCCCGATTACAGCCGCAGCGACAATGTAGAAGACATAGTCGTAGGTCTCCTTCGGGATTTTGTGCTGGCGCAGCAGTTGCCAAAAGTTGCGCTCGCGAGGATTCGCCGGCATCTGCCGCACCCGCTTGATGATGTTGCCCTCTCCCCAGTTATAGGAGGCCATGACCAACAGGCCCGAGGCTTGGGCATCTGTCCGATAGATGTCCTTCAGATACTTGGCGGCGGCATGTGTCGACTTGACGAAATCGTGCCGCTGATCTGCGGGGTCGTACTCACCGAGGTGTTGCAGCGGCCCGGGTTGTAGCCCGTATCGCTTGCCCGTGTCGGGGATGAACTGCCACATCCCCTTGGCGCGGCCGTAGCGGGTTGGCGGACCGACGATCCGGGGCTGAAAATTGCTCTCCTGCAGCGCCAGATAGATGAACTGCGGCGGCAGGCCTTGCTCGGTCAGGGCGCGCTGGATGGTCGGGGCGTACCCGTTCTCGTTGAGACGCCGAATTGCGCGGACGAGACGGGGCGAGGATTGCCATTTGCGTATGTAGGACTTCACCTCCGCGGTAAAGTCATCGGGGACATCCACCTCGGTCTCGCCGAAGACACGGGCGATATGCAGGATGAGCTTGTCCTCGGTATCGAGCGGCACCGGCCTGGACGCCTGGACCTTCTCCACGAAGGCGTCATAGCGCTCGCGCATGGCCGCAAGGCGGCGTTTCGACTCGGCGACCTGCGCCTTCAGCTCGGCGGATGCCTCCTCGCCGATGCTGACCTCCAGATTGACGACCTGGAGCTCCAACTCCTTCATATCGTAAAAGATGTCGTTCGCCAGCCGAGCCGTTTGCTGTAGCTGCTGATGTTGAAACAGCGCAAAGCCGCCGACCGCGACCAGAAGCAGGACGACCGCTCCGATGAGGCCGACATAGACCGCACGCTGCCGACGCCTCAGATCCCGGAACGCCTTGCGCACCATCAGGGTGTGCTCGCCCGCCCCGCCCCGGGGTTCATCCTGGAAGTAGTGCTTGGCGATCTGCTCCAACGAGCCGGACGCCTGCTCGACAGGCTGCGCCCTGGGGAGGATCAACTTGATGCGTGGCCCCCCGGGACCGAGCGCCAGGGTCGTGGTTCCTTCAAGCGGGATCTTGTCGATCGCACGACCATCGATCAGGGTGCCGTTGCTGCTTCCCAGATCACGGGCCCACCAGCGTCCCGCCTCGGGAAAGATCGCCAGATGATGACGACTGACCTCGGAATGCAGGATACGCAGCCCGCAGTCATCGCCCCGACCAATCAGGACCGCTTGGCTGTAATGGCACCGACAGAGGATACCTCGCGCATCCGGATACTCGACCTCGATCGGGGGAAGCGACGGTCTCGAGACCCTCCCGCGAGGAACGAGAACGGTTTCGTCGTTGGCCGGCATCTACAGTGATCGAGACTCGGCTTGAGCAGGTTGCGAGAAGGCGAGCTTCCGGACCACGAAGTCCGCCCTCCCAAGATTAGACTCCCGACCGGCCCCGTGCAAAGAAAACGGTAAAGGCAACGGTGTCCGGTCTCCTTCATAGGTAGGCCATCAACAGTGGCTTCAGCTCGCGCTCATAGAGCGCTGGCGAGGCCGGTTTGAGAAAACAGTGTTTGAAGAACCGCAAGACTTGGCGGCTGACCTTGGCGGTGTAGCGAAACAGGGACGCGGTCCAATCGGGGCGGTCGGTG
>NZ_DIUM01000139.1 GCF_002423035.1 Thiocapsa sp. UBA6158
TTGTCGGCCTTGACGATCTTGTAGGCGACCATGTCCTTGTCTTTGTTGACGACACTGTCCTCGTAGCGACGTCCGATCAGTCGCTTGATCGCAAACAGTGTGTTGGCCGGGTTGGTGACCGACTGGCGCTTGGCGGACTGTCCGACCAACACCTCGCCGTCACCCGTGTAGGCGACGATCGACGGTGTGGTGCGGTCGCCTTCGGCGTTCTCGATGACCTTGACGTTGTCGCCTTCCATCACGGCGACGCAGGAGTTGGTCGTCCCGAGATCGATACCGATGATTTTACCCATGAGCATATTCTCCAAAAATGTGTCTTGTGTGGCTGAACGGCCTCCGATTTGATTCGGAGGTTGGGGAAAACCCCCGGTCGTTCAAGCCGATATCAGGATGCCTGCTGAGAGACTATGACCAACGCCGGGCGCACCAAGCGCCCGTTGAGCGTGTAGCCTTTCTGCATGACCGCCACCACGGTGTTCGGCGGCAGATCCGAGCGCGGCTGCATCGTCATCGCTTGATGAAACTCCGGGTCAAAGGGTTGCTCGATCGGATCCACGGGGGCCACACCGAAGCGATCCATCACATCGCCGAGCAGCTTCAGCGTCAGCTCAGTGCCTTCGCGCAGCTTGGCGATATCCGCCCCTTCAGCCAGCGCGGCGTCGTGTCCAAGCTCGAGACTGTCACGCACCTGCAGGAGCTCGCGTACGAAGCTGTCCAATGCGTACTTGTGGGCCTTCTCCAACTCGACGGCATGACGCCGCCGGAGGTTTTCCATCTCGGCACGCACCCGCAGCGCCTGATCGCGCAGCGATTCGGCGTCGGTGCGCGCGGCGGCCAGCTCCAACTGGAGCTCCTCGGGCGTCGGCGGCTGCGCAGCGCTCGCACGATCGCCTTCGGCGTCGACCGGACGGGACGCCGAGGCATCCTCCAGAAGGGCCTCCTCCTCCGCCGCCTCGGTCGCTTCGTTCTGTTTTGTTGATTCCGTACTCATTAGGCTCTCCCGTATCCCGGTCCGCCGTCGCGCCGCGCCTTCTTTTCGGCGTCTCGGCCGTACAACCGACCCCAAAAACCAAAAACTATTGTCTGAGCGCCGCCGCCAGCAGTCGAGCGGTGACGTCCACGATCGGGATGACGCGCTGATAGTCCATGCGCGTCGGGCCGATCACGCCCAGCACACCCACGACCTCCTCATCCACCCGGTAGGTCTGGGTCACGACGCTGCAGTCGTCGAGCAGCGCATAACCCGACTCCTCGCCGATGAAGATCTGAACCCCGTCGGCGGCGATGCAGCGGTCGAGGATGTGCAGAATCTCGCGCTTTTCGTTGAAGGCTTCGAACAGCTGTCTGAGCCGCTCCATGCTGGCCAGCTCGCCGAACTCCATGAGATTGGTCTGACCGGCGATAAAGCAGTCGTCCTTGCGCTCGGCCGACTCGACAACCTCGTGAGCCAGCATCACCGCACGCATCATGAGCTGATCCATATTGCGATGCGTGCTCTTGAGATCTTCGACGAGACGCTTGCGCACGTCCTTGATGTCTTGGCCGGTAAAGATCTCGTTGAGATAGTTTGACGCCTGCTCCAATTGCGAGGCGCTGAAGCGGCGCTCGGTCGCAATGATGCGGTTGTGGACCTCGCCCTCGCTGGTCACGAGGATCGCCAGCACCCGCGTCCCCGACAAGGGTAACAGCTCGATTTGGCGAAACACATTGCGCTCATGACGCGGCAGCATGACGACACCGGCCAAGTGCGTGATGCCCGACAAGAGCGTAGACGCCGTCTCCACCAGTGATTTGGCGTCGGAGCGCGTCTCGAAGCGGGTGCGCAGACTGGCGATGTCGTCCTCGGACGGCGGACGCACGGTCAGCAGCGTATCGACGAACAGCCGATAGCCCGCGACCGTCGGAACCCGTCCCGCGGAGGTGTGCGGCGAGACCACGAGACCCAGGTCCTCGAGATCTGCCATGACATTGCGGACCGTGGCCGGACTCAGATCCAACCCGGTGTCCTTCGCCAAGGTCCGCGAGCCGACCGGCTGACCTTCCCGGATGTAACGCTCAACGAGCGCCTTCAGGAAATGGAGCGCACGATCGCTGACCTGACCCTCGGTAGTACGTGTCTCGCTTGACAAGGTGCGTCTGCCATTGAACCGGCGATGATATGGATTCCGACCGCGGCGAGCGACGTCGTCGGAGCACGTCCGAACCGACCGGCCGCGATTTAGCACTCACCTCGGAAGAGTGCTAACACGGCAATTTAGGGATTCGGGCCAAGCCTGTCAAGGCTGCTCGGCGCGCCTATTGGCGTCATCCCTCGCCCATGCTAGCTTTAACGGCCGCAAGCCCTTCCGGATCCCAGCCTCTGACAGACCTCATGCCGCAATTCAACACCGTCGGCATCATCGCGAAGCAAGGCGACCCGGAGAAGGTGGTCGGGACATTGCGTCGCCTCGGCGCCTACCTGCGTTCGCGGTGCATCCAGGTGCGACTCGATGCCGAGAGCGCCCATCTGCTCGGCGCGGAGGTCGGGGCAGCGGTCCCGGTCGCGGAGCTCGGCGCAGGATGCGATCTGGTCGTCGTAGTCGGCGGGGACGGGACCCTCCTGCACGCCGCGCGTATGATGGCCGCCTACGGCGTCCCTCTGGTGGGAATCAACCTCGGGCGACTCGGATTCCTGGTCGATGTCTCGCCGCAGGATATCGAGTCCGCGCTCGACCCGATCCTCGCCGGCGAATACCAATCCGACCGCCGCGCCATGTTGTCGGTGCGCGTCATCGCCGAGGACGGTTTCAAGCGCAGCTACGCGGCCCTGAACGACGTCGTCATCCACAAATGGAATACGGCCCGCATGGTCGAGCTCGAGATGGACATCGACGGCGTCTTCGTCTCGGCCCAACGCTCGGATGGCTTGATCATCGCCACCCCGACCGGATCGACCGCCTATGCGCTCTCGGGCGGCGGCCCACTGGTGGATCCGGCCCTGGATGCGCTCCTGTTGGTGCCCATCTGCCCGCACGATCTGAGCAACCGGCCGCTGGTCGTCCCGGGCGATCGACGGATCGAGGTCAGGGTGCGCGGACTCGACCAGGGTCACGTGCAGGTCACCTGCGACGGTCAGGCCGACCTGCAGCTGCCCCCGCGCGCGTCCATCGAGGTGGTCCGACATCCGCATTCCGCCCATCTGCTCCATCCGCGGGGCCACGATCATTATCAGATCCTGCGGGCGAAACTCGGCTGGGGCGGGCACCTGCCCCCTATCGTGCCTTGAGCTGTCGTCGGACCTTTCCCGATGCTGACACACATCCTCGTCAAAGACCTGGCCATCGTCAGCTCGCTCGAGCTTGATTTCACGTCGGGCATGACGGCGCTCACCGGCGAGACCGGTGCAGGCAAGTCCATCATGATCGATGCGCTGGGCCTCGCCCTGGGCGATAAGGCGGACGCCGCAATGATCCGCGCCGGGTGCGAGCGCGCCGAGATCGTCGCCGGGTTCGATGTGGCGGCGGTCCCCGGTGCACGCGCCTGGCTCGCCGAGCAGGATCTCGACGAGGACGGCGACTGTCTGGTGCGCCGCCTGATCGTGCGCGACGGACGCTCGCGCGCCTATGTCAACGGCCGACCCGCCACCGGCGCCCAACTGCGCGACCTCGGCGATCTCCTGGTCGACATCCACGGCCAGCACGCCCACCAGTCGCTGCTCCGCGCCAATGCCCAGCGCGATCTCTTGGACGCCTACGGGGGCCACGCGGTCCTCGCCGCCGCGGTCGCCGCAGCCTTTCGCGAGTACCGAGGACTCGACCAACAGCTCGGGGCACTGGAGTCGGCGCGACAGGAGCGGGCCGAGCGACTCGATCTGCTGCGGTTCCAAGTCGAAGAGCTGGCCGCGCTCGGACTGAGCGCCGCCGAGATCGAGGGTCTCGACCAAGAGCAGCGACGCCTGAGCCATCTGGGGCGCCTGCAGGAGACCGCCGCGCGTATCCTCGAGGTGCTGTCGGAGGCCGAGCCCTCGATCGCCGATCAGCTGCGCTCGGCCGGCTCGGATCTGGCCGATCTGGCCGCCATCGATCCCGCCTTGGTCGAGCCCCGCGACCTGCTGGAGACCGCCGCGATCCATGCCGGCGAGGCCGCCGCAAGCCTGCGCCATTATCTCGACGGCCTGGAGATCGATCCGGCCGCCCGCGACGCGGTCGAGACCCGCATCGCACAGATCCATGATCTGGCGCGCAAGTTCCGCGTCCTGCCGGTCGAGCTGCCGGATGCCTTGATCGCGCGTCAGACGGAGCTGGATACGCTCGAGCAGGCCGATCTGCGGCTCGGTGATCTGCGCGCCTCGCGCGATGCCGCGCTGCACGCCTTTCTCGATCAAGCGCGCGCGCTCGGCGAGGCACGGGCCGAGGCCGCCGAGCGCCTGAACCGGACCGTCACGGAGGCGATGCAGCAGCTCGGCATGGCCGGCGGGCGCTTCGCCGTGGAGATCGAGGCACTGCCCCCCGAACGCGCCGGCGCGGGCGGACTCGAACGCATCGCCTTCCTGGTCAGCGCCAACCCGGGCCAGCCGTTGCAGCCGCTCGCGAAGGTCGCCTCGGGCGGCGAGCTCTCGCGCATCAGCCTCGGCATTCAGGTCGCCACCGCCGAGTGCGGAAGCGTCCCGACCCTGGTGTTCGACGAGGTCGATGTCGGCATCGGCGGCGGGATCGCGGAGATCGTCGGGCGGCTGCTGCGCCGACTCGGCGACTCGCGCCAGGTGCTCTGCGTGACCCATCTTCCCCAGGTCGCCGCTCAGGCCCACCAGCAGCTTCGGGTCCGCAAAGAGACCCTCGACGGCCAGACCTACACCCGCATCGAGACACTCGACCCGGATGCGCGCGTGGACGAGATCGCCCGCATGCTCGGCGGCACCAAGATCACCGCACGCACCCGCGACCACGCCTGCGAGATGCTCGGCTGGGCCGGATGACGTTCAACACCCCGGATGACGGTCAACACGAAGGAGTAGACGTATGAAAGTCATGGTGACCGGCAGCGCCGGTTTTATCGGCTCGGCCCTGTCCTTACGCCTCCTCGCTCGTGGCGACGAGGTGATCGGAATCGACAATCTGAACGACTACTACGATGTCGCGCTCAAGGAGGCACGACTCGCCCGCACCTTGCCCTTCGACGGCTTCCGCGACGAGCGCGTCGACATCGAGGACGGTGCACGCATGCGCGAACTCTTCGCCCTGCACCGCCCCGACCGGGTCGTGCACCTCGCAGCCCAAGCCGGCGTGCGCTACTCGATCGAAAACCCGATGGCCTACGTCAACACCAACCTGGTCGGCTTCGCGCACATCCTGGAAGGCTGTCGGGATGTCGAGGTCGAGCATCTGGTCTATGCCTCGAGCAGCTCGGTCTACGGCGCCAACACCGCCATGCCCTTCTCGATCCATCACAACGTCGATCACCCCTTGAGCCTCTACGCCGCCAGCAAGAAGGNNACCGGCCTGCGCTTTTTCACCGTCTACGGCCCCTGGGGGCGGCCCGACATGGCGCTCTTCAAGTTCACCCGCGCCATCCTCGCCGGCGAGCCGATCGACGTCTTCAACTACGGCAAGCACCGTCGCGACTTCACCTTCGTCGACGACATCGTGGAAGGTGTCATCCGCGTCCTGGATCGCGTCCCGACCGGCGATCCGAGCTGGTCCGGCGCACAGCCCGATCCCGCGACCAGTCAGGGGCCCTATCGCATCTACAACATCGGCAACAACAAGCCGGTCGAGCTGATGGACTACATCGCCTTCCTCGAAGAGGCGCTGGGTCGCAAGGCGCAGATCAACCTGCTCCCCCTGCAGCCGGGCGATGTCCCGGACACCTATGCCGACGTCGCCGACCTAGTGCGCGATACCGGCTACTGCCCGGATACCCCGGTCGGCGAAGGGGTGGCGCGGTTTGTGGAGTGGTATCGAGGCTTCTACCGGGTTTAAACCGGACTCGTCACAACAGACCAACCAAGGCGCAAATTTCGGCGGGTTTGTACAGCCTCGCAATTAAACCGCAAGTGATCTCAATGCTCCGGAAAAGGCGCCGACGATGCGTTTGAGCCCCATCGAACATCAACTGATCCAGGATTCGATTACCGCGATCGACCCGGATGCCGAGATTTATCTTTTCGGATCCCGCGTCGACGATCAGGCCAGGGGTGGCGACATCGATCTGCTCGTTCTGTCGAGCCGGATCGACTTCATGGCCAAGCTCGATCTCTTGGCGCGCTTGCATCGGCGTTTGGGCGAGCAAAAAATCGATCTGATGATCGAGCCGGACACCTCTCGTCCGGTGGCGCGCATCGCGGTCGAGACGGGGATACGTCTATGAAATCAGATCAGATCCAATGGCTGCGCGACGAGATGGTCAATCTGGAATTGGCCGCGACCCATTTGAGGTTCTCGTTGGATCGCTCGCGCGAGCTGATCGACCGGCCGGTGTGGTCACTCGAGGAGCTCGAACGTCTGGAATCCCTGACCAGTCGTTTTGCGCGTCTCGCTGATCTGCTGGTGCAGCGTGTTCTGCGGCTGATCGATGACCTGGAGTTGTCGCCTCGCGACAGCGTGCTGGACCGCATTCAACGTGCCGAAAAACGCGGTTTGTTCGAGGAGTCCGGTCAGCTGATGCGCATTCGAGAGCTGAGAAACCTGATTGCCCACGAATATGTCAGCGACCAGATGCCGGACATCTTTCGGGCGGTCGCCGCCTTGACTCCGGCGCTGCTCGCGGCGATTCCGAAGGTCAAGGCGCATGGGGATGCCCTGATTCTCCGCTATACCCGGGACGACAGTTCAGCGGATTCGCACGACAGGATTGATTGACGCGACCCCGTCATCTCTTCGGCTTCTGTGGACCCCGCTCATCGGACCGGCCGCCCAAACCGTCAAGAGTTCGTGACCCCAGCTCAGTGGTGTCCCGCATGCCCCTGGCGCTCTGCGCCATGTGTCCGCTTGGCCCAAGTGACGAGCAAAGCCACTTCTGTGCGATCGGTCGATGGGTTGAGTCGTCCTTATGCGCTTCGATGCTGACCCTGTCCCGAGCAAGATGCAGGCTCTGTGATAAAGTCCGACAGGCACGGCTGCAATCCCAAGTCTCCAGGATCGACTCCCCCGATGGACACCGCGAACAATTCCGCCTGCCCCAACTGCTTCGGCGACTTGACCGCCACTCCTTGTCCACACTGCGGCTGGCAGCCGGGCGCGGACAACCCGCCGCCGGCACTGGCCTTGGGCACCCTGCTCGACGGACGCTATCGCATTGGCCGGGTGCTCGGGCACGGCGGCTTCGGCATCACCTATCTGGCGCGGGACGAGAGCCTACAACTTCGCCTGGCGATCAAGGAGTATCTGCCGCGCGACTGTGCCACGCGTGCCCCGGACGGGGTGAGTTTGGCAATCTACTCCGGTCAGGCCGGCGAGCAATTCGCCTACGGGCTGGACCGCTT
>NZ_DIUM01000088.1 GCF_002423035.1 Thiocapsa sp. UBA6158
TGCCCGACGGCAGCCGCCTGCGCTATGTGCGCAACGGTCAAAGCCAGGTCGTTGCGCTCGAACGCGACGCTGTCGGCGCTTCGTGGTCAATGTGGCCGGCAGGCGAGCAGATCATCGCTGAAGGCTTCGAGCGCGACCTCGCCGGCCTGCGCAGCTATGTCAGCGGCAACGGCATCCACACCCTCCACCAGCGCAGCCGAGAGGGGGTGCTCGCACGCGTCGTGCATCGGCGTATTTCACCGCCGCGGCTCGAGACGGCGGCCACATCGCCGATGGAACTGCTCGGCCGCAGCACGCGGGAGATCGCAGAGCGCCTGCTCGGCATCGCGCCGGCGCACGCGCAAGCGCAGGCGGACGACACCGGCACCAAGTCAGACGCCGATATCACCAGCAAACAAGCGGAAAGCGCGGCCCTGCCCGGCGCCCTCGGCCTCGCCGACGACCCGGCCGCGCTGCTCGACCATCGTTACCTGTGGGACGTGCGCGGCAACCTCCTGCACACCCGCCAGCGTGCCGCCGCCGATGGCGCCCAGCCCACTGCAACCGGGCACGCCTATGACCGCCACGGCCGCCTGCTGACCTCGATCCGCTGGCAGGTCGATGATCAAACCCCCACCGAGGAAGCCGTCTGGCGCTTCGCCTACGACGCCACCCAGCGCCGCATCCTCAGCCAGCAAGGCGCCCGCTCGCAGCAGGAGCTGAGCGCAGGCACGCAAGCCGTTCGTTTCGAGCCCGGCACCCACCGGCGCGCCGATCCGTCCGCCCCCGCCCGCTACACGGCAAGCGGCCAGCCCGAACGCTGGGGCGATCGCGAATACGACTGGGACGCCCGCGGCCGCCTGGTCGAGGTCCGCGACCACGGCGAGGTCCTGGCCCGCTACCGCTACGACCACCGCGGCCTGCGCAACACCCGCCAGGTCGGCGAGCGCACGGTTCACACGGTCTACGACGAACACCGCCAACCGCTCGCCGAGCTCGACGCCGACGGCCGCATCCTGCGCCAGTACGTCTGGCTCGCGGATCTCCCGCTCGCCGTCATCGACACCCCGCAGGGCGTGGCACCCGCGCAGCACAAGGACACTGGCACGAGGCAATTCGCGGACGAACTCGTCCGCATGATCCGCGCCGCATTCACGCAGTCCGAGCGCATCGTCTGGCTGCACGGCAACCACCTCGGCGCCCCGGAACTCGCCACCGACGCCGCCGGCCAGGTGCTCTGGCGCGCCACCTACGCCCCCTTCGGCGCCGCCACCATCCAGTCCCGAGACTTCACCCTCGACCTGCGCCTGCCCGGTCAGGTATTCGACGCGGAGACAGGGCTGCACTACAACCGCGCGCGCTACTACGACCCGGAGGCGGGCCAGTACCTCACCCCCGACCCGCTGGGCACGCCGGACGGGCCAAATCCGTATGCGTATGTGGCGTTCAATCCGCTCAGGAATGTGGATCCGGATGGGTTGATTCTGTTTGCGTTTGATGGGACGGGGAATAGCGACGATCGAAACGATCCGGCGATGGGTGGGATGCGTGACGATCCAGATGACCCGAATGCCCCACCCGTGACACCCGACGGTTTCACAAACGTCATCAACTTCTTGCGCGCGTACAACGATGGCAACTATCGCTACGTCAGCGGCGTCGGGACCGTGCACAAGGACATCGATTATGGCGATATCCGCCCCGAGGACCACGCCACTTACAGCCTCCTTTGGTGGCTGACACCCCTCGACCCAACCTACGTCAACGACATGGGCGGCAACTATTCCGGTCCGGCACGCATCGAGAGGATGATGCTGTACATGCGTGACGAAGCCGATCTCTTCGATGACGATACGGTGATGGACATCGACGTCATCGGGTTCAGCCGGGGTGCTGCGCAGGCTAGGGACTTCTCCAACAGGATCGTCTCAAGCGCCGCCGAATACGGAGGCGTCCAGTATTACAAATACACGAAGCGCGATGGCTCTCCAGGCTGCCAGCCGGTCAACTTCCGCTTCATGGGACTATTCGATACCGTCTTGTCGACCAACTTCAGCAACCTGAACTACAACCTGAGCATCCCGAGTGAATTTGAGCATGTCGCACAGGCAGTTGCACTGAACGAGCACAGATCAGGAAGCAAAACCCAATTTCAATATCGCAACCCGAAGCCACATAGTATGCATTGGGGCGGCTTTCCGCTCGAATCCATCGGTGCGAGCAGCGACACGCCCGGCCAGATTCGGATCGAAAAGGGTTTCATCGGTGCGCACGCCGACGTTGGAGGCGGGTATCCGGACTCTGAGCAAGGACTCTCGCTGGTCGCACTGAATTGGATGGTCGAGCAAGCGCGGCTGGCAGGACTGTCGATCGACACTGTGGATCCGATTCCGTCCCATAACGTCGTTATGCATGAGCAGAGTAACGTCATCCAGGCGGGCAGTCCGAAGAATGTGGTGCCGCGCACAGTCCAGCACGGCGATCTGCCCTGGATCGAATACGTATTCCCCGAGGACCGCGAGGTGCGCGGTGCCATTGGAGGTAATCGTCAGCGGAACATGAGCTTCGACAATGGAAGCATGACGCATGCTGACACATATGAATTCATCACTTGGCTACCCAGAGACGCGGCACAGACGGGCACCGGTTCAGCGCTCGATCCTCGCAAGCTCGGCAACGTCACTGGCGAAGTGCATATGCAAAATTATGTCGCTTGGCTCTGCAAGAACAGCTATTTCAAGGAGGATTCCATTCTATGTCCGCCCGAAGCCTCTCGACCATGAGCCTATTCTACAAGCCGCTTTCGCGCCGGGCCTTCCTGGTCTTTGGCACCGTCTTCCTCACGGCTTGCCGAACAACAGCTCCTGCGCCGCCAAAGAAGCTGACACCGGAGCAAGCTCGTTATGTCGAAAGCCGCCAGCGCATGTTAGATCGATTCGGCCGGCCCGGTTTCGAACTGGTCGTCGACGCGATGGCGGGCCAGGAGTTTCGGGGGGTGGAGTTTTTCCCTGAAAACGCAAAATATGAGTTTTATGGCAAGGGAACTCAGAGCCTGAAAACGCAGGGCAAGATGGCGCTCTCACAACCCGTCCCGGAGCGCGTTCGGATCGTCTGGAGAGATTCCTCTGATCGGAGATTCATCAAGGACGTTGGCAGTCGCTATATCGGCAACATCATTGGCGACGAAACCATAGAAGTCGGCA
>NZ_DIUM01000134.1 GCF_002423035.1 Thiocapsa sp. UBA6158
GCTGAGGCACGACGCTAATCACCATATATTTTTTAATCACCTAAACCGCGCCTGCTCCAGCGGTCGTCAAGTCTGCCGGGGCCGATCCCATCCAAAAACACCGTATACCGCGCCAGGCGCGGTTTAGAAGGAGATGACACGCATGACCGAAACACTGACACCCGGCGCCCGTCTTCGGCTTGCCGTCAAAGAGGAGCATCCTCTGCAGGTGGTCGGCGCCGTCAACGCCTATCACGCCATGATGGCCGAGCGCACCGGCTATCGGGCGCTCTATCTCTCGGGCGGCGGTGTCGCGGCCTGCTCCTTCGGGATCCCCGATCTGGGGATGACCAGCCTGGACAACGTGCTGGAGGACGTACGCCGGATCACCGATGCCACCGCACTGCCCCTCCTGGTCGACGCCGACACCGGCTGGGGCGGCGCCTTCAACATCGCCCGCACCGTCCGACTGATGAATCGAGCCGGCGCGGCCGGATGCCATATCGAGGACCAGGTCGCGGCCAAGCGCTGCGGTCATCGCCCCGGCAAGGCGATCGTCTCCAAGGAGGAGATGGTCGATCGGATCAAGGCCGCCGTCGATGCGCGCACCGACGATTTCGTCATCATGGCCCGCACCGACGCCTTGGCCGTCGAGGGGATCGACTCGGCCATCGAGCGCGCGGTCGCTTGCGTGGAGGCCGGCGCCGACATGATCTTTCCCGAAGCCATGACCGAGTTGGCCCAGTACGAGCAGTTCATCGCTGCGGTGAAGGTCCCGGTCCTGGCCAACATCACCGAGTTCGGCTCCACACCGCTCTTCACGACGACCGAGCTGGGCAAGGCAGGCGTCTCGCTGGTGCTTTACCCGCTGTCGGCCTTCCGCGCCATGAACCTGGCCGCCCTCAAGGTCTACGAGGCGATCCGCCGCGACGGCACCCAGGCCGCCGTGGTCGATACCATGCAGACCCGCATGGATCTCTACGATTTCCTGAACTACCACGGCTTCGAGCAGAAGCTCGACGAGCTGTTTACGCAAGGCAAAGATTGAGGCATGCCGGGGGGTAGCTGTTTGCGTTGAGCGAACAGACAGGGAAGGTCAAAGGGAAAAGGCTAAAGGCCAAACGACGACAACCGCATCACATCGATCGAGGAGAATACGATGGCCGAAAACCAAGAGAGCCAACTGCCGAAACCGAAGAAGTCGGTTGCCCTGTCCGGTACCGCCGCGGGCAACACCGCCGTCTGCACCGTCGGGCGCACCGGCAACGATCTGCATTATCGCGGCTACGACATCCTCGATTTCGCCGACCAAGCCGAGTTCGAAGAGATCGCTTATCTGCTGATCCACGGGCATCTGCCGACATCCGCGGAGCTGGCCTCCTACAAGCGCAAGCTGCGCTCGCTGCGCGGTCTGCCCGCCGCACTCAAGACCGCCCTGGAGCAGATCCCGCCCTCGGCACATCCGATGGACGTGATGCGCACCGGTGCCTCCCTGCTCGGCACGCTGGAGCCCGAGAAGGACAGCATGCCGGTCGCCGCCGCCCGCGACATCGGCGATCGCCTGGTCGCCAGCTTCGGCTCCATGCTGCTCTATTGGTATCACTTCGCGCACAACGGCCGGCGCATCGAGGTCGAAACGGACGACGAGTCGGTCGGCGGACACTTCCTGCACCTGCTGCGCGGCAAGACGCCCTCGGCCGAGTGGGTGCGCGCCATGCACACCTCGCTGATCCTCTACGCCGAGCATGAGTTCAATGCCTCGACCTTCGCCGCACGCGTGGTCGCCGGCACCAACTCGGACATCTACTCGGCCGTCACGGGCGCGATCGGCGCACTGCGCGGCCCCAAGCACGGCGGCGCGAACGAGGCCGCCTGCGAGATCCAGAGCCGCTATTTCAGCGCCGACGAGGCCGAGGCGGACATCCGCGAGCGGGTCGGGCGCAAGGAGATCATCATCGGCTTCGGTCACCCGGTCTACACCACCGGCGACCCGCGCAACGAGGTCATCAAGACGGTCGCTCGTCGTCTGTCCCAATCCAACGAAGACATGCGCATGTTCGAGATCGCAGACCGCCTCGAAACCGTCATGTGGGACATCAAAAAGATGTTCCCGAACCTCGACTGGTTCTCGGCGGTGTCCTACGCGCAGATGGGCGTTCCGACCCCTTTGTTTACGCCGATCTTCGTCATCTCGCGGACCACCGGCTGGGTGGCACACGTCATCGAGCAGCGCATCGACGCCAAGATTATTCGCCCGAGCGCCAACTATGTCGGTCCGGAGAATCTGAGCTGGGTACCGATCGAGAAGCGGTGAGCGGCCGGACGTCGGGTCAAAGGTCAAAGGTCAAAGGTCAAAGGTTAAAGGTTAAAGGTCCAGATCGGAACGCCGAGGCTCGCAGGCTTGCGGGCTTCGCGCCTTCTTCGTCGCACCATGACATCGCCACACGCGCTACTGGGCGTTTCCGACGACATTTTCTTTCACAAAACAGTGGACCGATCATGAACAGCGCCTATCGCAAGCCCCTGCCCGGAACCGCTCTGGACTATTTCGACGCCCGGGCCGCCGTCGATGCCATTCAGCCCGGCGCCTACGCCAGGCTGCCGTACACCTCGCGCGTGCTCGCCGAGAACCTGGTGCGCCGCTGCGATCCGGCCAATCTCGCCGATGCACTCGGGCAGCTCATCGCGCGCCGTCAAGATCTGGACTTCCCCTGGTACCCGGCCCGTGTGGTCTGCCACGACATCCTCGGCCAGACCGCCCTGGTCGATCTGGCGGGGCTGCGCGACGCCATCGCCGAGAAGGGCGGCGACCCGGCACAGGTGAACCCGGTGGTGCCGACCCAGCTGATCGTCGATCACTCGCTGGCCGTGGAGTACGGCGGATTCGACGCGGATGCCTTCGCGAAGAACCGCGCCATCGAAGACCGGCGCAACGAAGACCGCTTCCACTTCATCGAGTGGACCAAGACCGCGTTCAAGAATGTCGACGTGATCCCGGCCGGCAACGGCATCATGCACCAGATCAACCTGGAGAAGATGTCTCCGGTGATCCAGGCCCGCGACGGCGTCGCCTTCCCGGATACCTGCGTGGGGACCGACAGCCATACCCCGCACGTCGATGCGCTCGGCGTGATCGCCGTCGGTGTCGGGGGCCTGGAGGCCGAGACCGTGATGCTGGGCCGCGCCTCCATGATGCGCCTGCCCGACATCATCGGCGTGCGCCTGACCGGCAAGCGTCCGCCGGGCATCACCGCCACCGACATCGTGCTGGCCCTGACCGAGTTCCTGCGCAAGGAGCGCGTGGTGGGTGCCTATGTCGAGTTCTTCGGCGAGGGTGCCGCCAGCCTCACGATCGGCGACCGCGCCACCATCTCCAACATGTGTCCGGAGTATGGCGCGACCGCGTCCATGTTCTACATCGACCGTCAGACCATCGACTATCTGACGCTGACCGGCCGCGAGCCCGAGCAGGTCGCACTGGTCGAGACCTATGCCAAAACCACCGGCCTCTGGGCCGATGCGCTGGTCGGCGCCGAATACGAGCGCGTGCTGGAGTTCGATCTGTCCAGCGTCGAGCGCAACATGGCCGGCCCGTCCAACCCGCATCGTCGGCTGCCGACCCGCGCACTGCACGAGCGCGGCATCGCGGTGGATCTGGACAAGGCGCTGGCCGAAGAGAAGGAAGGTCTGATGCCTGACGGCGCGGTGATCATCGCCGCCATCACCAGCTGCACCAATACCAGCAACCCGCGCAACGTGGTCGCCGCCGGTCTGGTGGCCAAGAAGGCCAACGCACTGGGTCTGACGCGCAAGCCCTGGGTGAAGACCTCCTTCGCACCCGGCTCCAAGGTCGCCAAGTTGTATCTGGAAGAGGCTGGCCTGCTGGCCGAGATGGAACGGCTCGGCTTCGGCATCGTCGGCTACGCCTGCACCACCTGCAACGGCATGTCCGGCGCACTGGATCCGAAGATCCAGCAGGAGATCATCGACCGCGACCTCTTCGCCACCGCCGTGCTCTCGGGCAACCGCAACTTCGACGGCCGCATCCACCCCTATGCCAAGCAGGCCTTCCTGGCCTCGCCGCCGCTGGTGGTGGCCTACGCCATCGCCGGTACGGTGCGGTTCGACATCGAGCAGGATGCGCTGGGCCATGACCCGCAGGGCAACCCCATCACCCTGAAGGACCTATGGCCGAGCGACGAGGAGATCGACGCCATCGTCTCGACCTGCGTGAAGCCGGAGCAGTTCAAGCAGGTCTATCTACCGATGTTCGATCTGGGCATCGTGCAGGAGGCCAAGAGTCCGCTCTACGACTGGCGCCCGCAGAGTACCTACATCCGCCGCCCGCCCTACTGGGAGGGCGCGCTGGCCGGTGAGCGGACACTGAAGGGCATGCGCCCGCTGGCGGTCCTGCCGGACAACATCACCACAGACCATCTGTCCCCGTCGAACGCCATCCTGGCCGACAGCGCGGCCGGCGAATATCTCGCCAAGATGGGCCTGCCGGAGGAGGACTTTAACTCCTACGCCACCCACCGCGGCGACCACCTCACCGCCCAGCGCGCCACCTTCGCCAACCCGCAACTGGTCAACGAGATGGCCATCGTCGACGGCCAGGTCAAGAAGGGCTCGCTGACCCGCGTCGAGCCGGACGGGAAGGTCATGCGCATGTGGGAAGCGATCGAGACCTACATGGGCCGCAAGCAGCCGCTGATCATCATCGCCGGTGCCGACTACGGCCAGGGCTCGTCGCGCGACTGGGCCGCCAAGGGTGTCCGTCTGGCCGGGGTGGAGGTGATCGTCGCCGAGGGCTTCGAGCGCATCCACCGCACCAACCTGGTCGGCATGGGCGTGCTGCCGCTGGAGTTCAAGCCCGGCGTCGACCGCAAGACGCTCGGCATCGACGGCAGCGAGACCTACGACGTGCTCGGCGAGCGCACGCCGCGCGCCACCCTGACCCTGATGATCACGCGCAAGAACGGCGAGCGCGTGGAGGTGCCGGTCACCTGTCGCATCGATACCGCCGAAGAGCTGGCGATCTACGAGGCCGGCGGCGTCCTGCAGCGCTTCGCTCAAGACTTCCTGGAATCCTGCAAGGCGGCCTGAAAAAAGCCCCTCTCCCCCGACCCCTCTCACGCGAGGGGAGAGGGGAGTGAATCGATCAATTTCAGAGATCAATTGAATGTCCTACCTACCCCAGATCCGCATCCCCGCCACCTACATGCGTGGCGGCACCAGCAAGGGCGTCTTCTTCCGACTGCAAGACCTGCCCGAGGCCGCCCAGGTGCCGGGCGCGGCGCGCGATGCCCTGCTGCTGCGGGTCATCGGCAGCCCGGACCCCTACGGCAAGCAGATCGACGGCATGGGCGGGGCGACCTCCAGCACCAGCAAGACGGTCATCCTGTCCAAGAGCAGCCGGCCGGGCCACGACGTCGATTATCTGTTCGGCCAGGTGTCCATCGACACGGCCTTCGTCGACTGGAGCGGCAACTGCGGCAATCTCTCCGCCGCGGTCGGCTCCTTCGCCATCAGCGCCGACCTGATCGATGCCGATCGGCTGCCGAAGGACGGCATGGCGAGGGTGCGCGTCTGGCAGGCCAACATCGGCAAGACCATCATCGCGCATGTGCCCATGACCGACGGCGCCGTGCAGGAGACGGGTGATTTCGAACTCGACGGCGTGACCTTCCCGGCCGCCGAGGTGCAGTTGGAGTTCCTGGATCCGGCCGACGAGGGCGACGGCGAGGGCGGCGGATCCATGTTCCCGACCGGCAACCTGGTCGATCACCTCGAGGTGCCGGGGGTCGGTACGCTCGAGGCCACCATGATCAATGCCGGTATCCCGACCGTTTTCGTGAACGCGACGGCGATCGGCTACACCGGCACCGAGTTGCAGGATGCCATCAACGGCAATGCCGACGCCTTAAGCTTGTTCGAAACCATCCGTGCCTATGGCGCGCTGCGGATGGGCCTCATCAAGGATGTCGCCGAGGCGGCAAGCCGCCAGCACACGCCCAAGGTCGCCTTCGTCGCCCCGCCTGCGGATTACGTCTCCTCCAGCGGAAAGCCGGTCGCCGCAGGAGACATCGATCTGTGCGTGCGCGCACTCTCCATGGGCAAGCTGCACCACGCCATGATGGGCACGGCCGCGGTGGCGATCGGCACGGCTGCGGCCATCCCCGGCACACTGGTCAATCTGGCTGCCGGGGGAGGAGAGCGCACCTCAGTGTGTTTCGGTCATCCCTCGGGCACACTGCGCGTCGGCGCCGAGGCCCGTCAGGTCAATGGCGACTGGACCGTGACCAAAGCCATCATGAGCCGCAGCGCCCGGGTGCTGATGGAAGGCTGGGTGCGGGTGCCCGGGGATGCCTTTTAACCGGGATCCGACAGTTGACCGCTTCGTCAAGCGTCCCGGTCCGTTCGCGATCCTCCGCCTCCTGCGAGCCGGAGGATCGACACCGATGTCCTCCTCGTCTCTCATGAGACGATTCGCCCGGCACCCGCCGGGCTTTTTTGCCCGGGGAAACCACGCGACCTGATTTCAGCTGCACGCAGAGGCGGCTACCGCAGGAGACGATCGGCATCTTGGACACATTCGCACTGATCGATCTGGCCGCGATCGGGGTCCTCCTGATCGCCGCCTTCGTGCACGGCGCCTTCGGGTTCGGATTCCCGCTGGTCGCTACGCCGCTGCTCGTGCTCGTCATGGACATGCGCGCGGCCGTGCTCCTGACGCTCATCCCGACCATCGCCATCAATCTGGTCAGTATCGCCACCGAGCGACGCTGGCTCGAAGCACTGCGCCGATTCTGGCCCATCCCGGTCTTTACGATGATCGGCAGCCTGATCGGCACGCGGGTCCTGCTGAGCGTCGACCCGGAGCCTTTTAGGCTCCTGTTGGCCCTGGTGTTGATCATCTTCCTGATCCTGCAACGCAAGCGCGCCGCTGGAGCGGAGCATCGGATCCCGCACTGGGGGCTGGCATTGCTGGGATTGGGGATGGGCCTCTTGGCCGGGCTGGTGAACGTCTTCTCGCCCATCGTGGTCGCCTTCGCGCTCTACACCCGGATGCATCCGGGTCTGATGGTCGCAACCTTCAACCTGAGCTTCATCACAAGCAAGAGCGGTCAACTGACGGGATTCGCGCTCCAGGACGCATTGGATCCGACCATCATCCAGCTCGCGCTCCTCGCACTGCCCGCCGTACTGGTCGTGTTGTGGATCGGTATTCGGGTGCGCCGCCGGCTCGATCAAGTGACCTATCGGCGCTGGTTGAACCGGGCGCTGTGGGCGATCGCCCTTGTGTTGATTCTTGACTCCGTCTGACGCCGACGGCACCGGCGAGCGACAGGCCCACGGCATCGACGCCGCGTGCGCTGTTGCCCCGGGTCGAGATCGGTGCCGATCCGGCTCGGCAGGTTACTTGGGACCCTTATTGGTGAAGGACTGGAATGTCTCGACGACACGCTCCTGCATATCCTTGGCCCAAGGCGGCTGCGGCCAATTCCAGCCGATGACGATTCCGATGGCGAGTGCAATAAGAACGGCGAACATCTGGTCTCCTCCAGCATGATTGAGGGAATGTCGAAACCACACAGGCTGCGGACCCACCATCACAAAAAATGTGTGGCTTTAGCCCCTTTTGCGATCGGCCGAATCGAAACCGCAACGCCGCTCAGTGCGGCTGCTCCGGACGAAAGCCGAGGATCTGCAACAGCACGCCCGTCACGGCGCCGCCGAGCATTCCGCCGAGGAATCCGGACGGAACAACGCTCAGGATCTGATTCGCGGAATCCTGCGCGTTGCTGCTCAACAGGGTCGAGGTCGTGCCGCCGACGATCCACACGCTGGCCCCGACCACGGCGGCGATCAGTCCAGCGACCACGGGGGCCGACAAGACCGCCGGAAACCAGCGTGCGCTGTACGCGACCAACCAGCGTTCCGAGACCTGGAAGAAGGTCCCGACCAATGCCACCACCCCCGCCGAGAGCACGAACATGCTGAACCGGCTGCCGAGCGAATCAAACATGAGCGCCATGATGCCGCCAGCCAAGACGCCGGCAATCAGGCCCGTTAGCGTCTCGGCAAGCGGCCGCCCTCCGCCGGTGATCATCCAGGCGTAGAAAATGCCGGCGATGACCCCGCCCGCACCCGCCGTCCCGGCGATCCATCGCAGCTCCACGGTCTGGCCGCTGACGATTAAATAACCGATGGACGCCAGAACGCCGGCCATGGCACCCATCAGCGCGACCGGCATTGCGCTGTAGAAGGCCGATGTCGTCATCGCCGCTGCCGCCGCCGCGATCACCAAAGGCTGCCAGCCTGTCAGCCCCAGAACAGCGAGGACCTGGTAGAGACCGCCGAACAAGGCGCCGAACAGCGCCCCCGCGAGACCCCAGATGAAGAGTGTCGTAATGATGGATGCAATCTTGTCCTTCGCTCGCATATCACCTCGGTGAAACGGTTCGATCTTGTTCTTGAAATCACACGGGACCCCTCATCGCGACGGCGACCTACCGGACGACACCTGGATGGATACGGTCATTGCGTGCGCAGCCGAGAACGCCACTATAGTCCAGTGGCGCCCGAGGTCATAGGCTCGCTGCCGAACCGGCACGGCAGAGTTCGCGATCGCGTCCCGGAGACGCCGGATCATCGAGGATCAAGATTGCGCACCCGGCGGAAAACCGGTATCACTCCACTTTCCCGCCCAGGACCTCGACCCAGGCATGCCCACACAACCCAAAAACGGCGCGCGGCGCATCATCCTCGACGAGGAGCGCGTCTTTTACGACGGCTACTGGATCAAGTCCTACAAGCCGCCCGGCGATACGCTCGAGACCAAACGACGCCTGATCCAAGCGCTCACCCGACGTTTGTTCAATCACGTCGAGCACGGCATCAACATCCCGGGCTCCCGGCTGGAGGAGGCGCGCGCGGCCTATACCTCGGAAACCGATCCGGAGCGCAAGCGGGTCAACGGGGCCATGCTGGCAGGCGCGCTCTTCAACCGGGCCGCGGATATCTTCACTTGCCTCGTCGACCTGCAATCCGCCGGGGTCGAGATCGGCCCCGACAGCAGCCTGATGCGCGACTGCGGAGATTGCCTGCTCGAAGCCTTGGAGCTCGGAAAGATGGTCCGGCATCGCAGCGGCGACGAGGGGATCGACGAGCTCTGGGGCGAGCCGTTCAAGGCATTCTCGATGACCATCGAGGACTTCTACGACAGCCGTTACCTCAAGATCGCGATGACCATGCGCGATATCGATCACATCGCGACGGTACTGAAGGACACCTTTGCGTGCAGTTGCCAGATGACCGACATCGACCCGAAGATCGACGCCTTGGCCGACGCAGCCAAACGCAAGTGCGAGATCCTGCGTACCGACCCGGCGATTTTCGATGTCTGGCCGACCTTCGCGGTCGCGATGGATCGACTCGCTCGAATGGCCCCGGTGCTGCCCTGCGACGCGAGCGCCACGGCCACGCGCGAGGCGATGGACGCTGTCGCACTGTTGCGTGACGGAACCGAGCTGATCGGCTCCATCGTACGCGCACGGGTGCCG
Organism: Thiocapsa sp. UBA6158; assembly: GCF_002423035.1. Classification (GTDB taxonomy): domain Bacteria; phylum Pseudomonadota; class Gammaproteobacteria; order Chromatiales; family Chromatiaceae; genus Thiocapsa. Next base: position 9,546 of record NZ_DIUM01000134.1, read on the forward strand.
ATGCCCAAAAGCACGCTTGAATTTATCGATCGCTGCGCTCTGTTTAGGCTGAATTTTTTCGGTTCTCCTTCGAGCCCGACCGACGCCCAGACCGAGCGCCTCCCGCCCGCATCATACCGGGAAGACCGCCTCGAGGTGCATGAGCGAGCGCTTTGAGGCAGTTCACCCGGCGCCGCGAAGACACAGACGACATGCTCGTATATATCCACGGACTCAACAGCTCGAGCCGATCCTTCAAGGCCAATCGCCTTCGCGAGCGCTTGGCCCCGCATCCGGTCGTCGCCGTCGACTACCCGGCGCACCGCCCGGCGGATGCCGTCGCCGTGTTATCGGACTTCTTCGCCAGGCTTCTCGGGCAGCACGAAGGCATCGCACCCGCCGTGGTCGGGAGTTCCATGGGCGGCTTCTACAGCCAATACCTGGCCCGCCGATTTCGATTCTCGCATCTGTACATGATCAATCCGGCACTCACACCCTGGAGCCTGTTCCGAGCACACATCGGCGAGATCATGACCACGGCCCACGGTGAGCACTATCGGGTCACCGAGGACCTGATCGAGAACACCCGACCCTACGGCATTGCGGATCCCTGCGACGACACGCCGAGCACCCTGTTCCTGGAGCGCGGCGACGAGGTCATCGATGCCCGTATCGCCGAGCGCATCTATACCGGATGCGGCCGCCTCATGGTCTGGGAAGGGGGAGATCACGCGTTTCAGCATCTCGACGATGCGATCGAAACGATCCGGGACCATCTCGACGGCCTCGAGCGGAACAGTGCCTCGATGCCGGCCGGCGCGCCTTTGTGATCTAACGGCAAGACGTCAGGGGACTCCGACACGAAACAACTGATCCACAATATGAAAGCCCGCGACGTAGGTGCCGATCCCGGAGCCGAGGGTACTGAAGAGAAACACCAGAAAGACCCGGGCGACACGGTTGTGCCACCAGCCGCGCAAGGTCACGACGTCCAGACGCAGCCGGCCGAAATCCGATACTCGGGGTTTGCGCATCGAAAGCTCGACCGCACCCGTCACCATACCGGCACCGATGGTCGGATTCAGCGATGTCAGCGGCGCGGCGAGAAACGCCGCAACCACCGTCAGGGGGTGTCCGCCGGCCAACAAGGCGCCCAAGGCGGAAAGCCCCCCGTTGATGAGGACCCAGGCGGCGACCAGCCCCCACCCCAAGCTGGTGCTCTGCGAAAAGCCGAAGGCGAAACCACCCAGGATCAGGGCGACCAGGCCCCACGACAGGATGCGCGGCCAACGGCTCGGCGGCGGGATCTCCTCGAGCGCTCGCGTGACCGCGGCGGGGTCGGTGGCGTCCGTCTCCAACGCCTCGGCGATGCCCTTGAGGTGTCCGGCACCCACGACGGCCAAGACCCGTTTCACGCCGGCCCGCGCAGGCTCGCTGCGCAGCTTCGCAGCCATGTAGCGGTCGCGCTCCTCGATCAGGGGCACGAACAAATCCCGCCGATCGTGGGCAAACTCGGCAAATGTCGTCTCCAGGACGTCACCCTCCTTGAGCCGCTCGATCTCCTCCTCGCTGACCTTCTCCGAGGTCAGCATCGCGGCCAAGAGCCCCGTGAACAGCGTGTAACGCTTCCACCAGCCGAGATTGGCCGAGATGCGTTTCAGGGTGACGCCGATCTCCCGATCGATCAACAGGACCGGAAGACCCATCTCTTTGGCGACACGGACCGCGGCGCGCTGCTCCGCACCGGGCTCGATCCCGAACTGATCGGCCAAACGTTGCTGGTAGGCCGACAAGGCGAGATTCGCGACCACCATGTAGACGCGCCGCTGGCGGATGACCGAAAAGAGGTCCATCTCCGACAGCGACTTGGGATCCATCAAGGCGCTGAAACGACTGCGACACAGCTCCACCGCCACCGCGTCGTAATCCCCGCTCTGCAACAGGGCGCGGACCTCTTCCTCGCTGGCGCGCGAAACGTGGGCGGTTCCGAGAAGTGTGAGTCGCACATCGGCAACAGCGATCTCGCGTTTCGGCTCGATGGATTCAGGCATTGCTTTTAAGGATCGATCAGGGGCAGTCGAATCGGTCCTGAATGATACCGCAGATCCAGGTGTGTGCCCCGGCGTTGGTCGCGCCCGGGGGCTTGGCTTATCATCCTCGGATGATGCACACCCACGCAAGATCGATCCCCGGGGGCGCGATGGCTCAACCGAAAGGTTCAAGGCACCGGCCGCAAGCGCCCGGGCAAACGAGGCGCTCGAGCGCACTGATCATGCTTGCAGTGCTCCTGACAGGCCTATCGGGCGTCGGCTGCGCAGTCGTCGAGAAGGACCGTCGCGCCGTCGCACTCCAAGCCGCCACCAACGGCTATCAATCCGCACTGCGCTGGGGTTACGACGAGACGGTGCTCGGGTTCCTGCATCCGGATCAACGCAAGACCGGGGAGCTCCCGGAGGTCTTCGCGGAGCTGCGCGTGACAGGCTACGACGTGACCCAGCCGCCGGTCATCCAGGCCGACGGGAGCGCCAATCAGGTGGTCGTCATCGACTACCTGTTCGAGGACGCCCAAGTCGTCAAACAGCTCACCGACCGACAGGTCTGGCGGTGGGACGCGGCGACCAACACCTGGTGGCTGCACTCGGGCCTACCCCGGTTTGCAGCCCCCGGAACGCACCGCGTAGCCCGATAGCGCGGCGCATGGGCCCCGTTCCTCTCTTCGGCCCCGCCACCCGCGTCCTGATCACCGCAGCGGCCTTCATTGTCGTTGTCGCCGGGATGCGGGCGGCGTCGTCCTTGGTCACGCCCTTTCTGCTCGCCGTCTTTATCGCCGTGATCGCAACACCGCCACTGCGCGCGCTGCGCAGTCGGGGGGTGCCGAACTGGGCCGCGATGCTGCTGGTCGTCCTGGCGATCGCCGGTCTCGGCAGCGTACTCGCGATCCTGGTCGCGGGGTCGCTTGACGGTTTCAGGGCCAGCCTCCCGGAGTACCAGGATCGCCTCAAGCTGCTCGTCGACGACCTTGCACGATGGCTCGACGGCGTCGGCCTGCATACCTCGCGGGAAGCCCTGCAAACCTATGTCGATCCCGCACGCGTCTTGGGGATGGCGGGAGACCTGGTGTCGGGACTCAGCGGCGTGCTCGCCAATGCCTTTCTCATCCTGCTGACCGTGGTCTTCATCCTGCTCGAAGCAGCCGGGTTGCCGGCCAAGCTGCGGGCCGCAGTCACCTCGCCCGAGACATCGACCGAACGGATGCATGTCGTCCTCGACAGCATCAACCGCTATATGGGCATCAAGAGCCTGACCAGCGCGGGCACCGGCCTCGTGATCTGGGCGTGGCTGACGATCCTCGGGGTGGACTATGCGGTCCTCTGGGCCTTGACCGCCTTTCTGCTGAATTTCGTCCCCACGATCGGCTCCATCCTGGCCGCGATTCCGGCGATGTTGCTCGCACTCGTTCAGATCGACCTTCAGAGTGCACTGCTTGTTGCGGTGGGCTATTTGGTGGTGAACACCTTGGTCGGGAGCATCCTGGAGCCGAAAATCATGGGACACGGGCTCGGCCTCTCCACCTTAGTGGTCTTCGTCTCGTTGGTGTTCTGGGGATGGGTTCTCGGACCGGTCGGCATGTTTCTGTCCGTGCCCCTGACCATGTCGCTGAAGATCGCGCTGGACGCCAACCCCCAGACCCGTCCGATCGCGATCATGCTGGGGCCCGAGATCAGAGAGCCACCTCGAAACCGCCCGATCGGCCCTTCCGATTGATGGCGCCCGCAGGTGCCCTCGGCGAGGCGACGGAGCCGCGGAATACCTTAAACCGCGCAGACTTCGACGATCGGCAAGTCTGCCGGGGCCGATCCCATCCAACAACATCGCATGGGACGCTCAGCGCGGTTTAAGGCCCGGAAACCAGCTTCAACCCGACGATGCCGAGCACGATCATTCCGACGAAGACAAAGCGCAGCAGGGTGGCCGGCTCGGCGAAGAGGACGATTCCGATGGCAAAGGCCCCGACGGCACCGATCCCCGTCCAGACGGCATAGGCGGTTCCCATCGGAATGCTTTTCTGCGCGACGAGCAAGCAGGCGCCGCTCGCCACGATGCAAAAGACGGCGAATCCGATCCAGCCCCAACGCAGGCCGTCATCCGTCATCCCGAGTTTCAAGCCGACGGGCCAACCCCATTCAAAGATACCGGCAACGACGAGATAGAGCCAAGCCATGAGCGATCCGGACCGACATATCTCCACACGAGGGTGCGGCGATCGCCGAGTCTCGAGTGATGGTGAATGAAACAAGCCGCCCCCGGAACGACATCGGGGCGGCTTTCTCGCGACGAAGGCGAGCACGCGTGAGTACGCCGCCCGGACGGGTGGGACGCACCGGCGGCTTAGGCGTGAGAGAACATGGCCTCCAATCGCTCGATCTCGGCACGCAATGCGGCGGAGTGTGAATCCTTCATGGCCGACAGCCGATCCATCAGCTCACGCGCCATCTCCTCCTTGTCCTTCGCAATGAAGCCCTTGACCTGATCGATCATCTCCTTGGCTTCCTTATCGGCGCGATCATGCACCGACTCGGCGCGCTTGATCGCCGAAACCGCCGCCTCCGAGGCCGCATCCTTGGTTTTGCTCGCCGTCTCGCCGACAGGATCCTTGGCCGCCTCGAGCGCTTGCTCGAGCATTCTCGACTCCTCTGCGGGCGGCGCGGCGGCCTCTTCGACCGGCGCTTGGTCCTGCCCGCAGGCGACCAGAACCATGGCCGCAGATGACACCATGACGGCCGATAAAATGCGCCTCTTCATCTCGGTCGCTCCGTTGTTGTCGACGGGCAGACAGTATACTCAAGCGGCCGGCGCGCACGCAGCTGCTTGGACCGCTTGCCGCCTCGACCGCGCACCTTTCAGGCATGCGCAGACCGGGCCGGGAAGCCGGGCACGGAGGATAAGGCGGCGCGTGCGCTGTCCGGTCATCGCGAGCGCGTCGTCACGCATGCCGCCCGTTACACTTGAGGAGCTGTTTGAATGAGCAATCTGCTCGCCGTCTTTTTTCTGCTCTTGCTTGGCTGGTTCTGGCTCGACACCATGCGTGCGCGCGAGATCGCGACCGAGATCTGCAAGACCGCCTGTCGTCAACGCGAGCTGCAGTTTCTGGATCAAACGGTCGCCCTGCGACGACTCGGCCTGGCCTGGCGGTCGGAAGGTTTGAGGCTACGCCGCGTCTATCGTTTCGACTTCAGCGAAGAGGGCGTCGGACGCCGCAGCGGTTATCTGGTGATGCGGGGCATGACGCTCGAGGATCTGAGTTTCGGTTTACCCACACAGGCGCAGGACGCGTGAACCGCGCCGGAAAAGCAACACACCGCCCGCACAGTGAGTCGGGGCGTCGCGTTCACCGAAAAGGCCGCAGCGGACGCGGTTCAGAGTGTTGGGGGGCTGCCGGTTACAGCCGCGGCACGAAGACGACGGATGTGCGAACCGGGTTGTGGCGGTCGCAGGGCAAAGTCGCGATGAAAGCTTACTTGACGACCTTCAGCGTCGGACCGCCACCCTTTCCTTTTCCCTTGCCTGAAGGCGCCTTTGGCCCTTGCGGCCCCCGGGGTTCCGGGGGACTCTGGATGCCGAGAGGCCGACCGAGCGATCGTGGTTTGCCGCGCTTCTCCTCGACCCGCGCGGCGGGGTCCAACTCCGGCTCGGGCTCGCCGGGAAGCGGATAAGCCAGCTCAGGGAAGACCATCCCCTGACCGTTCTCGCGCGTGAAGATCCCCAGCACCGCTTCGACGGGAAAGTAAACGTCGCGAGCCACACCGCCGAAACGCGCGTTGAACTCGATCTGCTCGTTTCCCAGGACCAGAGCGCGCACCGCGCTCGGCGACAGGTTGAGCACCAAACGCTCGTCTTCGACGAACTCCCTCGGTGCCTGCACGCCCGGATAACGGACATCCACCACCAAATGCGGCGTCATATCGTTGTCCAGGATCCACTCGTAGATCGCCCGGATCAGATAAGGCTTCGTCGATGTCATGGTGTGGGTCTCGCTCTGCACCGTGGCGTCCATCAGGACAGGTCCGCGATCATCTCCTTCTCGGCCTCGGTGAGGCTCTTGCGGAAGGCGTCGCAGGCAAAGATGCGTCGCATGTAAACCCGCAACGCCTCGGCCTGGGGCGGCAGCTCGATACCCAGAACCGGCAGCCGCCAAAGGAGCGGCGCGATGCAGCAGTCGACTAGAGAGAACTCGTCGTTCATGAAGAAGGTATGGGCACCGAAGACCGGCGCGGTCACGACCAAGCTCTCGCGCAATTCCTTGCGTGCCTGCTCCGCCTCCTCCGGACTTCCCAGGCGAATCCGCCTCATCAGGGTGTACCAATCGTGATCGATGCGATACATGAACAGCCGGGCGCTGGCACGCGAAACAGGGTCGACGGGCAACAACGGAGGGTGAGGGAAGCGCTCGTCGAGATACTCCATGATGATGCGCGACTCGTAGAGCCGCAGATCCCGATCGACAAGCGTCGGGACGGTCCCGTAAGGGTTGAAGTCCATCACCTCGGCCGGCAGGTCGTTCGCATCGACATCGACCACGTCGACCGCGATGCCCTTCTCGGCGAGCACCATCCGAACACGGTGGCAATAGGGACAGGTGGGATCGGAAAATAGCGTCATCACGGATCGTCTACTCGCAGCCACAGCCATTCTTCCCTTCTACAGCATGTGGACAAAGCCCGGTCGAGCCCGAGGAACAGGTATCGCCGACCATCCGGGTCAGCAGCCTTGAGCATTGCGCTCGTCAGTAGAGCTGTGAATCGGGCGGTTCGGGCCGAAAGCAACTGCTTTCGGCCCGAACCGTCGAACCGAGAGGACAGGCACCGACCCCGACGAATCGAGGCCGATGCGGTTCACGGCATCCGTTAGTGGACGTCTTTCCAGTATTCCTTCTTCAGCGCAAAGGCCACGATAAAGAAGAGCCCGAGGAACAGCAGGACATAGATACCCATCCGCCGCCGTTCCATTTGGCTCGGCTCGCCGGCGTAGGTCAGGAACGCGGTGATATCTCGCACCATGGTGTCGTATTCGTCGGGGGCCAGAGCTCCGGGCTGCGCAAGCTTCACGCCGGCGATCGTCGGTTCATGACCCTCGTGCTCCTCCACGACCGCTTCCTGCACACCCTGCAGATCACCCAAAACGTGAGGCATGCCCACCAAGGGGAAGACCACATTGTTCACGCCGTAAGGCCGCGAAGGATCGGCGTAGTAGCTCTTCAAGTAGGTGTAAACCCAGTCCGGACTCCGCCAGCGTGTCACCAAGGTGAGGTCGGGAACCGCCGTGCCGAACCAGACCTCGCCGTCGGCGGGCCGCATCGAGTTCTTCATCATGTCGGTCGGCTGGGCGTCACCGAACAGAAGGTTCTCGCGCAGTGACTTATCGTCGATTCCCAGATCGTCCGCCATACGTGAATAGCGCATATGGCTGAGTGAATGACACGCCATGCAGTAGTTGACGAAATACTTCGCCCCGCGCTGGAGAGAGGCCTGATCGTTCAGATCGATGTCGGCCTTCTCCAACTCGACATGGCCGCCCGCGGCGAAGCCCACGGCGGGCAGCAACAGAACCAAGGTGGCAATGATCAGCTTTCTCATGAGGTCACCCTCTCCGGAACGGGCTTGGTCTTGTCGATCGAGCTGTAGATCGGCATCAGCAGGAAGTAGGCGAAATAGATGGCCGTGAAAATCTGGGACAACAGGGTCAGTAAGGGATCGACCGGTTGCAGTCCGAGCCAGGCCAGCACGATAAAGGAGATCGCGAACAGCCCCGTCATGACCTTGAAGATCGGACCCTTGTAGCGCATCGACTTGACCTTGCTACGGTCCAGCCACGGCAGTGCGAAGAGGATCAGGATCGCAGCGAACATCACGACCACGCCCGGGAACTGGGATCCATACATCGGCGGCACCGCCCGCAACATCGCGTAGTAAGGCGTGAAATACCATACCGGAGCGATATGCTCGGGTGTCTGGAAGGGGTTGGCCGGCTGGAAGTTCGGCGCCTCGATGAAGAGTCCGCCCATGGTCGGGGCGTAGAAGACGATGGCCGAGAAAATCGCGAGGAACACGACCACGCCGACCAGATCCTTCACCGTGTAGTAGGGATGGAAGGGGATTCCGTCCGCGGGCGCCTTGTCGCTCCAGCGGTTACCCTTCGGGCCAGCCTTGATCTCGACACCGTCCGGGTTGTTGGAGCCGACATGGTGGAGTGCAACGATGTGCAGGAACACCAAGGCCGCCAAGACGAACGGCAAGAGGAAATGGAAGGCGAAGAAGCGATTGAGCGTCGTATCCGAGATGACATAGTCACCGCGCACCCAGACCGCGAGATCGTCGCCGACGACCGGAACGGCCGCGAACAGATTCACGATGACCTGTGCACCCCAGAACGACATCTGCCCCCAGGGCAGCAGATAGCCGAAGAAGGCGGTCGCCATCATCGCCAGATAGATCACGACACCGATGATCCAGAGCAGCTCGCGCGGTTTGCGGTAGGAGCCCCACAGCAAGGCGCGGAACATGTGTAGATAAATGACGATAAAGAAGGCGGATGCGCCCGTGGAATGGATGTAGCGAATCAACCACCCCCACTCGACGTCGCGCATGATGTATTCGACCGAGGCGAATGCCTCCGCGGCCGACGGCTTGTAGCTCATCGCCAGCCAGAGGCCGGAGACGATCTGAATCACCAGCGTTAAGATTGCCAGCGAGCCGAAAAACGACCAGAAGTTGAGGTTCTTCGGGGCGTAATACTCGGAAAGGTGTGCCTTCCAGGTCTCCGTCAGCGGGAATCGCTTATCGATCCAGCTGAGGTTCTCGGACTTTTCTGCGCTCATCAAGCCGCTCCTCGATCCTCACCGACCAAGATGGTGGTGTCGTTGATGTAGGTATGCACGGGAATCACCAGATTTGTAGGGGCCGGAACGCCCTTGTACACCCGGCCGGCAAGGTCGAATCTGGAGCCGTGGCAGGGACAGAAGAATCCGCCACGCCACTGCGCCCCGAGATCGTCAGGGGCAAACTCCGGCCGGAAGGTCGGAGAGCAGCCCAAGTGCGTACAGATCCCGATCACGACGAAGTACTGCTCCTTGATGGAGCGCGTCGCATTCCGGCAATACTCCGGCTGCTGCGGCACTTCGGATGCCGGATCGACCATTTGGCCGTCCAGTGTCGGCAGTGCCTCGAGCATTTCCGGTGTACGGCTGACGACCCAGACCGGTTTACTGCGCCATTTGACGCGCAGGATCGCGCCCGGTTCCAGTTGGCTGATGTCGGCCTCGACCGGCGCACCCGCGGCACGTGCCTTGGCGCTCGGGTTCATCGACGCAATGAATGGGACGAGGGCGAAGCCGGCTCCGACGGCTCCGACCACGCTGGTCGCGGCGACAAGCACACGCCGCCTGGTTTTGTTCACGCCTTGTGCGCTCATAAGCCACTAACCCCCGGCTGGCGCGAGCCCCATGGACAGCTTATCGGCTGGCGGCTCACGCATGGTCATGAAAGGAAGATCAGAATATGCCGATAATCTACAAAATCGACCGGGCATTGTCTTGTATTCCGGTCGAATCGGTCAAGGCAAAGCGGCCGAACCCCGAGCTGCTCTCGGCCTAGGCCGGATTGTCGATCTCGATGAAGCGATGCTCGAGCCCGAACTGTTCGGCGAGATGCGCACCGAGGACCTGAACCCCGTAGCGCTCGGTCGCGTGATGTCCGGCCGCGATGAAGGCGATCCCGAGCTCGCGCGCCGCGTGGGTCGTTTGCTCCGAGATCTCTCCGCTCACGTAAGCATCGACGCCGAGCGCGGCAGCCTGCTCGATGTAGCCCTGCCCGCCGCCGGTACACCAAGCGATCCGCTCGATCCGCTCGCGGCCCGCGGCGATCAAGGTCGCCGGGCGTCCCAAGCGCTCCGAGACCTGAGCAGCGAAGGCTTCCGGCGAGCATCCGAGGGCTAGGCGCCCGGACCACAAGAGTCCTCGGCGATTCTCGACGGGCTCGGCATCGACCCATCCGAGGTGCGCAGCCAAGGCTGCGTTGTTGCCCACCTGCGGATGCGCATCGAGCGGAAGATGATACGCGATCAGGCTGGCCCCGGCCTTGAATAATCTCCTTGCGCGCCGTCCTTTTATCCCGACGAGACAGGGCGCCTCGCCCTTCCAGAACCACCCGTGGTGGACCAGAATTGAATCCGCGCCCCATGCAATCGCGGCCTCGATCAACGCTGCGCTCGCCGTCACGCCGCTGGCCAGACGCGTTATCGGACGCTCTCCTTCGACCTGCAAGCCGTTCGGCGCGTAGTCGTCGAAATGACCCGAGTCAAGAAAACGATCGCAATAGGCGACCAACGAAAGAGGATCGACCATGCTCGAGCTCCTGCTGCAGCCGGGGTTTCCCGCGCGACCGATGATCGGGACTCCGGAATCGGCGGTGCAGCGGCAATCCGGCGATCCGCATCCGCGCCGCAGTCGCAAGGGTTTCCGCGGAGGTCACCGCCGAATCGACGCAAACGCCCGAGACGCGAAGATTTTGGTTTAGACTCACGGGAGGACGAATGGCCGATCGCGCGGCTCCGTCGTCGGACTCATGCCAAGACCCCATAGTTTATATCGGATGATCAAGACAGGTCCAACCACCCTTCTGATCGCGGCGGTGATCGGCGGGGCAGCAGGTTCCGCATTCACGCTCGTGCTGGCCCCGCCCTTGCCGGCCCCGTCGGGATCGGGCGCATCGCTGCACCACGATACCGTGGACGCGGCGCCGCACCTGCGCGACGACCTGCCGACCTTTGCCGGGGCGGTGTCGCGCATCGCGCCGGCCGTCGTGAGCATCTTCGCGACACAGACCGAGCGCGGGCCGCCGCGCCCGACCTTGCCGTCCTATCCGGGGCTCCACCATGGACCGCCCGGGGCAGCCGCCTCACGCACCGGACTCGGCTCGGGGGTGATCCTTTCGCCCGACGGATACATCCTGACCAACCGCCATGTCGTGCAGGACGCCGATCGTATCCGCGCCGTGCTTGCCGACGGGCGCTCGCTCGAGCTCGCGCTCGTCGGCGTCGATGCGGAGACCGACCTCGCCGTGCTCAAGGCCGATGCGCAGGGTCTGCCCACCGCACCGATCGGCAACTCCCGGAGCCTGCGCGTGGGCGACCTGGCGCTGGCGATCGGCAATCCCTTCGGGGTCGGTCAGACCGTCACCATGGGGATCGTCGGCGCAACCGGGCGCGGCGAGCTGGGCATCACCGACATCGAGAGCTTCATCCAGACCGATGCCGCCATCAATCCGGGCAACTCGGGCGGCGCGCTCGTGAACGCGCAAGGCGAGCTCGTCGGCATCAACACCGCCATCTTCACCGAAACCGGAACGGCCCAAGGGGTTGGTTTCGCCATCCCTGCGGAGATTGCGATCGATGTGGCACACGCGCTCGCCTCGCAGGGCCAGGTCACGCGCGGATGGATCGGCCTGAGCGGGCGCAGCATGACCCCGGAGCTGGCCGAATCATTCGGTTTGCGCGCGGGACACGGGGTGCTGGTCGCATCGACTCTGCGTGACGGCCCGGCGGCGCAGGCCGGTCTGCGTCCGGGTGACGTGGTGACCCGAATCGACAACCGGGACGTCGCCACGGTGCAGGATCTGCTCGACGCGGTCGCCGGCGCCGGCCCCAATGCGGCCTTGAGCCTGGAGGTCTGGCGCGGCAGCGAGCGCATCCTCACGCGCGCCACCACCGACACCCGTCCGCCGCCCGCCGAGTGATCCGACTGCGGCGGCCCCTGCCGGGACAGGCACCGCTCGAGCGGGCATCAGCCCGCGGCCGTCGACGCCGTGGCGACCATGGTGTCCAACGACGGCAGGACACGCGCATCCAACAAACGCGACAAACCCTCGAGCTCGGGATAACGGCCCGATACCTCGCGCACATAGCCCAGGGTGCGCGGGATATCGGCGAGATAGTGCGGTTTGCCGTCACGACGATTCAGCCGCGCGAAGATTCCGCAGGCCTTGAGGTGACGCTGTACGCCCATGAGGTCGATCCAGCGCAGAAAGCGGGGGAGATCGTCCTCGCGCAGCACGCCGCTTCGCCGCGCGAGATGAAAATAGCCCGAAGCCCAGTCGGTCACCCGCTCGGCCGGCCAGGCGATGTAGCAGTCGCGCAGCAGGGAGACGAGGTCGTAGGTGACGGGCCCCACCACCGCGTCCTGAAAATCGAGGATGCCGGGATTGCCCGCCTCGGTCAGCATCAGGTTGCGCGAGTGGTAGTCACGATGGACGCACACTCGCGGCTGCTCCAGGGCACTCGCCACAAGCCGATCCTCCACGACCGCGAGCGCGGCGGATTCTTCCGGTGCGAGCACGAGGCCCGGCAGCGACCCCAGAAACCACTCGCTGAACAGACCAAGCTCTCGGCGCAAGAAGGGCTCGTCGTAGCTCGGCAGGCCATCCGTCGGGCCACACGTCTGGATGACCGCCAAGGCGCCCAGTGCATCGCCGTAGAGCCGGTCGGCCGTGTCCTCGGTCAACTCGCCGAGATACACCCGGTCGCCCAAATCGGTGAGCATGAGGAAGCCGGCGGCGCGATTCTCCGCGTGGATCTCGGGCGTGTTGAGACCCACAGCGCGAAACCGTCGCGACAGATCGGCGAAACGTCCGCAGTCCTCGAGATCGGGGGGCGCATCCATCAGCACGCGCGTCGTCCCGTCGTGAAAGAGCCGCCAATAGCGACGAAAACTCGCGTCGGAGGAGGCGGGCTTCAGCTCGAAGTCCTCCGACTCCAAGACCCCCGCCGCCCAGCGGCGCATAGACTCGTATCGATCAGACACGGACACCCCGATCAGTCGCATCGTCGGCGCGGACCGACCGGCCCGCGACAGGTTCAAGATTGCTGAGTTTGTACAGATGTGCCATGGTTGCAGGTTAATACGAACCCGTCCACCGATCCGAGACACCGAGCTTGGATCGCCGCCGGCTTGAGTCGACCTGACATCCAACGTGCGCCTCGTTTCACTGGCCTTCATACTCTGTGCCGTCGCCGCGACCGCGGGCGCCGACGACCGCCCGGCGGCCGAGACGAGCGGCGCCTCGGAGGCCGCCGCGAGCCCGAGTCCGGCCCCCGACCAAGCGGGCGAGTCCGACGCTGCAATCGGTGATCCGAGCGCGCCGACGTCGAGCGTCGCAACCGTCGCCGTCACCTTGCCGCCGCTGCAGCCTCTGATACCGGATGCCCAAGGCGGCATGCTGCAGGAGCTCGAGCGCCCGGATCGGCAGGGCGACTCCGCCGAGGTACTGCCGCTGCTCGTATCCCCCGACGATCCCGGGACCGAGGCTCCGGCCGTCGAATTCGCCCCGCGTGTACTCGAGCTGCCGGACGCCTGGGACCCGCGACTGCACGCCGATCTGCCCTGGGAATTCTGTGGACCCCGCTCCGGCGCTGCCGGGTTCACCGGCCCCACGGCCCCGACCGGTACCGCAGGCATCCCGGTGGAGATCGTCGCCGATCGCGTCGACTATGACCGCAACACCGAGGTCATCGAGCTGCACGGCGGGGTCGACGTCGTGCAGACCGATCAACGGCTGCTGGCCGATCGATCGACCTACGACCGTCGCAGCGGTCGGCTCGACGCCAGCGGAGATGTCTTCCTGGAGACCCGCGGGCTGCGCATCCAAGGCGATCGAGCCGATTACAATGTTCTGACACGACAGGGCACAATCGACGCCGCGCGCTATCGTCTCTCCGGCAGCGCGAATCTGCTCGGCACCGCCGAGGAGGCCGAGATCCTCTCCGAGCAGCAAAGCCGCTATCGAAACATCACCTACACCACCTGCCCGCCCGGCAACGCGGACTGGTCGATCAAAGCGCGCGATCTCAAGCTCGATCAGGAAAGCGGGATGGGCTCTGCCCGTCACGCCCGGATCCGCATCGGCAAGATCCCGGTGCTCTACACACCCTACATCTTCTTCCCGATCGACGATCGGCGCCGCAGCGGATTTCTGATCCCGAGCTTCGGCTCGTCCAACACGACCGGCACCGACATCAGCATCCCCTACTACTGGAACATCGCCCCGAACATCGACGCGACCATCACCCCGCGCATCATGAGCACCCGCGGTTTGATGATGGGTACGCAGCTGCGCTACCTCGATCGCTTTCAGCAGGTGGAGATCAACGCCGAGGTCCTGCCCGAGGACCGCCGCGCCACCGAGCTCGGCACGCGCGGGGCGGTGCGCATCGAGCAAACCGGACGGCTCGGCCCGCGCTGGGCGAGCGCGATCGATTTCGCGTCGGTGTCGGATGATCAGTATCTGCAGGACTTCGGCAATCGCCTGGACGCCACGAGTCTGCGCAACCTGGTCCAGCGCGGCGACGTCTCCTACGCCGGCAAGGGCTGGAGTGCACTCGCGCGCGTGCAGCAGTTTCAGACCATCGACGCCGCAATCGCGCCGGCCAACCGCCCTTACGGTCAGCTGCCGCATGTCGAGCTGGACCTTCAGCCCCGACGCTGGAACGACCTGATCGAGTACGACCTCGAGGGTCAGTACGACTTCTTCGACCATTCGGCGCGCGTCCACGGCAATCGACTGGTCGCGGTTCCCACCTTGCGCATGCCGATGCGTCGCAGCTTCGGACACATCATCCCGCGGGCGCGTCTCTACTACACGGGCTACGATTTGCTCGAGCAGGCCGAAGGTCTGCCGTCGCGCCAATCCTACGCGATCCCCAGCTTCGACCTCGACGGCACACTCGTCTTCGAGCGCGACACCGCCTGGTTCGGCACCCCGACGCTGCAGACCCTGGAGCCGCGGATCTACTATGTGCTGACCTCCTTCGAGGACCAATCCAACGCGCCCTTGTTCGACACCACCCCGCTGGATTTCACCTTCGCCAGCCTGTTTCGTCCGAACCGTTTCACGGGGTACGACCGGATCGGCGACGAAAACCGGCTCACCCTGGGCCTGACCTCGCGCACCATCGCCAACCAAACCGGCCAGGAGCTGTTCCGGGCGAGTGTCGGTCAGATCTACTTCTTCGAGGACCGCCGCGTTCAGTTGACCGGCGATTCGGTGGAAGACGATGTCCAATCCTCGGTCGCGGGCGAGCTCGCGGCCCGGATCAGCGACGATTGGAGCGCGCGGGCAAGCCTGCAGTGGAATCCCAACGACACCGAGGCACCCTGGGAGAAACGGGTCCTGCAACTCAGATACGCGCCGACCGAAGGCAGCCGGCTGAACCTCGCCTACCGCTTCAATTACGGCGATCAGCCGGACCTGCGCTACGAGGACACCGACGTCTCGCTGCAGGTGCCGATCGGCTCGCAGGTGAAGCTGGTCGGGCGCTGGCTCTACTCGATGCTCAACGAGGAGACCGTCGAGGCCTTCGCCGGCATCGAGTTCGGCCGCTGTTGCTGGCGTCTGCGGGTACTCGTCCAACATTTGCAAACCGGCAACGACAGCGGCAACACCAGTGTGATGCTGCAGGTCGAGCTTGCCGGACTCGGCTCATTCGGCAACCAGATCGACACACTGCTGGAACGAGGCATCTATGGTTATCACACGGACTAGACGCGGACATCCTCGAGCGAGCGCCTATCGCCGCCGCGTCGCTGTCGGCTCACTCCTCGCCTGCTTGCTGATCGGGGCGGCGCCGGCGTCGAGCCAGGCGCCCATTCAAGAGCTGGACGCCATCGTCGCCGTGGTCAACGACGATGTCGTCGTGCGCAGCGAGCTCGACACCGAGATCGACCTGATCCTGCCGCAGATGCAACAGGCGGGCACGGCTACGCCGCCGCGTCACCAGCTCGAAAAGCAGGTGCTCGACCGACTCATCCTCAAGCGCCTCCAAGCGCAGCGCGCTCGCGACCTGGGGATCCAGGTCGAGGAGGCGACCCTCAACGAGGCCCTGACCAATATCGCCCAGCGCAACGGGCTGAACCTGGAAGAGCTGCAGGCCACGCTCGAAGCCGGGGGGATTCGCTTCGCCGACTTCCGCGAAGACACCCGCTCCCAGATCGTCACCACCCGCCTCCAAAATCAGGAGGTGGTCAACAAGATCCAGGTCACCGATCAGGAGATCGACCGCTTTCTGGAACGCGAGTCGAGCCGTCTCGTCGAGCGCGAGCAGGTCCGGCTGCAACACATCCTGATCGCCCTGCCGGAGAACCCGACCACGGCCCAGGTCCAAGCCGCCGAGGCCAAAGCCGCCCGCCTGGTCGCGCGCCTGCGCGGCGGCGAGGATTTCGCCAAGGTCGCCGCCGCCGAGTCCGACGGGCGCAACGCACTGCAGGGCGGCGATCTGGGCTGGTTCGAGATGGGCGCAGTGCCGAGCCTGGTGAGCGAGCTCGCCTTCACCATGGCCGAGGGCGAGATCAGCGATCCACTGAGCAGCTCCAGCGGCTATCACATCATCAGGCTCACCGAAATCAAGGCCGCCACGCCGGCCGATGTCGTGCAGACCAACGCCCGCCACATCCTGATCCGCACCAACGAGCTGGTCTCCGACGACGACGCGAAACGACGTCTGGAGCAGCTGCGCATGCGCATCGTCGGCGGCGAAGACTTCGCAAGCCTTGCCCGCGCCAATTCGGACGACACCGGCTCCGCCCTGAAGGGCGGCGACCTCGGCTGGGTCAATCCGGGCGACACTGTCCCGGACTTCGAGGAGGCCATGAACGCCCAGCCTCCGAACGGCGTAAGCGAGCCGTTCCAGAGCCCATTCGGCTGGCACATCGTCCAGGTGATCGAGCGTCGCAACCAGGACAAGGAGGGCGAGTTCATGCGGCTCAAGGCCCGCGAGGCGTTGCAGCGTCGCAAGGCCGAGGAGGCCACCGAGGAGTGGCTGCGTCAGCTGCGCGACGAGGCCTATGTGGAGATCCGACTCGACGAGGACGCACAGCTGTGATCGCGGTCACGCCCGGCGAGCCCGCCGGGATCGGACCGGATCTGGTCGTGCGACTCGCGCAGGAGCCGTCGGACACGCCGATGGTCGCGGTCGCGGACCCCGACCTCCTGGCCGAGCGGGCGCAACGGCTCGGGCTCCCGCTGCACATCGAGCGCGTCGAACCCGGCGATGCGGTCCCTCGGGCACAGCCCGGACACCTCGCCGTACTCCCGGTCGCCTTGCGTCAAACGGTCACCCCGGGCCGCCTGGACACCGCCAATGCGCCTTACGTCCTCGACACGCTGCGCATCGCCTGCGACGCCTGCCTGGCAGGCACCTTCAAGGCACTGGTCACGGGTCCGGTGCACAAAGGCGTCATCAACGACGCCGGGCTGGCCTTCACCGGTCACACCGAGTTTTTCGCCGAGCGCTGCGGTGCCGAGCCGGTCATGATGCTCGCCACGCCCGGTCTGCGTGTGGCCTTGGTCACGACACACCTGGCGCTGCGCGATGTGAGTGCCGCCATCACCCGCGAGCACCTCACCGAGGTCATTCGGATCCTCCACCGAGATCTGACGAGCCGATTCGGGATCCCCGAGCCGCGCATCCTGGTCTGCGGGCTGAATCCGCATGCGGGCGAAGGCGGTCACCTGGGACGCGAGGAGATCGAGGTGATCGAGCCCGTCCTCAACGAGCTGCGGGAGCTGGGATGGCATCTGATCGGACCCTTGCCGGCCGACACCGCCTTCGTCCCCGACAAGCTCGCCGACGCCGACGCCGTCTTGGCGATGTACCACGATCAGGGACTGCCGGTGCTCAAGCACCTGGGATTCGGTCAGGCGGTCAACATCACGCTCGGCCTGCCGATCATCCGCACCTCGGTCGATCACGGCACCGCACTGGATCTGGCCGGGACGGATCGGGCGGATCTCGGGAGTCTGAAGGCGGCAGTCAGCATGGCCCGATTTTTGACTGGGGCCTCTTTCTAATCAGGAGCGTCGTTGATCGTTGCGACCCGTCGACGCCCTCGGGCGACCCACTCAGGGTGATGGAACCACCTCGGAAAGCAACCGGCGAAGCTCTTTCCTCACCACCTCTTAGCACTCGCACACCCGCGCTTCCAGGTCGGGCCAATCCAGCACGCTGCAGGTCACCAGCTCCAGGTGGGGCAGCAGCTTGCGATACTCGGGCTCGGAAAGGGTGGCGAGCAGACGGTTTTAGCGCGGGCTCGGAGCGGCGATGGGGATGAGAGCTTTCCGGCGACTTCATGATGGATCATTGAAAAGCGATAACACGGCATGCTTGGTATCGCCTCCCTACGTGCGATCCCGAACAGAGCGCTTCCGACGCCTCCGCTACACTTATCGATCAGGTTGAGAGCAGATTGGCCGGGTTTGAGCATGGCCGCGGCGCCTGAACGAAAGACCGTCCAACGACCCTGCCGCAAGCCTGCAGACGCTGTATTCATTGCCCCGGCGGAGACCAGCATGACCACGACCAACGCCGAGGATAGTCGTGCGGGATCTCCTGATCATCTCCGATCAGGATCTGGTGCAGGACCCGCCCTTCTCCAGGATGGATCTCATCAGTTGTCGCAACCTGCTGATCGATCTCAACGGCGATCTGCAAGCGCGCCTGATCAGGCTCTTTCACTACGCCCTGAATCCGGACGGCGTGCTCTTTCCGGACAACTCAGAGACCATCGGCAAGGTCCCGGCCCTATTCGCACCGCTCAACCGCAAATGGTAGCTCTACAGCCGTCCGGAGCGACCGCACCGGCTACCGGCGATGCGAACCCGGAGCAGAGCGCACGCATCGCCGAGCTGGAGCTCGCGCTGCGCGCAAAGGATGACTATCTGCAATCCACGCGCGAAGAGATGGAGACCTCCAACGAGGAGCTGGCCACCGTCAACGCCGAGCTCCAGACCAAGGTCGCCGATCTCTCGCGTGCCAACAACGACATGAACAACCTGCTCGCCGGCACCGGCGTGGCGACCCTGTTCGTGGACCACCAACTGCACATCACACGCTTCACGCCGACGGCGACCCGCCTGATCAAGCTGATCGCGGCCGACATCGGTCGACCGGTCGGCGACATCGTCTCCAACTTTGCCGACGATACCGATCTCACGGAGGAGGTGCAGGCCGTGCTGGGCGACCTGCTGCCCCGCGAGCACGAGGTGCAGACCCGACAGGGGACCTGGTACCTGATGCGTATCGGACCCGATCGCACCCTGGAGAACGTCATCGAGGGCGCCGTCATCACCTTCGTCGACATCTCCGAGCGCAAGCGCAGCGAGGACGCGGTCCGCGCGACCCGTGCCTTCGCCGAGGCGATCCTGGATGCGATCCGCGAGCCCCTGGTCGTACTGGATGCGGACCTGCGGGTGGTCTCGGCCAACCGTGCCTTCTACCGCCACTTCCGCCTGACCGAAGCGGGCACCCGAGACCAGCGTTTCATCTTCTCCGAGGATCAGGACATCCTCTAGGAGCCTGTCCGACTTGTGT
>NZ_DIUM01000082.1 GCF_002423035.1 Thiocapsa sp. UBA6158
GCAACATCATGAAGTTCACCGAGGGTGCCTTCAAGCAGTGGGGGTACGATCTGGCGAAGTCCGAGTTCGGTGCCGAGGAGATCGGCGGCGGACCCTGGTGCAGCTTCAAGAATCCGAAAACCGGCAAGGAGATCGTGGTGAAGGACGTGATCGCCGATGCCTTCCTGCAGCAGATCCTGTTGCGCCCGAAGGATTACGACGTGATCGCGACACTCAACCTCAACGGCGATTACATCTCGGATGCCTTGGCCGCACAGGTCGGCGGCATCGGGATGGCGCCGGGGGCGAATTTGTCCGACACCGTCGCCATGTTCGAGGCCACGCACGGGACCGCGCCGAAATATGCCGGGAAGGATCAGGTGAACCCAAGCTCGCTGATCCTGTCCGCCGAAATGATGCTTCGCCACATGGGTTGGACGGAGGCGGCCGACCTCATCATCAAGGGTGTTGAAGGTGCGATTGCGGCCAAGACCGTGACCTACGATCTCGATAGACTCATGGACGGGGCGACGAAACTGAGCTGTTCGGGTTTCGGAGACGCGGTGATCGCGCGGATGGATTGACGGGCGAGGGCTTCTGATCTTCGAAAAGAACGGGGCGCGGAATGCAAATTCCGCCCCCGGCTGTCGGCGGAAGTCAGCGTAAAGTCGCCTCCCGGGACGGACGATCGCGAGCGCTCAGCCCACGGCGATCAACTGACGCGGTGCACATTGGCCGCATGGAGGCCCTTCGGCCCCTGACTGATCTCGAACTGGACTTTTTGTCCCTCGCGCAAGGTCTTGTAGCCATCCATGTCGATGGCCGAGAAGTGGACGAAGACGTCCTCGTCGCGGCCATCGGGCTGCACGAACCCGTAGCCCTTGGCGTTATTGAACCACTTGACAACACCGGTAATCATTTCAGGGCTCCTCCAGGAGTTGCAGGTCTCGCGTTGGTGGTCGTTGTTGTTGTCGTTGTCGATGTCTGACGGGTGCCTTGAAACCTCGGAACCGCGCCATAACTGCGTAGTATAGTAAGGTGATTTCGGGGGTCAAACCGACATCCGCCGGGGCGCTCCGAGTCGGTCCTCGTCACGGGTCGGCCCGGTCGGAATCCGAACGCAGGCGTCACGACTCAACCCGGACTCGAAGCGATGCCAAACCGTGCGATCGACATCGCAAGCCTCCAAAATTTTCCTAGAATCCCCAATCATGAGTGACGACCTTCCGAGCGAGGAACGCGAATCAGGGCTGACCGTACAGGAGGCGAAACCCAAGCTTCGACGGCCGCCTCTTTTCAAGGTCCTACTGCTGAACGATGATTACACCCCGATGGAGTTCGTGGTGCAGGTGCTGGAGACCTTTTTCGCAATGAATCGCGAGAAAGCTACCCAAATCATGCTGCACGTGCATACTCGAGGTCGAGGGGTGTGCGGCGTTTTCACCAAAGATATCGCCGAAACCAAGGTGTCGCAGGTGAACGACTTTGCACGCAGTCACCACCACCCCTTGCTCTGCACGATGGAGGAGGCTTAGAGACCGACACACCTGGTCGCTGCAGCGGCTCACACCGTTTCGTCAACCCTGCTTGGATTAGGCCAATGCTGAGCAAAGAACTTGAATTTACGCTGAACCGGGCCTTCAAGGAGGCGCGCGTGAAGCATCACGAGTACATGACGGTCGAGCATATGCTGCTGTCGCTTCTGGATAACCCGACCGCCGCGAAGGTTCTCAAGGCCTGCGGTACGGACTCCGAGAAGCTGCGCCGCGAGATCACCGCCTTCATCGACGAAACGACCCCGCTGATCCCGGCCAGCGAAGATCGCGACACGCAGCCGACGCTCGGTTTCCAGCGCGTCCTGCAGCGAGCCGTCTTCCATGTGCAGTCCGCCGGCAAGAAAGAGGTCACCGGGGCAAACGTCCTCGTGGCGCTCTTCAGCGAGCAGGACTCGCAAGCCGTCTATCTGCTCAATCAGCAGGATGTGACTCGCCTGGATGTCGTCAACTACATCTCGCACGGGATCTCCAAGGTGCCCGGGGAGAGTCAGGACGACGAGGCGCCCGGCGAGATCGACGAGCCGCGCGGGGAAGAGAAGGAGGGCAGCAGTCCGCTCGAGAGCTTTGCGACGAACCTCAACGAGATGGCGCGTCTAGGGCGGATCGACCCCTTGATCGGTCGCGCGGCCGAGGTGGAGCGCACCGTTCAGATCCTCTGCAGGCGGCGGAAGAACAATCCGCTGTTCGTCGGCGAGGCGGGCGTGGGCAAGACCGCGATCGCCGAAGGTCTGGCGAAGAAGATCGTCGACGGCGAGGTCCCGGAGATTCTGAGCGACGCCGTGATTTATTCATTGGATCTCGGCGGCCTGGTGGCCGGCACCAAATACCGGGGTGACTTCGAGAAGCGCCTCAAGGCGGTGCTCGCGCAGCTCAAACGCCAGCGCCACGCGATCCTCTTCATCGACGAGATCCATACCATCATCGGTGCCGGATCCGCCTCGGGCGGGGTCATGGATGCCTCGAATCTGATCAAGCCCGTGCTGGCGTCCGGCGACCTGCGGTGCATCGGCTCGACGACCTACCAGGAATATCGCGGGATCTTCGAGAAAGACCGAGCGCTTGCGCGTCGCTTCCAGAAGATCGATGTCGAGGAGCCCTCGGTGGAGGAGACCTTCGAGATCCTCAAGGGCCTCAAGAGCCGGTTCGAGGAGCACCATCAGGTCACTTACACCAACCCGGCCTTGCGTGCTGCCGCGGAATTGTCGAACCGCTACATCAACGATCGTCATCTCCCGGACAAGGCGATCGACGTCATCGACGAGGCCGGCGCACACGTCCAGCTCAAGAGTCCGGCGAAGCGCAAGAAGCGTATCGATGTCGGCGATGTCGAGGCGATCGTTGCGAAGATGGCGCGTATCCCCTCGAAAAAGGTCTCGGCCTCGGACACCGAGTCGCTCAAGAACCTGGATCGCGATCTCAAGATGGTCGTCTACGGGCAAGACGCGGCGATCGATGCCTTGACGGCCTCCATCCGCATGAACCGCTCCGGTTTGGGGACCGAGGAGAAGCCGATCGGCTCGTTCCTGTTCACCGGACCCACGGGCGTCGGCAAGACCGAGGTGACACGTCAGTTGGCGCGTATCCTGGGGATGGAGCTTTTGCGCTTCGACATGTCCGAATACATGGAGCGACACACGGTCTCGCGTCTCATCGGCGCGCCGCCCGGATATGTCGGCTTCGACCAAGGCGGACTGCTGACCGAAGAGGTCAACAAGCATCCGCATGCGGTCTTGTTGCTCGACGAGATCGAGAAGGCCCACCCTGACGTCTTCAATCTGCTCCTGCAGGTGATGGACCACGGGACACTGACCGACAACAATGGCCGCAAGGCGGACTTCCGCAACGTGGTCCTGGTCATGACGACCAACGCGGGGGCGGAAGAAACCGCGCGCCGATCGATCGGCTTCACCGAGCAGGATCATTCGACCGACGGTATCGAGGCGCTCAAGCGCTACTTCACGCCCGAGTTCCGCAATCGGCTCGACGCGGTCGTGCAGTTCGGGTCATTGAGCGAGCAGACGATTCGCAGCGTGGTGGACAAGTTCGTGTTCGAGCTCGAGCAGCAGCTCGAAGAGAAGAAGGTGAGTCTCACGATCGATGCCGACGCCCGTACCTGGCTGGCGAGCAAGGGCTACGACCCGAAGATGGGCGCGCGCCCGATGGCCCGTGTTATCCAGAACCACATCAAGAAGCCCTTGGCCAACGAGCTTCTTTTCGGCGAACTGGTCACCGGCGGCAGCGTGCGCATCCATGTGGAGGGTGGAGCGCTCGCATTCGAGATCAACGGCGAGCCGCGATCGCTATGAGCAGCGCTCGAGCGACAGGCATCGCCCTGCGCTTCGAGCCATCATCGCGTCGCCGGCAAAGGAATGTCGGTCGGCGCGCAAAACCCTGAAGGGGTGCTTGTCGTCTTCCCTGCGATGGCCGTCGGCCGATGACGCCGGCGTCGCTGCCTGCGTCGCGCGTATCCGGGGAACCTCTCCCCTGCGTCTCGGAGTACTTTTCGTTTCGACCTGGCCTATCGCGCTCGATACACGATGCGGCCTTTGGTGAGGTCGTAGGGGGTCAGCTCGACGGTGACCTTATCGCCCGTGAGGATACGGATATAGTGCTTTCGCATCTTGCCGGAGATATGAGCCGTCACGGTGTGACCGTTCTCCAGCTCGACCCTGAATACAGTGTTCGGCAGGGTTTCGGTGACCGTGCCTTCCATTTGGATAACGTCGTCTTTTGACATAGTTTTGTATGTTGTAATGCGTGATCGGATCCGGGCTATGAAGCTCCGGAAGTGTACCATAGGTTGAACGCCCCAGCGGGGCAGCAGCGATCGTATCGTGCCGAGCCGATTGCCCGACGGGTCTTAACCGAAGTCCAAGGGTCGAGTGCGCTCGAACCTGACCCACGTCTGACCGTCCCATGCCTCGATCGGGCGGAAACGCTCTTTATACCGCATCTTCGCCGAGTCCCGAAGCCAATAGCCCAGATAGAGATAGGGTACGCCGAGGCGTCGAGCCGCTTCGATCTGCGCCAGGATCGCGAAGGTCCCAGGCGAGCGTTCCGAATCAGCCGGATCGAAGAAGGTGTAGACGGCGGAGAGCCCATGCTCGATGACGTCCGTCACCGCCACGCCCACCAATCGCTCGCCGAGCCGCAGCTCGATGAAGCGGGTCGATCCGCCCCAGCGCTCGACCAGGAAACGGCGGTAACTGTCTTCGGATGCATCGTCCGCCATACCGCCTTCGGGATGGCGCGCCCTCAGGTAACGTCTGTAGATGTCGAAATGGCTCGGCTTGAAGGCCGCCGGGGTGTCGAGGAGGTTCAGCTCAGCCGAGTTACGCCGCCAGTTGCGACGTTGCGAGCGGTCCGGGACGAAATCCGCAACCGGCACGCGCACCGGCACGCAGGCTGCACAGCCGAGACAGGCCGGTCGGTAAACATGCGCGCCGCTGCGGCGGAAACCCTGATCGACCAATGCTTGATAGGTCGCGCCGTCGATGCTGGCGGTGGGGTCGACGAAGAGGGTGCGCGCCCGATGCCCCGGCAGGTAGGAGCAGTTGTGCTCGCCGGTCAAATAGAGGGCGAGGTGGCGCCCGGCAAGGGGGCCGTCCACGGCATTCATAGTGTCTCCGCGTTGCCGTCGAGAGGGGGCAGGTGTTCGAGTCCGTCGTCCCAGTGTCGACCGGAGGTCTCGGGCACGGGTTGCCGACAGAGTCGATCCAATCGGTGCACCAGCTCGTCGCGCGGGATCTCCACGGCGCCCAAGTGGATCAGATGCTCGGTGCGCATCTGACAGTCGATCAGGCCGAACCCCCAGCGCGTCAGGCACTCGCACAGATGCACGAGTGCGACCTTCGATGCGTCGGTCGCCCGGCTGAACATGGATTCTCCGAAGAAGGCGCCGCCGACGGCAACGCCGTACAGGCCGCCGACCAGCTCGCCGTCCTGCCAAACCTCGACCGAATGCGCGATCCCGCGTCGATGCAGCGTCTCGTAGGCCATCACCATCTCCGGAAGGATCCAGGTCCCGCCGTGCGCGTCCCGCGGTGCCGCGCAGCCGCGAATGACCGCGCCGAAGTCACGGTCCATGGTGACGCGGAAGGTTTGCTTGCGCAGCCGTTTTCGCAGACTGCGCGGTACCTTCAAGGACTGCGGAAAGAGCACGGTGCGCGGGTCCGGGGACCACCAGAGGATGGGGTCGCCATCGCTGAACCAGGGAAAGATCCCGCGTCGGTACGCGCTCTCCAGACGCTCCGGGGACAGATCGCCGCCGAACGCCAGCAGGCCGTTGGGCGCGCGCAGGGCGTGGCGAACATCCGGGAATGCGGATCTGTCGTGCGGATGCAGTTGCGGAATCATGTCGAGTCGCGTCCGGGCGATGCCGAAACGCCAGCAGGACCGCCGTCTCGGCGGTAGGGGCTGTGGGCCTGCATCTCGGCGATGTAGTCGTCCATACCCTCGGCCTCGAGGGTCACGAAGCGTGCGATGGCGTCGCGGAAAGCGGGGTCGGCGATCCAATGCGCCGACCAGGTCGGGGTCGGCAGGAAGCCGCGGCTGACCTTGTGCTCGCCTTGCGCTCCCGGCTCGAAGCGGGTCAGGCCCTTCTCGATGCAATAGTCCAGGCCCTGATAGTAGCAGGCCTCGAAATGCAGGCTGTGGAAGTCCTGAAAGCATCCCCAATGGCGTCCGTAAAGCGAGCGTGCGCCGACCAGGTCGAATGCTGCGGCCACGATGTCGTTGCCGTACTCGGCCAGCACCAGCAGGAGACTCTCGCCCATCGTCTCGCCGATGGCCTGGAAGAAGGGCAGCGAGAAGGTCGGGATCCCGCCGCGCTTGTCGAAGGTGTCGCAATAGAGCCGATGGAAGGTGGCCCATTCCGCCTCCGTGACCGCGTTGCCCGGGATGCGTCGAATCCGTACGCCGGATTCGATGACGCGGCGCCGCTCGCGTTTGACCTTTTTGCGCTTTTCGGCCGTAAAGGTCGCGAGATAATCGTCGAACGAGCTGTAGTCCCGGTTGCGCCAGTGAAATTGACAGCCGACGCGTCCGAGCAGGCCCTGACCCTTGAGGAGTGCCTGCTCGTCGTCCGCCGTGAAGAGCCAATGCATCGAGGAGACTCCCGCCTCCTCGGCCACCCGGATCGCGCCCTGAATCAGTGCGCGTGCGTGCTCTCGGCGCGCGGGCGAATCCCCGGTCAGGAGACGCGGTCCCGTGGCGGGGGTGTAGGGCGAGGCGATCACCAGTTTCGGATAGTACTGAAGCCCTTTGCGCCGGCAGGCGTCCGCCCAGCTCCAGTCGAAGACGAACTCCCCGTATGAATTGAACTTCAGGTAGCAGGGCGCGGCCGCGACCAGGTGTCCCTGCGCGTCGTGCAGCGCGAGATGCCGCGGCAACCAACCGAGCGTCTCGCCGACGCAGCCGTGACGTTCCATGGCATCGAGGAACTCATGCCGTAGGAAAGGGCTGTCGTCCCCGGCGAGGCGGTTCCATTGATCCGCGGGGATGTGGGCAATCGCCGAGTGGGTCGTCAGTCTGTACATGGGCATCGATCGGATGGCCGGGCCGGTATCAGCCACATGAGGGCGCCCGATCGGTGCCCAAGGCGTCAGGGGCTCGGTCGCGCTATTTGTCCCCGGCGGCCAAGGCGTCCAGATACTTCTCCGCATCCAGCGCGGCCATGCAGCCGGTTCCGGCGGAGGTGATTGCCTGACGATAAACGTGGTCCATCACATCGCCTGCGGCAAAGACGCCCGGCACGGAGGTGGCTGTCGCATTGCCGTCGATGCCGCTGTGGACCTTGATGTAGCCGCCGGCCATCTCGAGCTGCCCGTCGAAGATCTGGGTGTTGGGCTTGTGACCGATCGCGATGAAGACGCCTTGCAGATCGATATCCTGTGTGGACCCGTCCAGCGTGCTCTTGATGCGCATGCCGGTGACGCCGGTCGCGTCGCCGAGGATCTCGTCGAGCGTGTGGCTCCAGGCGATCTTGACGTTGCCGTGCTCGGCCTTCTCAAACAGATGCTTCTGCAGGATCTTCTCCGCGCGAAGCGCGTCGCGTCGATGCACCAGAATGACTTCGGAGGCGATGTTCGACAGATACAGCGCCTCTTCGACCGCGGTGTTTCCCCCGCCGATCACGGCGACCTTCTGGTTGCGATAGAAGAAACCGTCGCAGGTGGCGCAGGCCGACACCCCGCGACCGCGGAAGGTCTCCTCCGAGGGCAGGCCGAGATACATGGCGCTCGCACCCGTGGCGATGATGAGTGCATCGCAGCTGTAGACGGCCGAGTCGCCGGTCAGCTTGAAGGGACGGGTCTGCAGATCGACCGCGTTGATGTGGTCGAAGATGATCTCGGTCTCGAAGCGCTCGGCGTGACGCCGCATCCGCTCCATCAGGTCCGGTCCCTGAACGCCGTCGGGGTCGCCTGCCCAGTTGTCGACGTCCGTCGTCGTCATCAGCTGCCCGCCTTGCTCCAGACCTGTGACCAGGACCGGGCTCAGGTTGGCGCGTGCGGCGTAGACGGCCGCCGTGTAGCCGGCGGGGCCGGATCCCAGGATCAAGAGCCGGCAGTGCTTGGTTTCGCTCATATCTCGATTCTCCAGTTAAACCGCGCCCGGTGCGGTATGCATCATGTGTCGGAGTGGCTTGGCCGCGCCGGCTCCGACGATTGTCGGAGCCGGCGCGGTTTCAGTCGTCAAAAAGATTAAATCCAAACCGCGTCTCACCGAGAGCGAGGACATCTCCAAAGCCAAACGCAAAATGAAAATGACGCATTTCGCTCTCGACGCGTTTGAGTTGCGCGTTGTTTTCGGGTCGGGCGACGCCTCGAGTCCGGTCGGGATTCGCGGTCCATGCTCGGCGATGCGACGCTCGAGGTCCTGCGTGACACCCCTGCACCGCCGTGCCGTCCGCGCGCGGTGTTCACGGGTTTTTTTCCCCCTCGGCACGCGCGGTCACGCGGCGGACCAAAGGCCCCAGGGTCAGGCCCTGCACCAGCACGGAGAAGACCACGATGATGTAGGTCACGCTCAGGATCAGATCGCGCGTCTCGCCCTCCGGCAGCGACAGGGCCAGAGCGACCGAGATCCCGCCCCGCAAACCGCCCCAGGTCAGGATCGAAAGAAAGCCGGGTTCGAACTTGCGATGGCGGCGCAGCAGGTGGAAGGGCAGACCGACACTGGCCAGTCGCGCGAGCAGCACCAAGGGGATCGCGAGGAGACCGGCCAGCATGAATTGCCCGTTCATGCTGATCGCCAAGACCTCCAATCCGATGATCACGAATAAGACGGCGTTGAGGATTTCGTCGACCAACTCCCAAAAGTCGTCCAATCGATAGCGTGTGGCCTCCGTCACGGCGATGGCGCGGCCTCGACTGCCGATGATGAGGCCGGCGACCACGATGGCGATCGGTGCCGAGACGTGTGCATGCTCGGCGATGGCATAGCCGCTCATGGCCAGTGCCAGGGTCACCATGATCTCAACCTGATAGTCGGCGGTCTTGCTGATCATGTACAGCGCGATCCAGCCGATGACGAAGCCGAACGCCAGCCCTCCGACGATCTCGGTGGCGAAGAGCGTCATGGCGTCGCCGAACGCCGGGGGCGTCTCGCCCGCGGCGAGACCTGCCAGCAGCATGAAGACCACGACTGCCACGCCGTCGTTGAAGAGTGATTCGCCGGTGATCTTCATCTCCAGTGATTTCGGGGCGTTTGCATTTTTCAGGATGCCGAGCACCGCGACCGGATCGGTGGGCGAGATGAGCGCACCCAGGAGCATGCAGTAGATGAGCGGGATGTCGATCCCGAGCGCGAAAAACAAGAGCCAGCTTCCGCAGCCGATGAGGACGGTCGCTCCGATGACGCTGGCCGAGGCAAGGATCGCAATCGCCCACTTGTGTCTGGCGAGCTCCCGCAGATCCACATGCAGAGCGCCGGCGAAGAGCAAAAAGCCCAACATCCCCTCCAGCAGGGCCTTGCTGAAATCGATGCTGGCCAGCATGCGTTGAACCTCGTGCTCCAGCGCCCGGGCGAACGGAAACGGCAGCAAGAGCACCAGTGAAAACGCCAGGGCGATCAGCATCAGTCCGATCGCGTTGGGCAGCTTGAGAAAGCGATCGTTCAGCCAACTGAAGAGCGCCGAGAATCCGATCAGGACGGCGAGAACATCGAAGATCCGCATCGTTTGGTTCCTTGTTTCGCTGGGCGGAGTCGTTGTCGATTCCGATCGAGCCTTATGCGGTCCGCTGCCTGCTCTCCGCGCGGTCGGGTTCGTTCCGAGGCGGGCCTCGGCACGCAGCCGCAGTGCGATTATGCCGTGTCTTTGTCGGTTCGGCGCGCCGTTACGCATCGGCAGTCGCCCCGGTTCGCGCAACGGCGCCCCGCGAGCGCGGGACGGGGCTGGCGGGACGGGCGGAAAAGCGCACTTGACACCTTGCGATCGGCAGTTTAAAAGTTTATTTTACAGTCTCTTGCAAAATAGACCGAGTGTTGATTATGAGGCCATGGCAAGACGGTTGCGTCCTCTGCGCCCTCTTGGTGTCCGGGATCCTTGCGGGCTGCGCCACCCAGCGCGGTGACGGCCTCGACGGCCCGCGCGCCGACGTGGTGCTGGCCGGGTTATCCCAAGTCGGAACGCCGTACGTCTACGGGGGGAGTAGCCCCGACGAAGGTCTCGACTGCAGCGGTCTGACCTATTACGCGCACCATGTCGCCGGCGTGCAGATCCCGCGTGTCTCGACCGAGCAGCTGCGCACTGCAACACCGGTTCCCGGCCGTCAGCCTCGTCCCGGCGATATCGTCTTCTTTCGGATTGCGCCGGGGGAGCATCACGTGGGTCTGATGGTGGACGACGAACGCTTTGTCCACGCATCGACATCGCGTCGACAGGTCCGGCTCGATCGGCTCGCGACGCCTTACTGGCAGGCCAGGTATCTGGGGGCCGGGACCTATCTCGACTGATTCGCCCGATCGAGCGCGGCCTTCCCCTCGCGTTTTTCGCACCAATGTAGCACAATGCCCGACAGCTTCCGGTTCAACCGGGGGTGTCGATGTCACCACAATGAATCACTCGAAGGAGTTGACAACCATGTCCGATAAGCCAATGAGCACGAGCCGTCGCGACGCTGTCAAGGTGATGCTGGGTACCGCTGCCGCGATCCCGGTCATCAATCTGGTCGGCTTCGGCACCGCGCGCGCCGAGGTGCCTGCGAACGCAGTCGCTGCGAACGATCCCACCGCGGTCGCGCTCAAGTACAACGCCGATGCGACCCAGTCCGACCGTGCCGCTGCGGCCCGTCCCGGTGCGCCAGCCGACGAGCAGTTCTGCAAGAATTGCCAGTTCCACCTCCCCGACGTCGCCGGTGCGACCGAAGAGTGGCATGGCTGCAGCCTGTTCCCCGGCAAGTTGATCAACGTCAACGGCTGGTGCGCGTCCTGGACCCTGAAGGCCGGCTGATCGCCTCGATCAGTCTCCTCGGATCGTCCGAAACGGGGCCGTTTGGCCCCGTTTCTCGTTGCATCGCCGACCTTCGGTGCTTAACCCACCCCGGGATCATGTGCCGCACGCCAACCCTGCCGACTCCGGATCAGCTGCCTGATTTCGCTGGGCCCGATTTTTGCTTTGATTTTTGAGAGCGAGACCTTTCCAAGACGTTCGCCGGTGACCCTCATGCCCTTCTCGCAACAACCCTCGTCCTCAAGCCCCGAGATTGCCCAACCCTATCGCGGCGCAGCTCGGTTTCCCGATGCCTCGACCCCGAGCTGGCGCATTGCGATTCTGCGCGGCATCGTCTGGGGCCTGATCGGGATGATCTATGCGCCCTTGTTTACGGGACTCGCCGAGTTGTTCCAGGGCCTCGGCTTCGGCCACGGCTCCTACATCGCAGCTGCCGCCCTGGCGGGCGGTGTGGGTGCTGCGCTCTACGGTGCGCGAGAGGTGGCTCTGATCGCGACGGGCATCGGTGTTCTGGTCGGCGTCCTCGTTCTGACGCTGTTTGCCGAGCAGATGGCGGTCTTGCATCTCGTTGTGGTGGCGGCCGCCGTCGCGGGTCTGGTCGGACTGACCGTGAGCTTCCCCGAACGTTGCTCGAGACATGTCCCCGGGAAAACCATGGCTGGCTTGGCGACCGGTGCGATCTGCGGCGGTTTTCTGGCCTTCGTCGAGCCCTTCCATCCGAATCCATTCTCCTCGTTTGCGGTCCTGGCCTTTCTCGTGAGCGTCAACGGGGTGCTCTATGTGTCGACCGTGCGCTGGTGGCTGTCGGTGTCGCGTCGGCTGCATTGCGAGTCAAGGCCCTGCTACATCATCGAGTCCTTGGTCATGGCGACACTGGCGGGTGTGGCCGCCGGCAGCGTTTGGATGATGATCGGCCCCCTGATCGACGTCGAGGCCGGGTTGTGGCAATCCGCAAGCGCGGCCATGCACGAGCGCATTCCGATGGCCATCCTCGGGGGTCTGTTCGGCGGCGCGATCGCCGGCATGCTGCTCGAGTTCTTCCGGTTTTCCTGGGTGCATGATCTTTAAGACATGGCGAAAACAGCCTCAAGCCGGAAATGGCTCGATCGGCAGCACAGCGATCCCTACGTCAAGCGCGCGCAGCGCGAGGGGTATCGTTCGCGCGCCGCCTACAAGCTGCTCGAGATCCAGGAGAAGGATCGGATCTTTCGCCCGGGCATGCGGGTCCTGGATCTGGGAGCCGCTCCGGGCAGTTGGTCCCAGATCGCAGCGCGCCTCGTCGGGCCGCGGGGCAGTGTCGTTGCGCTCGATCTGTTGCCGATGGATGCTCTGGCCGGCGTCGTCGTCCTGCAGGGTGACTTTCGCGCGCCCGAGATGTTCGAGCAACTCTGCGAAACCTTGGGCGGCGAGGCGCTCGATCTGGTGCTCTCGGATATGGCCCCCAATATAACCGGGATGACGGTCGTGGATCAGCCGCGCTCGATGTACCTTGTGGAATTGGCCTTGGATCTGGCGCGGTCGCGTCTGCAACCCGGCGGGTCTCTGGTCGTCAAAGTCTTCCAAGGCACGGGCTTCGACGAGATCCTGACCGAGCTGCGACGGAGCTTCTCCAAAGTGGTCAGTCGTAAGCCAAAATCGTCTCGATCCCAGAGCCGAGAGCTTTACCTGGTCGCCAAAGGCTTTCATCCTTGAGGCGTCGGTGCTAGTTTCGATTGTCCGACCTCGACATCATCGCGTCGGTCCACCATCAGCAGGGGCAAGCAGCCGTGAATGACATGGCGAAAAACATACTTCTTTGGGTGGTCATCGCCGTCGTGCTGATGTCCGTCTTCAACAATTTCACCACCGCGCCGACGACCCCGCGGACTTTGACCTATTCCGATTTTATCGAGCAGGTCCGTGGCGGAGAGGTGAAGGAAGTCACGATCCAGGGTCGCACGATCGAGGGGATCAGCGGCTCCGGGCAGCGGTTCACCACCTTCAGCCCAGGCGACGACGGGCTCGTGGGCGACCTCCTGAATCACGACGTCGTGATCAAAGCGGCGCCCCCGGAGAAACAGTCCGTCCTCATGCAGGTTCTAATCAACTGGTTCCCGCTCCTGATCCTCATCGGCATCTGGATCTTCTTCATGCGGCAGATGCAGGGCGGTGCCGGCGGTCGCGGCGCCATGTCCTTCGGCAAGAGCCGCGCCCGGATGCTCTCGGAGGATCAGGTCAAGGTCACCTTCCAGGATGTCGCGGGTGCCGAGGAGGCCAAGGACGAGGTCTCGGAGATGGTCGATTTCCTGCGCGATCCGAGCAAGTTCCAGAAGCTCGGCGGCAAAATCCCGAAGGGCGTGCTCATGGTCGGTCCGCCCGGAACCGGCAAGACCCTGCTCGCCCGCGCGATCGCCGGCGAGGCGAAGGTGCCCTTCTTCACCATCTCGGGCTCGGACTTCGTGGAGATGTTCGTCGGTGTCGGCGCCTCGCGGGTGCGCGACATGTTCGAGCAGGCCAAGAANNACGACGAGCGCGAGCAGACCCTGAACCAGCTCCTGGTGGAGATGGACGGCTTCGAGGGCAACGAGGGCGTCATCGTCATCGCGGCGACCAACCGTCCCGACGTGCTGGATCCGGCATTGCTGCGCCCGGGTCGGTTCGATCGACAGGTGGTCGTCCCGCTCCCGGACGTGCGCGGTCGCGAGCAGATCCTGAAGGTGCACATGCGTAAGATCCCGGCGGCCGAGGACGTGAAGGCGTCGGTCCTCGCACGCGGCACGCCCGGGTTCTCGGGCGCGGATCTCGCCAACCTGGTCAACGAGGCGGCACTCTTCGCCGCTCGGTTGAATAAGAAAATGGTCGACATGGACGACATGGAAAAGGCGAAGGACAAGATCATGATGGGCGCCGAGCGTCGCTCCATGGTGATGTCGGACGACGAAAAGCGTTTGACCGCCTATCACGAGTCCGGCCACGCGATCGTCGGTCGGCTGGTGCCCGACCATGACCCGGTACACAAGGTCAGCATCATCCCGCGCGGCCGAGCACTGGGCGTGACCCTCTTCCTGCCCGAGGACGATCGCTTCAGCTACAGCAAGCAGCGTCTGGAGAGCAGCATCTCGAGCCTCTTCGGCGGACGCTTGGCCGAGGAGCTGATCTTCGGCCCGGAAAGCGTGACGACGGGTGCGCAAAACGACATCCATCGTGCGACCGAGATCGCCCGCAACATGGTCACCAAGTGGGGCCTGTCCGACAAGCTGGGTCCGCTGACCTACAGCGAGGAGGAGCAAGAGGTCTTCCTCGGGCACTCGGTCACCCAGCACAAGAGTGTGTCGGATGAGACGACGCATTTGATCGACGAGGAGATCCGCAACGTGATCGAGCGCAACTACGAGCGTGCCCGCGGTCTGCTCCTTGCCAATATGGACAAGCTCCATAACATGTCGGCTGCCCTGATGAAGTACGAGACGATCGATGCCGAGCAGATCAACGACATCATGTCCGGTCGCCCGCCGCGTCCACCGAGCGACTGGGAGGACGAGGAAACCGGCGGTCGACCGGCAGGGCGTCGCTCCGATCGTGCCCGACAAGCGGATCCCGAGTCGGACTCCGAAGACGGGACGCTTGGACGACCTGCCAGCGAACACTAGGCGCGGAGGTCGGTATGTCGGGACGTCGTTATTTCGGGACGGACGGGATCCGCGGGCGCGTCGGGGAGGGGATGATCACTCCGGACTTCGTCCTGAAGCTCGGTTGGGCGGCGGGAAGGGTCTTCGGCCAAGGCAACGGGAATGGCGGGAAGGTTCTGATCGGAAAAGATACGCGGATCTCGGGCTACATGTTCGAGTCGGCCTTGGAGGCGGGCCTGGTGGCGGCGGGGGCAAACATCCGGCTGCTCGGGCCGATGACCACGCCCGGTGTGGCCTATCTCACAAGGACCTTTCGCGCCTCGGCCGGTATCGTCATCACCGCATCGCATAACCCCTATCAAGACAACGGCATCAAGTTCTTCTCGGCCGATGGCGATAAGCTTCCGGACGACGTCGAAGAAGCAATCGAGGCGGAACTCGAGCGGCCTCTGCGCACCGTCGACTCGGCCGCGCTCGGCAAGGTGAAGCGGATCGACGACGCCAACGGGCGCTACATCGAGTTCTGCAAGAGCACCGTTCCGACGAGCATGAACTTTCGCGGTCTCAAGGTCGTGGTCGATTGCGCCAATGGCGCGACCTACAACACGGCGCCCTATGTCTTCGAGGAGCTCGGCGCCGAGGTCATCCGCGTCGGTACCGATCCGGACGGTTTCAATATCAACCGCGATGTCGGCTCCACCCACCCGGAGGCCTTGTGCCGAGCGGTCTTGCAGGAAGACGCCGATCTGGGCATCGCCTTCGACGGCGACGGCGACCGTGTGCTGATGGTCGATGGCAAAGGGCAACTGATCGACGGCGATCGGCTCCTGTATGTGATCGCCAAGGACCGTCTTGCCGACGGGGCGATGCGCGGCGAGGTCGTCGGCACCCTGATGAGCAACCTCGGCTTCGAGCATGCATTGCAGCGTCTCGGTGTCGGATTCGTGCGGGCCAAGGTCGGCGACCGCTACATCATGGAACATCTGAAGCGCTCGGACGGCATCCTCGGCGGCGAGCCCTCCGGACACATCATCTGTCGCGACCGCACCAGTACGGGTGACGGCATCGTCGCGGCGCTCCAGGTTCTGGCCGGACTCAAACGGCTCGACCGAGGGCTGCATGAGATCTGTGCCGAGGTCGAGCCTTATCCCCAGATCCTGATCAATGTCCGGTTGGACGCCCAGCGCGATATCGTCGGGCTGCCCGCCGTGCAGGATGCAGTCCAGACCGCAGAGCAGACGCTCGCGGGCCGGGGGCGCATCCTGCTGCGCCCGTCCGGGACCGAGCCGTTGGTTCGGGTCATGGTCGAGGGTGTGGACGCGAGCGAGGTCCGGCGTCTTGCCGAGTGGCTGGCCGATGTCGTGCGCGCCCAGATCGCGCCCTCATCGGCCGGGCTGCCGTCTTGACCGCGTCCAGCTCAATCCATGGAATGTGGTCGACTCGTCTCGCCTTTATCCTGGCGGCGAGCGGATCGGCCGTGGGTCTCGGCAATATCTGGCGCTTTCCCTACACCGCCGGCGAATACGGCGGCGGGGCCTTCGTGTTGGTCTATGTGCTCTGCGTCGTTCTGATCGGCGTTCCGATCATGATGGCCGAGATCATGCTCGGTCGGCGCGGTCGGCGCAGTCCCATCAACACCATGCGCGCCCTGGCCCGCGCCGAGGGCCGCTCGCCTGCTTGGCAGTTGTTGGGCTGGATGGGGATTCTCGCGGGTTTCCTCATCCTCTCCTTCTACAGCGTGATCGCGGGCTGGACCATGGGGTACATGTTCCGTGCCGCGACCGGCATGTTCACCGGCATCGACGGCGCGGATGCCGGCGAGATGTTCTCCGGCCTGATCGGCGATGCGGAGCGCCTGCTCGCCTGGCACACCATCTTCATGGTCATGGTGGTGCTGGTGGTCGCGCGCGGTGTCGCCGGCGGGCTGGAGAAAGCCGTGCGCATCCTCATGCCGGCGCTGTTCCTGCTTCTCGTGGTCATGGTCGGATACGGCATGCAGGCCGGAAATTTCGACCAAGCGGTGACCTATCTCTTCGAGCCTGACTTTGCCGAGTTTCAGGGCAAAGCGGGCGAGGCGATCCTCAGCGCGATGGGCCAGGCGTTTTTCAGCCTGAGTCTCGGGATGGGTGCCATCATGATCTACGGGTCCTATCTGAAACGCGACTCCTCGATCGCACAGAACACCATGATCATCGCCGGGCTGGATACCCTGGTCGCCCTGTTGGCCGGCCTTGCGATCTTTCCTATCGTCTTCGCCCACGGTCTGGCGCCGGACAGCGGCCCCGGTCTGATCTTCCAGACCTTGCCGATCGCCTTCGGAGACATGCCGGGCGGTGCCTTCTTCGGGACCCTGTTCTTCGTCCTCTTGCTGTTCGCGGCCTGGACTTCGGCGATCTCCCTCCTGGAGCCGCTGGTGGCCTGGCTGGTCGAGAATCTGAGCTTCAGCCGGGTGCGTGCCTCCGTGCTGGGCGGCGTGACTGTCTGGCTGCTCGGCATCGCCTGCCTGCTGTCGTTGAACGCCTGGTCCGAGGTGAAGATCTTCGGCAAGGGTTTCCTGGATCTCTTCGACTTCCTGACCGCGAACATCATGCTGCCCTTGGGCGGCGTCCTGATTGCGATCTTTGCCGGATGGATGCTCTCGCGGGCCTCCTCCGTCGATGAGTTGGAGATGGGAGACGGCTGGTTCTACCGGCTCTGGTGGTTGCTGATTCGTTACATCGCCCCCATTGCCGTCGGCATCGTGCTGCTGAATGCCGTCGGCCTGTTGACGTGGATCCGGCTGGGATGAAGCGCGCGGAGACCGCCTGCGACGGGTTTCTTTCGGCTCGGCTCCGGGTAGACCCGTTTGCCTGGATCAACGGTTGTCGAGCGACGACATCCGGATCTTTTCATTCTCTAAACCGCGTCGCGCACACGGCTTTGGATGCCCTCGAGGGCGCAGGCTCTGTCTAAACGTCGGTTTTTCACTCTGGACGCGGTTTCGCTGTGGCTATCGTCAGAAAAAGTGCGCTGGTGCCTTACTCGGCATCTCAGATGTTCGACCTCGTCTACGATGTCGGCTCCTACCCCAAATTTCTGCCTTGGTGCGACAAGACGCGCGTCATTTCGGAGACCGATGGGAAGATCTGCGGTCAGATCGAGGTCGCCCGCATGGGGATTCGCCAGACCTTCAGCACCTGCAACCGATTCGAGCGCGACCGGCGGATGGACATCGATCTGCTCGACGGGCCGTTCCGCAAACTGGTCGGCGGATGGCGTTTCGTCCCTTTGCGCGAGGATGCCTCCAAGGTCGAGCTCGAGTTGGAGTTCGAGTTCTCGGGGCATCTGATCGACAAGGCCTTCGGGGCCGTGTTTCACCAGATCGCGAACACTCTGGTGGACGCCTTTTGTCGGCGCGCCGAAGAGGTCTACGGTGACTGACTATCTGAAGGTGTCCGTGGCCTATGTCGGTCCGAACGACCAGGTACTCCGTCCGCTCGAGGTGCGCATCGGGACGACGGTACGCGAGGCGATCGAGCAGTCCGCGGTGATCTCGAGATGCCCCGAGATCGATCTCGCGGTCAACCAAGTCGGCATCTTCGGAAAAGCGGCCAAATTGGATCAGGGCCTGGAGGATGGTGACCGCGTCGAGATCTACCGTCCCTTGATTGCCGATCCCAAGGAAGCACGCAAGCGACGGGCAGCAGAGGGTAAGGCTATGCGCAAGGGCGGCGCGGACGCCAAACCCAGCGCCGGTTCCTGAGCCGGAGCCCATCCTGGACGGGTCAGTATCCCCGGGCCGCATTGCCATCGGCCCGCTTTCTTCGCCGGCGGGCTTCTAATCCTTCGGCTCCAAGCCGATCGTTTCAAGACCGCGCTTGATCAGTCCTTTACGTTCCTGATAATCCGGCACGGTGACGACCATTTCCTGCGGTGCTCTGGCCTCTGCGCGCGCCGGATTCGGGCGAATGTCCCCCTCGATGCGCGCAAGGCTTTCGTCTTGGAAGTACAGTGTCAGGTAGCGGATCTGCATGGGATCGTGCCCACGCTGGATGGTATAGGTGTAGTCCCAGCGATCGGCCTGGAAGAAATCCGTCAGCAAGGGCGTCCCCAACAAAAATTGAACCTGGCGCTTGTTCATCCCGAGCTCCAGTCGATCAACCATCTCTTCGGTGATGATATTGCCTTGTTGCACCGTCATCTTGTAGACAAACGGGAGATCCTCCAGGACAGAGCCCCGGTACTCTTCGGGCTTTTTGTCACGGGAGCAACCGGTCGTGGCGAGCGCGACCAGACAGCCGAGAATCGAGATATAAACCAGCTTTCGCATGTCTTGAAAACAGCGCATTTGCATTAAACCCAGGCATGATACAGCAGCGCCCGGATCTGATCATCGGGGTGACGAATCAGAAAACGAATCGGGCATGCCCGCGCGCGGTGCGCGGCTTGACTTAGACGGGGAGATGGGATTTGGAAATCGAGCAGATCAAACAGGCAGGTCTCAAGGTCACGGCACCGCGGGTCGCGATTCTTGCCGTCCTCGAAAGCTGCGGCAAGCGCCACCTGAGCGCCGAGGATGTCTACAAGGAGCTTCTCAATAATGGAGAGGAGATCGGGCTTGCGACCGTCTATCGCGTCTTGACCCAGTTCGAGGGGGCGGGGCTTGTGTGCCGGCGTCACTTCGAAACCGGCCAGTCCGTCTTCGAGCTCAACAGCGGCGATCACCACGACCATCTGGTCTGCATCAAATGCGGCAAGGTCGTGGAGTTTTGCGACCCGATGATCGAGGAGCGCCAGTCCAAGATTGCCGAGGAGCGCAACTTCCGCATCGAAGATCACTCCCTCGTGATCTACGGGATCTGCGCGGAGTGCGAGAAGACGAAGAAGCGGTGATCGGCCCAGCCAAAACCGATCACCCCGGGCTTTGCTAAGGGGTCGTCACCGCAACGTTCGTGGCGCCGACGGTCACGCCGGCCGTCTGCATGCGCAGGAACAGACGGCTCATGGCTGGATCGAACGCGACCGGCTGGCCGGTGCCGGTAACCAGGACGGTGTAATAGACCGTTTGGCCTGCGGCAAGGGTTCGGGTCAGATTGTTGCCGCAGACAATCCACTCGCCTTGAGCATTGGTTTCACATACTCGTAGGCTCAACGGAAGGCCCCGCCCGCCGTCGTCCGCGCTGACGTTGACCGTCCCGGCACTGCCGATGTTGACCGCGGCCGCAGCGAAGAAACCGGTGCCGTCGCGACTCGGCAGTCGCACCACGCCGTCCCCGCTCGGCGTCACGCCGACCGCGAGCAGGTCCGGCGGTGCCGTTGTCGCCGCCGAGAGGATGAAGGTATTGAGTCCCGCGTGGCTGAACGCGGGCACGGTGTTCGTGCAGTCGAACACAGGCGCAATCTCGGTCGCCGCCAGGGCTCGGCTCGGTGCGATGCCGAAGACAAACCCTTGCGTCGCGCCCGGCGCGA
Organism: Thiocapsa sp. UBA6158; assembly: GCF_002423035.1. Classification (GTDB taxonomy): domain Bacteria; phylum Pseudomonadota; class Gammaproteobacteria; order Chromatiales; family Chromatiaceae; genus Thiocapsa. The sequence continues at coordinate 20,043 of NZ_DIUM01000082.1, forward strand.
TCTCGGCGGGCGTATCCGGCGTGCCGATCAAAACGTTCTCGGAATCGGTCGTCTGATAGGTGAAGGTCGCGGGGAATCCGCCCGGCAGGGCGATCGAACAGCCGTTGGCCGTCTTGTCGCCGCTGTTGATGAGACTGGCGTAGGCGGTTGCGGTCTCGCCGATACCGACCGCGCGTGCATAAGGGAGCACCGCCGCCTCGATCCGAGTCTCCCCGCCCGGCAATGACTCGAAGTTCGCGACGCAGTCGGTATCCCCCTCCAGCGAATGGAGATAGGGGCAGGATGGATCGCCGGACCAGCCGGTCCAAACGGAGCCCGGATCGGCGAAGGCTTGAAGGAATATCTCTGACCCGAGATCGAAGTCGGCCTCGCAGGTGCTGCCGCAGTCGATGCCCGTCGGACTCGAGGTTATGGTCCCGCCACCGGTACCCGTCCGGGTGACCGAAACGCGTCCGCTTCCTTCGATGAAGCCGGCTTGACGCCCGAGCCAGTAAGTCAAGAGATAGTCGACACCCGCGAAGGCGACCTCGGGTGCCCCCGGATCCATGAGCTTCCAGGGCTGGCGCTCCCAAATGAAGGTGGCGCCGGGGCGATCGTCGACATCGGTGGCGATAGCCGACAGGCCGGGACATTCGGGATCTTCGGGGTACTTGTAGCGCACGTCCAGCGGCTCGGCAGTTTGCGGCGCTTTCGGGAACAATGCGAGCTGGGCGAGATGCGCGTCGAGCAGTGCCTCGACGGCGTCCTCGGGCGACGCTTGCGCAGCATAGAGAAAGCCGAAGAAGACGTTCTTGTGGTCCTCGACAGCCGACCAAAGCGCATCCCGCAGAACATCGCTCTGCAGTCGCGCGCGACGCTCCGGGTCATCCTCCAGCCTGACCCAGTTGTAGATCGGCATAAAGGCGACGTTGAGCCCATGGTAGCTGGCGCCGCATCGATTGGTATTCTCCCAACCCGCCGCGATCCCGAGCCAGTTTTCGACCTGCTCGTCATAGTGCGCCAGCAGTGCCGCATGACGCGCCTCGTATCCCGGAACCTCCGCGGTCACCTGCAGAGCAACCCGAAAGGTGGCGGCAAGCTGAATCGCCTGACTCGGCAGGAGGACATCGGGCAGCCATCCGAGGCCGGGGATCTGGCGCACGAACTCGCTCGGGTTCGGCCAGAACACCACCATCCCGGAGCCCTGCGCCTCGAACGGGTTGGTGCGAATATTGAGAATCGGAATTCCGTCCGGGGTCTCGTCGTCGGTGTAGACCGCATGCTCCAGTTCGAGCGTGGTCGAGAAGTTGCTCGCCCCGTTGATGATGACCTTCACGCGCTTGCGCTCGCGCCGCATGAGCTGCTCGGCGAAGGTGGCCACATCTTCCCGGATGAGCTGACGAATGCCCGGGTCGGATGTCGCCTCGTAAGCGAGCGACATGCCGAGCAGCACGCCCTGGTATTGATCGCGACTGACCCGGCCACGCCAGTGCCAGAGTGCATCCTCGTATGGAACGTCCCGAATCACCTCCGGATCGCCGGCCGGCAGGGTTGCCAAGACGGCCTCCGGACTATCGGCCGGCGCCGCGAACCGGGCGAGATAGCCCGCATCGCCTGAGATTCGCCACCAACGGTGCAGCACCCTGACCGTCTCGGCGACCTGATCGGCCGCATCGGCCGCGCCGGTTGCCTGCAGACGCAGTGCCTGCGCGGCCAGATAGGCACCGGTCCAGATCGTGGGATCCCGCTCGCCGCCGTAACTCTTGACCTGCGCATAGGTGTCGTCCGTGAACTGCCCGGACATGACCCCACCGGCCGGCATCAGGCGCTCCCGCATCCAGATGTCGTGATCGGCTGCGCGCCGGTGCAGGTCCTCATGATCCGCCCCGGAATCGAAAGCGCCGGAGAAAGTGGCATGGCTTATTGCCCCGATCAGCAGTGCGGCGAAGCCCAAGAGAATCGTTGTCTGCGGTGCTTTCATGGCGAACGTCTCCTAAACGACAACCCTACTCGATGCACGGGTTCGGCAGTGATCATCGCCTCAGACTCGCGTCGGGAGTATTGGTTTCCCTTCAAATGCTACGGTTACGCAGGATGTGCTGTAGGTGTCGAGAGATCAAGCGCGTATCGTATCCGCTGACTTGGCGAACCGCACTCTCCCAATATTGGGTCAGCGGCACGCCACAGGGATTGCGCGTGAGCAGCTCGCGTTTCAGGAAGGGGTAGCCGTGCCGACGCAACAAGGGCTCCCAGAAGAAGTGGCTCGGATTCACCGGAACACCGGCCATCATGTTCTCGAACAACCACTTGAGATAATCGCGCTGCGGCAATCGCGCGGCCCAGTCGGGATTGTCCAGCCAGCGGCGTTGCAGATCGTCGATCAGCTCCATCGCCACCGCGCGGTAGGGATACAGTGCTTCCAATTGCAGTCCGGCGGCCAGCATACGCCGCGAGAAGCCGATCTCGTGATGATGGATGACCAGCTCTTTCGACCGGGTATAGCAGACATCTCTCCAAAAACGGTGAAACTCGGTCGCCGTTAAAGCGGCGCGATGGAAAAGAAGAAAATAGCTTTGCAGATGATAGTGATGCTCAAAGCTATCGGTGGCTCCCCAGATGTCGGCTTGCGCCGGGTCGGCCTCGCTCAGAAGATCGCTCAAGGAGTGAAAGGGGCCGTAAACACTGTCGTTGGCAATGATCAGGCTGTCGAGCGCGGCGAGGTCCGGAATCTCCCGTATGGCATCCTTGTAGGCTCCGAAGTCGTAGCCGCGGTTGCGCCGCCGCAAGATCAGAGCGCAGTGCGTCTGCAGCACCTCGACCGCCGACGGCAAGAGTCGAGGGCTGTTGGTGACGAACAGGATATCGTAGCCGGCCTCGCGCAATTGCTGCAGATAGAACAGCACGTATTGATGGACGAGACCTTTGTCGTCGTAGTGCACGAAGACGGCGATCCGCTTGGTTTCGGCCAACCCGCGATCGCCGTCCCAGCGCTGGACAACCCAGCTCGGGTTACGCGCCAAGCGCACTCGCATCCAACAGGTTCGGTGCTCGATGAAGTTGACGAGTCGGCGCCTGGTGAGTGTCTGACGGAATTCGCGCAAACCCATGAGGGATCCTTTCTTACTGCGTGGCTCGGGTTACTTGGATGTGCGCGGGTCTGCGCCGATGTCGCCACCTTCGATGCCGGCTGCCGCCTCGGCGCGTCGCGCATGTGAGAGGGCGAGGTCGTGCAGCGGACTCTCGGGAGATGTCAACTGCGCCGCTCGCGAAAACCACCCGAAGGCTTCGGCCGGATCCGCAGCATGATTCAAGGCGAGGATGCCGAGCACGTACGCCAGCTCCGCCGACAACACCTCGGGTGCGCGGATCAGTGGGCCCGTGATAGCGGGCTCGAGCGTCGCCGCTGCGGCGTAGGCTCCGCCGTGAACCAGACGCTGGAAGACCTCGCAACAGAGGCCGAGGACATGCGGGTCCGGCGAGTGCGTGATCGCCAAGCGCTCCTCACATGCACGGGCCGCAGCCTCGGGCTCGGCAATGGCTTGGGCCGAGAGCAGGGCGATCTCGATGGCAGGTGCGAGGTCGCCTTGGTCTGCGCCGCCGGCAGCGGTCGAGCCGTGCAGATGTTCGCCGGCAGCCCGGAACCAAGTAAGCGCTGCCTCCGCATCGTTTCGGTCATTCAGGGCAAGCAATCCACGGGCATGACAGGAACGAGCATAGTCCTGCGCCGCGAGGCCGAGCGCATCGGATGCGTCCGGCCCCTGCGCACGACGCGCGTCGTCCAAGGCGTTCGCTGCCGTGTAATCACCGCTGAATGCCAAATCGACAAAACAGCGTTCCAGATCGGTCTCGAAGCGACGGCATGCGCTCGCCCCGCCGCCGTTGGCTCCGAGGAACGCCTCGCGGGCGGTCTTCAAACGCCTCGGAGCCTCGGATGGATCCACGCGGATCGAAGACTCGAGCGCACCCAATCGGCACAACTCGACGAGATGCTCGGTCTCGCCGTCGTCCGAGCCGATCGATTGCAAAGCCTCGCGCAGCGCGACTCCGACGCGCTCGCCAAGCTCGAAACCCGCCAGTGCGCGCTCCGGGTCGTTCGCATGGCGCAATGCGATGAAGGCGCTGCGATAGGCCAGGCCACAGAGATTGGCCGGGATCGCGGCGGCAAATCTCCCGAAACTCTCGATCTCGATCGGCTCGGCCAAGACCGTCTCGGGGCGGTCGAGATCGATGCCGTAAAGACGCCGATAGGTCTCGGTCAGGCCTTGAAGCTCCGCTTGTGCCGCCTCGATGTCGCCCGCGTTGACACACTCCTTGATCAATCGCCCGGAAAACCCATGCGCGAGCGGTTCGTCCGGATTCAGGGCCTCGAGTCGGCGCTTCAGATAGTCGCGGTAGAGCGCCCGGTCGAGTGTCCGAGAGAGGTCGCAAGGCCGTGACTGACGGCAGGCCAGTGCCGTCAGATTCGTCGCCGATGCTCGGATGTCGATCTGCGTGAAACCATGCGCGGCGAGCAACCGGTGAAGCGCTGTCTCGCTGAAGAGCACCAGATGGTATCCGGGGGTCAGAATCGGCAGCAGTGCGCCGGGGGACGCATCCGGACGGACCCCGGCGGCATTCGGTGTGCTGATCACCAACCAGCCGTCCGGAGCCAGGATCGGCGTGATGTCGTCCAGGAAGCGGTGGGGGTCCACGACATGCTCGATGACCTCGGAGGCGAGTAGGACGTCGACCGGCGGCTCGCCGCGCAAGGTCTCGGGACCGAGATACTCCGACGTAACGGGAAGATTCAGGAGGCGTCGCCCGGCGCACGCAAGCGGCGAGGGATCGAAACCGCGGACCTCCCAACCCAGCGCCTCGCGGGCAAAGTCCAAACCGAACCCGAAGCCGCAACCGACCTCCGCGTAGCGCTTGACATCGGTCCGATCGAACCAGAACAAGGGCTCGACCATGGTGTCGGGCGCCGCACCCTGCTCCACATAGAACTTGATGGCGGCCTGCGAGAGGGACGCACCGGCAGCCTCGCCCGCCCCGTCCTCCTCATAGGCAGGCGGTGTCAGTCCCGGAAAACTCAAGGTTCCGCACAGATCACAGGCGTGGAGTCGCAAGAGAGCTCGAGAATTGAACGGCGACTCGACCGCTAAGACGGACGGCTTGTCGCCGTCCGAACGGCAGACCGGACAGGCGAATGCCACCGCCGGCGCGGGTGTCCAGTCGATCCTCATGTGCAGCCCTCCCTAACGCTCGGTGTGCCATCGGCTGGCTCGGCACCTTCGTCGCCCGAGCCGCCACGGCAGGATAGCCGATGCGACGCGCCGGTGGACACCGGCGCGCGCGATTCGCCGCACAGGTGTGCAGCTATGGCGCCGTCACCGCGACATTGGTCGCCCCCACCGTCGTCCCGTTCGCGGCGAAGCGCAGGAAGAGGCGGTTGTTGGCCGGATCGAAGGCGATCGGTTGACCGGTGCCGGTCGCGAAAACGCTGTAATACGCCGTTTGATCGGCACCGATTGAACGCGTCAGGCTGTTGCCGCAGACGATCCATGCTCCTGCCTGGGTGGTCTCGCAGACCTGCAGGTTCAATGGCAGACCGCGCCCGCCGTCGTCGGCGCTGACGGTCACCTCGCCGGCACTGCCGATGTTCACCGCCGCCGTGGCGAAGAAGCCGACGCCGGTGCTGCTCGGCAGTTGCACCACTCCGTCACCGCTCGGGGTTGCGCCGATGGCGAGCAGATCCGGGGGCGCGGTCGCCGCGGCCGAGAGGATGAATGTATTAAGGCCTGGGTTGCTCGGCGCCGGGGCAGTGTTGGCGCAGTCGAACACCAGCGGGATCTCGGTTGCGGTCATTGCTTGGCTCGGTGTGATGCCGAAGACGAAGCCTTGGGTGGTGCCCGGGGTTATATCGACCGGCGTATTGGAATTTCCGATCAGCGCGTTGGCGGCATTGGTGGTCTGGTAGCTCAAGGTCGCCGGGATTCCGTCCGGCAGTGCGATCGAGCAGTCGGTCGCCGTTGCGTTGCCGCTGTTGATGACGCTCGCAAATGCGGTGGCGGTTTCGCCGATCGATATCGCTCGGGCATACGGCAAGATGGCTGCGTTGATTTGGGTGCCTTCGATTGTGTAGGTCACCGTAACGATCTTGCTGCTGCTCATCGACACGGTGCAACTAGTCCCGCTGGTGCTGCTGCACCCGCTCCAAGAGCCGAAGGTGCTCCCGGTGGAGCTGTTCGGCGCGGTCAGCGTGATCGAGGTTCCGGAGGCGATGCCGCTCTTGGTGTAGTTGGTCGTACCGGCATAGGTACCGGGATCAGCACTGATCGTGATCCCGGATGCACCACTCGAATTGACGGTAAGGTTGTAGGTTGTCTGCGTGCCGACCAGCGCCGCAAGGGCTTGATCGACTTTGACTCTAGGCTTGACCCGGCTTCCCGCCCCCGCACGCGTGTCGGTGATCGACCCTCCGGTGTCTTTGAGCGCAGTCAACACCTCCGAAACGCTTGCCGAAGGGTTCGCTTGCTTGAGCACAGCCCAGGCTCCTGCGACGTGTGGAGCGGCCATCGAGGTGCCGGACCAGCTTGCAAATCCCCCGCCGGGCACGGAGGCGTTGATGACGCTGCCCGGCGCTAGCACATCGAGGAAGCTCGCGCTGTTGGAGAACCACGAGACGACGTCGCTTTTGGTCGTACTGCCAACGCTGACGGCGCTTGAGATACAAGCCGGGCCACTCATGCTATCGGTATAGCCATCGTTGCCGCTTGCAATTACGGTGGCGATCCCTGCGGCTCGCAATTGATCGATGATTGGCTTGAGCGAGTTATCATCACAAGTGTTGTAGTAACGCCCCCCGCCCAAGCTCATGTTGACCGCGGCGATTTGATAACTTTCCCTCAACTCAAAAACGCGTTCAAGACCACGGATTTGATCCGAGGAATAAGTTAAGACGCATGGTGACGATGAACCGCAGAAGGTTTGACCATCGAAGCGACTAAACACCTGGATGGCAATGACCCCGGCGTCTTGTGCCACCCCGGAGAACGTATTCCCTTTGCCGGCCGCGATCCCCGCCACGTGCGTGCCGTGGTCGCACCCGGAGATACTGGATGAGCAGTTCTGTCCCGAGCCGTTGGCGATCGAGGAGGACGCGCCACCTGGACACAACGAGGTCGATCCATAACTGCTGTATGTCGTCGAATAACAGGCTTCGGAGACCACTTTGCTGCTGAGGAACGGATGGGTCTTCTCGACGCCCGTGTCGAGAACCGCCACGACCCAGCTCTGCCCGGTACGACCGGCGAAGGATGCGCTCCCGTCCGCCCCGATCAAGGGCACACTCTGTTGCAGGGTCGGCTCGACCACGACGTCCTCGACCACATCCAGGACCTCCGGGTCGGAGAGCAGTTGTTGCAGGATGTGCTCGTCGGCTTGAATGGCGAACGCCGGGATCAGGGCGAAGCGTTTCACGCCCAATTCCGCCTCGGTCTTCGGCGTGGTCGCCGTCAACCAGCCCAGCACGCGCTCTTGGGCTTCAGCGAGCGTATCGCGCTGCAGTCGGATCTCCTCGGCATCCAGTGTCGCCTCCGGCGCCATGGTCTCTCTGAGATGGACGATGACCGGGATCGAGCCATGCCGCGCGGCGGCCTCCAGCAGCACCGCGTGGTGTGTATCGGCATCCGCCTGCGGTTCCGGAAAGGCGATTTCGCTGACCACGTCGTCCAATGAGGCGGAGGCAATGTCCGACATGGCACTCGGGTCAATCCCGCCCTGCTCCGCCGTCAGTGCAGGCGCGAGGCCCATGACGGAGAGCATGATCAAAGACAACACCAGTCGAGCCGGCCAGCGCCTTGCGTGGTCGGAGGGATCAGAGCCTATCGTCACACGATTGCGCTTCATCACGGTACCTCAGGTTATTGTTGTCGACACAGGACCGGAAAGAAGCTCACATCGGAAACTGCCTCTCCAGCTTGGGCGTACACCGAGAAAGCCAATTCTACTTTGTCGCATTTCCAGCGGTCTGTGACTTTACATCCATTTTGTAAAGGTATCGATCGATGGTTGACATCTGCGATGATGGCTTGACTCGGTGTGATGCCGAAGACGAAGCCTTGGGTGGCACTGGGCGCGATGTCGACCGGTGTGTTGGAATTTCCGATCAGCGCGTTGGCGGCGTTGGTGGTCTAGGAGCCTGTCCGACTTGTGT
>NZ_DIUM01000031.1 GCF_002423035.1 Thiocapsa sp. UBA6158
AGTCCATCGTGCAGGGCACTATAGTGCTCTGCTTTGATCGGGCCATGAAGTAGAACTGAGCGTAGATAGACCCGGTAATCCGGTTTAACCAAGCAGAAGAAACTCCCGTGGGCCGCACGGCGAACACATGGTTTTGGTGGATACAGGGCGCGATTTCTCCGTCCCACACATGACCCCGGCCGAGCTTGTCATAATCGCCGCCTTCATTCATTAGGACGTCTCCCGGACGCAACGCATATCGCTCCAGATCATCCTGTGGGATTTCAATAGTTGCGATATCGGCGAGGTCCAGATAACCATCCTGTACGTTGGCAACGCGCAGATACGGCACTTCAGTCACTGCCTTGTCAGAATTGTCTTTCCCCTTCGCCACACCGGTCTGCACGGTTGCCACGAATTTGAGACGGACGACTCGCCAATGCTCCGGCACCTCCCCCAACCACTCCACCCCGGAGTCCTTCATCGGCACCGTCGGGTCCAGGCCCTTGGTGACGGCATGGGAGATCACCGCCTGGCGCTTCTCCTGGAGCAGCTCGATCAGGGTGCGGTAGTCGGCCACCAGGGCGTCGATCTTGGCGGTTTCGCGGTCGAGGAAGTTGGCGATGCTGGATTGTTCCACCGCTGAAGGGAACGGCACCTCGAACGCCGAAAGAGCGTCGGAGGATAGCTCAAGAAATGTCGTGCCGCGCCCTCGGACGTTGAGTTCGTCAGTTGCAATATCGAGCACGTAGGCAAGAAACGGAGAATGCTGATTCTCGTTCGGCACCAGTGATTTGCAGCCTTGATTCGTGCAAAGCGGTTGATCTGCAATACCCAGCGAGCCAATTGGCGCCCTCGTCGAAAGAATCACGCTCCCTGGCGGAACGATTGTTGTCGCGCATGAGCTGACGCCCTCGGGAGTGAGTGAGCGTTGACTGAATCGGATGAAACGGTCGCTGAGAGATGAGAGGTCTGCGGGAGTTATCCAGGCGATATCGCCGTCCCAAAACTCCTGTCGATCCGTCTTGGGTGTTGACCCGCCTTGGATCGCGTAGCGCCGCTTCAAAGACAAGATGCTCCAATGCTCCGGAACCTCCCCCAACCACTCCATGCCGGAGTCCTTGTAGGCCGGATAGCGCGGGAAGCTCATGGGGCGGCGTCAGCGAAGGGATTGAGGCAGCGCACGCCGGTACGCGCCACGTCGCGCACGTTGCGGGTAACGAGGAGGAGATCGTGCTCCAAGGCGGTCGCGGCCAGTAGGCCGTCTACGACGGGCAGTGGATCTGGCACATTGATGCGGCCCCAGCGTTCGGCGACGGCCAGTGAGACAGGGAGGATGCGCCCGGACATCGCGACCTGTAGATGACCGAGCCGGACCTCCAGCCTCCCTGCCTGTTGGGGATCGCGGCGCCGTAACCGCTCGATACCCCGGCGCACCTCACCCACAACCAAGACCGAAAGGTACAGATCGGCTGGCGCCACGCCCTGAAACCAGCCCTGGACGCCGGGATCGCTCTTCTGGCCCTTCTGAAGCTCCGACCAGATGTTGGTGTCGATCAGATACGCCATTCCGGGTCCTCCCTACCCAGATCTCCCGCACGCTGGAGGTCCTCATCGGTGAGGCCCTCGGTGACGCTCGCGAAGAGACGTTTCAGGTCGGTCTCGGGTGCGCCCGGTGACTCCCAGAGCAGCACGACGCGCAGTGGAATACCGTCCGGCACGCCGTCCGGTACCTTGATGCGGTGTTGCTCGGGTATTGCTTCGAACTCGATCGCTTGCATGGCGGTACTCTCCTCGTGCTTCCTGAGTGCGGTGGGATGACCAGGCACGACGCTATGCCGTCAGCCCGGCGATGCGCGCCTTGATGCGATCGGTGACCCGAGCGAGATCGGTGTCGATGGCATCCAGCGAACGCGGCGGCTCGAAGACGTAGAAGTGGCGGTTGAAGGGGATCTCGTAGCCGACCTTGGTCTTGTCGTGGTCGATCCAGGCGTCCGGGGCGTGTGGCAGGACCTCACGTGCGAAGTAAGCCTCCACATCCTCGTCGAGGGGCACGTTCTCGGTGTCGCGCAGCTTGGGGTCCGGCTGGGGCTTACCCTTCTGTTTGCCCTTCTGTCCGATCACGATCTCGCCCGCCTCGTCGCGCAGCAGGCGCTCCACGGTGATGGTGCGATAGCCGAAGTCTTGGGTACGGAAGATCCGCGAGATCGGCACCACCCGGACCTTGGCGCGGCCGGTTCCATCGTCGGGGGCAACCGGCGGGCTGTCGTCAGGCATCAGCACGCGCCGGTCAACCTCCTTGCCGCGACCATCGAGCACCAGGGCGAGACTCGCCTCCACGCAGTCTCCGAAGAGGCGGGTGATCAGGGCGATATGCTCTTCGTTCATCTCCTTGCGCTTGCTCCCGAGACTCTTGCGCATCTTCTGCCAGAAGTGACCGGCATCGATCAGCTGGACCTTGCCCTCGCGGTGCGCGGGCTTGCGGTTGGAGAGGATCCAGACGTAGGTGGCGATGCCGGTGTTGTAGAACATATCCGTGGGCAGGGCGACGATGGCCTCGAGCAGATCGTTCTCCAGCACGTGGCGGCGGATCTCGCTCTCGCCGGAGCCGGCACCGCCGGTGAACAGCGGCGAGCCGTTGAGCACGATGCCGATCCGGCTGCCCCCGTCCACTGCCGGGCGCATCTTGGAGAGGAGATGCAGGAGGAACAGCAACGATCCGTCCGAGACGCGGGGCAACCCCGGACCGAAGCGCCCCGCATACCCCTTCTCGGCGTACTCCTTGCGCACGATCGCCTCGATCTTCTTCCACTCCACGCCGAAGGGCGGATTGGAGAGCATGTAGTCAAAGAGCTTGCCGAGCAGCCCGTCGGCGGACAGGGTGTTTCCGAAGACGATGTTGCTGATGTCCTGCCCCTTGATGAGCATGTCCGCCTTGCAGATGGCATAGGACTCGGGGTTGAGCTCCTGGCCATAGAGGATCAGGCGGGCATCGGGGTTGAGCTCGGTCACGTACTCGTCGCCGATGGAGATCATGCCGCCGGTGCCGGCGGTGGGGTCGTAGAGTGTGCGCACTACGCCGGGACGGGTCAGGATCGCGTCGTCCTCGATGAAGACTAAGTTGACCATCAACCGGATGGCATCACGCGGAGTGAAGTGCTCGCCGGCGGTCTCGTTGGAGATCTCGGCGAAGCGGCGGATCAGTTCCTCGAAGACCAGGCCCATCTGGTGGTTGTCCACCCTGTCCGGATGGAGATCGATGGATGCGAAGCGTTCGGTGACTTGGTAGAGCAGCCCGGCGCGCTGGAGCCGGTCCACCTGGCTGACGAAGTCGAAGCGCTCGAAGATGTCGCGCACCTCGGGGGAAAAGCCGTCGATGTAGCTCTCGAGGTTGGCGGCGATGTGGTCCTGATCGCCCATCAGGCGTTTCATGTCCAATCGCGACACGTTGTAGAAGCCGCGCTGGGTGATCCTGAGCAGAAATGGCCTGGGGTTGAGCTTGGCCTCGACGCGCGCGGCAAACTCCTTCAGCACCGCGTCCTTGGTGTCCGCGAGTACGCAGTCCAAGCGTCGCAGCACCGTAAAGGTCAGGATCACGCGCCCGTACTCGGACTGCTTGTAGTCCCCGCGCAGCAGATCCGCAACGGACCAGATGAAGGCGGAAAGGGCTTGTTGGTTCACGGGTCCAGTGCTCCTACTTCTCCACAGCAACCGTTTTGAAGCCCGCCGTGTTATGGACAAGAGAGTTTTGCCATGTCACGCTCGGCCGGCCATCCTTGCATACTGCATCGCAGGCACCCAATGCCGGCGGTCGGCAACACCCCGCACTCCTGATCGCGACGCGCTGCGCCCCGGCGCCGTCGTGGCTGCGTCAATCGCCCGGTCAATTCCAGGTTAGGCTCGCTGCGACACCCGTTTGCGCAGGCGCATCGATGAGCTTGGAACCGCTCATGCGCAGGCCGGTAAAGGCGTTCCTTCGGGGCTGATCGAGCATCCGCCGATCCCGCCGGCCTCGGCCGAGGTTTTCTTCAACCCGGCAAAAGCCCGGTCAAGCTGACCCTTGGGTGAGGGCGTAGACCGATGTCGATGAAGTACTCTTGAGCCGTCGCGCGCTTGGTGAGTGTGGCGCCCTGCCACTTGGCGATGAAGTCGTCCGGGGACATGGGTTCCTCTTCGACCCGTGTCGAGCATCAAGATATTAGGGACATCGTGGTCTGTGTCGCCAAGCGAGACGTGGCGCGGGTTTGCGCCGATCATTCAGGTACCAAATCAGGTACCACTAAGGGACACGAAAGAAGCGAGCGGAGGCGATCGAGGCGAAACCAGGCTAACCTAAGTCTCTGAAATTTGGTGGCTACGCCCTGACTCGAACAGGGGACCCTCGCATTATGAGAACTGTACCACCGCACCTCGCAACACCTTGCACCCGCTCGATAAAGTCACCTAAACGCCTGTCCTGCCTTTGATTTCCCGTCAATCATAGGCTATCATGAACTTGCATCGAATCTCACCTGATCGCAAAGTTCTGTAGCCCAGGTGTAGCCCAGATGTAGCCCACACAAACAACGAAGCCGGGCAGGTGGATCAGACCCGTCCGGCTTCTCGTCACAACCCGCTGAGAGGTAGCGTGTCATGACTGAAGCAACTGTAGCCCATCCGCCCTTCAAATTCACTCAGGCGAAGCTCAAGGCCCTGGTCTGCGAGCCGACCCGGTACGACGTCCGGGACACTCAGCAAGCCGGCCTGATCTGTCGCGTGAGTCCGCCCGGAAAGAGGTATCCCAAAGGTCGCCGCGTCCTTCAGGTCTACGGTCGCGCGAAAGGCGTCACGTCACCGATCCGCGTCACCATCTGCGAGGTCGGCGAACTGCCCCTGGAAGCCCTTAAAGGTCAGGTGTCCGTTCGTGGTCGCGTCGACGAGATCCTTGCCCAACTGCGAGCCGGCGAGAATCCCAACGAAACCGAGCGCCAACTGCGCGCCGAGAAGGCAATCCAGCAGCAGGCCGACGACCTGGCAGGCGTCACGCTCGTACAGGCATACAAGAAGTACCTGACGACCAAGGCCCTAAGTCCGCGCACGATCGAAGGCTATCAACTCATCATCGACCGTGACCTTGCCGACTGGCAGGACAAGCCCCTGCGCGAGATCACCGGCGCGATGGCAGTCACCCGTCATGCCGAGATCCGGCTGAAGAGTCGCAGTGTCGCCATGCGCGCGATGCAGGTTCTAAGAGCGGTCCACAAGTTTGCGTCGGAGCAATACGGCGATGACGAGGATCAACTGCCCTTCGGACGATGCCCGGTCGACAAGGTAAATCGAGTCCAGAAGAAGTGGAGCAAATCGCCGCCGCGCACGCGCAAGCTCGGAAAGGATGATGTTCGGCCCTGGCTGGAATGCGTCCGACGTCTGCCGATTGAGCAACCACAAGGCGATCCCGAGCGCATCGCGGCCTATCTGGAGCTGATGCTACTCACCGGCCTGCGCCGTCGCGAAGCCGGCTTCATGCTCTGGTCGGATGTCGACTTCAGGCGGCAGACCATCACGGTCCGAAAGACGAAGAACGGCACTGACCACACTTTGCCGATGACCCGTCGGGTTCGGGAGATCCTGGAAGAGCGCAAGCAGGCACGCGCCCCCGGCGACGCCTATGTCATCGGTACAGCCGAGGTCCGCAAGCAACTCGTCAGGATCGAGAAGGCAACCGGCCTAACGGTGACGCCTCATGATCTGCGTCGGACATGGGCAAGTTTCGCCGAGCGTGCCGGAATCGGCAGTTACTCGATCAAGGCCGGCCTGAATCATCTTTCGACCGGCGACGTGACCGGGACGAATTATGTCCAGATCGACACCGACGACCTTCGACCCGATATGCAGAAGGTCGAGGATTACATCCTGCGCCTTGCCGAGCCGGCCGATAACGTCGTCGCCTTGCCCTTGCGAGGTGCGGCATGATGACGGTAGCGGAGGTTTCCGAATGGCGTGCCGTGGGCGGCTATACCGCGACCGAGGCCGCATGGTTGCTGCTGGACTTGAACGCCCAAACGACCTGGATCGGCGAGACCAAAGACCCCCGGCGCGTTCTGTCGCTGGCCTTCCGCGTCCGGGATCGGTTCGGGATCTCGGACCACGGTAACTTCGGCACCGCCGACATGATCCGCAACGCGCCGCCGACACGGCAACGAATCACGCTCGCCGAACTGTGCATGTTCGCCGCCGAGATCGGCTTGACGCCCGTCATCTGCAATCCGGACGCGGCGGCACGGGAGGTGGAGCCGACGAAACCAACCATCGAAACCCTATCGGCCGGACATCCCGAAGAAAACACCGAGGCGATCAAACGCGCGCTGGAGATCGAGCGTGAGCAGAAGCGCTCAGGCGAGAAGCCGAACAGGATTGCAGCATGCCGGGATGTCGTGAGGGAACGTTTTCCCGATCACCACGACCCGGAGGGCAAAGCAAAAAGCATCGCGGCAGGCGTCCGGGCGCTGAAGCGAAAATAGAGCGACACCCACCCCTACAAGCCGCCGATCATGGCGGCTTTTTTGTGCCTACATAAAAGCGAATCTTTGCGAATCTATTGCTTCGCGAATTGCTTCGTATTGCGTCGTTTTCATTCGTTTTCACTTCACTGTTCACTAAGCCCATCGGATTCAAGCGCAATCACCCGATTGCACCGACAGGTAAAGGTGAACAATGAAAACCCCATCAAGACCGACATCATCGTCAGTCGCCGACTTCTGCGAGCGTCACGGGATCAGTGAGCCGACCTTCTATCGGCGTCGCTCGGACATGCCCCGAACGATCAAGATCGGCGGTCAACTGCGCATCATCGACCGCGACGAAGCCGATTGGATCGAGGTAAAGCAGGCTGAAGCCCTGACCGGGAGGGTTGCGGCATGACCACATTCAGTGAGACCGATCGAGCCGCTGCGAACGACTCGATCGGTGAAGGCAACGAACAAGGCGACCTGTTCTCAGCACAGGATAGCACACGGGAGAGATCCCGATGAACGGATACGACAAGCTCAAGGCCGTGGCCAAACAGCACGGCGTGAAGGCATCCGACCTGCTGGTTCTGGCACCCCAGAATGATCCGTTCAACTGCGGTTCACCGGCTCAGGTCGCCCATGCGCAATGGTTCGCCGATGTCTATCGGGACTATGGCAATGCGTTCGGCGATCACGTCCGGCGAGTGCATTACCGGATTGTCTCTCAGCCGATCCCTGTATTGATGCCCAACGGCACGCCATACGAAAACACCGACGAGTGTTGGGCCTACATCACACTGGCATCAAAGTTCGCTCGGACCCTTGGATTCGTCGACGTGGAGCGATTCCAGGATAAGCGCAATCCTGATCCGATCGTCTACCGGGCTGATCCGCGCGACGACGACCGACCGAGCATCGAGTTCGACGAGTTCGATTACCACTTGCCCGGTATCGCCGCCGAACTGATTAAGCCGTCGCTCGACATTCCTGGTCCGTGGGTTCGCGGTTATGACTACTCGGAGGCAGATCAACCGTATCTGATCGAGGTCTGGTGCGAGAAGTCGACGATGAACGACGTTCTCGATCCGCTCTGTCGGCAATACGGCGCCAATCTGGTGACGAGCATCGGATTCCAGTCTATCAGCGCCGCCGTGAGTCTCATTCGGCGTGCTATACGAACAGGGAAGCCGGCTCGGATCTTCTATATCAGCGATTTCGATCCAGCCGGCGACCGGATGCCCGTCGCCGTCGCGCGGCAGATCGAATACTGGATTGACCGCTACAAGCTGGACGTCGACATCGCCTTAGAGCCGCTGGTTCTGACGCGAGAGCAGGTGGACGTCTACGCCCTGCCGCGCATTCCGATCAAGGCGTCAGACAAGCGTGCTGCGAAGTTCGAGGCCGCACACGGTGAAGGCGCAGTAGAGCTCGACGCCCTGGAAGCTCTGCATCCTGGTGAGCTGCATCGCATCGTCCGGGGAGCCGTGCGGCCCTACGTCGACGACGGCCTACAAGAATCATCGCTGGAGCAGCGATACCAGGTCCAGATCGGCATTCGCAGCGATTGGGAAGAGTCGACCCGAGCTATCCGCGTGGGCCTGGACCAACTCGCCGCATCGGTCGACGCCGTTTATGACCGATACCGCGCCGAACTCGCCGATCTGTCGGCACGCATGGACGCGGAACTTGAGCCGCTGCGCAAGACGGCCGTCGCGTTCGCTGAAGTGATTCAGATCGCGCAAGAAGTGGAGTTCGAGCCGGATCTACCGGCCCGTGTCGAGTCGGACCTTGAGCCGCCCGAGTCCGACGCCGCGTGGATGTTCCGATCCGATCGCGACTTCATGACTCAACTCGCCGCCTATCGCGGGGAGGTGTGCCATGCGTAAAGGGAGCTACTTCGCCGCATCTTTTTGGGATTCGCCGATCTGGCAGACGCTGAAGGGATTATCCGGCGATCACCTGCGGGTGTATCTGCACCTGGCACATGGCCCGAATTCCGAGGTTTCCGGGCTGTACCGGATCTCGGTCGGACAGATCGCCGAAGACACTGATCTCGATCCCGAGCATGTGCGCAGCATCGTCGACGACCTGGTCGACGTCGGCTGGTGCGACTTCGAGCCGCCGATTCTCTGGATTCGCGGAGCCGGCAACATCTGCGACCAGCTCGGGACGCGCGACTTCCGACGCAACGCAAGCTGGATCACTGCGACCGAGAAACACGTCGAACGCCTTCCGCTGAATCGTGTTGTCCGTGCGTTCTGCGAGTTTCACCGGATCTCGACGCCGCCCGAGCCGTCCGGGGTGCCTGAAGGACAGGGACCATCACAGGGAGATAAGGAAGGCATCCCGACACCTAGGCGACACCTAGCCGACACCCTCCCGACACCCTCCCCCCAGGGTGCCGACACCCTCCCGACAGGGTGCCGACAGGGTGCCGACACCCAGGTCGACGGCGTGGAGCGAGTCCGGCTCGGAGGTGTGGCATGACTCCCGCACTGGCAACGACTCGCGATTACTTGGCGTGGGCGATCCGGGATAACGGCACGGTCGAATTGCGTCATCAACTCGGTGAACGCTGGTCGACCGGATGGTTCGATGATCTGGATCGGCTGGTTCGTCAGGTCGACCGACTCAGGGATCACGGCAATCTCTACACGTCGCTCAATGCGCCAAAGCCGCGCCAAGTCGGCAACGGCATGACCGGCGATCCGGTGCGCAACGACGACATCGGATGGATTACCCGGATTCCCTTTGATTTCGATCCGTGTCGACCGACAGGCGTATCCAGCACGGCAGACGAGCTGCGAGCCGCCGACGAGCGCCGTAACGGCCTGGTCGCGATGCTCAGGAAACTTGATTGGCCCCTGCCCTTGCACGCCCTAAGCGGCAACGGCTATCACGCCCTGTACCGGTGCCGACTGCCGAACAACGACGAGACGACCGGCATGTTCAGGTCGATCTACTCCGGGCTCGCGATCGAGTTCGGCGACGATGTTGTCGGCTTTGACCGATCGGTGAAGAACCCCGGCCGGATCTTCAGGTTGTACGGCACGATCAACCGCAAAGGACCGGCTACGCCCGATCGGCCGCATCGAGATTCGGCCTGCTGGATTCCCGCACCGTGGCGTCAGGTCGAGCGTCGACTGATCGAGGATCTAGCGTCCTACTACGCTCGGCAGTCGGCACCCGCCCAGACGCCCGTAGACGGCTCTCAGGCCGGCCCGCGCATCGAGGGCAAAGGCGACTACAGCACGCTGGACGTCATCGGCTGGTTCGCCGCACACGGGCTCTATCGGCACGCGATCGACGACACGACCCATTCGGTCTGGTGTCCGTGGCGAGACGGTCACTCGACGCCGCACGGTCGCACTGGTGCCGTGGTGTTCCTGAATGCCGGACGTTGGCCCGGATTCCATTGCCATCATGGGTCATGTGCCGGTCGGACGATCGCCGATGTCATCACGCTGTTCGGTGACGCCGACGCCTACTGTCGTCAGGCATTCCAGGGAGGGCGCGCGTCATGATCGAGCTGCACCGGTTCCAGCGCGACATCATCAATGAACTGCGTCAGGGATACGTCGACGGACATCGGCGGCAAATGTGCGCACTCGCGACAGGTGGAGGTAAAACCGTTCTCGCGTCACACCTGGTCCGATCGGCATCGGCGAAGGGCCATAGGTCGATTTTCATCGTCGACCGCATCGAACTGGTGAATCAGGCCGTCGAGACCCTGCAAGCCGTAGGTCTGCGCGTGGGTCAGATGCAGTCGAGCAACACGTGGGTTCACACCGACGATGAAGTCGTCGTCGGCACTCGCCAAACCTTCGCCGCACGTGGGGTTCCGCCCGCTGGATTCGCCATCATCGACGAGGCACATGTTCTGGCGAAGGATCACATCAAGCTGATGACGGCCTGGAATCGCGTTCCCTTCATCGGTCTGTCGGCAACGCCCTTACGCCCGGATCTCGGCAAACACTTCACGAACTTGGTTCGAGGTCCTACGGTCGCGTGGCTCACAGAGCAGGGATTCCTGACACCCGCCCGCGCGTTCTGCCCTGGCAGTGAGTCGATCGAGCAGGCTATCTCAGGCGTCAAGCTCAAGCGCGGCGACTTCGTTTCGTCGGAGCTGGCGGACGCGATGAACACCAAGGCGCTGATCGGCGACATCATCGCAACGTGGCAGGAAAAGGCGAGCGACCGACCGACCTTGGTGTTCGCCGTCGACATCGCGCACAGCAAGGCCCTGATCGCCGACTTCATCGACGCCGGTGTTTTTGCGGCCCATATCGACGCCTACACCAAAGCCGACGAGCGCAAGGACATCATCGGCAGGTTCAAGGCCGGCGAGATTCGCGTCCTGTCCAGCGTCAACGTGCTCGGCATCGGCTTCGACTACCCCGGTGCAAGCTGCGCAATCCTTGCCCGCCCTACCCTGTCGGAAGCTCTGCACATGCAGCAACTCGGCAGGGTCATACGACGTGCCGAAGCGAAAACCGAAGCCCTGATTCTGGACCATGCCGGAAATACGCTCAGGTTCGGTCTGCCGATTCACTTCGAGGTTCCTGACCTTGGCAAGGGCGAGCACAAGTCCGCATCGAAGAAGAAGGCAGAAAAAAAGATGGTTGCCTGTCCGCACTGCGGCGCAGTCATGGAGTCGGCAACGTTCACTTGCCCGAGCTGCGGCCTAGACCGGCCTGGTCGCAAGCCGACAGTCGTCTACCGGGAAGGTCGCTTGGTCGAGTATGGGTCAGGTGACGACGGCAAAGCGCGCTACAGCGTCGACGATCGCCGATCCTGGTATCAGGCGTTTCGATGGTATGCCGAGCGCCGCGGCTGGAAGGATGGATGGGCCTATCACGCATTTCTGGCGAAGTTCGGAGGGATGAAGCCGCCCTTCGCCTGGAAGCTTTTTCCAGGGATCGAGCCGAGCGACGAGCAAGCCCGATGGATTCGCCACTATCAGATCAAAGCGGCGAAGCGTCGCGCCGCCTGAACGACGATCTGACTTTTTGACGCACATAGAGGTTTAACCCATGATCGACCTATCCGAACACCGTCACCTGTCCGAGACCATCGCCACCTTGACCGCCGAGTTCGACGGCCCCGATCGGGACCGCCTGAAAGCTGCACAACACCGGCAAGCACTCGCCACCGACGCCTTGACCACCGCCCGGCGCATCACCCGCGACAGGCCAGACGACGCCCGCTTGATCGAGGCGCAACAGCACCTCGACGACGCCCGGACGGCCGTCGCGCGCGTGCAAGCCGAGATCGCCACCAAGCACGAGAAAATCGGGGAGCTGTCGCGCCGCCGTGCGGAGCTGACCGGGGGCGCCCGCGGGGACGTTGGGCGCGCCGTGGCCGCTGTCGAGACCGCACGCGCCGCCGTCGCTCGCGTCACTGCTGCCCTGACTGATCTGCCGGACGTGCCCCAGGATGCCGCGCCGATCGACCACGATAGCCTCGCTGGTGTTGTGTTGGGTGAAGCCGACGCCGCCGCCGTGGCACGCGAATATGCACAGCGGGCCAAAAATCAGGCCGCACGCGCCGCCGACGCCGAACGGCTGGCATTGACACGCACGGCACTGGAGGCACGCCTTCAGGCCGCACAGACGGCCCTGAGCGACGCCGAACACGACGCCCATGCAACCCTTCATGCTGCCCTGCGTGGCGAGCTGGAAACCCAGGCCCGCGCCTTCGCCGCCGCTGCCGGGGCGCTGTTCACTGAGCACGGGCGCCTGATCGAGACCGCCGAAGCTGTCCGGGAGCTGGATCGCAGACTCGGGAGCAACTCAGCGGGAGGGCTCGGGCTGGATAGCCTGAAACCGCTGAACATCCCGGCCCTGAGCATCCCCGGTCTGGCGAAGCTGCCGAGCGATACGCGCGAGTGGCGAGCCGAACGCGCCGCTGCCGGCCGGGCGCTGGTGCGTGAGGCCCTGACCCCGGCGCCCACCCTGCCACCGGCGCTGGAGCAGGCCGCATGAGCGAATCCTTTTCCCGCTGGCTGTTGCGCAGTGACTGCGCCGCCCTGGCATCCATCGGTCTACCCAGGCCGGCCGCCTGCGCCGCCCTGGACGATGAGGCCCGGATCGAGTTCGCCGCCCGGACCATGGCCGGACTGGAGCCGGCCGGACCAGTGGACCCGGACGCGGAAAGGATCGAGGCCGCCGCACGGGCGATGTTGGGCACCAAACGGAGCTGAAACGATGCAAAAACGCGCCGAAATTCACGCAGTACCGTCTGATTCGTCGCCGAAAACGCCGCGCAAGGCCCCGGCACCGCGCCGCTTCCGCCTGACATCGGCCCGCAACGTCCGGCGTGAGCTGTCCGTGCTTTATGCCGAGCTGCGCAACGGGGAGGTAGACCCCGAGACCTGTCGCACCGGCGCGTTCCTGCTGCGCTGCGTCCTGGAAAGCCTGCGCCTTGACGAGTTCGAGACCCGCTTAGACGACCTGGAGGAATCCACCCGATGACCGCCCGCACCCTAAGCCGGCGCCTGGCACGCCTGACCCAACGCCGCACCAACGCCGCACCGGCCGGCATTGTCTTGATTGACCCGAGCCCGGCCGAGCTCGCCGCCGCCATGGCACGCCATAAAGCCGTCGTTATCCTGCCTGACAACGGAAGGGAGCCTGCCCCATGCGCCAAATGAAACGCCTTCGCTTGATCGCCGCCCGGCTCGGACGATCCGCGCCCGTGACTGTGAGCAGGCAATGCCCCATCTGCCGGGAGTATTGCCTAGGCGATCCGCACGCCACCGCTTGCACCTCGCACACCCTGGCACCGCCACCCGCGAAGGGAGAGCGCGAGATTTTGATTTCACGCTGCTATGGGCACGCCTAACCCTTGAGGAACGCCGCAATGCCAAGCCTGACCGGGGATTTTCAAGCCGAGTTCGCCGATCTGACCGCCGTCATGATTGATGAGGTCGCCGCCGATGTCCTGCCACCCGCGGACCGCGTGAACTTGGCGGCACGGATTGTTGAAGGGTTCCACAAAATGTGGGCGGGTTCAAGTCTCTACATTCCGCAACAGATGAAGCCGGCCCCGGCGCTGAACATCGAGAACAGTCGCGAGCGCCGAGACGCCGTGATTCGTGCGGAGTATGACGGGACATCGTTAGGCGTGCACCGCCTAGCCCGGCGCTATGGGCTCTCAGAGATCAGTGTTTGGCGACTGCTCGCCAAGGCGCCCGAGTAACACCCCGTCTGGTCCTGTCGGGAGTAACGGGACCGAGCAAGGGTAGTCGCGTGAATCGTCCGGGCACGATCGGTCGCTCCACACGTCAAGACACCCGCGCGCCCAAGCCCGCCTAGTGCGGGCTTTTTCAGGCCCGTCTGCTGCCGGCTCATCGGCATGACCTATCGGGCATATTGGATGCATGAATCGCGCAAGACCATGATCGGCAGTAGGCGCAAAATCCGCGCCCGATAGGTGCAGGCGATCAATCGACCGAGGGACTGCGTGACTGTCACGTCACTGTGACGCGCCCGGCCCCCATCGGGGAGTGAGTCCGCCCGGCGCGATCGGCTCGCCTGCCCATGGGCGCCTTTCTCTGGTGTATCCCTGGTGTAGCCCAGGTGTAAGGCAAGAAAAAAGGCTTGCCGATTTTGTCGGTAAGCCCTTGATTATTTGGTGGCTACGCCCTGACTCGAACAGGGGACCCTCGCATTATGAGTGCGATGCTCTAACCAACTGAGCTACGTAGCCAAACAAGACGCGGGATCATACGTTCCGGGCTCGCTGCAGTCAACCTCCGGAAATCCACTGGGTGCGACCGAAACTGATGCGCG
>NZ_DIUM01000117.1:0-14704 GCF_002423035.1 Thiocapsa sp. UBA6158
CTAGACGCGCTTTAGGATATGAAAAGAAAAATTTTCTAAAACGCGTCACCTCCAAGGTTGTGAGTGGCTATCGAGGCAAACCCAGACCGATAAGCGCGCATAGCATGCTTGACGCGTTTTAGAGGCGTACACTTGAACTTATGCGCTCGCCCGGAGCGGCGATGCGCGACACATCCGGAGTCGACCTCGCACGATGTCGAGATCCGAATGCCCCGGCCCCACCTGGTTCCCTAGAGGCGAGGGAGGGGCGGCGTCTATGGAGCCATCACTCATGTGCGATACCTGCGGCTGCAATATCACCCCCGGCAACGAACATCTGGTCCGGGCGGACGGCAAGCACGCCAAGACCGCCGACGGCCGTGCGGCGGTGACCGTGCTTCAAGCCCTGCTCTCCGAGAACGATCACGAGGCGGCCCATAATCGGGAGCATTTCGATCGTCATCAGGTGCTGGCGTTGAATCTCATGTCCTCGCCCGGTGCCGGCAAGACGAGCCTGTTGGAGCGGACCATCGACGCCCTTGCCGGTCAGGTGCGGATTGCCGTCATCGAGGGCGATCTCGAGACCGAGAACGACGCCGAGCGCATTCGCGCCAAGGGTGTCCCGGCCGTGCAGATCTCCACCGGCAGCGCTTGCCATCTGGACGCGCACATGGTGCACGACGCGCTGCATCGGCTGGATCTCAACGAGGTCGACATCCTCTTTATCGAGAATGTCGGCAACTTGGTCTGCCCCGCCAGCTTCGATCTCGGGCAGCACCGCAACGTCACGCTCCTATCGGTACCCGAGGGCGACGACAAGCCGGCGAAATACCCGGTTATGTTCCGCGCGGCCGACCTGGTGCTCTGCACCAAATCGGATCTGCTCACGGTCCTGCCCGAGTTCTCGGTGGAGCGCGCGGAGCACCATCTGCGCCGGCTTGCGAGCGTGGTGCCGTTCGAGCCGGTCTCCACACGCGGCGAGGGCGACATCGAGCCGTGGCTCCATTGGTTGAGCGATGAGCTGGCGGCTCAGCGGTCGCGACTTGAGCTCGGGCGCACCATTCGCCCCTCCGTCCAACCTGATGGGGCTCGGCTGCATGGTCATGCGGCGGACGGACACACGCCTGATCATCACGGTCATGGCCACACGCATCATCATGACCCTGAGCCCAGCCATGCACACCATCACCACACGCACGCTCACAAGCCGTGCTGAGCCTATTGCGACGCCTTGCCATTGGGTGTAATTAGTGGCCGGGTTGCCGTCGACAGACGGCAACCCGAGAAGATTTCCGGATGCGCGACACGAGAGAAATCACACCAACCCTGGAGGAACGCCCGATGCCCATCAAACCGATCAGGACCCTGTCCGCTGTTTCACTCGCCGCACTGGCCGCGCTGACCGTCTATGCCCCGGTCAGCCAAGCCTTCAATTTCGGCAACATGATGAATCCGAGCCGCTGGATGGGCGGCGACCGTTACGACGACTACGACGACGGCTATTACGGCGGTCCAGGCTTCGGTTATCCCTACGGCGGTTACGCGCCAGGTTACGGCGCGCCGGGATATGGGGCACCCGGTTACGCTGTACCTGCCCCGGGCTATGGCGCACCCGGATACCCGGTCGCACCCGCAGCCGTCCCCGGAGTCGCGCCTGCTCCGGCGGCCCAGACGCCTGCCGCAAGTGCGGCACCCGTCGACAGCGCCGAGGTTCAAGCGCTCAAGCGGCGGGTCGAGGAGCTCGAGGCTGCACAACAGCAGCAGCGGTCCGCTCCACCGCCGGGACCCGCAGGTGATTGGCCGTCCGCACCGGCCTTCCGCCCGATGAACCAATACTGACGCATCGGCGATTCGACGCCTTGTCGGTCATCACCCCGCCATCCGGCGGGGTTTTGCCGCTCGCACGGGATGCGGTGTCGATCCGCGATCGGCGCTGCGAGACGGACCATCAAGAGGAATTCAGAAGCATGATCACACTCAAGCGCGGCCTAGCCGGACTGCTGTTGGCGGGCGGACTCCTGTCCCAAGCCGCCTTCGGCGGCGGTTACGCCGTCTACACCAGTGACTCCGAGTTCGCAGATGTGCTCGAAGGGCTCAAGATGTCGATCCAAGAGCGCGGCATGTACATCAACAACGTGATGAACATGGGCGAGATGCTCGAGCGCACCGGCAAGGATCTCGGCACGGATACGCCGCTCTACGCGCAAGCCGAGTCCATCGAGTTCTGCAGTGCCGTGCTCTCGCGCGAGATGAGCACCGAAAACCCGGCCCATGTGGTGAATTGTCCCTTCATCATCGCCGTCTACACACTGCCCGAGGAGACCGGGACGACCTATGTCGCCCACCGCGAGATCCCGGCCGACCAAGTCGAATCCAGCCCGGCGATGGCCAAGGTCGCGGACATGCTCAAGGGGATCTCGGAGGCCGCCGTCTCCTGGTAGATGGTAGGATGACGGCCGTCGGATCGACTGCCGGAACGCACGCCCTGGACATCATCCTCCGTTATTTCCCTCGCGCCCTCCATGTCCTGCGCACGGAGGGCGTCGCCGTCCTGCTGCGCAAGCTCAAGCGCCGCCTCGGCACCACGCCGCTGCGTGTGGCCGACCCGCCGCGTCTGCTCGCGCTCGCCGAGCCCTTCGCGCCGGTCGACCTGACGCCGCACGGGGCGCCGCTGGTCTCGGTGGTGATCCCGGTCCACAACCAATTCAGCTACACACACCACTGTCTCGTCGCGCTGGCTCGGGTGGGCGCCGAACGGCCCTTCGAGACGATCGTCGTCGACGACTGCTCGGGCGACGGGACCACCGAGCGACTCACGCGCTACCCCGGTCTGCGTCTGATCCGCAACCCCGAGAATCTGGGGTTCGTCGGATCTTGCAATCGCGGGGCCGAGGCGGCGCAGGGTGCCTATCTAGTCTTTCTGAACAACGACACCCAGGTCCAGCCCGGCTGGCTGGATGCGCTGATCGACACCTTCGAGGACGCGCCCGACGCCGGGATCGTCGGCAGCCGCCTCCTCTATCCGGACGGCCGCCAGCAGGAGGCCGGGGCCATCCTCTTTGCCGACGGCACGGCCTGGAACTACGGCCACCTGGACGCCCCGGACAAGCCCCAATACAGCTATCGACGCGCCGTCGACTATTGCTCGGGCGCGGCACTCGCCATCGAGACCGCGCTCTTCAGGCGTCTCGGTGGCTTCGACAGCGCCTTTGCACCCGCCTATTACGAGGATGCCGATCTGGCCTTCCGGGTGCGTGCAGCCGGACGTGCGGTCTACTACCAGCCGCTGTCCCGCGTCGTGCATTTCGAGGGGATCAGCGCCGGGCGCGACGAGCAAACCCAGACGGGTTTGAAGCGCTATCAGCGGATCAATGCCGAGACCTTCCGAACGCGCTGGGCCGAGGTCTTGGCCGGCTTCGGCGAGCGCGGGGAGGATCTGGAACGGGCGAAGGAGCGCGGGGTGCGGCGCCGCGTCCTCGTGGTCGACAACTACATGGTCACCCCGGATCGCGAGTCCGGCTCGGTGCGGATGCTCAACCTGTTGCGCATCCTGCAAGGGCTCGGCTTCAAGGTGACCTTCGCGGCGGCGAATCTGGAGGCACCCGAGCCCTATGTCGCCGACCTGCAGCGCATCGGTGTGGAGGTGCTCTACCGGCCCTACGTGCGCCGCATCCGCGACCATCTGTCCAGTCACGGGACCGACTACGCACTGGTGATCCTGAGCCGTGCCGATGCTGCGGCGGCCACACTCGACGCGGCCCGGACCCATTGCACCAGGGCACGCATCGTCTTCGATACGGTCGATCTGCACTTCCTGCGCGAGCGGCGACTCGCGCAGCTGCAGGGCGATCGCGCGACCCTTCGTGTCGCCGAGCGTCGCAAGGCGCAGGAGCTCGGACTTATGCGTCGGGCCGATCTGACCTTCGTGGTCAGCGAGGCCGAGCGCGACATCCTGGCCGTGGAGGCACCGGATGTCCGAGTCCATGTCGTCTCCAACATCCACCGGGTCCTCGGCTCGACCAAGCCGTACGATGCGCGGAGCGGGATCCTCTTCATCGGCGCATTCGCACACCCCCCGAACACCGACGCCGTCCTCTTTCTCTGTCACGAGATCCTACCCTTGCTGCGCGAGAGCGTCCCGGACATCCGGCTCAGCGTCATCGGCGCAGATCCGCCGCGCGAGGTCCTCGCCTGCGCCGGGCCGCATATCGAGATCCTTGGCCACGTCCCCGACGTAGAGCCCTTCTTCGCCGGGTGCCGTGTCTCGGTTGCGCCACTGCGCTACGGCGCAGGCGTGAAGGGCAAGATCAACCAGAGCCTCGCCCACGGTCTGCCCGTGGTTGCGACCCGCGTCGCCGCGGAGGGCATGCATCTGGTCGACGGTGAATCGGTCCTGATCGCGGACGATGCGCCCGCTTTCGCCGAGGCGATCGCGCGGCTCGATCGGGATCCGCTGCTCTGGCAGCGTCTCTCCGACGGAGGCATCCGGGTGATGGAGACCCATTTCGGCTTCGCTGCGGCCGAACAGGCGCTGCGAGTGGCGCTCGACCTGCAGGTGAGTGCATGAGCACGGCCGCATCGCTCCCCGCCGTCGGCGTGATCGTCGTCAACTACAACGCAGGCGATCTGCTGAGCGCGTGTGTCGGGGCGGTGCTCGGATCGAACGTACCGGTCGAGGTCGTCGTGAGCGACAACGGGTCGGACGACGGGAGCCTCGCGCATCTGCGCGCGACGTTCGGAGCGGATCCGCGACTGAGCATCCTCGAGAACCGGGCCAATCTGGGTTTCGCCGCGGCCAACAACCGCGCCTTGCCGCTGGTCCGGGCCGATCGCCTGCTGTTCCTGAACCCGGACTGTCTGGTCGGTCCGGATACCCTAGCTCGGATGCTCGCCTTCATGGACACCCGCCCGGATGTCGGCATGGCCGGCTGCATCGTGCGCAACCCGGACGGGAGCGAGCAGGTGGCCAGCCGCCGCGCGATTCCGGACCCCTGGATCGCGCTCAAACGCATCCTGCGGATCGATCGGCTCCTGCCCAATCGCGGAGGACGCCGTCTGAACCTCCATCATGAGCCCCTGCCGGTCGAGCCGGTCGAGGTCGAGGCGATCTCGGGCTCCTTCATGTTGGTGAGCCGGCGCGCGCTCGACGCGGTCGGGGCGCTCGACGAGGGGTATTTCCTGCACTGCGAGGATCTCGACTGGTTCGTGCGTTTTCGGCAGGCCGGTTGGGCGATCGCGCTCGTCCCCGATGTCAGCGTCATCCATTACAAAGGGGCATGCAGCCGACGTAGCCCACTCGAGGTCGAGCGACACAAACATCGCGGGATGGAGCGCTTTTATCGCAAATTCCAGGCTCGGGGGTATCCGATGCTCTTCAATGGGTTGGTCATCTTCGGCATCCGTGCCCATTATTGGGTCCGGGTCCTCGTCGACACCCTGAGCCGGATGGTCGGTCGACCGAGACCGGGGAAGGCGGACTGATCATGGACCCGGACTCAAGCACACCGCTCGGATCGATCCTGGTCACCGGAGCGACCGGCAAGGTGGGCCGACGACTGGTCGCGGAGCTGCTGCAGACCGGTCACCGGGTGGCGATCGTGACGCGATCCTCGGATGCGGCGCGGACACTCTGGCCGGGGCCGGGTCCGGAGATCCGCGCCGCAGACCTGACCGACCCGTCGAGCCTGACCTCGGTCTGCGACGGCATCGACACACTGTTCCACTTGGCGAGCTACTCGCCACGTCCGGACGAGCCGGACATCTACGAGGCCCCGTCCCACTGGCCGGTGACGGCCGAGGGCACCGCGAACCTGATGGCCCGGGTCGCACAGTCCGGGATTCGGCGAGTCGTCTATCTGAGCAGCATCAAGGCGATGGGCGATCGGGCCGGTGCGCTGGGCCGACCTGCCGACGAATCGGTTGCCCCGGCGCCGGACAGTCTCTACGGTCGCGCCAAGCTGGCCGCCGAGCGCAGTGTCCTGGAGCTTGGACGCGCGACCGGCCGACACACCGCGGTTTTGCGGCTTCCGATGGTCTACGGGCTCGGGGACAGCGGCAACATCGCCCGCATGGTCAAGGCAGTCGCCGCGGGGCGCTTCCCGCCCTGGCCTCGGATCGAGAATCACCGCGCCGCGATCCATGTCGAGGACGCCGTCGCCGCCGCGATCCTGGTGGCCGGCCGGCCCGCGACGGCCGGCGAGGTCTACCTGGTCACCGACGGTCGAGGCTATTCCACCCGTTGGCTTTACGAGCAGAGCCTCATCGCACTCGGTCGACCCGTCCCGCGCTGGGCCATCCCGCTCCCGGCCCTGCGCCTCGCCGCCGGCATCGGCACGCTCGGCGAGCGTCTGAGCCGGCGGCGCATGCCGCTGACGCTCGACGGGCTCGGCAAGCTCACAGGGGACGCCTGGTTCTCCTCGGACAAGCTGGAGCGCACTCTGGGCTTCCGGCCTCGACTGACGCTGGACACGGAGATCCCTCGCTTGGTCGGGACTATGCGCCATCCTACAGCGCGACCTTGAGCACCGGAATCTGCAGCTTCGCCAACTCAGCGCGCACGGTCGCCGAGAACTCGGGTCGTTGAAGATGGCATCGAACAGCCGCGCGACGATGTCGATGGTCATGTCATCGAGTGGTCGAGACCATATCGTCATAGGCAAGGCACGAATCTGTTGAAGCGCTTTGCCGTGCCGCGGATCGATGTTTACGGATCTCAGGGCCGGCATCTGCTCAAAAGCGGACTCGGCACTCTGACGGCGGCAAAGCCTCAAGCGCTGTGCAGGGTCGACCTGACGGCATGTATAGGGCAGGTCCGTAAACAGTTATCCCCACCCGGGATCGTGGCTTATTCCACTGTCACGGATTTTGCGAGGTTACGAGGCTGATCCACATCGGTCCCCTTGAGCACGGCGACGTGATACGCCAGCAGTTGAAGGGGGATGGTGAAGATGATGGGATCGATCAGGTCGTCCGTCTCGGGAAGACGGATGACGGTCACGCCTTCCTCTTCGACCATGGGGACATGCAGGTCGGCGAAGACATAGAGCTGGCCGCCGCGAGCGCGGACCTCTTCGAGATTGGATTTGAGCTTTTCCAGCAGGGCGTTGTTGGGCGCGACGGCGACCACGGGCATCTGCTCGTCGATCAGGGCAAGGGGTCCGTGCTTGAGCTCGCCCGCGGGGTATGCCTCGGCGTGGATGTAGGAGATCTCCTTGAGCTTGAGCGCGCCTTCCATGGCGATCGGATATTGCTCGCCGCGTCCGAGGAAGAGTGTGTGCTGCTTGTCGACGAAGACCTCGGCAAGGGCGGCGATCCGGTCGTCGAGATCCAGCACCGCCTCGACCTTGCCGGGGAGCGCGCGAAGCAAGGCGACCACATGAGCCTCGGCGCTATCGCTCAGCGCATTTTCGTGGCCGAGCGCCACGGTCATCAGCAACAAGGCGACCAGTTGGGTGGTGAACGCCTTGGTGGAGGCGACACCGATCTCAGGGCCGGCATGGGTCAAGAGCACCAGGTCCGACTCGCGGACCAGGGAGCTCTCGGGGACATTGCAGATGGCGAGCGTCGCCGCATAGCCCGAGGCCTTCGCCAGGCGCAGCGCCGCGAGCGTATCGGCCGTCTCGCCGGATTGCGACAGGGTCACGAACAAGGCGTCGGCCGGCACCACCTGCTTGCGATAGCGGTACTCGCTCGCGACCTCGACGGTGCAGGGCAGGCCAGCGAGGGCCTCGATCCAATAGCGTGCGACCAGCGCGGCATGGAAGCTGGTGCCGCAGGCGACCAGGGTGACCGCCTTGACCCGAGCGAAGATCTCCGGGGCCAGATTGCCGAAGCTCTCGGGCAGGACGCGCGTGCCGACCAAGCGACCTTCGAGCGTGTCGGCGATCGCACGCGGCTGCTCGAAGATCTCCTTGAGCATGAAATGGCGATACTCGCCGCGCTCGGCGGCATCGGCCGAGACCGCCGAGGTCTTCACCGGCCGCACGACGAGGTTGCCGTCGCGGTCCCAGATGCGAACGGATTCGCGCATCAGCTCGGCGATGTCGCCCTCTTCGAGGAAGATGAATCGATGGGTTACGGGCAACAGGGCAAAGACATCGGAGGCAATGAAGTGCTCGCCGAACCCGACCCCGATGACCAGCGGACTGCCCTGGCGAGCCGCGACCAGATGCTCCGGATCCTGCGCATCGATCACGCCGAGGGCATAGGCGCCGCGTAGGCGTGTCGTCGCCAGACGTACGGCATCAAGCAGGGTATGGCCGGCCTCGAGCTGGTCGAAGACGGCGTGGACGACGACCTCGGTATCGGTTTCGGACGTGAAGCGGTGGCCCGCGGCGGTCTGCTCGCGACGCAGCTCTTCGTGATTCTCGATGATCCCGTTGTGCACGACCAGGCAGCGGTCGCGACAGACATGGGGATGGGCATTGCGGGTCGCAGGCTCGCCATGGGTCGCCCAGCGCGTATGCGCGATGCCCAGCGTGCCGGGCAACGGCCGCTCGGCGACCGCCTCGGCCAAGCGCGCGACCTTCCCGAGTGTGCGGGCGCGGTTGAGACGGCAGGGTGCCTCGAGGACTGCGATCCCGGCGGAGTCATAGCCCCGATATTCAAGACGCCTCAGCCCTTCCAGCAGAATGGCCGAGACTGGACGTTGGGCGATCGCACCGACGATACCGCACATGACTTATCCCTCGTGTGTCTTAAACCGCGCCCAGCACGGTATGCGATGTTTTGGGAAGGGGTCGGCCCCGGCAGACGTGATGACCGTTGGAGTCGGCGCGGTTTAGACCGAGCCGCCCGATCAGGAGACCGGTCGCTTCCGAGGCCGCGCCCATCCCGGAATCGTCCTTTGCGGGGCGCGCGTCAGCGTGAGCTGGTTCGGCGGGGTGTCGCGCGCAATCACGGAACCGGCGCCGATGGTCGCCCCGCCGCCGACCCGCACGGGCGCGACCAGCGCAGTGTTCGATCCGATAAAGGCCCCGTCTTCGATCCGGGTGACCGACTTGTTCGCGCCGTCGTAGTTGCAGGTGATGGTGCCCGCGCCGACGTTTACGCCGGCGCCGATCTCGGCGTCGCCCAGATAGGTCAGATGGTTGGCCTTGCTGCCGACGCCGAGACTGGTCTTTTTGATCTCCACGAAATTGCCGACATGGGTGTGGTCGGCAAGTCGGGTGTCGGGACGCAGCCGCGCGAAGGGACCGATCCGCGCGTGGGCTCCGACCGCAGCACCCTCGATCACCGAGTTGGCCAGAATGTGGGTATCCGGGCCGATGCTGCAGTCCTTCAGGAGACAGTTGGGGCCGATGCGCACCCCGGTCGCAAGCCTGACCTCGCCCTCGAACACACAATTGATGTCGATGCCGACATCCGGCTCGGCATGGAGAACGCCGCGCAGATCGAACCGCGACGGATCCGCCAAGGTCACGCCCGAGCGCATGAGGTCTTCGGCGGCATGGCGCTGATAGTCGCGCTCGAGGGCTGCAAGCTGAACCCGATCGTTGACGCCGGCGACCTCCGCGAGTCGTCCGGGCCGGGTGGATGCGACCGCCACGCCCTCGGCCGCGGCGAGCGCGGTCACGTCGGTGAGATAGTACTCACCCTGAACATTGTCGTTGTCGATGCGGGCGAGCCAGCCGTCGAGCCTCGATCGGTCGGCGAGCAGAATGCCTGTGTTGATCTCGGTGACGGCGCGCTGTTCGGGCGTCGCGTCCTTTTCCTCGACGATCCCGACAACCCGGGCGCGGCTGTCGCGCAGAATACGGCCATAACCGGCTGGATCCGGGACATCCGCGGTCAGGATCCCGAGATCCGTTTCGGCCGCGACATGGAGCAGACGCCTCAAGGTCTCGGCAGTGATGAGCGGTACGTCGCCGTAGAGGATCAAGACACGATCCATGTCCGCAACCTGCGGCATGGCCTGAATGACGGCATGTCCGGTGCCCAGTTGCTCGGCCTGCTCGACCCAGCGGCATCCGGTATCGGCCAGCGCGGCGCGGACCTGTGCGCCGCCGTGACCGTAGACGGTGACGATGCGCTCGGCACCGATCGCCGCGGCGGTGTCCAGGACATGGGCAAGCAAGGGCTTGCCGGCCAAGGGATGAAGCACCTTCGGAAGGGCCGAGCGCATCCGCTTGCCGAGCCCCGCCGCCAAGATTACGACTCCAAGCCTCATCGTTTCGCCCTCTTCAAACGCCGGGTCAGTGCAGACCGCCACCGGGAAGCATTCCACCCCCGCCAAGGTCCGCCGTCAACTCCGCATGTGTCGGTTCGCGCACCTCCGCGATCTTGACATGGACGCGCAGGGTCTTGCCGGCGAGCGGATGGTTGCCGTCGAGGGTGAGCCTCCCGTCCTCGATCCGGGTAACGTGGAACTGGCGTGTTTCACCCGCTTCGTTCTCCATCTGCACCTCGGCACCGACGAACCTGAATTCGGTCGGCACGTTCTCCAAGATGTCGGTAAAGATCAGGTCGGGATCATGCGCGCCGAAGCCTTGATCCGGTTCCAGGACCAGCTCGACCGCATCGCCGGCGCAACGCCCGTCGACAGCCGCCCCCATGCCGCCGATCAGCTCGGTTTGACCGCCGTGAATATAGCTGACCGGGATATCGGTCTGCTCCAGGACATTGCCCTGCCCGTCTTCGATGCGGTAGGTCAGCGCGACAAGCTTGCCGGCACTGATGAGCTGATCTGGCATGATGGGGTTCGCCTCCGGGTCAGGATGGGCCGGCGGGGGCCCCCTTGCGGGTCGCCGGTGGGGCGTAGCGAACAAGGGAAGCAGGAAGAGGGTCGAGGCGATGCCTCGTCGAACGAACGGCCCGCTCGTGTCCGAGCGGGCCTATGGATGCGTAAACTCAAGGAGCGATCCGGACGGATCAGCCCTTCATCTTGCGGAGCTTCTCGATCGCTCGCAATTGTGCGATCGCCTCGGCCAGCTCGGCTTGCGCCTTGGCGTACTCGAACTGAGCGGTCTGACCGGCCAATGCCTCCTCGGCACGGCGCTTGGCATCGA
Organism: Thiocapsa sp. UBA6158; assembly: GCF_002423035.1. GTDB lineage: Bacteria > Pseudomonadota > Gammaproteobacteria > Chromatiales > Chromatiaceae > Thiocapsa. The sequence goes on from NZ_DIUM01000117.1 coordinate 10,986, forward strand.
GTGCCGCGGCCTCGTCGAGGTCGCGTGCACGGATCGCGGTGTCGGCCAGCACGGTCACGACATGCGGCTGGACCTCGAGCATGCCGCCGGAGACGTAGAAATGCTCCTGCTCGCCGTGCTCGTTCTCGACCCGCACATCGCCCGGCTTCAGACGGCTGATGAAAGCGGTATGCCGGGGCGCGATACCGACTTCGCCCAGCTGGGCGGTCGCGTACACCATAGTCGCCTGACCCGAATGAATCGCCCCTTCGGCGCTTACGATATCGACGTGAATTGTCATCGCCATAGTGCACCCCTGTTGAACCGCGCCCTGTTGTCACAAAGGACGTTATCGCGGAATCCGCCCGAGGCGGACTTCAATTGCGTTGTGCCGACGCGGTTCAAGAACAAAAAATAAAATCCTAAAACGCGGCTGCGCCGACATCTGTGTAGAAGTGCGCCGCCCGACCAAAGTCACGTTCAGCGCACGTCACACAGGCCGCGTTTTAGCTACCCATCTTCTCGGCCTTGGTCACCGCTTCCTCGATGCCGCCGACCATATAGAAGGCCTGCTCGGGCAGGTGATCGTAGTCGCCGTTCACGATTGCCTTGAAGTCCTTGATGGTGTCTTTGACGGACACGAACTTACCGGGCGAGCCGGTGAAGACCTCGGCCACGAAGAAGGGCTGCGAGAGGAAGCGCTGGATCTTGCGTGCACGCGACACGGCGAGCTTGTCGTCGTCGGAGAGCTCGTCCATGCCGAGGATGGCGATGATGTCCTTGAGCTCCTTGTAGCGCTGCAAGGTGCCCTGCACCGCACGCGCGGTCTGGTAGTGCTCCTGGCCGACCACGTTCGGGTCGAGGATTCGGCTGGTGGAGTCCAGTGGATCCACGGCCGGGTAGATGCCCAGCTCCGCGATCTGACGGGACAACACGAGGGTTGCGTCCAAATGCGCAAAGGTGGTCGCCGGCGACGGGTCGGTCAAGTCGTCCGCGGGGACATACACCGCCTGGAAGGAGGTGATGGAGCCGGTGCGCGTGGAGGTGATGCGTTCCTGCAGCGCGCCCATCTCGGAGGCCAGCGTCGGTTGGTAACCCACGGCGGACGGCATGCGACCCAAGAGCGCCGAGACCTCGGTTCCGGCCAGGGTGTAGCGGTAAATGTTGTCGACGAAGAGCAGCACATCGCGGCCCTCTTCGCGGAAGAACTCGGCCATCGTCAGACCGGTCAGCGCGACGCGAAGACGATTGCCGGGCGGCTCGTTCATCTGGCCGTAGACCAAGGCCACCTTGTCGAGAACGTTCGACTCCTTCATCTCGTGATAGAAGTCGTTGCCCTCGCGGGTACGCTCGCCGACGCCNNTGCCCACGCCGGCGCCGCCAAACAGACCAACCTTGCCGCCCTTGGCAATCGGCATGATGAGGTCGATGACCTTGATGCCTGTCTCGAGAATCTCGGTGGAGGTTGCCTGGTCTTCAAACGGCGGCGCGGCACGATGGATCGACCAGCGCTCCTCGGAGCCGACATCACCCAACTCGTCGATGGGATTGCCCAGCACGTCCATGATGCGTCCGAGCGTCTTCTGCCCGACCGGCACCTGAATCGGTGCACCGGTGGCAAGTGCGGGGATACCGCGCTGCAGACCATCAGTGGATCCCATGGCGATCGTGCGCACCACGCCGTCGCCGAGCTGTTGCTGAACCTCGAGGGTCAGTCCCGTCGACTCGATCTTGAGCGCCTCATAGACCTTAGGTATCTCGCCGCGCGGGAACTGAACGTCCACGACGGCCCCGATGATCTCCACCACGTTACCAGAGCTCATAGTCTTTTCCTCTTATGCCTTCCGGCCAATAGCGATTCTGTTTGTGTCCGAGCACTCGATGTCGGAGCGCAGGGCGCGAGCGACTGCGACGTATCGGGCGATTACACGGCGGCCGCGCCGCTCACGATCTCGGAGATCTCTTGGGTGATCGCAGCCTGTCGGGCCTTGTTGTAGATGAGCTGAAGCTCGCCGATCAGGTCGCCGGCATTGTCCGAGGCCGACTTCATCGCGACCATACGCGAGGCTTGCTCGCAGGCGCCGTTTTCGACCACCGCTTGGTAGACGAGCGACTCGATATAACGGGTCAACAGGGCATCGAGCACCGTGTGTGCATCGGGCTCGTAGATGTAATCCCAGTGATAGGGCATCGCGGACTGCTCTTCACCGATGATCGGCACCAATTGCCGGATCGTGGGACGCTGGGTCATGGTGTTGACGAACTCGTTGCTCGCGACATAGATGGCGTCGAGCTCCTTGGCCTCGAAGGCGTCCAACATGACCTTGACGGGTCCGATCAGGTCCTCGATGTGCGGCTTGTCGCCGAGATTCGTGACCTGTGCCTTGACGTCCCCGCCGAAGCGCTTGAAGAAGCCCAACGCCTTGGATCCGATGGTGCAAAATGAGGGCTCGGTTCCGGCCGCGCGCTTCTCTTTGATGTCGATGACGAGGCGACGAAAAAGATTGCTGTTCAATCCACCGCAAAGACCGCGGTCGGACGAGACAACGATATAGCCGACGCGCTTGTGCGGGCGCTCCAGCGCCATGAACGAATGGCGGTACTCGGGAGTCGCCCGCGCCAGATGGCTGATGACTTGGAGCATCTTCTCCGAATAGGGCTTCGATGCCGCCATCCGGTCCTGCGCCTTGCGCATCTTGGAAGCCGCCACCATCTGCATGGCGCCGGTGATCTTTTGCGTGCTCTTGATGCTCGCAATTTTGGTGCGGATTTCTTTGGCGCCTGCCATGTGTTAGCTCCCGGTCTCCAGCCCTCGGCCTCCGGCGGAGGCGGCAGGGTGGTGAAGGTTCGATACGTGTCAAAATGCACCACGCCAGCCGACATGGTCCCGGAAGGACCGTGTCGGCTGATGGCTGGCGGCTTCCCTACCAGGTGTTGTTGGCTTTGAACGCCTTGATGGCCTCGTGCATCGCGGTCTGGATTTCCGCGTTGTAATCGCCGGTTGTATCGATTTGCTCGATCAAGGCCGCCTGGGCTGACTTCATATAGCTCTGCATCGCCTGCTCGAAGTCGACGATCTTCTTCACATCGACGTCGTCGAGATAGCCTTCGTTGGCCGCAAAGAGCGACACCGCCATCTGACCGACACTCATGGGCGAGTACTGGAACTGCTTCATCAGCTCGGTGACGCGCTCGCCACGCTGCAATTGCTTGCGGGTGGCCTCGTCGAGGTCGGATGCGAACTGCGAGAAGGCCGCGAGCTCGCGATACTGGGCGAGCGCAAGACGGATACCGCCGCCGAGCTTCTTGATGATCTTCGTCTGGGCAGCGCCGCCGACACGCGATACCGACAAACCGGCATTGATGGCGGGGCGAATACCGGCGTTGAAGAGGTCGGTCTCGAGGAAGATCTGACCGTCCGTGATCGAGATCACGTTGGTCGGAACGAAGGCGGAGACGTCGCCGGCCTGGGTCTCGATGATCGGCAGAGCCGTCAGGGAACCGGTCTTGCCTTTTACGGCTCCGCCGGTGGCCTGCTCCACATAGTGTGCGTTCACGCGCGCGGCGCGCTCGAGCAAACGGGAGTGGAGATAAAAGACGTCGCCGGGATAGGCCTCGCGGCCCGGAGGACGACGCAGCAACAGCGAAACTTGGCGGTAGGCCCACGCCTGCTTGGTCAAATCATCGTAGACGATCAGCGCGTCTTCACCCTTGTCGCGGAAGTACTCGCCCATGGTGCA